>NZ_JBIVOX010000003.1:110972-592631 GCF_044754345.1 Streptomyces sp. NPDC093094 | reverse complement strand
GCCGGCACCGTCTTGTCGTTGACGTAGGCGGTGATGTCCTGCGCGCCGTCCTCGGACAGCACCTGCGGCAGATCCGTGAAGTAGGTGTAGAACACGTCCGGCTGCGACTTCGCCTTCAGCATCGCCGTGAACCGCGGCGGCTCCAGACACTGACCCGGCGTGGAACGCCCCTCGATCGTCACGTTCGGATACGTCCGGTTGAACTCGGCGACATCCTCCTTCCACTCCTTCAGCTCGGCCGCCTTCGCCGCCGGCGGCATGCAGTCGATCGTGATCGTCACCTTCGTCTTCGGATCCAGCGGCACCGAGGCATCCGAGGAACCGTTCTGCTGGGATCCGTCACCACCGCCGTCACTGCTGCTGCTCGTGCCGCAGGCCGCGAGCGCGGTCAGCGTCAGGGCGGAGACGACAGTGACTGCGGCGGCACGACGGCTGCGGCGAAGCCGGGCACTTCTCATGGGAGGTTCTCTTTCGCTCCGGAACGGTGAAGGCACCCCACCTGGCGGGGAACTGCAGGTGAGGTGCCGGACACTCAACCACCGTCGACAGATGAGTGCAATATCTCGTGCAGTTTTCGCAATTGCTTGACAGTGATGCGATGCGGTCGCCCTGCGGCCCCGGACCGGCGGAGCGCTCGCGCCGCACAAACACATCGGCACCGGTCCGGGGGTGTCCCGGTACCGGTGCCGACGGAGAAGAGCGGGGGAGGTCAGCCCACGGGCGGCTGCGCCGTGGAACTGCGCACCACGAGCTCGGGCTCGAAGAGCAGTTCGCCCGGGTGGGCCTGGGTGCCCTGGATCTGGGCGCAGAGCAGCTCGACGGCGGCGCGGCCCATCGCCTCGATGGGCTGGCGGACCGTCGACAGGGGCGGCTCGGTGCAGCTCATGAAGGCGGAGTCGTCGTACCCGATGACGGACACGTCGCCGGGTACGGACAGCCCCCGCCTGCGAGCGGCCCGGATCGCGCCGAGCGCGAGCGGGTCGCTCGCGCACACGATCCCGGTGACACCGCGCTCCACCAGCCGCCCGGCGGCGGCCTGGCCGCCCTCCAGGGAGAAGATCGACCGCATGACGAACTCGTCCGGCAGGCTTCCGCCGGTCGACTCCGCCACGGCGCGCGCGGCCGCCAGCTTGCGGTTCGAGGGCACATGGTCGCCGGGGCCGAGGACCAGGCCGATGCGCTCGTGGCCCAGCGAGGCGAGATGGCGCCATGCCTGTTCGACGGCGACCGCGTCGTCACAGGCGACGCAGGGGAAGTCCAGCCCGTCGATCGACGCGTTGACCAGGACCACCGGGATGTTGCGCTCGGCCAGTTGACGGTAGTGGTCGTGCGGCGCGTCGGCCTGCGCGAACAGCCCGCCGGCGAACACCACGCCGGACACCTGCTGCTGGAGCAGCAGCTCGACGTAGTCGGCCTCGGAGACCCCTCCCTGGGTCTGGGTGCACAGCACGGGTGTCAGGCCCTGCTGGGCCAGCGCGCCGCCGATCACCTCCGCGAACGCCGGGAAGATCGGGTTCTGGAGCTCCGGCAGCACGAGGCCCACGAGCCGGGCGCGCTCGCCCCGCAGCTGGGTGGGCCGCTCGTAGCCCAGCACGTCCAGCGCGGTCAGCACGGACTGCCGGGTCGCCTCGGAGACACCGGGCTTGCCGTTGAGCACACGGCTGACCGTGGCCTCGCTGACTCCCACCTTTTTGGCCACCTGGGCAAGTCGTCGCGTCATGGCCGCAAGGCTAGCGCAAGTCGCGCAAGCGGGTTGCGTGCTTGCGGGCCCGGACAGGGGGCTGCCTGCGCAAGCCGGTTGCAACCGAACGCAAGCCGGGGCGGGCCGAAGAGTCCGCCGGGGCCCGGTCGAGGCGGCCCGAAGGGCCCGGCGGCACCCAGGTCGGGGAGAATCCGACCGCCGGCGGGCCACTGCGCCGCGGAGCGGCACCCGCGTGACGCGGGGCGTGACACAGGCCACAGGAACGCCCGGGTCGCCACGGAGAGATACGGGTGTGAGGGACACAGAGAACGAGACGCGCCGACGGGTGCGCGAGGGGGACCGCGAGGCGTTCGCCCAGTTGTACGAGGATCACGCCCGTGCCGTCTACAACCACGGCCTGCGGCTGACCGGCGACTGGTCGACCGCCGAGGAGGTCATGTCCGAGACCTTCCTGGCCGCATGGCGGACCCGGGAACGGGTGCACGAGGAGGGCGGCTCCCTGCTGCCCTGGCTCCTGGGCATCGCCACGCACAAGGCCGAGAACGCCCGACGGGGCCTGCGCCGAAGACAGCTGTTCCTGGCCCGGCAGCCCCGGCCGCGCGTGGAGGAGGACTTCGCACCCGCGACCGTGGGGCGTCTCGACGACGCGCGCAGGCTGCGTGCCGTGCACACGGCGCTGAGCCGGCTGCGGCGCCAGGAGTGCGAGGTGCTGGCGCTGTGCGTGTGGTCGGGGCTCGGCTACCGGGAGACGGCCGACGCGCTGGGGATCGCCGTCGGAACGGTGCGCTCACGGCTGTCGCGTGCCCGCAGGAGACTGGCCCGCCTGACGGAGGACGGACCGGGGCGGGAACCGGGGCGAGGACGGGAGCGAGGGCCCGGGCAGGGACAGACGCAAGGGCGACCGGGAGAACCGGCAGGACCGGCAGGACCGGCAGGACCGGCAGAGGAACCGATGACAGGACCGGCAGAGGAACCGATGACAGGACCGGTGCGAGGACCGGCGGAGAGATCGACGCACGAACCGGCGGACAGACCCGCGGACGAACCGGCGGACGGGTCCGCCGGACCCGCGAAACGACCCACGGCCGGGCCCGCGGCCAGGCCCGCTGCCGGACCCGCGAAAAGGCCCGCGGCCGAGCTCGCCGCCGGACCCGCGAAACGGCCCGCGGCCGAGCTCGCCGCCGGACCCGTGAAGCGGCCCGCGGCCGGGCCCGCCACCGGACCCGTGAAGCGGCCGGCGCCCGGACCGGAACCACGCGACGGCCGCGGAGAGAGAACAGGTGCGGCCGCGATCGCGGCCCTGACCGTGCGGGAGGAACCCACATGACCGACAAGGCCACCTCCGCTTCCCCGGAGCACGGCGGCGACCGCGAGGAGATCGCCCGTCTGCTGCCGGCCCCTGCCGAGTGGGACCTGCCGCGCGAGCAGCACCTCCGTCACAAGGACACACTCATGCGTCACATCGACCGGGACCAGGCCACCGTATCCGCGCGCGGGCGGCGCCACCGGCTGCTGCGGCCCGCGCTTCTCGCGCCGGCCACCGCGCTCGCCCTGGCCTGCGCCCTGACCACGGGCATCGCCCTGTCCGGCACCGACCACGACGGCGGCGGGACCGCACGGCACAAGGCCGCCACGGACATCCAGCCGGCCGCCGCCCTGCTCGACCGCATCTCCGACGCCACGGGCAGGCAGGCCGGTCTCGTCGTGCGGGACGACCAGTTCGTGTACACCCGCGAGCGGGCCCGCGGGGCCGACCTCACCAGCGGCAAGGCCGTCATGGGTCCCCTGCGGGACCGGGAGGTGTGGACGGCACAGGACCCGAGGCCGCTGCAACGGCTCGGACTGATCCGGGAGGACGGGGAGACCCTGCCGGTCAACGCCGAGCTCGGTGACACCGGTGGCACGCCGGCCGGGTTCGGCCGGCCCACCTACCGCTGGCTCGCGTCCCTGCCCACGGACCCCGGCGAGCTGCTCGCCCACCTGTACGCGCGGACCCCGAAGGCGGAGGGCCGCGAGCGGGACCAGGCGGTGTTCGAGCAGATCGGCTCCCTGCTGGGCGGGCTCACTCCCCCGCGTACGGCCGCCGCGCTCTACCGGGCCGCCGCGCGGATCCCCGGTGTCACCGAGGCGTCCCGGGCCCGGGACGCGGTGGGCCGCCAGGGGCTCGGCATCGCCCGTGTCGACACGCGCTACGGCGTCCGCACCGAGTGGGTCTTCGACGCGGACGACTACACGTTCCTCGGCTCCCGCAGTGTGCTGACCGAGGACACGTCCTACGGCCGGACGGGCACGCTCCTGTCCGGCTCCGCCGTGCTGGAGCACGCGGTCGTCGACGAAGCCGGCCTCCGGCCGGCCGGAGGCGAACGGCCGGGGACGAACGGCGAGAGCTGACCGGCGGGCCGGGGCGGACCCCCGGCGCCCGGGGTGAGACCCCGTCCGGTGCGGGCCCGCACCGGACGGGGCTCCGGCTCCTCGGCCCCGTACCGTCTTCGGCGTCGCCGTTGCGGGGGCCCCGGCCCGCCCAGCGCCTCCCGGGGACCCGACGGCCGTGCGCCGGCGCGGCTCAGGCCACCGCGCCGGCGACGCCGGTGCGGCCCTCCGGCACACCGGCGAGGGTGAGGACGATCTGCTCCCGGACGTGCTCGCCGAGCACGGCCGCCGTCGCGTCGGTGACGGCGGCGACCAGGCGGGCAGCCGCGTCGGGGACCTCGTCGAGGTGGTACGCGGCCTCGCGCATGCTGAAAGTGATGTGCGGGGCGTCCTTGTCGGTCGGGACGCCGCCGATGCCGCGCCGGTGCTGCGGGACGCCGATCAGGTCGACGCCGACCAGACGGCCGAAGCCCTCGCCGTAGACCTGTCCGACCGCGTCGGTCAGGGCGGCGATGAGCCGGGGCTCGACCGTTCCGTCGAGGGTCTCTTCGCGGATGTGCACGCTGAAGTGCGGCATGGTGGATCTCCGTTCACGCCGATGGGTAACATGCAGGGCGATTCACTTTGCAAGTAAAGCATCTTTGGATCCAAAGATAAATACATGGAAGGAGGCGCCGCCGTGCCCACGCACGAAGAACCGGCGGCAGACGGCGCCGACGGCCTGGACGACGCCGTACGGGCGCTGCTGCTGCTCATGCCCCGCATGGTCGGCCGCGCGAAGAAGATCCCGGTCCCCGAGGCCCTGCGGTCCTTCCCGCTGGCGCCCCGGCACCTGTCGCTGTTGTCCTGTCTGCTGTTCGACGGCCCGACGACCGTGAACGAACTGGCCGCCCGGCTCCAGGTCGCGCCGACGACGGCCAGCCTGCTGGTCGGCGATCTGCACGGGATGGGCATCCTGGACCGCCGCGAGGACGAGACGGACCGGCGGCGCCGGATCGTCACCGTCGCGGCCGACCAGGAGCCCGCGATCAGGGCCTGGCTCGCCCCCGGTGCCGCCGCCTGGCGCAAGGCGCTCGACCCGCTGACGCCCGATCAGCGCCGGATGTTCGTCGACACCCTGCTCGCCTACGAGGCGGCGGTGGGCGAGGCGCGACAGGACCAGGGACCGGCGTCCTGATCACGGCGCCGCCCGGATCGCACCGACGTCCGGATCACGCCGACGTCAGAGGCCGGCAGCAGCTACCGGATCGGCCCGGTGACCGTCGACGCCGAGCTCGCCGCCGACGGGCCGGATCCGCCCGACGGGCTGGTCCTCTCCCCCGGCGAGCGGCAGTCGTACGTCTCGGACACGCGCGGCGGGTGCATACGCGCCCACGGTGTGCGCCCCGACGGCACGCTCTCGCGCGGTGACGTGTTCGCGGCGATCCCGCCGGGCGGCGCCGGCTGCTTCGGCGGTCCCCGTTTCGGCGGTCCCCGTTTCGACGGTCCCCGTTTCGGCGGTCTCCGTTTCGACGGTCTCCGTTTCGGCGGTCTCCGTTTCGGCGACAGCGGCCGGCTGCGGGCCGCCACGACGGCGGACGGAGTGCACTGCCGCCACCCGGACGGCACCCCGACCGGCCGGCTGGACGCACCGGGGGCGGTGGCGAACACCGCGCGGGGCGGCGCCAAGCACAACCGGCTGTCCATCGCCGCGGACACCGCCCTGCACCCGCTCGTCATGGGTGTCACCGGGACCCGTCCCACCGGCCCCGGGCGGCGTCGCCGGCCGTGGCGGCCCGCGGCCGGATCTTTGCGCTCGGGCCGAGGCGCTCTCGTCACCGGCGCCCTCGCGCCCTAGCGTGGCCGGGCCACCGCACCCGATCCCCCCAGGAGTCCTGATGGCCGACCCGCGACCGCTGGTGATCGACCCCACTGGCCGCGACATCCACGGCGAGGCCGAGCGTGTCCGCGCGAACGGCCCCGTCACGCTCGTCGAACTCCCCGGCGGCGTCAGGGCATGGGCGGTCAGCAGCCCCGTACTGCTCAAGCGGCTGCTCACCGACCCCCGGGTGTCGAAGGACCCGCGACGCCACTGGAAACGCTGGATCGACGGTGAGGTGTCGCCCGAGTGGCCGCTGTTCACCTGGGTCGCGGTGCAGAACATGTTCACCGCGTACGGCGCCGACCACAGGCGGCTGCGCCGGCTGGTCGCCACGGCGTTCACGGCCCGCCGCACCGCCGCCCTCCAGCCCCGCGTGGAGGAGATCACGAAGACGCTGCTCGACGGCGTCGCGGAGGCCGGGCGCCGCGGTCCGTCCGTCGACCTGCGCGAGGAGTTCTGCTACCCCCTGCCCATCCAGGTCATCGGCGAACTCCTCGGCCTCCCCGCGGAGATGGGCGCGGAGCTGCGGGCCGTCGTGGACGGTGTCTTCCACACCTCCGCGACTCCGGAGGAGGTCACCGACGTCTACACCCGGTTCTACGCGGTGCTCGGCGAACTCGTCGCGCTGAAGAGGCGCTCGCCGGGCGACGACCTGACCTCGGCGCTCATCGCCGCGCGTGACGACGAGGACGACTCCCGGCTGGACGAACAGGAGCTGCTCGACACCCTGATGCTGGTGATCAGCGCCGGGCACGAGACCACCGTCAACCTCCTGGACAACGCCGTCCATCTGCTGCTCACCCACCCCAGCCAGCTCGCCCATCTCCGGGCGGGGCGCGCGTCCTGGCAGGACGTGGTCGAGGAGACGCTGCGGATGGACGCGCCGGTGGCGAGCCTGCCGCTGCGGTACGCCGTGGAGGACCTGGAGATGAGCGACTTCGGCGGCCCTCGGGGCACGGTCGTCGCCCGGGGCGAGGCGATCCTCGCCGCGTACGCCGCCGCGGGGCGCGACCCCGGCCGGTACGGTCCGGACGCCGCCGTCTTCGACGTCACCCGGGCCGACAAGGAGCATCTCGCCTTCGGGTACGGCGTCCACTACTGCCTGGGCGCGCCCCTGGGCCGCCTGGAGGCGTCCGTCGCGCTGCCCGCGCTCTTCGGCCGCTTCCCCGGCCTGCGGCTCGCGGTGCCCGCCGAGGAGCTGGAGGCCGTGGACTCCTTCATCTCCAACGGCCACCGCACCCTCCCGGTCGAGCTGCACTGACCCGCGGGGACGACCCGTCCGCACCGCCCCGGCCACCGGGCCCGGGGCGGTGCGGACGGGCGGCTCGCGCCCGTCCGGTGCACGATGGGGAACGTGGCCGACTATCTGCTGCCTCTCAGCGAGCCGGAGATCGCGCGCTACCGGATGATGGCCGAGGCCGCCGAGCGCCGCGAACACGGACTGTGGCGTGCCGCCGGGGCGGTGCCCGGCGCGCGGATCGCCGATGTGGGGTGCGGGCCGGGCGCGGTCTCCGTACGCCTGGCCGGCCTCGTCGGCCCGGACGGCGAGGTGTGGGCCGTCGACCGGGACGAGAAGGCGCTCACGGTCGCCTCGGCGCTCGCCGCACGGGCCGGTGCGCCCGTGCGCACCGCCGCCGCGTCCGCCGACGCCACCGGGCTGCCGCCGGGGTCGTTCGATCTGGTGATGCTGCGGCACGTCCTGGCCCACAACGGCGGCCGGGAGCAGGCCGTGGTGGACCATCTGGCCTCCCTGGCCCGGCCGGACGGCGGCACGGTGTACCTGGTCGACATCGACGTGCGCTGCTTCCGGCTGCGCGGTGCGCCCGAGGCCCTGCTGGAGCTGGAGGACCGCTACCGGGAGCTGCACCGGCGCCGCGGCAACGACCTCTCCGTCGGCGGCCGTCTCGACGAACTGCTGACCGCGGCCGGTCTGGAGCCGGCGGTCTTCGAGGGGCACATCGAGGTCGTCACGCCTCCTCCCGGGATGCGCGGGCCCGCCTGGGCGGCCCGCGACGCCCTGCTCGCCGAGGGTCTGGCCGGGCCGCAGGACCTCACCCGCTGGGACGAGGCGTTCCGGCAGGCCGAGCACGACCCGTCCGGCATCCGCCTCTTCGCCGCCCATTTCGTGGCGTACGGCCGCCGGGGCTGACACAGGGCGCCCGCGCCCTCCCCGGCGCAACCCGACACCGGCCCCATCGGCCCGGTGACCGTCGAGGACTCCCTCTCCTTCGGCAACGGCACCCTCAGCGACGGCTCGAACCAGTTCTGGTCGGGCTCCGACGGGTCGCGGTGCTCCTCGTACTCCGGCGCGCTGCGCTGGTCCTTCGCCTCTGACGGCCGCCTGGTGGTGGCCTTCGGGAGCACGCAGGTCATGCCGTGACCCCGTCCGCACCCGGGTGCCGGGGCGGTTTTCTCGCGCGGCGCGGAGGGCCGCCCCTCAGCCGTCCGGCGGGGCTCGGGCAGACTGTGCGGATGAGCGACGAACGCCCGGTGCACCCGGAGCCCTCACCCGAACGCTACGGACGTCTGCGTGTCTGCACCGACGACCTCGGGCCCGCCGGCTGGGTGTCCGAAGGCCCCCCGGGACCGGGCGCGTTCGGGACGGTGGCCGGGGTCGCCGCGCCGGGGTTCGCCGCGTACGCGCGCCTGCTGCATCCCGCGGAGCTCGGTGAACGGCCGGTGCGCTGGGACACGGTGGCCGCCGCCCACGGGACCGTGGTGACGCCGCTGACCGACTGGCACGAGGTGATCGGCGTGGACCGCGACTACCACAACGCCGACGAGTACGGGCTGCCCGGTGTCTGGGACGAGCACGCCACGGAGGGACCGACCCCGCCCGTCGTCGCCCGGGCCCTGATCCCCCTCCTGGCCCGGCACACGGCCACGCCCGGGCGGTGCTGGTTCGGCCTGTGGGCGGGGTACGGGCGCCGGGGCTTCGACGGCGTGCCCACCTTCCCCATGCCGAACCGGGACAAGGTGCTGCTCGCCGGGCCGCTGGCCGACGCCGTCTCGCCGGTGTCGGAGGACGAGTTCGCCGAGCTGCCCGACCTGTGGTGGCCGCAGGACCTGGCCTGGTGCGTCGGCGGTGACGTGGACCTGGTCAGCACCTACGTCGGCGGCTCCCCCGAACTGATCGCGGACCTTCTGGCGGCCCCGGAGCTGGAGGCGCACCCGGTCCTGCCGGGCGACAGGCTCGGCTGACGCCGCCCCCCGCCGCCCGGTGAGGGACGGTCAGGGCCGCAGCGGTCCCTCGCAGCGGTAGTCGGCGGTGCCGGCGCGGCCCGTGGACCAGACGGTCACCTCGCCGAAGGAGCAGTTCATGTCGGCGAGGTTGTTCACCCCTCCCGAACCGCGCTCCAGGAGGAAAAGGTCCACCGTCTCCGCCATGTCCGCGAAGACCCGGTCGGCGCTCTCCGCGTCCGCGAGGTTCGCGGTGATCCTCCCGGTGCACACGAAGCGCGGCCGGTCCGTGCTGCCGCCCGTGGCGCACTCGGGCGTCGCGTAGGTGACCGCGGCGAACGAGGCCCGCGCCTCGGCGGCGGTGGCGGCACCCAGGTCCGCGACCGGGGTGTGCCGGGTGGTCGGCACGTACAGGTCGTCGACGTGGGCGATCTGCTCGTCGAGGAAGGCGTCGTAGTCCCGCTGGAGCGCGGTGTCCGCGCCGAGGCGGTCGCGCCAGGTGTCGAAGGCCGCCGGGGCGTCGGCGCGCAGCTGCCGGTACATCTCCCGCAGCAGGGCGGGACGTTCCCGCCACAGATAGGAGAAGAACGTGCCCGCGTAGGGGTAGAAGCGGAAGCCGTCGCCGTCGTAGGTGGCGTGCAGGATCCGGTCGACGGTCATCCGCGGTCCGCCGTCCGCGGTGTCCCGGACGATGCCGGCGACCAGGGACCTGCGGACCCTGACACCGTCGTCGCGGGTGGCGCCGGCGAGGAACTCGGCGGTTCCCTCGTCCATGGCGGTGGTGCGGTCCCCCTGGTACCAGGTGCCCTCGCCGAACAGGCCGGGCACGGCCCATCTGCCGTTGAGGTAGTGGGTGTACTCGTGGCGGAACAGCTCCTCCAGGGTGAGCGAGGAGTCCTGCGGGACGCGGCGCTGGTACGTGTAGAAGGTCGCGCCGCGTTCGATGTAGATGCCGCCGTTGTCGGTCCCCATGCCGGTGAGCAGCGGATGGAAGGTCTCGTAGTCGGCGCGGGAGGCGTACAGGACGGTGCCGAGGGTTCTGTTGGTGTCGCCGGGCAGCGGTTCCAGGGTGCCGAGGATCCGGTGGAACTGGGCCTTGACCTGCTTGCTCGCGTAGTAGAGCCGGTCGACGGTCGCCCGGTCGAGGCCGGTGCGGACCCGCAGGGTGTCGCCGTGCGCGTCGGTGTCGTAGGTGTAGGTCCGGGGGAAGAGGAGGCGTTCGATGTCCTCGCGGCACACGCGGTACGGGGCACAGGCGTCGAACTCGATCAGCCAGGACGCCGTCTTCGCCCAGGGGGCGCTGCGGTCCCCGAAGGTGCGGGCCGTGGTGCCGAGGAGGGTGCCCAGTCCGGTGACGGTCTCGGCGCGCAGCCGGTCGATCTGCCCGAAGCGGCCGTACTCGCCGAGGGCGTCGCGCACGACCCAGGCGTTGGGCCGGTCCTTGAGGTGGCCGTGGTCCGCGAAGGCCCGGAAGGCGGCGCGGTAGGAGGGGTCCGCGACGACGGCGTCGTGGAAGGCCGTGTCCCTGTTGCCCGGGTACACGCCGAGGTAGTTGAGCGAGAGCGCGGCGAGCGCGGCACCGGCCCAGACGGTGTCCTGGGCGGTGGTGCGGCCGGGCCCCATGGTGGCGAGGACCCGCTTCACCAGCGGGAGCTGGTACCGGCGCAGGCCCGGGGCGCAGGCCGCGTAGAGGGCCTCGCGCAGGGTCTCGGCGTTGCTGCGGGTGGGGTCGAAGGTCCGGGCGGCGGCGCCGAGGGCGGCGACGGCCCGGCGCATCGCGGCGACGGTCGGGGCGTCGGTGACGTCGATCTCGGCGCGGGAGAAGTCGTGGTAGGACACCGCGTGGAGGTAGGTGAACAGCTCCGGCAGGTGCGTGCCGCCGGTGCCGTCGTGGGCGGGGGCGAGCGCGGCGGCACGCCGGGAGACGGCCTGGACGTGCGCGTCCGACATCACGGGTGCGAGGCGGCCGTCCCAGGTCCACAGCAGGGTGCGCAGACAGCCGTCGGCGGTGACGGCCGGGTCGGTGAGGAAGTCCGCGAACCGCTCGGGGGTCAGCCCGGTGACCCCGTCGAGGGTGCAGGGCGCGAGGGTGCGGGTGCCCGCCCCGGGCGGCGCCGTGGCGGGGCCGGGGACGAGGCCGTCGGCCCGGCCGCCTCCGGGGGCGGGGAGCCGCCGGGCGCCGGGCCGGGGCGCTTCGGCGAGGTGCTCGGCGTGGTCGTGGCCGGGCCGCGGGGCGACGGCGGCCGCACGGAGGGGCGGTGCGGCGTGGGAGGTGCCGGGCGCGGCGTGGGAGGTGCCGGGCGCGGCGTGGGAGGTGCCGGGCGCGGCGTGGGGGGTGCCGGGTGCGGCGTGGGAGGTGCCGGGCGGACCGGTGAGGCCCGCGGTGAGCGCCGCCGTGACGGCGAGCAGGGATATGCGCCGCCCTCTGCGGCGGGCGCGGGAGCTGTGCGGGGTTCGCGAGAGGAACACCGATGACTCCTGTGGGGAGTGGGGTGGACGAGGGGGGGTGCGCCGGTGCCGCCCGGGAGGGCGTCGGCCGTGGAGAGAGGGCCGCGCTCGACGACCGGCACCATGTGATACGTAACGTAGTAATGTGAAATTGCACTGACAACCCCCGTGCAGCCACGTGTCCTTGAAGGGGCGTCAGTGTCCGCACCCGGGAGTGCACCGGCTCCGCGCGACGAGGGTGCGGCACCCTTGGCAGCCTCTGTGCAATGTGAAATATTACTGAGGTGCCCACGAGACACTCTCCGGATCTCATCGTGGTCGGGGCGGGCGTGGTCGGCGCGGCCTGCGCCTTCTACGCCGCCCGCGCCGGCCTCACCGTCACCGTGATCGACCGCGGACCCGTCGCCGGCGGCACCACCGGAGCCGGCGAGGGGAACCTCCTCGTCTCCGACAAGGAACCGGGGCCCGAGCTCGAACTGGCCCTGTTCTCGGCCCGGTTGTGGCGGGAACTCGCCGACGAGCTGCCGTCGGCCGTCGAGTACGAACCGAAGGGCGGCCTGGTCGTCGCCGAGGACGGCGAGGGGCTCGCCGCCCTGCGGGACCTCGCCGGCCGGCAGCGCGCCCGCGGCGTCACCGCGGACGACGTGCCCGCCGGCCGGCTCGCCGAGCTGGAACCGCATCTGGCCCCCGGCCTCGCGGGAGGCGTCCATTACCCCCAGGACGCCCAGGTGCAGCCCGCCCTCGCCGCGGCCCATCTGCTGCGCGCGGCCGGGGACCGGGTGCGGCTCCGGGCGGGCGAGCTGGTAACCGCGGTCCTGACCGGTCCGGGCGGCGAGGTGCGGGGCGTGCGGACGCCCTCCGGTGAGGTCCACGCCCCGTTCGTCGTCAACGCGGCGGGCACCTGGGGCGGGGAGGTGGCCGGGCTGGCGGGTGTCGGGCTTCCGGTGCTGCCCCGCCGCGGGTTCGTCCTCGTCACCGAGCCGCTGCCGCGCGTCGTGCGGCACAAGGTGTACGCCGCGGACTACGTCGCCGACGTCGCCAGCGACTCGGCGGCCCTGCAGACCTCGGCCGTCGTCGAGGGCACCCCGGCGGGGCCGGTGCTGATCGGCGCCAGCCGGGAACGGGTCGGCTTCGACCGCACGCCGTCCGTGGAGGCGCTCACCCGTCTCGCGGCCCAGGCGGTGCGTCTGTTCCCGGTACTCGGCGCGGTGCGCGCGATCCGGGCCTACGCCGGGTTCCGCCCCTACCTACCGGACCATCTGCCCGCCGTCGGCGCCGACCCGCGCCGGCCCGGACTGCTGCACGCCTGCGGCCACGAGGGCGCGGGGATCGGGCTGGCCCCGGCGACCGGGCACATCGTCGCGGCCCTGGCGTCCGGGGGCAAACTCCCGCTGGACATCCACCCGTTCAGGCCGGAGCGCTTCGAGGGCGGCCCCGGAGAAGCAGCGGAGCCCTTCGGACGGCTCCCGTGAGAGAGGAGCCGCGCGATGGCGCGTGACCGCAGCCCCGCCGAACTCGTCGGCGCGTCACCGGGGGACGCGTTCGAGATCACCTTCGACGGCCGGTCCCTGTCCGCGCTGCCCGGCCAGTCCGTGGCGGCCGTGCTCTGGGCGGCCGGTGTGCTCGCCTGGCGCACCACCCGCGAGGGCGGCCGGCCGCGCGGGGCCTTCTGCGGCATCGGGCACTGCCACGACTGCCTGGTGACGATCGACGGACGCCCCAACCGGCGTGCCTGTCTCGACCCGGCCCGCCCCGGCGCCGCCGTCACCACCCAGGAGGGACACGGTCATGCCGACCTCGCCGTCTGACCCGGTGTACGACCTGGCGGTGATCGGCGCCGGTCCCGCGGGCCTCGCCGGCGCGGTCACGGCCGGTGAACTCGGCCTGCGCGTGGCCCTGCTGGACGCGGGCGAGCGGATCGGCGGGCAGTACTACCGGCACCCCTCCCCCGGCCTCGGCGCCCGCCGTCCCGAGGCGCTCCACCACGGCCGCCGGGCCTACGCCGGGCTGAGCCGCCGCCTCGCCGCCGGCCCGGTGACCCACCTGGCCGCGCACCAGGTCTGGAGCGTGGCCCGCCCGCCCGGCGACGGGTCCGGCGAGGGGTTCGGGGTGCACGCGGTCACGGACGACGACCGTCCGGTCCTCGTCCGGGCCCGTACGGTGCTGCTGGCGACCGGGACGTACGAGCGTCAACTGCCGTTCCCCGGCTGGACCCTGCCCGGTGTCGTCGGCGCCGGAGGGGCGCAGGCCATGCTGAAGGCGGGGCTCGTCCTGCCCGGCCGGCGGATCGTCGTCGCGGGCAGCGGCCCGCTGCTGCTCGCGGTCGCCGCCTCGCTCGCCGCGGCCGGAGCGCGGGTGCCCGCGGTGGTGGAGGCCGGGAGCCATCCGGCGTACGCCCGCCGTCCGGACGTGCTCGCGGCCGTGCCGGAAAAACTCGTCGAGGCCGCCCGGCACGGAACCGCCCTGCTGCGCCACCGGGTTCCCGTGCACGGGCGCAGCGCCGTCACCCGGGTGCACGGCACGGACCGGGTGGAGGCCGTCACGGTGTCACGGCTCGACCGCGACTGGCGGCCCGTGGCGGGGCCGGGCCGCCGGATCGAGTGCGACGCGCTCGCGGTCGGACACGGGCTGGTCCCTCAGATCGACCTGGCGACGGCACTGGGCTGCACGACCCGCCCCACCCCGGACGGGGCGCACGCGCTCGCCCTCGACGCCCGTCAGCGGACCTCGGTGCCCGGGGTGTGGGCCGCGGGCGAGACCGGCGGGGTCGGTGGGGTCCGGCTGGCTCTGCTGGAGGGCGAGATCGCCGCTGCCGCCGTCGCCGGTCTGCTGGCCGGCCGGACCCTGCCCGGGGCCCGGCTGCGGCACCTGCTGCGCGGGCGGGCCCGGCAGCGGGCCTTCGCCGGCCTCATGGCCGCCGTCCACGCGCCCCGCCCCGGCTGGACCGGCTGGCTCGACGACGCGACGGACGTGTGCCGCTGCGAGGAGGTCACCGCGGGCCGGATCCGCGAGGCCGTCGCCGGTCACGGGGCGGGGGACGCCCGCACGGTCAAGCTGCTCACCCGCGCCGGGATGGGCTGGTGCCAGGGCCGGGTGTGCGGCACCGCCGTGGCCTGCCTCGCGGCGGGCTCGGGGATGCCGCCCTCGCCGGAACGCCGCCCGCTGGCCGCGCCCGTGACGCTGGCCGCGCTGGCCGGCCGTCCCGGCCGGCACACCACTTCCACCACAGAAGGGTTCCCGACATGACCACCAGCGGTTCCTGGAGCGCCGGCCGTCCCTGGCGCGGCATCATGGTCGCCACCGCGCTACCGCTGCGCGAGGACCTCTCCGTCGACCACGACGCCTACGCCGCCCACGTGCGGCGGCTGATCGCGAGCGGCTGCGACGGTGTCGTGCCCAACGGCTCGCTCGGCGAGTACCAGACCCTTTCCGACGCGGAGCGGGCGCGGGTGGTCCGTACGGCGGTGGAGGCCGCGGGCGACGGGGCCCGGGTGATGCCCGGCGTCTCCGCGTACGGCAGTGCCGAGGCGCGGCGCTGGGCCGAGCAGGCCGCCGACGCCGGCTGCGGCAGCGTGCTGCTCCTGCCGCCGAACGCCTACCGGGCCGGCGAACGCGCGGTGAGCGCCCACTACGCCGAGGCCGCCCGGGCCGGACTGCCCGTCGTCGCCTACAACAACCCCGTCGACACCAAGGTCGACCTCACCCCGGAGCTGCTGGCCCGGCTGCACGCCGAGACCGGGATCGTGGCCGTGAAGGAGTTCTCCGGCGATGTGCGGCGGGCCTACCGGATCGCCGAACTCGCCCCGGAGCTGGACCTGCTGATCGGCGCGGACGACGTGCTGCTGGAGCTGGCCGTGGCCGGCGCGGTCGGCTGGGTCGCCGGCTACCCGAACGCGTTCCCGGAGTCCTGCGTCCGGCTCTACGGCGCCGCCGTCGCGCACGACCTCGCCGCCGCGCTGCCGCTGTACCGGTCGCTGCACCCGCTGCTGCGCTGGGACTCCAGGACCGAGTTCGTCCAGGCGATCAAGCTGTCGATGGACATCGCCGGGGCGCACGGCGGACCCTCCCGGCCGCCGCGGACGCCGCTGCCCGACACGCTCGCGGCCGAGATCCGCGCGGCCACCGAGAAGGCCGTCGCCGAGGGCCACCGCTGAGACCCGGCCCCGACCGAAAGGGACGTTCGTGCGCACTCGTCATGTCCTCCACGCCGTCGACTCGCACACCGAGGGGATGCCCACCCGTGTCGTCACCGGCGGCATCGGGGTCGTCCCCGGCGCCACCATGGCCGAACGCCGCCGCCACTTCGCCGAACACCTGGACCACGTCCGTACGCTGCTGATGTACGAGCCGCGCGGCCACGCCTCGATGAGCGGCGCGGTCCTTCAGCCGCCCACCCGGCCGGACGCCGACTACGGGGTGCTGTTCGTCGAGGTCTCCGGGCTGCTGCCGATGTGCGGGCACGGCACGATCGGCGTGGCGACCGTGCTCGTGGAGACCGGGATGGTGGCGGTCACCGAACCCGTCACCACCGTCCGCCTCGACACCCCGGCCGGACTGGTCGTCGTCGACGTGCAGGTGGAGGACGGCGCGGCGAAGGCGGTCACGCTCACCAACGTGCCGTCGTTCTGCGTGGGCCTGGACCGCACGGTGGAGGTGCCCGGGTACGGGCCGGTGACCTACGACCTCGCCTACGGCGGCAACTTCTACGCGTTCGTCGAACTGGACGCGCTGGGGCTGCCGTTCGACCGGGCCCGGGGGGACGATCTGCTCGCCGCGGGGCTGGCGGTGATGGAGGCGGTGAACGCGTCGCCCGGCCACCGGCCCGTCCATCCTGCGCAGCCGGAGATCGCCGGACTCAAGCACGTGTACCTCGCCGCTCCCGGGTCGGACGCGCGGCGCTCGCGGCACGCGATGGCCATCCACCCCGGCTGGTTCGACCGTTCGCCGTGCGGCACCGGCACCTCGGCGCGGATGGCCCAGCTGCACGCGCGCGGGGAGCTGCCGCTGGACCGGGACTTCGTCAACGAGTCGTTCATCGGGACCGAGTTCACCGGCCGGCTGGTGGCGCGGACGGAGGTCGGCGGGGTGCCCGCGGTGGTGCCGCGGATCACGGGCCGGGCCTGGATCACGGGCACGGCCCAGTACTTCCTCGACCCGGACGACCCGTTCCCGGCGGGGTTCCTGCTGTGAGGGACGACTGCCGTACGGCCCCGGCGAAAACAACGTGACATTGTACTCTGGTGCTTCCGCGGCGGCACGAAGGGAACACCATGGGGCACCTCCAGCGCAACCTCGTCACGACCCGCGAGCGGCTGCGTGACCAGGTCGCCCACGCCCTGCGGGCCGCGCTGATCTCCGGTGAACTCCAGCCGGGCGAGGTGTACTCGGCGCCCGGGCTCGCGGAGGACTTCGGCATCTCCGCGACGCCCGTGCGCGAGGCGATGCTCGATCTCGCCCGCGAAGGTCTCGTCGAGCCGGTGCGCAACAAGGGCTTCCGGGTCACCGAGGTCGACGAGCGCGACCTCGACCAGTACAGCGAGATCCGCATGCTCATCGAGGTCCCGATGATCGGCCGGATCACCCGCAGCGCCTCCCGTGAGCAGCTGGAGGCGCTGCGGCCGGTGGCCGGGATGATCGTGGCCGCGGCCCGCGAGCACGACCTGATCGGCTATCTGGAGGCCGACCGGCAGTTCCATCTCTCGCTGCTGGCGCTCGGCGGCAACGACCGGCTGGTCGAGACCGTCGGCGACCTGCGCAAGCGGTCGCGCCTGTACGGGCTGACCACGCTCGACGAGAGCGACCGGCTGATCCCCTCGGCCGAGGAGCACATCGAGCTGCTCGATCTGATGGTGGCCGGGGACGCGGAGGGCGCCGAGCGGTGCATGAGCCGCCACCTCGGGCATGTGCGCTCGCTGTGGGCCGAGGGCGACCGGTCCCGTGAACGCCCCGTCCCCCGCGCCCGCGTCCGCGCGGGGAAGCCGGCCACGGCGTCCTGAGTCCCGGGACGGACCTCCCCCGGTCCGCGCACCGTGACGATGATCACGGTCTGCGGCCGGAGGGCCGGGCGGGGCGCGGGGGGTGGCGTCCCGGGGCCGGGGCACGGTCCGTGCGCCCCCCGGGGTGTGCTTGTCACCGTCCTGTCCCGGGCACTAGTGTCACCACGCCTTGGTGAACGGGAAATCCGGTGCGAAACCGGTGCGGCCCTCGCCACTGTGATCGGGAAGTCCGGCTCCGGCCCTCACGGGCAGCCACTGGGTCCTTGCGACCCGGGAAGGCGGAGTTCGGGCGGTGGTACCCGTCAGCCAGGAGACCGGCCAAGGCGCGTCAACCATCCACGAGGTGCTGGAGAGGGTCTGCCGGGCCATGCACATAGCCGAGGGTTTTCTGCCTCCGGCGCACGCGATCGCCTGGGGCGTCGCGTCCGCCCCGTTTGTCGTCCACGGAGTCCGCTCCCTCACCCGTGAGGTCAGGGAGCATCCCGAGAGCACTCTGCTCCTCGGCGCCTCCGGAGCGTTCACGTTCGTCCTGTCCGCGCTCAAGCTGCCGTCGGTGACCGGGAGTTGTTCCCACCCCACCGGAACCGGGCTGGGCGCCGTCCTGTTCCGGCCGCCGGTCATGGCGGTGCTGGGCACCATCACCCTGCTGTTCCAGGCCCTGTTGCTGGCCCACGGCGGCCTGACCACGCTCGGCGCCAACGTCTTCTCCATGGCGATCGCCGGCCCCTGGGTGGGCTACGGCGTCTACCGTCTGCTGCGCCGCCTCGACGTGCCGCTGATGGCCGCCGTGTTCTTCGGGGCGTTCCTCGCCGACCTGGCGACGTACTGCGTGACCAGCGTGCAGCTGGCGCTCGCCTTCCCGGACCCCGGCAGCGGGTTCCTGGGCGCGCTCGGCAAGTTCGGTTCCATCTTCGCCGTGACGCAGATCCCGCTCGCGGTGAGCGAGGGCCTGCTGACGGTGCTGGTGATGCGGCTGCTCACCCAGTCCAGCAAGGGCGAGCTGACCCGTCTGGGCGTCCTGGCGGCCCGGCGCGAGGACGAGGCGGTGGCCCGGTGAAACGCAACACGAAGATCAATCTACTGCTGCTGGCCCTGGTCGCCGCGCTCGCCGTGCTGCCGCTGGCGCTCGGTCTGGGCGACCACAAGGAGGAGCCCTTCACCGGCGCCGACGCCGAGGCGGAGACGGCGATCACCGAACTCGAACCGGACTACGAGCCCTGGTTCTCGCCGCTGTACGAACCGCCGTCCGGTGAGATCGAGTCGGCGCTGTTCTCCCTCCAGGCGGCCCTCGGGGCGGGTGTCCTCGCCTACTACTTCGGGCTGCGCCGCGGCCGCCGCCAGGGCGAGGAGAAGGCCCTGGCACGGCGCGGGGACGAGCACGGCCCCGGACACGACGGCACGGCGGCCGAGGACACCCGCTCGGGTGCCGGGCAGGGCTGACCCCGCGTGCTGCCCATCGACGCGGCGGCGCACGGCAGTCGCTGGCGCCACCGCCACCCCGTGGACAAGGCCGTGCTCGGGCTCGGCCTGACCCTGCTCGCGATCTCCCTGCCGCCCTGGCCGGGCGCGGCCCTCGTCCTGGTCACCGCGCTCGTGGTGCTGCTGGGTCCGGCGGGCGTGCCCGGGGCCCGGCTGTGGCGTGCCTACCGGGTGCCGCTCGGCTTCTGCGCGTCGGGCGCGGTGACGCTGCTGGTCCAGGTCGGCGGGCCCGGCGGGCCGCTGTCCCCGGCCGACGGAGGTGCCGTACGGGCCGGGGAGCTGATGCTGCGCACGTCGGCCGCCTCGCTGGGCGTGCTGCTGTTCGCGTTCACCACGCCGATGTCCGATCTGCTGCCCCGGCTGGTGCGGGCCGGGGTGCCCGCGCCCGTCGTGGACGTGGCGCTGGTGACGTACCGCATGAGCTTTCTGCTGCTGGACTCGGTGCGGCGGATCCGCGAGGCGCAGGCCGCGCGGCTCGGACACACCACCCGCGCGGCGACCTGGCGTTCGCTCGGCGGACTCGGTGCCACCGCGTTCGTGCGCGCCTTCGACCGGGCGTCGCGGCTCCAGTCCGGGCTCGCCGGGCGCGGCTACGACGGCACCCTGCGGGTCCTGGTGCCCGAGGCGCGGATCTCCGTCCCCTTCACGGCGGGTGCGCTGGCGCTGCTGGCGGCCGTCACCGCACTCACCTTCGTCCTGGAAAGGCTCCTGCCGTGAGCGAACCGCCCCTCGTCGCCCTGCACGGCGCGTCCTTCGCCTACGACGACGGCCCGCTGGTGCTCGACGGTCTGGACTTCGAGGTGCGTGAGGGCCGTGCGCTGGCGCTGCTCGGCCGCAACGGCACCGGCAAGACGACCCTGATGCGCCTGCTGAGCGGCGGACTGCGGCCGCGCGCGGGGCGGCTGACCGTCGAGGGCGAGCCGGTGTCGTACGGCCGGGCCGGGCTGACCCGGCTGCGCACGACGGTCCAGTTGGTCGTGCAGGACCCGGACGACCAGCTGTTCGCCGCGTCCGTCGGACAGGACGTGTCCTTCGGGCCGCTGAACCTGGGCCTGCCCGACACCGAGGTGCGGGCGCGGGTGGCTCAGGCGCTGGCCGCGCTGGACATCACCGCGCTGGCCGACCGTCCCACGCATCTGCTGTCGTACGGGCAGCGCAAGCGCACCGCGATCGCCGGGGCCGTCGCCATGCGGCCGCGGGTGCTGATCCTCGACGAGCCGACCGCGGGCCTGGACCCGGACGGCCAGGAGCGGCTCCTCGGCACGCTGGAGGGGCTGCGGGCGGGCGGCACCACGGTGGTGATGGCGACCCATGACGTGGATCTCGCCCTGCGCTGGGCCGACGACGCGGCCCTGCTCACCCCCGGCGGCGTCCACACGGGTCCGGTCGCCGCGACGCTGGCCCGCACCGACCTGCTGGCCCGGGCGGGCCTGCGGCTGCCGTGGGGCGTCGCGGCAGCGGACGTCCTGCGCGCCCAGGGCCTGCTCACCGGCACGGACAGCGGTCCCCGTACTCCCGAGGAACTGGCGGCGCTCGCGCCCCGCCCGGCGGCACGGGACTGAACCCGCCGGCCGGGCCGGCCCCGTGGGGGCTGCCTGACCGCCGTGGGCGCGGTCGGGGCCGTCGCCCTCGTGTCCACCGTGCTCGCCGTGCGCGCGAAGGCGCTGATGACAGCGGTCGTCCAGGAGGTGACGGCCGTGCTGGTCGCCGTGGTCGTCGTCGGTGGCGCCGCCGCGCGGCAGGACGAGGACGCCGCTCACCGGGCGGGCGACGGCTGCCGCCCGGCCCCGTCGGCACCCCGCCGCCAGAGCCGGCCATCCTGTCCTGATCTTGGCTGAACCTCCGTCCCGCGGATCCCGTCTGGCTGTACGACCTGGCCACCGCGGCCGGACGACTCCCCCGGCGCACCGCCCCGTTGCGGCGCCGGGCCGTCCGGCGGAAGGCCGACCACCGGACCCGTAGAGACGGAGAAGACCCTTTATGAGTCTGTCCACCCCCCACAGAACGACGGCGCGGCGGATCGCCGCCGCGGCGGCCGCGTCCGGCGCGGCGCTCGCCCTCACCGCCGCCTCCGTCGGCACCTCCCACGCCGCGGACACCTCCGCGGACCGCGGCCGTCCGACCTCGCAGATCATCGGCGGCGTCGGGCAGGCCGACGGCAAGCACCCGTTCATCGCCGCGCTGCTCCAGAAGGGCACGGGCAGCCCGTTCGACCGCCAGTTCTGCGGGGGCAGCCTGCTCTCCCCGCAGATGGTCATGACGGCCGCGCACTGTGTGCTGGGCACCAAGCCCAAGGAGATCGAGACCGTCGTCGGACGCACGGTCCTGTCGAAGAAGAACCAGGGCCGGCTGCGCCAGGTGACCGACATCGTCGTCCACCCCCGCTACGCCCGCGGCCAGGAGGCGTACGACATCGCCTTCCTGATCCTCGACAAGCCCGTCCAGGGCATCGCGCCGGTCCACCTGCCCACCGAGGGCACCGACGCGCTGATCCGCCCGGGCGCCCAGGCCACCGTCATCGGCTGGGGCAACACCAATACCGAGGTGACGGCCTACGCGGACCGGCTGCGCGCGGTGAACGTGCCGATCGTGTCGCACATCGAGTGCAAGGCTTCGTACGCGGAGTACGACAAGAAGGTCAACGTCTGCGCGGGCGTCGAGGGCAAGGACTCCTGCCAGGGCGACAGCGGCGGCCCGCTGTTCCGCAAGCTGAAGGGCCGTCAGGGCGTCTACCAGATAGGCGTCGTGTCGTACGGCGACGGCTGCGCCGAGCAGGGCGCTCCGGGCGTGTACACGTACACCGGCTCCCACGAGCTGTGGAAGACGCTGGACGAGTCGGCCAAGGGCAAGAAGGTCAAGAGGCTGCTCGGCCGCTGAGCCGGCGGATCCGCACAGGGTTCCCGGGCGGGACGCGACCGTGTCCCGCCCGGGGCCCCGCCGGACGCCCCGCCGGATCCGTCCCCGGATCCCGCGGGGCGTCCCTCGCTAGATCCCGAAGGGCGCCGCGTACCGGACGGTGCCGGCCGGCAGGGGGTGGCCGGGGTCCAGGGCGAGTGCCATGAGGGCCTCGTCCGGGACGTCGAAGGTCACCCCGATGCCGTGGACGGAGGCGCGGGTGAAGCCGAACCTCGGGTAGTACGACGGGTGCCCGAGCACGGTGACGTACCGCTCGCCCAGCTCCGTGGCGGCACGCAGCGCGGCCCGGATCGCGGCCGAGCCGGCACCGGTGCCCTGATGCCCGGGCAGGACGGCCACCGGCGCCAGGCACAGCGCCGGTACGTCGCCGATGTGGCAGCGGGTCAGCAGCGCGTGCCCGACGACGGTGCCGTCGGGGAGGGCCGCCACCAGGGACAGCCCGTCGATCCATGCCTCGTCGGTCCGCAGCGCGTCGACGAGGTCGGCCTCCAGCGGGGTGTCGAAGGCGGCCAGCTCGATCGCGCGGACGGCGGGGAGGTCGGCGCCGGTCTCGGCGCGTGTGATCCAGTCATCGGTCATGACAGGTGAAGGTTCCGTTTCCGGGTGTCGTCTCGAGGAGGCCCCGCGAGCTCACGCTCCCGGCGGGGTGGAATCAGGTCGACGTCAGGCCGTGGCCCGGGACGTGAGCGGGGTCCGGGCGCTGCGCGCGGCAGCGGCCATGTGCACGGACATCGGCTCGCCTCCCTGTTTCCCTCGCCTCGGTCACTCCGGCGTGCCGACCCTAGCAGGCCCCCGTGCTCCCGCCCGCTGCGCTGCGCGCCGCCGACGGCCGCGGCGGGTCGGCCCCCAGGGCTTGAGCACCGAGACCGCGGTCATGAAGACGTAGGCGGACAGCGACACCGCGGGCCCGAACAGCACATCGCCGGGATCGGGCAGGGGGCCGCCCCGTACGACGGCGTCCACGGCGGAGTCGACGCCGGGCCGCAGGGCGAGGACGGTGGCGGTGGTCGTGACCAGGGTCAGCCAGAACTTCACCTGGACCCAGCGGTGCCGGGCCAGACCCCATGGAGTGCCCAGAGCCAGCAGCAGCCCGCTGAGGAGCGTCAGGAGGGCGGCGGGGAGCAGCAGCCGGTCCGTGAACAGTTTCATGGTGCGCACCGACGCCTCCAGCGTCACGGCGTCGCCGGTGGTGGCCGCGGTGATCCCGAGCGCGAGCAGCCCCAGGGTGAGCCCGAGCCAGCAGGCGGCGGCGGTGACATGGACGACGAGGGCCGCCCGGCGGGCGGTGCGGTTGAGTTTCACGGGCTCCACGGTGCCGGGGCGCGGCGCCGGCGGCGTCCCACGGCGGGAGTGACCTCGGCTGCTCAGCCGGGCGTACGGCGGCCCTCCGCTTCGGCGGTGCCGTGTGCGCGGCGCGTCCGGCGCGGGGCCGGCAGCGGGGTGAGCGGGGCGCGTCCCCGCGGTCCCCCCGGGTCCGGCTCCGTCCCGTCCCGCCGGCTCCGTCCCGTCCCGCCGGGCCCGTACCGTGCCCGGGGCGGCGAACCGCACCGGCGCCACCGGCACTTCCCCCTTCCGGTCCCCCCTCCCCGGCCTCGGCCCTGCGTCACGGTGGACGTCACCCGGAGTCACAGACCGTGGCCCGGACGCGGGGCGGGGGGCGCCGGCGGACGCGGCGTCAGCCGAGCTGGGCGGCCAGCCAGGCGCGCACCTCGGGGGTCACCGGGTCGGTGATGTCGTCGAACTCGGTGTGCTTCGTGAGGAACTTGGCGACGTAGGGGCAGACGGGCACGATCCGCAGGCCGAGTGCGCGGACGTCGGCGAGCGCCTCCCGGACGAGCACGGAGGCCAGTCCCTGTCCGGCGAAGGCGTCGTCGACCTCGGTGTGGAAGAAGACGCGCTGAGTGCCGTGGTCGCGGTAGGCGGTGAGGCCGGCGCGGGTGTCGCCGACGTGGATCTCGTAGCGGTGGCGGTCGTCGGCGCGGCGGACGGTGGGGGTCGCCTGGGTCTCGCTCATGGGCGGGGTCCTCTCGGTTCGGGTCAGGCGCGCGGCGGGTTGCGGCGCGGGGTGAGGGTGGCGTGGGGCAGGGCGGGCGCGGGCAGCCGGCCGCCGGGGTGGTCCTGGACGGCGCCGAAGCGGTCGGAGGCGTTCTGCCAGTCCTCGCGGGCGCGGGCGATGTCGTCGTGGCTGCGGCCGATGAAGTTCCACCACATGACGATCTCCTCCTCGAACGGGGTGCCGCCGAGCAGCACGGCGCGTGCCGGGCCGTCGGACTCGTTGCGCAGGGTGAGGGCGGCGGCGCCGGGGTGGACGTAGCCGAGTTCGGCCGCGTCGAGGGCGGTGCCGGCCACGCGGACGCGGCCCCGGTCGACGAGGAGGCCGTGCTCGAACTCCGGGTCGACGGCGAGGGTGAGGGCGGCGTGCGGGGCGAGGACGATCTCGGCGCCGAGCAGGGGTGTGAAGGCAGGCACGGGCGAGGTGGACCCGGCGAGGGTGCCGAGGAAGACACGGATCTCGGCGGCGTCGGTGCGCACGGGCTCGGGGACGTGGTGCCGGAAGTCGCGCCGGGTATGACGGTGCGCCTCGGGCAGGGCGACCCAGAGCTGGACGCCGTGCAGGACGGTGGTGCGCGGTGTGGAGACCTCGGAGTGGGCGATGCCGTGGCCGCCGGTCATGAGGTTGAGCTCGCCGGGGCGGACGAGGGCGTGGCTGCCGAGGCTGTCGCGGTGCTCGATCTCACCGCTGAACAGCCAGCTCACGGTCTGCAGGCCGGTGTGCGGATGCGGGGCGACGACCATGCCGCCGGTGTCGGCGACGTCGTCGGGGCCGTAGTGGTCGGCGAAGCACCAGGCGCCGATCAGGGTGCGCGCCCGCTGCGGCAGGGTGCGCCGCACGGTCATGGCCCGTGGTCCGCCGAGGGGCACGTCGCGCGGGGTGAGCACGTCCACGCGGGGCTCGGGCGCGCTCGGGGGTCCGGGTGCCTCCCCGGTGGCGCGGCGCGGCGCGACGGGGTCGGTCTCGACGTTGCTCATCGGGGGCCTCCACAACCATGATAGTTTACGCTTCAACAATAGCCGTGCGGGTAGCGTACCGCAGCACCAGCAGGCAACGGCGCCCGAAGGAGCCCAGGTTGAACAGCGTCCCCGAGCCCCGCCCCGAGCGGATCTTCGTCGACAAGCAGAGCCCGAAGGCGTATCACGCGCTGGTGCAGACCGCCGAGACCGTGCGCGCCGTCGCCGCCGACGCCGGCCTCGACCGACTGCTGGTGGAGCTGGTCAACCTCCGGGTGTCGCAGCTCAACGGCTGCGCCTACTGCCTGCACACGCACACCCGGGCGGCGCTGCGCGCGGGCGAGACCACCCAGCGCCTGGGCGTGCTCGCGGCCTGGCGCGACGCCGAGCTGTACACCCCCGCCGAACGGGCCGCCCTCGCCCTGGCGGAGGCGACGACCGTCCCGTCCGACATCGCCGCGCGGGACGCGGCCTACGCGGCCGCGCGGGAGGTGTTCACCGAGGACCAGATCTCCGCGGTGATCTGGGTGGCGATCACCATCGGCGCGTTCAACCGGGTCTCGGTCATGAGCGGCCACCCCGTACGGGCCGAGCACTGATCCACTCTCGCACGGCCCCCGCTCCCCCGGAGCGCCGCGGGGTCCGGCAGGACGGCCGGTACGTCGGCAGGCAGCAGCCGTGCGCCGACGGACAGCAGCCGTGCGCCGACGGCGGCTTCCGCGCCCGGGACAGGCGAAGGCGCGGGACGGGCGAAGGCACGGAACGGGCACAGGCACGGGCGCGGGCGCGGACAGTCGGCGGGCGGCACGTTCTCGGCGCACTGCCACGGCAGTTGCGGCCGCCCGCGCCACCGGCCGTCCAGGCGACCGGCCACCCGCGCCGCCTATCACCCACGGCCGCCCGGCGCCCGGGGTCCGGGGTCCGGGGTCCGGGGTCCGGGGTCCGGCGTCCGGGGTCCGGCGTCCGGGGTCCGGCGTCCGGGGTCCGGCGTCCGGGGTCCGGCGTCCGGGGTCCGGCGTCCGGGGTCCGGCGTCCGGCGCCTCAGAGGCCCTCTCGGCGCCGGGGGTTCGCCGACCCGGCCCGCTTCAGCCGGGCGTTCCGCGGCGCGTACGGGTTCGCACCGCGGCGGTGACGGGCCGTGCGCGGCCTCGACGGAAGCGCGCGGGACCGGCACCGCTCGCGCGGGGACCGGCCCGGCGGCGGAGAGCCCGCTCCGGACCTGCGGTCAGGACCCGCGGCCGCACACGTCGTTCGACGGGAGCACATCCGGCTTGGTTCGTTCGTTTCCTTGAATGACTCGTGTTTATGAGGGTAGGTTCGGCGGCATGACCGCATCCGGGACCCCGACGACCGCCGAGGAACTGCGCGGTGCGGGCCTGCGGGTGACGGCCGCCCGCGTCGCACTGCTGGAGACCGTGCGCGCCGGTGACCACCTCGGCGTCGAGGCCCTCGCGGCCGGGGTGCGCGACCGGGTGGGCCACATATCCCTCCAGGCCGTGTACGAGGCCCTGCACGCGCTCACCTCGGCGGGCCTCGTCCGCCGGATCGAGCCGGCGGGCAGCCCGGCCCGGTTCGAGGGACGCGTCGGGGACAACCACCACCATGTCGTCTGCCGATCGTGCGGCGCCGTCGCCGACGTCGACTGCGCGGTCGACGAGGCTCCCTGCCTCACCGCCTCCGACGACCACGGCTTCGCCATCGACGAGGCCGAGGTCATCTACTGGGGCCTGTGCCCCGCCTGTTCCACCACCCGTAGTTCGTGAGCACGTGATCCGCTTACAGTCCGGAAGGATTGCAATGTCCGAGAACCACGACGCAATCGTCACAGACGCGAAGACCGAGGACGGAGGCGGCTGCCCGGTCGCGCACGGTCGCGCCGCGCACCCGACCCAGGGCGGCGGCAACCGGCAGTGGTGGCCGGAGCGGCTCAACCTGAGGATCCTCGCCAAGAACCCCGCCGTGGCGAACCCGCTCGGCGAGGAGTTCGACTACGCCGAGGCGTTCAAGAGCCTCGACCTCGCGGCCGTGAAGCGTGACATCGCCGAGGTGCTCACCACTTCCCAGGACTGGTGGCCGGCCGACTTCGGGCACTACGGCCCCTTCATGATCCGCATGGCCTGGCACAGCGCGGGCACCTACCGCATCAGCGACGGCCGCGGCGGCGCCGGCGCCGGACAGCAGCGCTTCGCCCCGCTGAACAGCTGGCCCGACAACGCCAACCTGGACAAGGCACGCCGCCTGCTGTGGCCGGTGAAGAAGAAGTACGGCCAGCAGATCTCCTGGGCCGACCTGATGATCCTCACCGGCAACGTCGCCCTGGAGTCGATGGGCTTCGAGACGTTCGGCTTCGCCGGTGGCCGCGAGGACGTCTGGGAGGCGGAGGAGGACGTCTACTGGGGCCCCGAGACCACCTGGCTGGACGACCGCCGCTACAGCGGGGATCGTGAGCTGGAGAGCCCGCTGGGCGCGGTCCAGATGGGCCTGATCTACGTCAACCCCGAGGGCCCCAACGGCAATCCGGACCCGGTCGCCGCGGCCCGCGACATCCGCGAGACGTTCCGCCGGATGGCGATGAACGACGAGGAGACCGTCGCCCTGATCGCGGGCGGCCACACCTTCGGCAAGACCCACGGAGCCGGCCCGGCCGACCACGTCGGCGACGACCCCGAGGCCGCGGGCCTGGAGGAGCAGGGCCTGGGCTGGCGCAGCAGCTACGGCACCGGAAAGGGCGCCGACGCCATCACCTCCGGCCTGGAGGTCACCTGGACCGCCACGCCCACCCGGTGGGGCAGCGGCTTCTTCAAGAACCTCTTCGAGTACGACTACGAGCTGACCACCAGCCCGGCCGGTGCCCAGCAGTGGGTCGCGAAGGACGCCGAGGCGATCATCCCCGACGCCTACGACGCGTCGAAGAAGCACCTGCCGACGATGCTCACCACCGACCTGTCGCTGCGTTTCGACCCGGTCTACGAGCAGATCTCACGGCGCTTCCACGAGAACCCGGACCAGTTCGCCGACGCCTTCGCCCGCGCCTGGTACAAGCTGACCCACCGTGACATGGGCCCGGTCGTGCGCTACCTCGGCCCCGAGGTCCCCGCCGAGACGCTGCTGTGGCAGGACCCGCTGCCGGAGCGCACGTACGAGCTGATCGACGCCGACGACGTCGCCGCTCTCAAGGCGAAGATCCTCGACTCGGATCTGACGGTGTCCCAGCTGGTGTCCGTCGCCTGGGCGTCGGCGTCCTCCTTCCGCGGCAGCGACAAGCGCGGCGGCGCCAACGGTGCCCGCGTCCGGCTCCAGCCGCAGGCGAGCTGGGAGGTCAACGAGCCCGACCGGCTGGCGGCCGTGCTGCGCACGCTGGAAGGCATCCAGGAGTCCTTCAACTCCGCGCAGACCGGCGGCAAGCAGGTCTCCCTGGCCGACCTGATCGTGCTCGCCGGCGGCGCCGGCGTCGAGAGGGCGGCCAAGGACGGCGGCTTCGACATCGAGGTGCCCTTCACCCCGGGCCGGGTCGACGCCTCGCAGGACCAGACGGACGTGGAGTCCTTCGCCGCCCTGGAGCCGGCCGCGGACGGCTTCCGCAACTACACGGGCAAGGGCAACCGCCTGCCGGCCGAGTACCTGCTGCTCGACAAGGCGAACCTGCTCACCCTGAGCGCCCCCGAGCTGACCGTCCTCGTCGGCGGCCTGCGCGTCCTGGGCGCCGGTCACCAGCAGTCGCAGCTCGGCGTCCTCACCACGACGCCCGGCGCGCTGACCAACGACTTCTTCGTCAACCTGCTCGACCTGGGCACGACGTGGAAGGCCACCTCCGAGGACGCCCACACCTTCGAGGGCCGTGACACGGCCACCGGTGAGGTCAAGTGGGCGGGCAGCCGTGCCGACCTCGTCTTCGGCTCGAACTCGGAGCTGCGTGCCCTCGCCGAGGTCTACGCGAGCGACGACGCGAAGGAGAAGTTCGTCGGCGACTTCGTCGCCGCCTGGGTCAAGGTCATGGAGCTCGACCGCTTCGACCTCGCCTGATCCTCGCTCCCCCAGGTCCGGGCCGGCCCCCGCGGGCCGGCCCGGACCTGCGCCCGGCCGCCCTTTACCACAGCCCACCTCTTCTTCACGGTTTCCTCACCGAACCTCCATCGTTCCCCCAAGATCTGTGTATGCTCCAGGCTCTCGATCACACCCTTGGGGAGAACTCACCTCATGCGCATACGCATCACCGCCGCCGCGTCCGTGGCCGCCGCGGCAGCACTGGCCCTCACGACGGCCGGCTCCGCGCACGCCACCGAGTACGCGTCGTCCCTGAAGATCAAGGGCATCCAGTACGACGCACCCGGACGTGACTCCAACAGCTGCGCCACCGGCAACACCAGGGCCGAGTACCTGACGCTCAAGAACTACTCGCGGACCGCGACCGTGAACCTCAAGGGCTACAAGGTCAAGGACGCCACGGGCAACGTCTTCACCTTCTCGGCCAACCACTACCTGGAGCCCGGCGACTACGTGAAGCTGCGCGGCGG
This sequence comes from Streptomyces sp. NPDC093094, assembly GCF_044754345.1. Classification (NCBI taxonomy): domain Bacteria; kingdom Bacillati; phylum Actinomycetota; class Actinomycetes; order Kitasatosporales; family Streptomycetaceae; genus Streptomyces; species Streptomyces sp. NPDC093094. Next base: position 563,156 of record NZ_JBIVOX010000003.1, on the reverse strand, counting down.
ACGCGGCACCAACTCCGACAGCGGAAACGTCGTCTACCGCCAGAACTGCAACTTCATGTGGAACAACGACAAGGACACGATCTACGTGTACAAGTCGAACGGCAGCCGGGCGGACGTCCACTCGTACACCAAGTCGGCCAACGACTCCGACGGCAACGGGTACATCAACTACCACGGCTGACCCCGGAACCGGCAGCGCGCCGGCCCGTACGGGCACTGCCTCACGCCCCCACGTGCAGATACCCCGCCCAGCGGGTCGGCGCCGCCGGCTGAGCGCTCGCGGCGGTGCCGCCCGCGCGCGTGCGGAGGTTTCGGACGAGAAGGCGGCAGCGCCCGGGACCTGCCGGTGAACGGCGGGTCCCGGGCGCTGTCTCAGGGGTGTGTCACCTGGCGTCGATCAGGTGGTGCGGGGGCACCTGCACCGTGCGGGCGCCCGGCGTGCCGCCGAGGACCACCTTGCGCAGGGCGACGTTGTTGTTGAGGTTGGTCTCCTTCAGCCGCTTCTCGGGGTTGGCGATGACCTGGATGTAGTACGTGCCGTTCGGCAGGCCGGTGATGTCGAAGGACTGGCCGGGACGGTACTGGGTGTAGGTGTCGCCGGAGCCGACGTCGAGGACCTCCCGCACGGACAGCGAGTTCTGCTCACCGCAGGCGGTCGACAGGTCGGTGTTGTGCGGGTGCCAGTTGGCGTTCTTCACCGTGTAGTCGACGGCGTCCGTGTTGGCCAGGCAGAACGCCTCCTTGCCGCTGCGGACCTCCTCGGTGCGGTCCGCGCTCAGCAGGCGGTAGCTGGCGAAGTCGGTGAAGTGCCAGTGCTCGTGCCCGATGCGCGGGTCCCACTCCATGGTGCCGGTGGGGGTGTAGCCCACCTGCTTGCCGTTCGCGTCGTAGAAGTACTGGTAGGCGTCCATCAGGTCCGCGCCCGGGGTACGGAAGCCGTCCACCACCAGCGGTGCCGGGCCGGCGTTCCAGACGTTGGCGCTGAAGGCGAGGTAGTCCTTGCCGGGTACGTCGCCGTCCTCGCCGTCGGTGATGGCGATGTCCCAGGCCGGCAGGGAACGCAGGTCCGGCTTGGGGGTGTTCGCCGGGACGCCCGCACGGCCGGTGGGCCGCTTCGGGTTCGCCCTGAGGGCTGGTGCGATGCGCGAGCCGTCCGTGTGGCCGCGGCCGTCACCGAGGTGGTGGGCGGTGCCGCGGTCCTCCAGGGCGTGCGAGAGGGCCGGCGGGGTGGGGGCGTCGGCGCCGCGCACACCGTAGTGGTGCGCCGCGAGCGCGTCGTGACCCGCCCCGTGGTGGGTCGCGGGGGCGCCGTGTCCCGCGTGGTGGGCGGCACCGCCGTGTCCCGCGTGGGCCCCCGACCGCCGGGCGCCCACACCTACGCCACCGCCGCCGCCACCGCCGTCACTGATCTGCCGCACGGTCACCTTGACGGTGGGACGGTCGTCGGGGATGCCGAACATGTCCCGGTACTTCTTGGCCACGCCGACCTGGGCGGTGTACTCGCCCGCAGGGAGGTCGACCGGCTTGTCGTAGTCGAACGTGGAGGAGTTGGACGCCCAGCCCTTCTCCACGCCCCACACGGAGCCGAGGGTGAACGGGTTGGTCGGGCAGCTCTCCGGATAGTGCGAGTTGGCCGGCGCGTCCGGACGGAGGCGTCCGGAGGCGTTGTTGGGGCAGAAGGTGCCCTTGCTCCTCGCCGCGACCTCACCGGCGGCGTTCTTGACGGTGACCTCCAGGAAACCGGGCAGGCCCGAGAAGTCCTTCACCGTCCCGGCGGGCAGCGTCTTCACGCGGGTGGCGGAGCCGTTGCGGAAGACCTGCTGGGCGACGACGGGGTCCTTGTAGGACTTCCGGGTCACCTTGAACTCCAGCGGAGCCTTGTCGACGGTGAGATACGTACCGAGATCCAGGTAGACCCCGGGTTCCCCCTCCCACCGGTCGATCGTGACGGACTTCGACGCGGCCACCAGCTTGAGCTCGGGCGTGCCGGCCGGGCTCGCCGGGGCGGCACCGGGTGCGGCACCGGCCGCCACGACGACGACGGTGAGTGCGGCGGCCGCGGCGAGCGACGCGCGTTTGATGCGCTTGCGGTGTTGCTGACTGGTCATCGGTTCCTCGTCTGCGCGTGCCATGGTCAGTGGCATCGGACTCGACAGCTCACGGACCCGGCCGTCGTGCCGGGCGCACCCCATGCGCCCAGGACGGACCTGTGAGCAACCTGTGAGACCGGCAAACGGGCTTCGTGGGTTGCCTGTTGGTGCGGAATTCAGCTCATCGGGTGAGAATCCGCCTCACCTCTGCCGAGCGCGGCCGCGAAAACCTCGGCGAGGCGGGCGGCGGGGTTCGCACCGGGTGCCGACGCGGCCGCCGTGCGCACCTGGGACCCGGTGGGCCGTCGGACCCGGTGAGCCGTCGTCCCTTCGTCCTGCCCGGCCTGCCGCTCCCGGGCGGCGTGCCGGCCCGGGAGCGGCACCGGATCCGCTCGCGGTCGGTCCGGGCAAGGACCTCAGCGTGCCGCGGACCCGTTCCGGGTGGACGGGTCCGCCGGGGGGCGCGGCCCGTCCCCACCGCACCCGGCGGTGACCGGCCCGTTGCCGGTGGCGTCCGTCACGATGCGTGCATGGATCGTGACGATGCGACACGTGTCGGCCCGGCCGCGCCGGTGGGCGCGGCCGGGCCGGTGGGCGCGGCCGGGCCGGTGGGCGCGGCCGGGCCGGGCCGGGGAGCCCCGGCGGCGAGCGCCGGGGGGCCGGGGCTCAGGGGTGTCAGCGGCGTGCGGTGCCCGCGCCCCCGTAGCGGCGCTCGAAGCGCTCCACACGGCCCGCGCTGTCCACGATCCGGGTGGTGCCGGTGTGGAAGGGATGGCTCGCCGAGGAGGTGTCGACGTCGATCAGGGGGTGGGAGGCGCCGTCCTCCCACTCGATCGTGCGCGTGCTGTGTGCGGTCGAGCGGATCAGGAACGCGACGCCCGCCGCGCGGTCGCGGAAGACGACCTGGCGGGTCTCGGGGTGGATTCCGTGCTTCACGGGGTGTGCCTCCTCGTCCTCATGGCGTGCCATGGCTTCCCACGGCCTGCGACGGCGGCCGGTGCCCGGCGGACGGACCGCCGGGGCCGGCGCCCGGTTCAGCGCTCTTCGCGGAACGCGACGTGCCGGCCGGCGACCGGGTCGTACTTGCGCAGGATCAGCCGGTCGGGGTCGTTGAGACGGTTCTTGCGCGTCACGTAGGTGACGCCCGTCCCGGCCGTCGACGTCAGCCTGACGACGGGACGCACGGTGCTGCGTGCCATGAGGTTCTCCTTCCGCCCACATCACAGGCCCTTGGCCTGCCCATGTCAGCCACGTGGGGTCCAACAACACCCCCGCCCGGCGCATTCCCGCCGCCCGGCCCGCCGGCCGCCGGAGCGGGGCACGGGCATTCAGAAGCCGCGGCGCTGAATGCGATGAGCCCGGGCTGTTGGACTTACCGATCACACCGGGGCACGCTGGACAGGTCCCCCCATCGCACCACCCGGAGACCACCCGATGAACCACGTCGCGGACCCCGATCGCTACGACGGCACCATGAGCTACCGGCGCACCGGACGCTCAGGGCTCGACCTCCCCCTGCTGTCCCTGGGCTACTGGCACAACTTCGGCGACGACCGGCCGTTCGAGACCCAGCGAGAGATCGCCCTGCGCGCGTTCGACCTGGGCATCACCCACCACGACCTCGCGAACAACTACGGTCCGCCCTACGGCTCCTCGGAGATCAACTTCGGCCGTCTGATGAAGCAGGACCTCGCGCCGTACCGGGACGAGCTGGTGATCTCCACCAAGGCGGGCTGGGACATGTGGCCGGGCCCGTACGGGCAGGGCGGCGGCTCCCGCAAGTACGTGCTCGCCTCGCTCGACCAGTCGCTCACCCGTATGGGCCTGGACCACGTCGACATCTTCTACTCCCACCGGCTCGACGCGAGCACGCCGCTGGAGGAGACGATGGGCGCGCTCGACACGGCCGTCCGCCAGGGCAAGGCCCTCTACGTCGGCATCTCCTCCTACGACGCCGAGCGCACCCGGCAGGCCGCCGGCATCCTGCGCGAGCTGGGCACTCCGCTGCTCATCCACCAGCCGTCGTACAGCATGCTCAACCGCTGGATCGAGACCGACGGGCTGCTGGACGCCGCCGAGGAGGAGGGGTTCGGCGTCATCGGCTTCACCGCGCTGGCGCAGGGGCTGCTGACCGGGCGCTACCTCGACGGCGTGCCCGGGGACTCGCGGGCCGCCCAGGGCACGTCCTTCGACGCGGGCTGGCTGACGGACGACATGCTGCGCCGGCTGCGCGCCCTCGACGACATCGCGGGCCGGCGCGGCCAGACCCTGGCCCAGATGGCACTCGCCTGGGCGCTGCGCGACGACCGGGTCACCTCGCTCGTCGTCGGCGCCTCCCGCGTGGAGCAGCTGGAGCAGAACGTGGCCGCGCTGGAGAACCTCGACTTCAGCGCCGAGGAGCTCGCGGAGATCGACAAGCTCGCCACCGACGGCGGCGTCGACCTGTGGCAGGACGCCCGCCTGGGCAACCTGGGCTGATCCGCTACGCCCCCTGCCCCGCCGCCGGACGGTTCGCCCCGCGCCGTCCGGCGGCACCGGCACGCGCCCGCCACCAGGGCGCCAGCTGTACGACACCCCACGCCGTCTCGACGGCCAGGAACGGCCACAGCACGCCCGAGGCCCCGGCGCCCAGCGCGTACGCCATCCACAGCGAGAACAGCACCCGGGCCGCCCCGTCGTAGAGACCGTGGACCGGCAGGGTCGCCCTCAGCCGCAGGGCGGACCAGACGACGACCACCGAGCCCATCAGGTTCGCGTGGAGGACCTGCATCGGCTCCCGGGCGGGCAGCGCGCCGACTCCGAGCGTCTCTCCGGTCCACGACAGGGCGGCGTGCACCAGGGCGTAGGTCCACGGGGTGACGAACCCCGCGGTGACGACGAGGTCGTACCAGGCGCTCGCCCGGACGAGACGCAGATAGCCGGGCTGGGACGGGTTCATGGTGAGGCTCCGGGGGATCGGGGACGTGGCCGACGACGCCTCATGCTGAACGGTGGAGTACGGTCCAGGGTCAAGTCCACACGGGGGTGAAGACAGCATGCGCATCGGCGAGCTGGCCGCACGGACCGGCCTGAGCAGGGACGCCGTCCGCTTCTACGAGCGGCTCGGCCTGGTCTCCGGCCGACGGCTGGAGAACGGTTACCGGGACTTCCCCGAGGAGACGGTGACCTGGCTGCACTACGTCCGCACCGCACAGTCGCTGGGCTTCACGCTCGCCGAGATCCGCCGCCACGGCGAGGAACTGCTCGACGCGCCGGACTCGGCCGAGGCCCTGTCGGCGCTGTTCGCGGACAAGATCCGGGTCATCGACACCCGCATGGCCGAACTGGCCGCGCTGCGGGCCGAGCTGAGTGAACGCGTCGACACGGGCTGCCCCCTGCGGGCCGGGGCGGGGTGACCCTCGCGGGAGGGTTCCGGGCGCCGGACGGGGCCGTCAGGCGTCCGGGGTGTCCACGCCGAGGTCGTGGCGCAGGACGCGGCGCAGGTCGGACAGGAGGCTCCATGCCTGTTCGATCTGACCGGCCGCGAACGCGTCCAGGGTCGCGGTGTCCGGCGGCGAGGAGAGGTACTGCTTGAGGACGCCGTAGCCGTTGCCGAGTATGTGTCCGGCGGCGCTCACCGTGCTCATCACCGTGTCCGGCGCGATCATCTGCGCCTGCGCGTAGCTCTCACGCTGCGCCGCGCGGTGTTCCTCCAGCTGCTCCGCGCAGACCTCGACGCCGTCGCCCGAGCGCAGTGCGTGCACCAGGTTGATCTGGGAGGTCTGGTACTGGCGGAACGCCGTGTTGAGGGCGATGTAGCAGGTGCGGCGCAGCTCCAGCCGTTCCCGGCGGCGGGCCTCGGCCACCTCCGACCGCCGTATCCGCTCGGCGTGCTCACGCTCGTCGCGCTGCTGGCGGGCGAGGGCCTCCAGCTCCAGCCGTTTGCTCCGGTCGGCCCGGCTCTGCGTCAGCTGCGCGGCCCCCAGCGTGCCGGCGACACCGACCACCGCGACGGCCAGCGCGACCCAGGTCTCCCCCACCTCAACACCCTTTGACTCGAAGGCAGTTGTGATCATTATGGGGCCCGGGGCGGGGCCGCCCCGTCCCGGGCCCCGGTTGTGTCAGGGGGACGCCAGCAGGTCACCGAGCGCGGTCGCCGCCGCCGGGTGACGGCTCAGGAGTGCCGCGCCGCGCGGGGCCGCGGCGGCCGCGGTGTCCCAGGCCCCCTCGCAGCCCAGCAGTCCGGCGAGGGCGTCGCAGGTCTGCGGGTGAGCGGCGAGCAGGGCCGCGCCTCCCGGGGCGCCGGTGTCCGCCGGATCCCATGTGCCCTCGCAGCCCAGCAGTGCGGCGAGGGCGTCGCAGGTCTCCCGGTGCGCGGTGAGCAGGGGCACGCCGCGCGGGCCCGCGGAGCGGCGGGCCGGGCCGGTGGTGTGCTCCGGGCCCGTCCGCCACGGCGGGACCCAGGCGTCCAGGGCGTCCAGGCGGCCGGGGAAGATCCGCCCGGCCTCCCGGATGAGCAGCGGGGCCAGGTCGGCGCCGCCCGAGCGCAGTGTGGTGATCAGGGTCGGCAGCCAGGGCAGCAGCACCGGGTCGGGCAGTTCGGCGAAGGCGCTGGACACGGCCTCGACGACGAAGTCCGTCAGCTGCGGCACCGGCTCCAGCGCGTGCAGGAACCCGCTGAGATAGCGCGGGTACGCGGGGACGACCAGGGGGTTGCCCAGCAGCTCGGCGCAGCGGGTGCGCAGTTCGGCGCGGGTGAGGCGGCCGAGCTGGGTCTGGGCCGCCCAGAGCAGGGCCGTCTTGTCCGGCTCCCGCGGGTGGGACTGGGCGACGGCCAGTTCGAGCTGGGTGCGGTCGCAGCCGAGCGACAGTGCCAGGCTCTCCATGCTGAACAGGAAGCCGAACATGGCCGCGACCTGGCGGACGGTGGCGTCCTCGTCGGTGAACGCCATCGGCAGGAGTGTGCAGTAGTGGGCGTAGCCGGCCTTGACGAAGGACTCGATCCAGCCGGGCAGCACGGGCTCGTTGGTGCGGTAGTACGCGAGCAGCCCGCGTACCCGGCGCAGTACCTCGGGTGCCCCGTCCACGCTGCGTTCCTGCGCCAGCACTTCCAGGGCGCGGGTGCCGAGTTCGTCGGCGAGACGGCGGCTGCGCAGATGGAGGATCGCGTCCTCGACGGCGCGCAGCACGGTCGCGGCCGTGGCCTTCGAGTCGTACGCGGTGCGCCGCAGCCGCTGCTCCAGGACCTGCTCGATGCTGACGCCCTCGTAGCCGAGTTCGATGAGGGCCCGCTGATGGGTGCCGAGGGCGAGGTCCCAGGACTCCTGGAGGGACTTCTCGCCGAGCCGCCGTTCGCCCATGATCGGGCGGGCGGTGCCGTGCGGCATCAGGTACTTCAGGATCCACAGGACGTCGGAGCACTTCTCCAGCTCGGGGCGGGAGGCGATGTCGAGCAGGGCGCGCTGCACTCCGCGCTGCTGGAGCCTGAGGCCGAGCGGGCCGAGGCGGTCGTGGACGTCGCGGGCGAGGGGCGGCAGGGCGTCGTAGCCGACCTGGCCGACGCGGTCGCCGCCCATCATGATCTCGACGAGCCTGCGGACGTCGCGCCGGCCGGGCACGGTGTCCTTCTCGATGCAGGTGACGGCCGCGTCCTGGAAGTCGTACGGCGTCGGCCTGGCCCGGTCGCGCATCCCGGCCAGCAGGATGGACGTCTCGAACACGGCGATGGCGTCGGCGGTGGAGGCGAGGTATCCGTTGCGCCGGGCGGCACGCACGATCTCCACCGACCAGCCGAGCAGTTCGGCCTCGTCGAGCGGGTCGAGCACGGGGGGCCGCCGGAGGAAGCCCGTCAGCCGGTCGGCGGCCGGGGTGTCCGCCACGGGTGCCGGGGGCGCCGCGGTCCTGGCGGGCTTCCTGGTGCCCGCCTGCCCGGCCAGCCGGTAGGGCTTCACCCGGGTCCGTCTGAGGTTCTTCGCCCATTCCGTCGCCGCGATCGACACCGAGCCCGCGGCGAGCCCGAACTGGGCCTCGATGGCCGCGTGGCTCGACGGGATCAGGCCGTACTGCCATGCGGTGGCGGTGCGCGGGGAGATCTCGAAGCCGGCGCTGCCGGCGACGCCGAACTCTTCCACGCGGCTGGCCGCGTGGAAGGCTCCGCAGACGTAGAGGGCGTCGCCGGGGTCGGTCCCGGTGGCGGTGAGGTGCTCGCGCATCCGGGTCCACATGTAGCGCTCGCGGTCCTCGTCGATCCGCACCCGTCGCCCGTCGCCGGGGGCGAGACGGCGGAAGAGACTGCCGACGAGGAACATCACCTGCCGGTAGGTGTCGTGGTCGCTGTCGCCGAGCGGCAGCTCGACGTACTGGTGCCACCACTCCGACCAGTGCCGCACCTTCCCGTGCCGCAGGAGGTGCTCCTCCAGCTCGGCGAACCGGGGCCTCAGGTCGCCGATCTCGACGCCGACCGCGTCGCCGTGCAGCGCGGCCTCCTCCTCGGCGGGCGGCGCGTCGGGATCGGCGGTGTCCGGGGACCCGGGGTCCTCGGACTCGCGCCACTGGAAGACATGGTCGGAGGAGCGGTCGACGAGGACCAGTTCCACGCCCGGGGTGTCCAGGGCGTAGGCGATGGCCTGGTACTCGGCGGACGCCTCGGTGACCGGGGCGACGACCGACAGCGGCGCCCAGTCGGCGGGGAAGCCGTCGACCTCGGTGGCGAACGCCTGCACCGCCACCGGCAGCCGGCAGTTGCGCAGCTCGGTCAGCAGCGGGGCCATGTCCTCGCACAGCTCCAGGTAGACCACCTTGGGCTGCTTCTCACGCAGCCGGCGGGCCATGGCGAGGGCGGAGGCGGGTGAGTGATGGCAGACGGGGAAGATCTCCAGGGGTTCCCGGATCGCCCGGTCGACGTCGTCGACCATGCCCAGGAGGATGCCCTCCAGTGCACGGGGCCCGTCGGCGAACGTCCGCGCCGCCTGCTCCAGCTGGGCGCGCAGCCCGGTGAAGGTGGCTTCGCTCATGACAGGGTCGCGATCGTGTCGCGGCCGCCCTCGAGGAACTCCGGCCAGGAGCCGCCCTCTTCCTTGCTGCGCGGCTCGACCACGCCGTGCAGGTACTTGTTGAGGATGGCGAGGTCCTCGGGTTCGCGCCGGGCGAGGGAGCCGACGAGGGACGAGGCGAGGGTGCGGGCGGTCAGGGCCTGCTCGCCGAAGAAGTTGCTGTGCAGGATGGCGTCCTCCAGGACACCGATCTGTTCGGCCGTGGACAGCGCGGACTCCAGCTTCTCGTCGTCGCTCGCGGCCGCGGCGGAGGAGGCGCGCAGGTCGGCGAAGCTCTGCAGCAGCACGTCCAGCAGCGTGGGCGGCACGTCGAGCTCGATCTGATGGCGGCGCAGCAGTTCCTCGGTGCGGAAGCGGACGATCTCCGCCTCGGCCTTCTTGTCGCCGACGACGGGGATGCGGACGAAGTTGAACCGGCGCTTGAGGGCGCTCGACAGGTCGTTGACGCCCCGGTCGCGGCTGTTGGCGGTCGCGATGATCGAGAAGCCCGGCTTGGCGAACACGATGTTGTCGCTGTCGAGTTCGGGCACGGAGATGTACTTCTCCGACAGGATCGAGATGAGCGCGTCCTGCACGTCGCTGGTGGAGCGGGTGAGCTCCTCGAAGCGGCCGACGGCACCGGACTCCATGGCGGTCATGATCGGCGAGGGGATCATCGACTCCCGGGACTGGCCCTTGGCGATCACCATGGACACGTTCCACGAGTACTTGATGTGGTCCTCGGTGGTGCCGGCCGTGCCCTGCACGACGAGGGTGGAGTTGCGGCAGATCGCGGCGGAGAGCAGTTCGGCGAGCCAGCTCTTGCCGGTGCCGGGGTCGCCGATGAGCAGCAGACCGCGGTCGGAGGCGAGGGTGACGATGGAACGCTCGACGAAGCTGCGGTCGCCGAACCACTTCTGCTGGATCTCGCGGTCCAGGCCGTCGGCGCGCTCGGAGCCCAGGATGAACAGACGGACCATCTTCGGCGACAGACGCCAGGAGAACGGCTTGGGGCTGTCGTCGATCGACTCCAGCCAGTTCAGTTCCTCGGCGTACTTGATCTCGGCGGGGGCGCGCAGCAGGTCGGACATGTGAGGGCCTTTCTGGGAAGGTTCGGGTCTCGGGGATCAGGCGAGGAACGTCTTGAGCTCGTGGACGAGCTTGCGGATGTGCCCGGAGAGCACCGGGGTGCCCTGGTCCTTGAACCGCTCGCGGAACCAGGGGTTGACGCTGCCGCGGCCGGAGCTGGTCACCGAGCCGACGGGGATGAACTTCACGCCCGAGCGGTGCAGGGCCGCCATGGACTCGAAGAGCTGCTCCCCGCGCCATTCGTAGAAGTCGGAGATCCACACGACGACGGTGTTGCGCGGCTCGGCGATCTTCGGCTGGGCCAGCGCCATGGCGACCGTGCCGTCGGTGCCGCCGCCGAGGTTGGTGCGCAGCAGCGTCTCGAACGGGTCGTGCACCCACGGGGTGAGGTCGAGCGCCTGGGTGTCGTACGCGACGAGGTGGACGTCGACCTTGGGCAGTCCGGCGAAGATGGAGGCGAGGATGGTGCAGTTGACCATGGAGTCGACCATCGAGCCCGACTGGTCGACGACCACGACGAGCCGCTGGGGCGTGGTCCTGCGGGCGGTGTGCCGGTAGTAGAGGCGGTCGACGTAGAGCCGCTCCTCCTCGGGACTCCAGTTGGTGAGGTTCTTCCAGATGGTGCGGTCGAGGTCGAGGTTGCGGAAGACGCGCTTGGGCGGCACCGAGCGGTCCAGGGCGCCGACCGTGCTCTTCTCGACCTGGGTGCGCAGCACCTGGGCGACCTCGTCGACGAAGCGCCGGATCAGTGCCTTGGCGTTGGCGAGGGCGACGCCGGAGAGGTTGTTCTTGTCGCGCAGCAGCTGCTCGATGAGCGACATGCTCGGGGTGAGTTTCGCGGCGAGCTGCGGGTCGGCGAGGACCTCGCGCAGATGCATGCGCTTGACGAGGTCGGCCTCGATGGCGCCGAGTTCGGGCCCGATCTCCGGGACGAGGCGGCTCAGGTCGGGGGTGCGGCGGTTGCCGCCGGTGCCGACGCCGGAGGCGCCGCTCGCCCCGGGCCCGGCCGCTCCGGCGCGGCCGGCGCGCAGTTCGCCCGGCCTGCAGCCGAGGGCGCGCTCCAGCCAGGCGGCGTCGGCCTGCCAGCGGGCGAGCTGTCCGGCGGTGACGGTGCCGAAGCCGCGGTCGAAGACGTTCAGCAGGACCTTCGACACGAGGGCCGCGCGCCGTACCTCGTCGGCCCGGTCGCGGCCGGCGTCGTCGGTCTCGGGGACCATCAGGCCGTCGAACGCGGCGGCCAGCGCGGGGTGGCGCTGCACGAGCGAGTCGACGGAGGTCTGCGGGTCGAGCAGCGCGGCCGGCAGGCCGATGTCCTGGACGACGGCGAGGCTCGCGGACTCCAGGGTCTGCTGTTCGTCGCGGTCGAAGAGGCGGGCCAGCAGGCGCCAGTAGAGCACCTGGCGGCGGTTCTCCTGGGCCTCGGGCCCGGCCGTCGCCGTGTCCGGCGCGTCCGCGGGCCCGGCGCTCTGCGGGGCGTGGAGGGGATCGGTCATTTCCGCAGCAGCCTTCCGGCGCGCTCGCGCAGCACCTGCACGGCGTCGGTGGCGGCCTTCTCGGCCCTGACGCCCGCCTTGTCGGTGGTGCCGCCGGCCCAGGCTCCCGCGTGCAGGCCGACGGTCTTCTTGCGGACGGTCGTCTCGACGGCGAGCGGCTGCACGACGTAGGTCCCGGCGTCCCAGCGCAGCAGACCGATGCAGGCGCGGGAGGCGGCGACCGCCTCGGGGGTGAGCGGCCCGGCGGTGGGGATGCGGTCGGTGTCGACGACGAGCGGCCCCGAGGGCAGGTCGAACACGGTGGTGCCGCCGTCCTGGCGAGCGGCGTAGCCCTCCAGGAGGACGGGGACGGCGAGCCGGGCCGGGTGGCGGTCCAGGGGCGCGGTGGCCGGGGTGGCCGCGACGGGCAGGGCCACGCGCGCGGTGGCGAAGGCGTCGGCGGCCTCGCCCGCGCGGGCGTGGTCCTCGCTCCAGATCAGGTCGCCCTCCGCGGTGAGCGGCATGCCGTCGATCTCCATGGCGCGGCCCTCCCCCGCGGCGGCCAGCAGGGACATGTGGGGCCGCAGCAGCTGCCACACTCCCGCCTCGACGACGGTGTCGGGCTTGGGCACCGAGACGGCCGCGCGGACCAGGCGCGGCGTGCCGCCGTCGGCGGGTTCGAGGACGGCGTGCACCTGGGCCTGGACGGCGGTGGCGTGTTCGTGCAGGTCGACGCCGAGCGGCAGCAGGCGTCCGGTGGCGGTGCCCGGGGCGGTGGCGCCGGTGGCGCCGGGCACGGTGAGCAGCATGGCGCGCGCCCACAGGTCGCCCCAGCGGCGGGCCGGGATCCGCTCCAGGGACGCCCCGGGGCAGGACGCGGCGAGTTCGGCGGCGAGGCCGTCGAGGAGGGTGGCGAGGCGGCGCAGGGAGGTGTCGGGGAGCATCGCGGAGACGGTCTGGGCCGCGCCGGACACCAGGTCGTGGTCGATGCCCTGCCAGCCGGCGCGGGCCAGGTCGGACAGCCAGGCGCGGGCGGCGGCGAGCAGGTTGGGCGTCTGTCCGGCGCCCGGTGCGGCGGGTCCGGGGGCGTCGGCCGGGGTGCGGCCGGTCAGCTCCTCGATCCGTGCGGCGAGCGCGTCGTGGGCGGAGCCGAGCAGCGCGGTGCGGGCGGCGGCGAGCACGACGAGGTCGTCCTCGCCGCCGGTGCCGGCTGCGGCCTTCCCGGCCGCCTCGGCGACCCGGGCGGCCAGCGGGGTGCCCGCGAGGGCGTCGGCGAGCGCGGTCAGATCGGCGGCGCGGTCGGGACGGGGACGGAGCAGGCCCTCGCCGAGGGCCCGGTCGAAGGCGTCGGCGGCGGCGAGCGCCTCGTCCAGTCCGGCGACCGGTTCGGCGAGGAGGCCGGCGCCGTCCGGCAGGCCCTGGTCCGCCGCGCCTCTGGTCGGGGCGAACCAGTGCATCTCCGGCAGCGGCTCGTTCGACGGGGGGAGTTCCAGGTAGGCCAGGTGGCGCAGGAACCGGCTGAAGACGGGCGCCGCGGCGGCCTTGCCGTCGCCTGCCGCGGGGCGTGTGGCGGTCATGGTGTTCGTGAGGGTCGCGGCGCCGGGTTCGCCGTCGGCGAGGTCGACGCGCAGATAGCGGGCGACCCGCTCGGGGCCGTACTGGAGCACCGCCTCGTTGACCAGTGCCCGGATGTGGTTGCAGAACGAGCCGCGGGCGCCGCCGCAGGGGCGGTTGTTGTTGGTGCTGCACGTGAACGTGTAGGTGCCGGCGGCCACGGAGGACACATAGACCCGCTCGATGTCCGAGCCGCTGGACACCACGCCCTGCAGTCGTCCGTCGGCGAGTTCGACGAACGGAACCTTGGCGAGCTTGCGCGGGCGGGCGGGACGCACCACCCGGGCCGTGCTCGACTTCTCCCAGTCGGACAACGCATCATCTCCTTTGCAGCGCACGCCACATGGGCACGTGGAACACCACGTGCCAACACCTTCCGGCGGGAACACGACCGAACATAGCGGCGACCACTGACAACGCGATCACGGAGCCGGGCCGGACGGCGGACCGGACGGCGGACCGGACGGCGGACCGGGCGGCGGACCGGGCGGCGAGACGGACGGCGAGACGGACGGCGAGACGGACGCGCGCACCTGACAGCAGGAAGCCCGTGGGCGAAGGACGTCGGATGACGTCCTTCGCCCACGGGCTCCGTCGTGCGCACGCGCCCCGGCGGCGGTCCGGGGTCAGCGGTCGGCGAGCGCCTTGAGGACGGCCGCGGCGGTGGAGGTGCTGGACTGCGGGTTCTGGCCGGTCACGAGGTTGCCGTCGGTGACGACGGTGTCGCTCCACGCGGGGCCGGTCTCGACGACGGCACCGTGCTCGCGCAGCCTGCTCTCGACGAAGTACGGCGTGTTGTCGCCGAGCCCGCCCTGGCGCTCCTCCTCGTCGGTGAACGAGGTCAGGGAGCGTCCGGCGAAGGTGAATCCGCCGTCGGCCGTGCGGGCGCTCAGCAGACCCGCCACGCCGTGGCACAGGGCCGCGACGATCTTGCCCTGTGCCTCGAACTCGCCGAGCAGCCGTCCCAGTTCGGCGTCCTGGGCGAGGTCGGCCATGGGCGCGTGCCCGCCGGGGAGGTAGATCGCGTCGTAGTCGGCGGCGCGGGCGTCGGCCAGCGCGAGCGGTGCGTCCAGGCGGTCGGCGATACCGTCCAGGTAGGCGCGGTGACGCTCGGCGTCGGCCGGCGACACTCCGCCGCGCTCGTCCAGGCTGAGGGCGTCGACCGTGGGCCGGACGCCGCCGGGCGTGGCGATGACCACGTCGGCGCCCTCGGCGGTGAGGACCTGGTGGGAGGCGGCGACCTCCTCCGCCCAGTAGCCGGTGGGATGGGTGGATCCGTCGGCCAGTTCCAGGGTGCCGGCACCGGAGACGACCATAAGAATCTTGGACATGGGCCTGCCTGCTCTTCTTCAACTCGGAATGTTCCGCGGCGGTTCCGCGGTGTGCTGGACAACGCCAGCCTCCATCAGGATTCATCCGGGCGCACAAGCTGGGCCATAAGAAGACTTATAGGATCCCGGGAACATCGACGCGCAGGAGTGATTGACGGACCACAAGTGTGAGTGATTGAGTACTCACATGACGACGGAACCACGACGGCTGTCCACCGCCGAGGAGCGCCGCGAGACGGTGCTGCGCACCGCCATCGGGGCCTTCGCGGCCCGCGGCTACTTCGGCACCACCACCACCGAGGTGGCCAGGGCGGCCGGCATCTCACAGGCGTACGTCTACCGCCTCTTCCCCAGCAAGCAGGCACTGTTCACCGCCGTCGTCGAGCACTGCTTCCTGCGGGTGCGCGCGGCCCTGGAGCGCGGCGCCGCCGAGGCCGCGGGCGGCACCCCCGAGGCGGTACTGGACTCGATGGGTGACGCCTACGCCCGCCTGATCAGCGACAACGACCTGATGCTGGTGCAGCTGCACGCCCAGGCGGCCGCGGTCTCCGAACCCGCCGTGCGGGAGGCCGTACGGGCCGGGTACGCCCGCGTGGTGGAGTACGTGCGCGGCGCCTCCGGCGGCGGCGACCAGCAGATCCAGCAGTTCTTCGCCGTCGGCATGCTCTGCCATCTGCTGGTCTCCGTCGACGCCGAGGCCGTCGACGCACCCTGGACGCGCACCCTGACGGCGGGCATCACGCACCACTGACCTTCGGGCGGCCTCCGTTTCCCCGGGATCCGGCAGCCGCCCTTTCTCAGGACCAAAGAGTGAGTGGTCAACCACACATAACAGATGGACCGGAACCCCTGACACGAGGAGCTGTCATGCGAGCAACCGAGATCGTCCTTCCCGCCGTCGGCGAGCCCGAGAGCCTCCAGGTGCAGACGCGCGAGCTGCCCCGGCCCGGGCGCGGACAGGCCGTGGTGCGGATGGAGGCCAGTGGCGTCACCTTCGCCGAGCAGCAGATGCGCCGAGGCACGTACTACGACATGCCGGCCTTCCCGTTCGTGCCGGGCTACGACCTGGTCGGCGTCGTCGAGGAACTGGGCCCCGAAGCGCCGGACGGGCTTCCCCTGGCCGTCGGGCAGCGGGTCGCCGCGCTCACCAGGACGGGCGGCTGGGCCGACCGGGTGCTGCTGGAGACGGCCGATCTGGTGCCGGTGCCCGACGACGTGCCGGCCGCCGAGGCGGAGGCGCTGGTCACCAACGGTGCGACCGCCTGGCGGATGCTGCACCGCACCGCGCGGGTACGGGCCGGCGACACGGTCGTCGTGCACGGCGCCAACGGCGGGGTCGGCAGCGTCCTGGTCCAGCTGGCGCGCGCGGCCGGTGTCACCGTCATCGGCACCGCCTCGGCCCGCAACCAGGACGCCGTGGCCGCGCTCGGCGCGCTGCCCGTGGACTACCGCGGCGACGTGCCCGGCCGGGTCAGGGAACTGGCGCCGCGCGGTGTCGCCGCGGTCTTCGACCACGTGGGCGGCAAGGGCATCACGGACTCCTGGCGGATGCTCGCGCCCGGCGGCACGCTCGTCTCCTACGGCAGCGCCTCCACCCGCGACCGGGCGGGCAGCGGCATGGTCACCGTCCTGAAGCTGCTGGCCCGGCTCGCGATGTGGAACGCGGCACCCAACGGCCGCGGCGCCCACTTCTTCAACCTGTGGGCCGGCAAGGCCCGCGATCCGCAGCGGTACCGCGCCGAACTGCGCGAGGACCTGGCCCAGGTCTTCGGACTGCTGCGCTCGGGTGCCGTCCGGCCGGTCGTCGACCGCGTGTTCCCGCTGCACGAGGCGGCCGCCGCGCTGCGGCACGCCGAGTCCGGAACGGCTGTCGGCAAGGTGGTGATCGTCCCCGGCGGGGCCGGGGACTGACACGGCCTCACCCCTGACGGAGCCACGGCCGGCACCGGTTCGCCCCGGCGGAGCCGGGGACCGACACGGCCTCACCCCCGGCGGAGCCACGACCGGCACCGGTTCGCCCCGGCGGAGCCGGGGACCGACACGGCCTCACCCCTGACAGAGCCACGACCGGCACCGGTTCGCCCCGGCGGAGCCACGACCGGCACCGGTTCGCCCCCGCCGGGGCCGGGGACCGACGCCGCCCTACAGCCCGCCCCAGCCGCGGGCCGCCCGCTGGAGCCGGTCGCGCAGCACGGCCAGGGCCGGCCCTGCGGAAGCACCCCGGCGGACGGCCAGGTAGAGGGTGTTGAGGGGGGCCGCCTCCGGATGGTGCAGCTGCACGACCTCGCCGGCGTCGAGCGCCGGGGCGGCGACGTACCGGGGCAGGACCGACACGCCCGCGCCCTCCGCCACCGCGGCCAGCACCGCCCGCAGGTCGGGCACGAGGAGGGACACCGGGTTGGGCGGGCGCCGCCCGAACTCGCTGCGCCAGTAGCGTCGTACGATCGGCAGCTCCTCGGCGTAGGCGACCAGCGGCAGATGCGCCAGCGCCGCGGCGGGGTCGGCGGCCAGCCGTTCGGAGTCGACCGTGTGGGCCAGGGCGGGAGCGGCGACCAGGACGAACTCCTCGTCCACCAGCGGTAGGGCGAGAACGCCCTCCTGCGCGGGCCGTACCGCCGACACGACCAGGTCGAGGGCGCCCGAGGCCAGTTGGGACAGCAGGTCGTCGGCGAGTCCGAGGGTCACCTGGACGCGCACCCCGCGTCTGCCGAGATCGGCGAGGACCGGCATCACCCGCAGGGTCATCAGCTCGGCGGCGCCGCCCACCCGTACCGTGCCGCCCAGCACCGGTTCGGTGCCCTCCGGGGCCAGCGCGCCGCGCAGCCCGTCCATGTGGACGCCGATCCGGGAGGCGAGGACGGCCGCCCGGCGGGTCGGGGTCACCCCTCTGTAGGTACGTACGAACAGCGGCTCGCCGACCTGGTCCTCCAGCCGTGCGAGCTGTCCGGTGACGGCGGGCTGACTCACGCCGAGCCGCTGCGCCGCCGCCGAGAGCGAGCCCGCACGGTAGATCTCCAGGAACGTCAGCAGCAGATCGAGACTCGGCAGGCCGCCGCGCTTGTCGTACTCCGTCACAGCCGGAAGTCAACCATCACACCGCCGGGGCGGGGGCGGCCGCCGACCGGAGCACGTCCACCAGGGGGCTCAGCCCGGGGTGCGAGGAGGCCCGCGCCAGCGCCTCGCGCAGCGCCGCGTCGTGCGTGGGCCGCGCTTGTTCCAGCAGCGCGAGGCCGGGCGGGGTGACGTCCGTGTAGATGCCGCGGCGGTCGGTGCGGCACAGATAGCGCGACAGCAGACCGCGGTCCTCCAGGCGGGTCACCAGCCGGGTGGTGGCGCTCTGACTCAGGACGACGGCGTCGGCGACCTGCTTCATCTGAAGATGCCCGCCCTCGCCGTCGTGCTGGCGGCTGAGGACGTCCAGGAGCGAGTACTCGCGGGCGCTGAGCCCGTGTCCCGCCTGCAATGCGCGCTCCAGACGGGACTCGATGCGCCCGTGCAGCAGCGACAGGGCGCACCAGCCCTGGGCGAGGGCGGTGAGCGCGGGGTCGGTGGCGGTCACAGCGGCCTCCTTCGACTCGGGACGGCCAGTTGCGTACAGCACTATCAGGCTACCGCATCTGCCAGCGTTTGCATCTATCCAGCGTCTGCAACTATTGTCTTCGCTTGTAAGCGCCACACGCAATCGCTCTGGAGGGTACGTCCCCATGCCTCTCGCGCTCCTGGCCCTGGCCATCGGGGCCTTCGGGATCGGCACCACCGAATTCGTGATCATGGGCGTGCTGCCCCAGGTCGCGGACGACTTCGGCGTCACGATCCCCACCGCAGGCTGGCTGGTGTCCGGCTACGCCCTCGGTGTCGTCGTCGGCGCGCCCCTGCTGACCGTGCTGGGCACCAAGGTGTCCCGCAAGAAGATGCTCATGGCCTTGATGGGCCTGTTCGTCGTGGGCAACGCGCTGTCGGCGGTGGCGCCGAGCTTCGGCGTCATGCTGGCCGGCCGGATCGTCGCCTCGCTCGCCCACGGCGCCTTCTTCGGCATCGGGTCGGTCGTCGCCGCCGGTCTGGTGGCGCCGCAGAAGAAGGCGTCCGCCATCTCCCTGATGTTCATGGGCCTGACGGTCGCCAACATCGTCGGCGTGCCCGGCGGCACCTCCGTCGGACAGGCCGCGGGCTGGCGGGTCACCTTCGCCCTCGTCGCCGCGCTGGGCGTCGTCGGCCTCCTCGGTGTCGCCCGGCTGATCCCCGAGCAGGGCCGGCCGAGGACGGAGAACGTGCGCGCCGAGTTCGCCGCGTTCCGCAACGTGCAGGTCTGGCTGGCCATGGCGATGACCGTTCTCGGCTACGGCGGCGTCTTCGCGGCCATCACCTACATCACGCCGATGATGACCGAGGTCACCGGCTACACGGAGGCCGCCGTCACCTGGCTGCTGGCCCTGTTCGGCGTCGGCATGTTCCTGGGCAACCTGCTCGGCGGACGGTTCGCCGACCGGGCCCTGATGCCGATGCTGTTCGTCTCGCTGGGCGCCCTGTCCGCGACGCTGCTGCTGTTCACCGCGACCGCGCACAGCAAGGTCCTCGCCGCGATCACGCTGACCCTGATCGGCGCCCTGGGCTTCGCGACCGTGCCCCCGCTGCAGAAATGGGTGCTCGACCAGGCGTCGGCCGCTCCGACCCTGGCCTCGGCGGCCAACATCGGCGCCTTCAACCTCGGCAACGCGCTCGCGGCCTGGCTCGGCGGTGTCGTCATCGCCGCGGGCCTCGGCTACACCTCCCCCAGCTGGGTCGGCGCCCTGCTCTCCGGCACCGCGCTGCTGCTCGCCCTCCTCGCCGCGCACCTGGACCGCCGTACGCGCGGCCGGCGCTCCGGCCCGGCCGCGGCGGCCGCGCAGATCCCCGCCCGGGCCCCCGCGGGCCTCGGCCACTGACCACCTCCCCTCAGAAGACCGATCCACCGAAACACACCACGGAGTCATCACCCATGAGCACCACCACCGCTGTCACCCCGCTGACCACCGCCGACGCCGAGGCCCTCGTCTCGGCCGCCCGCCGGGCCGCCGAGACCGCGGGGGTCGCGGTCAGCATCACCGTGCTGGACGCCGGCGGACACCTGCTGGCCTTCCGCCGCGACGACCGGGCCGTCCTCATCTCCGGCGAGACCAGCACCCGCAAGGCGTACACCGCCCTGCAGCTGAACGCCCCCACCGCGGACCTGGTCGACCTGGTCAAGCCGGAGGGCCCGTTCCACAGCCTGCCCACCGCCCTGGACCGGCCCCTGCTGTTCATCGCCGGCGGCATTCCCGTCCACCGGGACGGCCGTCTCATCGGCGCCATCGGCGTCGGGGGCGGGGCACCGGAGCAGGACCACTCCTTCGCGACCGCGGCCCTGACGACGCTCGGCTGACCCCGTCCGGGCCGGCCGTGCGGCACCACCTCCCCGCACGGCCGGCCCGGCCGGCACCCCGGCCCCGGCCGCCGGCCCACGCCCCGGCCGTCACGTGCTCATCGCGGCACCCAGCGCCACGGCGAACAGCAGCGGCAGCACCGCCGTCGTGAGGGCGGTGCCCGCCAGGAACAGGCGCAGCCCGCGCGACGAGCGGCGGTGCGGCAGCAGCCAGGACACCGCGAGCAGGATCATGCCCAGCACGATCACGGTCTCGATGCCGCTGGTGTAGCCGTCCGCGCGGAACAGCGAGTACTCCCACACCAGCAGCGGCGCGCCGGGCAGGGTCGCGATCAGCGGGGCCCGCCACCAGGTGGGGTGGGCGGTGCGGACGGGAAGGCGGTCGTCGATCATGCGGCCATTCCAGCGGAGACCGGCCACCGGTGCATGAGGTCCCGTACTCAGCCCCGTACTCACACCGGGGCGAGGGCCGGGGCGAGGCCGCCAAGAGCGGGTGATCGATTCACCCAAGAGCGGTTCAACACCTGTTCACGCTTGCTCAAGACCGCGTCATGAAACGGCAAGGCGGCCGGGACGGACACCCGAACGGTCGTACATTCGTTCGCCGTGACCTTAGACGCCACCTCTCCCGCCCCGGCCGCCTCCCCGGCCCGGGCCGCCGTCCCCGCTCCCGCCCCCGCCCCGGTCGCCGCTCCCGCCCGGCGCTCGCTGCTGTGGGCCGGTGTGACGGGGGCCGCCGCCCTCGCCGCCGGTGCCGCCGCTCCCGCGTCCGCCGCGGGCCACGCCCCCGCGCCGCCCCGGCCCGAGACCCCCGCGCAGGCCCTGCACGCGCTGGCCGCGGGCAACCTGCGCTGGCGCACGTACCGGGAACGACATCCGGACGAGACACCCGCGGTCCGCAAGGCGCTGACGACGGGTCAGCACCCGTTCGCCGTCGTCCTGGGCTGCGTGGACTCCCGGGTGCCGCCGGAGCTGGTCTTCGACCAGGGGCTCGGCGATCTGCTCACCGTGCGCTCCGCGGGCGAGGTGCTGGACGAGGCCGTGCTCGGCAGTGTGGCCTACGGCGTGCTGGAGCTCGCGATACCGCTGGTCGTGGTGCTGGGCCACCAGTCGTGCGGGGCGGTCCGCGCCGCCGTGCAGGCCGATCTGACCGGGGAGCCGCTGCCCGACCACATCCAGTATCTGGCGGACCAGATCCGCCCGGCCATCGACCACGGGCCGGAGGGCGACGCACGCGTCGACGCGACCATAGATGCCCAGGTCCGGCTCGTACGCTCCCGGCTGGCGGCCCAGCCCGATCTCGCCGCGAAGGTGGCGGAGGGCAGGCTCGCCGTGGTGGGCGCGCGCTACGAGCTCACCAGCCAGCTCGTGCACCGCCTCGGCTGACCCCCGGCTCCCGGTTCAGGGAGCCTCGACGAGCAGGGCGAGAGCGGCCAGGGCCATCCGGGTTCCGGTCTCGTTGTCGGCGCGCGGCACACCGTCCGGGACGCCCTCGTGCAGCATGACGACCTCGGTCCCGCCGTTCTTGGCGGTGAGCGTGGTCGTCAGGGTCATCGTGCCGCGCAGGGCCGGGTCGCCGGTCTCGAACTCCAGCTCCTCCACGACCGTCCGGTCCGGCACGAGCCGCAGGAACCGGCCGTGGTACGTGTCGGTGCGCGCGCCGGACTTGCCTTCGGCGCCGGGGCGTCCGTAGGTGAGCGACACCCGGAACCGGCCGCCCTCCCGTGCGTCGAACTCGTGCACCCGGGCGGTCATCCCGTCCGGCACCCGCCAGCGGGCGATCGCGTCCGCGTCCACGAGCGCCCGGTAGACGGACTCGGGCGGAGCGCCGACATACCGGGACATCCGGGTCGTGTACATGGGCTCACCCTAGGACATGAGGCCCGCGGCGACCGTGGCGCCCAGTTCCCAGCATGCCTCGAGGTCCGTCCTGGAGGGTTCTCCGGTCACCGTGACGGCGTCCGCCGCGCGGCGCCAGCCGAGCCCGGTGGTGACGGACTCGACGCTCCGCACGGCACCGGTGACGTCGTTGCCGCCGTGCACGTAGTAGCCGAAGGGGCGGCCCCGGGTCTCGTCGAGGCAGGGATAGTAGACCTGGTCGAAGAAGTGCTTGAGCGCGCCGGACATGTAGCCGAGGTTCGCCGGGGTCCCCAGCAGATACGCGTCGGCCCCGAGCACGTCCGGCGCCGTCGCGGACAACGCCGCCCGCCGTACGACCTTCACCCCCTCGATCTCCGGCGCGGTCGCACCGGACACGACGGCTTCGAGCATCGCCTGGCAGTGCGGCGAGGGCGTGTGATGGACGATCAGCAAGGTGGCCACGCCCGAACCCTGCCCCGCGGCCCCGGCCGGACGCAACCGGGACGGGACGGGCCGGCGGATCAGCCGGCCGTGACGGGCAGCAGCTCCGGGCGCTTCGCGGTCCGGCCGTCGCCCGAGGAGCGGCCGCGCAGCCGGCGGCCGATCCAGGGGCCGAGGAAGGAGGCGGTCCAGCGCGCCTCGGCACCGAGGGCCCGCCAGCCGGCGGGAGCGGGGGCCGCCACCGGCAGCGGGTCGGCCCAGGCGGTGTCGCTGCCGGGCAGGTCCAGGGCGTACGCCATGGCGGCGGCGATACGGTCGTGCCCGAGCGGACCGGCGTGCAGCCGGTCGGGGCTCCACAGCCGGGGATCGGTGACGACCGGGTGGTCGGCGGTCTCGGCGACAACGACGCCGTGACGGCGGGCGGCCTCGCGGACCCGGTCGTTGAGAAGCGCCACTCGCGGGGCGAGACGGCGGGCGAGGGGCGACATCCGGGACGGGTCGGGGACCGTGAGCGTCGCCACCTGGGCACCCTGTGCGGTGAGCGCGGCGAACATCGCCTCCAGATGTCCGGCCACCTCGTCGATGTCGAAGCGGGGGCGCAGCAGGTCGTTGACTCCGGCGACGACGGTGGCCAGGTCCGGGCGCAGGGCGAGCGCGGGGGCGAGCTGCTCGGCACGGACCTGGCCGGCCAGGCGGCCGCGGACGGCGAGGTTGGCGTACCGCAGGGCGGGGTCGTGGACGGCGAGCCGCTCGGCGAGGCGGTCCGCCCAGCCGCGCAGCCCGGTGAGGTCGTCGCCGTCGCCGACCCCCTCGGTCTGGCTGTCTCCCAGGGCGACGTAGCGCGTGTAGGTCATGGGGTGCCTTCTCTCGTCCTCGGCCGCCGCGGGCACCTCATGATACTCACATAGTTGAATACATCTGGATGCGACTAAGGTGAGGTGCCGAAGGCGACGGGCACCGGGACACGATCCGGTGCGCGGGCCGGGATGCGCTCCAGCACACCGCCCGCGAACACGTCGTACAGCGGCAGCGTCTCCAGATGTACGTAGCCGATGTGGCAGTCGCACACGGCCAGCGGGCACGCGCGCGGACGCAGGGCCTCGCGGTACGAGCCGTCGTAGAGGTTGCCGAGCTCGGCGCGGACGAAGTGGCAGCGGCGGACCGTGCCGTCGCCGTCCACGGAGATCACCGACTCGCCCGTGCGGCAGGGCAGTCCCGCACTGGTGTGGGGGTGGCGGCTGTACGGGAAGAGCGGGTCCAGGTCCGTCCACCGGCGTGCCTCCGCGTCGTCGTAGAGGTGCCCCTCGGCGGCGTTCACCCACAGGTACACCTGCTCGGGCAGGTCGGCGCGCAGCCTGCGGGCGTGCTCCAGGTGACCGGGCAGCCCGACGACGCCGACGCTGAAGCGGACGCCCTCGGCGGTCAGTTCACGGCACTTGGCCAGGAAGCGGTCGTACGGCGTCTGCCCCGGATGGTAGGTGCACCACAGGGCGAGGGTGCCGCGGTCGGCGTCGGCGAGCCAGTCGGTGCGGCAGCTCAGATTGGTCTGGATCGCCACCCGGGCGATGTGCGGGAGGCGGGACAGTTCGGTGAGGGCACGCCGGTACCAGGAGCGGACCAGGCCCTCGCCCCAGGGCGTGAACAGCACCGAGAGACGGTCACCGCTCTGTCCGGCCGCCCAGCCGGCGAACCGCTCCAGGCAGTCCCGGTCCGTGCGCAGCTGCTCGGGGGTGTCGCGCCGCTTGGCGAACGGGCAGTACGGGCAGTCGTAGTCGCAGGACGACAGCGGCCCGCGGTACAGCAGGGTCAGGTCCATGACGGGTGCTCACTTCCGCTCGTAGGCGTCCATCGCGGCGCGTACGGCCGGGGAGAACAGCTCGGGTCCGATGGCGTCGGAGTGCGCGAGGCCCTCCGGGGTGAGCCGCAGCACGCCGTCGCCGGTCTCCGTCAGCCAGCCCCGGCCCGCGAACCGCTCCAGCTCGGGTCCGAAGTCGTCCGCGGGCAGCCGCCCGAAGCGGGCCCGGTAGTCGGCGGTCCGCAGCCCCTCGGCCTGGAGCAGCGACTGCACCAGATGCCGCCGCCGGGCCTCGTCCGCGTCCATGCGGCGGCCGTACTCGGCGTGCGCGAAGTCGGCGGCCGGGCGGGCCGTGTAGTCGTCGATGATGCCGCGTATCTCGTGCATGCCGACCGCGTAGTCGAACGAGTAGTGCAGTCCGGCCGTGTAGGAGCGGGCGCCGCAGCCCAGGCCGATCATGCCGTCGGTCTGGCAGGCGTAGTCGTCGGCGCCCTGGGGCGGTGCGTCGGCGCGGCGGAACATGCGCATGGACTGCTGTGCGTAGCCGTGCGCGAGCAGGTGGTCGCGGCCCAGCCGGTACAGGCGCAGACGCTGCTCGTCCCAGGCCGGGTCGGCGTCCGCGGCACGGCGTCCGAGGCCGGTCAGCGGGCGGATGTAGAGCGGGTAGAGGTAGAGCTCCTCGGGCCGCCAGGCGAGTGCGGCGTCCAGGGACCTCAGCCAGCCGGCGTCGGTCTGGCCGTCGATGCCGTAGATCAGGTCGATGTTGAGCACCGGGATGCGGGCGTCACGGACACGGCCGAGCGCGGCCTCGACATCGGCGCGGCGCTGCGGGCGTACGGCGGACCTGGCCTCGGCGTCGTCGAAGCTCTGCACACCGAGGCTGAGCCGGGTGGTGCCGCGTCCGGCCAGGACGGCGAGCCGGTCGGCGGTGGCGGTGGCGGGCGACGCCTCCACCGACAGCGGTACGGCCCTCAGATCGGCGCCCATGCGATGCTCGGCGATGTCGCACAGCCGTTCCAGCTCGGCGGCCGTGAGGAAGGTGGGGGTGCCGCCGCCGAAGGCCGCGGTGGCGAACCGGACGGGCTCCCTCTCTCCGAGGGCTTCCCGCACGGCGGTCGCCTGCCGGTCGAGGGCGTCGAGATAGGCACCGGTCAGTCCGTCCGGGGCGCCGATGCGGGTGAAGAGGTTGCAGAAGCCGCAGCGCACCTCGCAGAACGGGATGTGCAGATAGAGGGAGAGCGCGTCCTTCGGCTCCGTGGCCCACTCGGTGCGCAGCAGGGGGCGGTCGGACAGCTTCCGGTAGGCGGTCTTGTGCGGATAGGCGTAGACGTAGTTCTGGTAGGGGCGCACGGGGGTGTTCATCGCCGCGCCCCCGCCCCGAGCGGTTCGGACGCCTCGGACGCCTCGGCTCCCTCGGGCCTTTCGGGCCCTTCGAGGAGGAAGTGGGCGTAGGGCACGGTCCACACGGACTCGTGGCCGATGCGGTGGCCGGTGTAGCCGTCGTCGCCGTAGGCGGTGCCGTGGTCGGAGCACACGACGGCGAAGGCGGGCCGTCTGCTGCTGACGGCCGCGAAGAGCCTGCCGATGTGCCGGTCGACGTACTCCAGGGCGGCGGCGTGCGTCTGCCGGGAGTCGCCCGCCTCGCGGGTGGCGCCGGGCAGATGGAACCAGTTGGGCTGGTGCAGGGCGGACACGTTGACGAACAGGAACAGCCGTCGGTCGTGCGGGAGCCGGCGGACGACCTCCTCGGCGCGGGCGACCTGGGCCTCGAAGGAGGTGGGCGAGGTCACGCCGAACTCCGGCTCCCAGTGGGACTCCTGGAACAGCCCGGGCAGCACCGAGCCGAGCGGGCCCTGCTTGTTGAAGAAGCCGACCCCGCCGATGCAGACCGTGCGGTAGCCGTCCGCGGCGAGGGCGGAGACGATGTCGGGGGTGTCGTACACATAGGTGCGCCCGGCGGTGGTCTCGCTGCCCGCGAAGCTCGCGGCGAACAGCCGCGGATGACGGCCGGGAGCGGCGGGCGTGGGCAGGAAGCCGGCGAACATCGCCTGGTGGGAGGCGTAGGTGAAGCTGCCCGGCGCATGCCGCTTCTCCCAGCGGCCGCCCGGCAGATGCCGGGCGAGGTGCGGGATGCGGCCCGCCTCGGCGAGTTCGGCGGCGACGTCGTGGCGCAGGGTGTCGAGGGTGACCAGGAGCAGGTCGTGGCTGCCGACGATCTCGTTCATGTCGAGCGACGCGTCGGCCCGAGGCGTCTGTTCAGGCGCCGTCATGGGCGGGTTCCGTTCTGTGCGGGTGGTGCGGTGCGCGGCGGACGAGGGCGGCCACCTGCGCGGCGTACGTGTCGAGGCCCTCGGCTCCGCTGCCGGGCAGGCCGGTCAGACGGGGCAGCAGGTCCCCGAAGGCGTTGACCTCGCCGACCGCGACCCGGCGCCAGCCCGTGGCGGGCAGCAGGTCGACGCCCACGCACAGGGTGCGCGGGAAGCAGGCCGCGGCCCGCTCGCACACCTGAAGGACGTCGGCCCAGCGGGCTCCGGCCGCCTCGACGTCCTGCCGTGCGAGGGCGAGGTCGCCCCTGCTGCCGCCGAGGTGGAGGTTGGTCATGGGCGAGGTGCTGGTGCGCACCACCGCGTGGGTGGCGCGGCCGTCCACCACGACGACCCGGAGGTCGGCGGCGCGGCCGTGCTGGGATGCCTTGGGCAGCCAGCGCTCCAGGTGCAGTCCGTCGGGGGCGAGGGTGTCGACGATCGCCGCGATGTCCCGCTCCCGTTCGTAGCGGCGGACCTTCAGCGAGTTGAAGAGGGTGCCGTCCGGGGCGAGCTCGACGGAGGTGGTGGCTCTGATGCGGCCGTCGCCGGCCGACTCGACGGCGAGGACGCCGGAGGCGGACGAGCCGTGCGCGAGCTTCACGAACAGCCGGGGCATCCGGTGCTCTCGCATCAGGGCGCGTACGTCGTCCCAGCCGCGCACCGAGGCCGCGGCCCGGCCTGAGGTGGGCGAGAACGGCACCGGGACACCGGCCGTGCGCAGCACGCCGTGGCAGTGCCGTTTGTCGAACAGCACGGCCAGCTCGTCCGGGTCGTCGAGCCGGGCGCCGCCGCGCAGACCGCGCACGGCCGCCATGAAACCGGCGTACCAGCGGGCCGATCCCTCGACCCGGGTGGGGTCGCCGGTGCCGCGCCAGCGCCGGTCGACGTCCGGGTTCTCGCCGGGCGAGTCGAGGCGTACGGTCTCGCCCGGCGCGAAGTCGGCACCTCCTTCGCGCAGCACCCGGATCCAGGGCACCACCCGGGGGGCGGGCAGCCCGGCCGCGCGCACGGCGTCGGTGAACAAGGTGACCCGGCGGTTCTCGGGGTTGCCGACGACGACGAGACGGGCGGGGCCGCCGTCGCGGTGCGCCGTGGCCGGACGACGCGGGCCTTCGTCGCCGCGCGGCGCCGTGCCCGGCTCCGGGCCGTCATTCAGGCCGTGGAAGTCCTCCGGATGCCTCGGCCGGAAGATCGGCACGGCCGGCTCACTCCCCCACCGCGACGAACCGCCAGACCGTGCCGTCGTCTTCCTCGTCCTGGTCGGCGTCGTCCGGGTCGACGTCCAGCCGGACGCCCGCGGCTTCGAGGGTGTCGCGCAGACGCTGCCGCAGGGGGTCGCTGAGGTAGTTGTGGCGCAGGTCGAGCGACGTGAGATGGGTGAGCGGCTGCCCGCCGAGCAGCGCGGCGGCGCCGTCGTCGGTGAGGACGCCCATGGACAGGTCCAGCGACTCCAGCCGGGCGACCACCGGAGCGGCGGCGACGGCCGCGGCGATCTCGTCCTGGATCTCGCTGTTGCGCAGCGCGAGGTGGCGCAGCCGCGGCAGGCGGGTGCCGGACAGCAGGGGCTCCAGGTCGGACACCTCGGTGTCCGACCCGTACTCCGAGGTGCCGAGCCACAGGTCCAGGTGCTCCAGCGCGGGCAGGTCGCTGGCGCCGACGCCGCGCACGAAGCCGGCGGGCAGGCCGCCGGTCTCGGCGGTCAGCCGCCGCAGCCGGCTGTGGGTGACGCCGCTCAGCCCCAGGCCGGTCCCGCCGCGCACCCCGAACTCCTCCAGCTCCGGGAAGCCGGTCAGCAGGCCGGTGACATCGCTCTGGTTGATCCAGGAGATCTCGCACTCCTCCCCGACCATGTCGCCGAGGAACAGCGCCCGCAGGGCGGGCAGCCGGTCGCGGGCGGCGAGCAGCGTGTTCACGACACCGTCGGAGCCGGAGTCGTACGCCTCCGACCAGGCGCCGACGATCAGGGCGCGGACCCCGGTGGTGTCGACCTGTGCGGAGAACCGGGCGAAGGCCGACTCCCACTCCTCCTCGGCGTCGTACACGTCCGCTGCGATCCGCCAGGCCACGGTGTCCGCCGCGGGAAGCTGCGGCGCCTTCTCGCCGGGGCCGGGGAACGTGAACGCGGGCAGGCCGTACAGCTCCTGCAGGTGGTGGCCGATGCTCATGCGCGCTGCTCCTGACGTGTGGATCCGCGGTCCGTGGTGTGCCAGCAGTTGTATCAACCGTCACCGACAGCGCCGGTCGGCGGGGCGGCGGGCCGGGGCCGTTGTCAGTGGTGGCTCGTACTGTCGATCTCGTGGCCGGTGCGCCGTGCGCCGGGCTGTTCGCAGGGCTGTTCGTCCGGCTTGAGGGGAGAGCCATGTTCCGGCAGGGAGACGTGCTGATCGTGCCCGTGACGGCGGAGGCGGTGCCGCCGCATGTGGGCGGGGCGCCCCGGGAGCCGCGCGACGGCCGGGGGCGGCTGGTGCTGGCCCTGGGCGAGGTGACCGGCCATGCGCACGCGGTCGTGGGCCCGGGCGAACTGGTGCGGGAACCGGGGCCGTCGGGGCCGATGCTGCTGCATCTGCCGGAGGGCGGGCGGGTCGTGCACGAGGAGCACGCGGCGATCGTGCTGCCCAAGGGCTGGTTCCGGGTGATCCGGCAGCGGGAGTACGTGCCGGGGTCGGTACGGATCGTGGCGGACTGAGAGCTCCGGCGGACGTGGACGTGCGGGAGACGACGGGGGCGGACGTGGTGGAGGCCGGGGACATGACCGGGACGGGGACGAGGGGCGGGACGGGGACGATGGGCGGGGTGACCGCGACGGGCGGGGTGACCGCGACGGTGGGTGGGGTGGGGACGATGGGCGAGGTGACGACAGGCGGGGTGGCGGCGGACGGCCCGGCGCCGCAGCACGGGGCCGCGGCGGACGGGGCCGCGGAAAGCGGTCGCGCGGGGAACGCGCCGCGAGGCGACGGCCTCGGCGCGGACGGGCTGCGCCCCTGGCGGGAGTGCGCCGCGGCGGCGCTGCCCGCCGACCGCGCCGAGGCCGAGGAGGGCGTCCGGCTGGCCTACCGGCGGGCGGGGCTCGCAGAGCCGGAACGGATCGTGTGGGCCCGTTCCCCGCGCGAGGGCGTCGAGCTGGTGCGCGCGCTGACCGACGCGGGAGCCGGTGTCAGGGAAGCGGTCCGCACGGCTCCCTGGGCACGGGAACGGGCCCGGATGCTCGCGGAGCTGGGCCCGGCGGGCTGGTCGGCGCACTGGGCGGCGACCGGGGAGCGGCTCTGGGGCACCACACAGGCCCTGGTGGACCGGGTCCGGCGGGGCGTGCTGGAGGAACTGGCCGGGCAGGACCGGGCCGCGGAGTCCGGGACCCGGCTGATCCTGCTGGACGCCGTGCTCGGGCAGCACGACGCGCCGTGGCTCGCCGCGTTCCCCACCGACCGGGCCCCGCTGGACGGACTGGCCCGGGTGTGCCGCAGCGCCGGCTGGTGGTGGCCGTTCGAGAAGGTGGCGGTGGTGTGCGAACGGCCCGACGCCCTGCACCGGGACGAGGCGGGCCGCCTCGACCGCGGGGACGGGCCGGCCCTCGCCTTCCCTGACGGGTTCGCCCTGTACGCCTGGCGGGGCATGCCGGTGCCCGCGGACTTCCTGGGCGAGCTGGCCGCGCTGACGCCCGAGCGGATCCGCGACGAGGAGAACGCCGAGCTGCGCCGGGTGATGCTGGAGCACTACGGCTACGACCGGTACCTGGACGACTCCGGTGCCCGCCCCGTCCACGGGGACGACACGGGCACGCTGTGGCGCATCGACCTGGTGGGCGACGAGCCGGTGGTGATGGTGGAGGTCCTCAACTCCACGCCGGAGCCGGACGGCACGCACCGCACGTACTGGCTGCGCGTGCCACCGGCGACCCGGACGGCGAGAGAGGGCGTCGCCTGGACCTTCGGTCTGGACGCCGAGGTCTACGCGCCGCTGCGGGAGACCTGATCCGGGGCCCGGCCCGCGCCGGGGCCCCGCCCTCCTGCGGCGGGGTGTCAGTCGTCCAGGACGTCCTTGACGTCACGCAGGTCGACGAACTTGAAGCCGGTGCTCTCCCGGTCGCCGTCGGCGGGAGTCTCCTGACCGTCCTGGACGACGAGGAGACCCCCCGGATAGCGGCTCCCCAGCGGGGCGTCGAGGACGGCGGCGCCGTCGCACGCCTCGGAGCCGTCCAGGGCGGCCGAGGCGGCGCCGACGCGGAAGCCCGCCTCGTACTCGTTGTCGTCGTCGCGCTCGCGGTCGTAGGCGGCGAAGGTGTCGTCGCCCTGGCTGGAGGCGAGCAGATGACCGTCGCCGTCCGGTTCGGTGAGGAGCGTCAGGCCCTCGACGTCGGCCGTCAGGTGCTCACCGCCGTAGCCGGGGTCGGCACCGGGGGTGCACTCCTCCGTCTCCTCGTCGTAGGTGGCGGGGACGCCGTACTCGCGGACCTTGTCGACGAGTTCGGGGCGGCCGGTCAGATCGGCGCGCAGACGCCAGATGCCGACGTCCTCCTGTCCGGCGTACAGGGTGCCGTCGGCCGGGTCCACGACCATGCCCTCGACCTGCGGCCGTTCGTCGGGC
The DNA here is from genome assembly GCF_044754345.1 of Streptomyces sp. NPDC093094. Lineage (NCBI taxonomy): Bacteria > Bacillati > Actinomycetota > Actinomycetes > Kitasatosporales > Streptomycetaceae > Streptomyces > Streptomyces sp. NPDC093094. The sequence goes on along the minus strand of NZ_JBIVOX010000003.1, from coordinate 532,169 downwards.
TCGCCGCAGGGGGTCCAGGAGGTGCCGTCGGGCAGCCGGAAGGAGGACGGCAGGTCCAGGGTGCGCACGGTGCGGTGGCCGACGGTGCCGCGCGGCCCGGCGGTGAGTTCCAGCAGGGCGAGCCGGGTCTCGTTGCGGCGGCTGACCAGGGTGTAGGACCTCCCGGTGGCCTTGTCGGTCCAGGCGGCCAGACCGTAGACGGTGCGCTGGTCGTTGATCTCGGCCTGGTCGGCGGAGAAGACGGGCCGCGCGGCCGGGTCGGTGACGTCGGTGAGGGGGCCGCCCGGGCGGTCGCGGTCGATGCGGTAGATCCGCAGCCGGTCGTTGCCGCGGTCGCTGACCACGGCCAGGTCGGCACGGCCACCGGACAGGCGCATACCGTGTACCAGGTCGACGTTGTTGAAGCGGCCGGGGGCGTCGTCCTCGCCGGGTCCCGCGGGGGCCGCCACCGACTGGATCTCCCGCGCGTCGAGGCCGTAGACGCGCAGACCGCCCTCCTTGGCCGTGGCGATGACCAGGCTGCGGCCCGGGGCGGCGGGGTTGCGCCAGATGGCCGGGTCGTCGGCGTTGGCGTTGCCGCCCGCCTCGTCGTCGTGGAGGGCGGAGGTCTCGGCGCGCGGGTGCACGACAGGCAGGGAGGCGGCCTGCGCCGGCACGGTGGTGGCAGCGGCCAGCACCACTCCCAGCGTGCACGTTGCGGCCAGCAGTGTCTGACGCGTCGTCACGGTTCTTCCTTTCCAGGCGGGTTCTCGGACGGCCTCGACCTTGTCCGGGGGCGGCTGACGGGCGGGGTCGGGTCGCCGACGGGTGCGTGAACGGCGCGGTAACGCTGTGGGGTGTTCGGTGGGCCGGACAAGGAGGTCAGCCGGGTGGGCCTGGGTGGCCGGGTGGGCCTGGGGTGTCGGGGGTGTCGGGTGAGCCGGTCAGGGCCTGGGCGAAGGCCGTCAGCGTGGCGAAGTCGGCGGGGCGCAGACCGTGGCGGGCGTCGACACGGTGCAGGAGGGCGCTGCCCGGGTGGTGCGCCTCCACGAAGAGACGGTCGGCGTCACCGAGCTCGTCGTCCACCCAGGCGAACGGCCGGCCCCCGGCGTGGTCGAGGACATGACGGGTCTTCCAGAAGGTGCCGTCGGGGCCCGGTCCGAACATGTCCGGCCAGTCCACGACCGGCAGTTCGGGCAGTCCGAGGACGGGGGCTATCAGGCTGTTGGCGTCCCTGCCCCAGGTGGTGGCCCACACCAGGTCGTACAGCTCGCTCAGCCCGCGCAGCCGCGAGCCGTGTTCCGGGTTGAGCCACACCCGCAGGGGACGTACCCGGGGCCCTGTCTCGGCGGGCTGGCGGGCGAGCCATCCCTCGGGAGCCATACGGTGCGTCGTGTAGCCGTCGGGGCGGCGCTCGGGTTTGGCCGCGTAGGGGTTGAGCGGACCGTCGACGTCGAGATAGAGCAGCGGTCTTCGCACGGATCGGGCTCCAGTTCCGGGGGCGGATCGGGGTGCGGCGGACCGTGCGGCGCAGCGGTGTCGCCCTGCGAGCATCCTGCCAAAGCCCGCTTGCCTCAAGGCAGTTCGTTCCGAACGGCGATACGGTTCGACCGTTCGTCGCCGTCGTCCGCACGGGTCTGTCGTTCACCGTCGCCTGCACCGGCCGCCCGTATGCGGGCACCGTCCACCGCCACCGGCCGTCCACGCACAGGCCGCCCACCGCCACCTGCCACCTGCCACCTGCCACCTGCCACCTGCCACCTGCCACCTGCGCACGGGCCGCTGCCACCAGCGGTTCGCACACGGGCGTCGCCCACCAGCCGCCCGCCCCCGCCCCCGCGCCCGCCGCCGCGCCGCCCGCCGTCCGGAGCCGTCCGGTCCCGGGCGCCGACTCCCGGATCCCCGCACACGGATCCCTGCACACGGATCCCGGATCCCCGCACACGGTCGCCGTACGCTGATCGGCATGTGCCGTCGCGCCGACCGTGAGCCGTGTCCGTCGTCCCGCCCGTGGGGACACGGGGTGTCCGAGAGGACGGCCGCGTGAGCAACCGCGCCGGCAGGTCCGGCGACGGCCCGGGGGACGCCGCCGCGCGGCTGACCGGGCGGGCGGTGGCCGGCGTGCGCGGAGTCACGGGGGCGCTCTCCGAGGCCGTGCTCGACGACGGCCGGGTCGTGATGGTGAAGCGGGGCGAGGGCCGGGACGCCGTGCGGGCGGAGGCGGCCGGGCTGCGGTGGCTGGCCGCGCCGGGCGCGCTCAGGGTGCCCCGGATCCACGGCGAGGACGGGGACTGGCTGGTCACCGAGCGCGTACCGGCCGGCCGGGCCACCCGGGAGGCCGCGGTCCGGCTCGGCGGGGGCCTGGCGGCCCTGCACTCGGCGGGAGCCCCCGCTTTCGGCGCGCCGCCGCCCGGCGGGCCGCGGGACGCGTACATCGGCGCGGCCCCGATGCACAACGGCCCGGCCGCAGGCCCGGACGACGCGCCGGACGACGACCGGGGCGGCGACCGGGGCGGCGACCGGGCCGGGGACTGGCCCCGCTGGTACGCGGAGCAGCGGGTGCTGCCGTACGTGCGCCGGGCGGCCGACGCCGGCACGGTCCGCCCTGCCGAGGCACGGGTGTTCGAGGCGCTGTGCGAGCGGCTTCCCGTGCTCGCGGGGCCGCCGGAACCACCCGCCCGGCTGCACGGCGATCTGTGGAACGGCAATGTGCTGTGGGGCGCCGGCGGTGAGCCCTGGGTCATCGATCCCGCCGCCCACGGCGGGCACCGCGAGACGGATCTGGCGATGCTGCGCCTGTTCGGCTGCCCGTACCTGGACGTCGTACTGGAGGCGTACCAGGGGGCGGCGCCGCTCGCGGACGGCTGGGCCGGACGCGTCGGGCTGCACCAGCTCTTCCCGCTGCTCGTGCACGCCGTGCTGTTCGGCCGCGGTTACGCCGAACAGGCCCTGGGCGTGGCACGCTCGGCCCTCGGCCGATGACCCACGGCGACGCGTGGCCCCGGCCAGGACCGAAGCCGGGCCGTCCGTCCGGGTGCGCCTGCGCACCGTGAGGGCGCATTCTGGCTTTGTCGCCAGCGCGGCGGGGCACCGACGAGGTAAAGGCCGATGAGTGGGATCGCCGAGAGCGGGAGCGGGACGCCGGGCCGGTTGGCCGGGCTGCTCACCGAGGTCGCGGCCGAGGCGATCAGCACGGTCCGCGGGACCGTCGCGGGTCTGTATCTGCCCTCGGACGTGCCCAACGTGCTGCGGCTCGCGGTGCTGGCGGGGCTGCCCGGTCCGCTGTTCCGGCCGTGGTGGCGGGTGCACGTGGACCGCCGGTTCCCGGTCTCGGACGTGTTCCGCTCCGGCGTGCAGGTGATCCTGCCGAACGCCACGGAGACGATGCGCCGCTACCCCCAGTTCGCGGCGCTGCTGCCCTTCCCGCTCGCCTCGATCAATCTGCCGCTCACGATGGGGACGGCCCCCGTCGGCGTCCTGACCGTGCTGCGTGCGTCCGGCGCGGACATCGCCGAGCTGCTGCCCGAACGCGACCGGCTGGCGGGCCTGGCGGACGGGCTGATCAAACGGCTGATCGCGCTGGAGAGATCCGGTTCCCCCGCGCTCTGGAACGACGACCCGGTGTGTCTGCGGCCTCCGTCCGCCCGGCTGGGAACGGCCAGGGTGGGACGGTTCACCTGGGATCCGGTGGCCGACCTGGTGACCGCCGACGACGGGGCACGGACGCTGCTGGAACTGACGGCGGAGGACCTGCCCGGCCCGGCGGGGGCGCTGGCGCGGGCCGTGGACCGCGGTGACGCGCTGCGGCTGCTGGCGCTGCTGCGCCAGGCGGCCCAGGGGCGGGCGCCCGCCCGTCCGCTGCCGGTGCGGGTCACGCACGGCGCGCTGCGGCTGGTGGACCTGCGGCCGGCCTCCGGTGCGCGCCTGGTGGCGGGTGTGGTGCTGGAGGCGGACCCGGTGGCCGACACGGCGGCCGAGCTGCTGCCGCAGGGCGTGTTCTGTCTGGACCGGCTGGGGATCGCCGTGTACGCCAATCCGCGGGCCGCGCATCTGCTGGGTGTGAGCCGGGAGCGGCTCGTGGGGCAGCCGCTGTGGGAGGCCGTGCCATGGTTGCAGCAGCCGGTGTGCGAGGACCATCTGCGGGCGGCGCTGCTGGCCCCGGAACCGGTGTTCTTCCATGTGCGCAGACCGCCCGAGCCGGGTCCTCAGCCGTACGAGGGCAACTGGCTCGCGCTGTCCGTGCGCCCCGGTCCCGACGTCCTGACCTGTACGGTCGTACCGGTCAACCGGATGGCGGACGCTCCGGCGCCGCCGCCGGACACGGCTTCGACGCACGCCCCCGGACCGCCGCCGGGCGCGGCCGTTCCGTCGGCCCACGCCCGCGGTCCTTCGCCGCCGGACACCGCCGTCCCGCCGGACACCGCCGTCCCGCAGGACGGCACCGTCCCGCTCGGCGCCGCCGTCCCGAACGACGGCACCCACCCGCAGGACGGCACCGCGGTGCCCGATGCGGCGCCCGGACCGGCCCAGCCGTCCGTCCCGCCGGCGGACGGCCCGGTCGTGCCCCCGATGGCCACGTCGGCGGTCCTGGGACCGCAGCCGGCCTATGCGCTGCCCTCGTCCCCGTTGTACCGGCCCATCACCCTCGCGATCGCGCTGACCGAGGCGGTGACCGCGCGCCAGGTGTCCGCGGTGGTCATGCAGGAGCTGCTGCCCGCCTTCGGCAGCCGCCGGCTCGCCATCTACCTGCTCCAGGACCGGCATCTGTACCTGGCCTGGGAGAACGGCTTCCCGGAGGGCTTCCTCGCGCCCTTCGACGGGGTGACCCTGGATGCGGCGCTGCCCGGGGTGGAGACGCTGACCACGGGCCAGCCGCTGTTCTTCGACTCCATGGAGCAGCTCTCCGCCGCCTATCCGGGCATGGCCCTGGACGCGTCCGAGGGGGCCCGTGCCTTCCTGCCCCTGATCGCCTCGGGGCGCCCGGTCGGCTCCTGCATCCTCGGTTTCGACGTGCCCCGCAGTTTCACCGCGGAGGAGCGCACCGTGCTGACAGCGCTCGCCGGGCTGATCGCGCACGCCATGGAGAAGGCGCAGCGCTACGACACCGAAGCCGCGCTCGCCCGCGGGCTCCAGCGCGCCCTGCTCCCGCGCCGGCTGTCGGTGCACCCGCTGCTGGAGACCGCGGGCCGGTATCTGCCGGGGACCGAGGGCATGGACGTGGGCGGGGACTGGTACGACGTCATCGAGACCGGTGACGGGGTGGCTCTGGTGATCGGCGACGTGCAGGGACACGGTGTGCAGGCCGCGGCGACGATGGGCCAGCTGCGCAGCGCGGTGCGGGCGTTCGCGCTGGACGACCGGCCTCCCGACGAGGTGCTGAGCGGCACCAACCGGCTGCTGATCGAGCTCGACCCGGGCCAGTTCGCCAGTTGCTGCTATGTATGGCTCGATCCGGTGAGCGGCCTGGCCCGCATCGGGCGGGCCGGGCATCCGCCGCCGCTGCTGCGCCACCCCGACGGGCGTACGGAGGTGGTGGACACACCGGTCGGTGTGGTGCTCGGCGTCGTCGGTCACGCCCGGTACCCCGTGACGGAACTGCGGATGGACCCCGGCGCGATCCTCGCGCTGTACACCGACGGGCTGGTGGAACGGCAGGGCCTGGACATCGACGACGGCATCGGCGCCCTGCGGGTGGCCCTGGCCAGGGCGGGGGCGACCGCCACCCGTCGCGAGGGGCGTTTCCTGGCGACGGTGGCCGACCGGCTCACCGCGTCGATGCGCCACACCGCCGACCGGCCCGACGACATCGCCCTGCTGCTCGCCGCGCGCCGCGGCGGGGGAAGGGAGAAGGGATGAAGGGACGGCAGGCTCCGACAGCACGGCCCGGCAGGGGCACCGGGGCCGTCCGGCCCGTCCGGCCGTGCGCCGTCGTCACGATCCGCGGCACCCCTCGCCCGGCGGGTCCCGGGAGTGTAGACATGGCTCATGGTCCGGCTTGTGGGGCGGTCCGGGACGCGTCCGGACCGTCGTCCCGGGGGCATGCGCACGACCCGCGCACCCGGCAGCGCCCGTCCCATGCGTGAGCGGCACGGCCGGCACGCGGCGGACCCCGCACGGCTGCGGCACGCGGCGGCCGTCCGGCCGCGCCCGGGACGGCCGGGACGGCCGACGGGGCTGCGGGCGACGCTCCGCATCCGCAGCCTGGCCGGGCAGGTGTTCGTCCTGCAGTTCGTCGTCGTGCTGCTGCTGGTGGTCGCCGCGGTGGCGGCGCTGGTGCTGCAGGGCCGTCTGGACACCACGACGGAGGCCCGCAACCGCTCGGTGGCCGTGGCGCAGACCTTCGCCAACGCGCCGGGCACCGCCGCCGCGCTGTCCGCGCCCGATCCGACGGCGCTCCTCCAGCCGCACGCCGAGGCCGCCCGGCAGGCGTCCGGGGTCGACTTCATCGTCGTCACGGACCCCGAGGGGACCCGCTACACCCATCCCAGGCCGGACCGCATCGGCAAGAAGTTCGTCGGGAACATCGGGCCCGCGCTGGCCGGCGGGACGGTCGTCGAGGAGATCGACGGCACCATCGGCCGGCTGGTGCAGGCCATCGTGCCGGTCAAGGCGGACGACGGCACGGTGGTGGGCCTGGTGTCCGCCGGCATCACCACCGAGCGGGTGGGCGGCACGGCCGACGACCAGCTGCCGCTGGTGCTGTCCGCCGCGGCAGCCGCGCTGGCCCTGGCGCTGGCCGGGACGGCCCTGGTCAGCCGGCGGCTGCTGCGCCAGACGCACGGTCTGGGCCCGGACGAGATGACCCGGATGTACGAGCACCACGACGCGGTGCTGCACTCCGTGCGCGAGGGCGTGATCATCGTCGGCGGCGAGGGTGCGCTGCTGCTCGCCAACGACGAGGCGCACCGGCTGCTGGACCTGCCTCCCGACGCCGAGGGCCGTCAGGTGCGCGACCTCGGTCTGGACCCGGACACCGCCGCGCTGCTGGCCTCCGCGCGGATGGCCACGGACGAGGTGCATCTGGTCGGTGACCGGTTGCTGGCGGTCAACCAGCGGCCCACCGATCTGGCGGGCGGTCCGGCCGGGAGCGTGGCCACCCTGCGGGACTCCACCGAGCTGCGTGCCCTGTCCGGGCGGGCCGATCTGGCCCGCGAGCGGCTGGCCCTGCTGTACGACGCGGGGGTGCGCATCGGCGGCAGCCTGGACGTGACCCGAACGGCCGAGGAACTGGCGGAGCTCGCCGTGCCGCGGCTGGCGGACTACGTCACCGTGGACCTGTTCGACGCGGTGATCGGCGGGGAGCCGCCGGAGTCCGGCACGGAGCTGCGCCGGACCGCGTCCCGCGGCATCCGCAAGGACGCGCCGCTGTATCCGGTCGGGCGGCGGACCCGGTTCGTGCCGTCGTCGCCGCAGGGCCGCGCCCTCGCCACCGGTGAGGCCGCCCTGGAGCCCCGTCTGGGCACGGCGCACGGCTGGCACGAGCAGGACGTCGAGCGGGCCGGGCAGGTGATGGAGTTCGGCATCCACTCACTGATCACCGTGCCGCTGCGTGCGGGGTCGCTGGTCCTGGGCCTGGTCACGTTCTGGCGTTCGGAGCAGCCCGAGCCGTTCGACGAGGAGGACCGGGCGCTGGCGGAGGAGCTGGTGGCGCGGGCGGCGGTCGCCATCGACAACGCACGCCGCTTCACCCGCGAGCACACGATGGCGGTGACGCTCCAGCGCAGTCTGCTGCCGCGCAGTCTGCCGGAGCAGTCGGCGCTGGAGATCGCCTACCGGTATCTGCCGGCGCAGGCGGGGGTGGGCGGCGACTGGTTCGACGTCCTGCCGCTGTCCGGCGCGCGGGTGGCGCTCGTCGTCGGGGACGTGGTGGGCCACGGGCTGCACGCGGCGGCCACGATGGGCCGGCTGCGCACCGCGGTGCACAACTTCTCGGCCCTGGACCTGCCGCCGAACGAGCTGCTGACCCTGCTGGACGAGCTGGTCGCGCGCATCGACCAGGACGAGACCGAGGAGGGCGACCGGGCGCCGGTCACGGGCGCCACCTGTCTGTACGCGATCTACGATCCGGTCAGCCTGCGGTGCTCGGTCGCGCGGGCCGGTCATCCGCCGCCCGCGCTGGTGCGGCCCGACAGGCTGGTCGAGTTCCTGGACGTGCCCGTGGGTCCGCCGCTGGGCCTGGGCGGTCTGCCGTACGAGACGCAGGACGTGGAGCTGGCCGAGGGCAGCCGGCTGGTGCTGTACACCGACGGTCTGGTCGAGGACCGGGGGCGGGACATCGACGTGGGGCTGGAGCTGCTGCGGGAGGCGCTGGAGGAGGCGGGGCCGTCGCCGGAGGAGACGTGCCGGTCGGTGGTGGACGCCAGGCTGCCGGCCCGGCGGGGCGACGACATCGCCCTGATCGTGGCGCGGACCCGGGCGCTGGCGGCGGACCGGATCGCCGAGTGGGACGTGCCGTCGGACCCGGCGGCGGTGGCGCGGGTGCGCGCCGCGGTCGCCCGGCGGCTGGACGAGTGGGGGCTGGAGGAGCTCGCCTTCACCACGGAGCTGATCCTCAGCGAGCTGGTGACCAACGCGATCCGCTACGGCGCCGGGCCGATCCGGGTGCGGATGCTCTACGACCGCAGTCTGGTCTGCGAGGTGTTCGACAGCAGCAGCACCGCCCCGCATCTGCGCTACGCGGCGATGACCGACGAGGGCGGCCGGGGGCTGTTCCTGGTCGCGCAGCTCGCGGACCGCTGGGGCACGCGCTACGCCGCCGACGGCAAGGTCATCTGGGCCGAGCAGCCGCTGCCGTAGCCCCCGGGGCGGGGATCCCGCCGCGACGAGAGTGCGCCGGAGGTGTTCTCAAGGCCGCGCGAGTCTGATAGGAAACCTTACTAACAGTTCGGCACACGGCACCCGCTCGACCCCCGCCCCCCACCGGATCGGAGCCCCGTGATGCGACCTCTCCCCTCCGCGAGCGCCTCGCGCCGCACTCTCCTCGCCCTGTTCGGCGCCTCACTGGTGTCGGCGCCGCTGCTCGGCTCCCCGCGGGCGGCCGCCGCCCCGGACCGGGCGCCGGGGCTGGACGACCCGGCGAAGAAGGAGATCGCCATGCAGCTGGTGTCCAGCGCGGAGAACTCCTCCCTCGACTGGAAGGCCCAGTACAAGTACATCGAGGACATCGGCGACGGCCGCGGCTACACCGCCGGGATCATCGGCTTCTGCTCCGGCACCGGCGACATGCTCGACCTGGTCGAGCTCTACGCCGCACGGCGCCCGGGCAACGTCCTCGCCCGCTATCTGCCCGCCCTGCGCGAGGTGGACGGCACCGACTCGCACGAAGGTCTCGACCCCGGCTATCCGGGCGACTGGCGCAGGGCCGCCCGCGACGGGGCGTTCCAGCAGGCCCAGAACGACGAGCGCGACCGGGTGTACTTCGACCCGGCGGTCCGCCAGGGCAGGGCGGACGGACTGCGGGTCCTGGGCCAGTTCGCCTACTACGACGCCCTGGTGATGCACGGCGACGGGACGGACCCCACGTCGTTCCGCAGCATCCGCGCCCGTGCGCTGCGCTCGGCGCAGCCCCCGTCACGCGGCGGCGACGAGGTGCGCTACCTGCACGCCTTCCTCGACGCGCGGGTGTGGGCGATGCGGCAGGAGGAGGCGCACAGCGACACCAGCCGCGTGGACACCGCCCAGCGGGTCTTCCTCACCCGGGGCAACCTCGGCCTCGACACGCCGCTCGACTGGCGGGTGTACGGGGACAGCTACCACATCGGCTGAGGTCAGCAGCCGGGGGCGGTGGGGAGCCGGCGCGGTGCGATGCGCTCCTCCACCGCCTCGTCGCCCTCGCGCCGCACCACGTAGGCGCTCTTGCCGGGCAGCTCCGTCACGGCCCCGACCAGCCGTGTGCCCCGGTAGACGAGGCCGACGCCGTCGTCCGTGCAGTGGGCCTCGGGGAACGTGCCGTCCGCGACGAGCCGGTGCATCAGCGGGCGGCGGCCCCCGTCGGAGTCGTAGTGCACACCGTTGCCGTACGGCAGGAGGCCGAGGGCGTCGGTGACGGGGCGCAGTTCGGGCCCGTACGAGTCCGTCGCGCCGCCCTGGAACCAGCAGATGGAACCGGCGCTCACGCCGCTGAGCACCACGCCGGACTCCCAGGCGCGGCGCATGATCCTCTCCAGCGCGTGCACCCGCCACACCGCCAGCAGGTTGGCGACCGAGCCGCCCATCACCCATACGACGTCGCTGTCGAGGACCGCGCCCTCCATGTCCTCCAGGTTGGGCATCGGGAACAGCATCAGCGGGGTCAGGTCGAAGCCCGCCACCCGGGCCGCCTCCATCATGCGGGCGGTGGCGTGCTCGGAGTCGCCGATGGCGGTGCCGACGTACATGACCCGGGGGCGCCGGCCGTGCACGCCGGACAGCTCGACGGCGTGATGGACCAGGGAGTCGAACAGCAGCCTGGTGCGCCCGCCGAGTCGGTGGCCGCCCGAGGTCGCGAGGATGGTCGGTTCCGGAGCTGTCATGTCCTTGATCATAACGGCCGGCCGGCGGGGCCGCGGCGGTGACGGGATCTCCCGGCACGGACCTCACGCCCGGCGTGCCGGTCCCGGGGCGACGGGCTGCCGCGAGGGGCCCGACCGGTCCCCCGTGCCGGTCGCGCCCCTGCGGCTCGACGAACCTATGTGTGCGGTCCACCGGTTGTGAATCGTGTCGGTGCCCGCTCCGGTGCACGAAGGACTCACCTGTGCACAGCCGCGCCCGGCTGGTCCCGGTTCGTCGGTGTCCACGGCCTCCGCGGACCCCGCCCGGACGGGTGCCGGGCCCCGGTCTCCGGTACGGGCCCTACACCGCCGCCAGCGCGGGCGGGGCGAGCTCGCCGAGGGCGAGATGGGCCAGGACGATCTCATAGAGGTCGCTGCCGGAGGCCAGCAGCTGGCGTTGCAGAACGGGTTCGGCGCCGCGTACATGGTCGCGCACGGTCTGCGGATGCACGCCCAGTGTCTGCGCGGCCCGTTCGGCGTTGCCGCCCGAGGCGAGCCAGGCCCGCAGGGTGCGCCGAAGATCGCGTCCGTCGGCGTCGAGGCGGCCGAGCAGTCCGCGGGCCCAGGAGCGCAGGGCGGGGCCGGCCAGCAGTCCGGCGAGCCCGGCACGGTCCGCGTCGGGCTGCGGCCGGGGAGCGTCGGTGAGACCGGCCTGGGTGTTCAGGGCGAGATGGACGGTGGCGCGGACGGTGAGGTCGGAGAAGTCGGCGCACAGCAGACCCTCCACGCGCTCCATGCGGGCGCGCACGGTGTTGCGGCTGACCCCGAGCACCTTCGCCGTGCTCACGGCGGTGAACTCCAGGCCGAGCCGGGTGGTGGCGAGGAGTTCCGCGCGGGTGTGGTGGGCGAGGGTGTCGAGGGGGCTCAGCAGCCGCGCGGTCCAGGCGTGCAGCGTGCGCGGGTCCATGAGCCGTTCGGGGTGGGTGCGTTCGGCGTAGAGCGCGGCCTTGTCGGGACGGAAGCGGGCGACGGCGAGGGCGCTGACGGCCTGGCCGTAGGCGGTCGCGGTGCGCGCGAGACCGTGCCGACGGCTGCCGCCGAGGAAGGTGCCGGGGCGGCTGCCGACGAGGGAACGCAGCGCCTCGGCGGACCGGTCGCCGGGGGCGACCACGATGACATGGGCGTCGACCGCCGGGCAGCGCACGACGAGGGCCCGCTCCCCGGTGGCGTCGAGGCAGTCCTCGGCGAACCGGTCGCGGTCCTCGGGCCTGCTCTCGGCGACGTACACCCGGGCGGTGTCGATGTCGAGCAGGCCGGGCCACAGCCCCGCGGCGACCCGGCGGGCGGAGACGATGTCCTCCACCATGAGCAGCTGGAGGATGGCCAGCCGCAGGTCCGAGGTGGCCCGCTCCAGGCGCCGGGCGGCCGTGGCCGTTCCTCCGGCGCCGAGGAGGAGTTCGACGACGGCGGCGGTGTGGGTGACGATGTCGGCGCTGCGGCGGTCGAAGGGGGCGGTGCGGGAGACGGCCAGGACGGCGGCCCGTTCCGGACCGGGCCGGTCGATGCGGACCAGCCGCAGATGGCGTCCGGCGTCCTCCAGCGCTGCGGAGGCGATCCGTCCGGCGATGACGTCCGTGGTGAGCACCGGGTCGAGGGCGATCGGCCGCCCGGCGAGCAGCGTCCCGCCGTGCCCGCGCAGACAGACGACGCCTTCCAGCGTGCGCGCCAGCCAGTCGACGACGCGGCCGAGATCCCGTCCTGTGGGCCGCAGATGCTCCAGCAGCTCCTCCGCCCAGGCGGACGGGGCTCCTGGCGGCACTGCGCTGCCGCGGCCGGCCATGCCGCGCCCTCCTCGTCTCTCGTACGACCCCGCCTGCGGGGACACTGTCCCAGTGACCTGCCAAGACGCCGGGGCCGTCACTTCAGTTCCCTGCCGCACACCACCTGCGCCCCGGTGTCCATGGTGCCCCAGCCGGTGAGGATGACCGGGTCCGGTCCCGGGGCGCGGTCGTCGACGGGGAAGCCGGGGCGGGGGCGGGGGCACCCCGGGACCGACGGACGCGACGGGCGACAGGCGCGACGGACGACGGACGCGGCAGGCGGCAGGCGGAGCGAGCCCGGCGTGGCGGCCGGATGCAGGGGGCCGGCCTCCGGCGGGCATAAGCTCGGACGATGGCGAAGTACTACGACGTGCACCCCGACAATCCCCAGCCGCGCACCATCTCCCAGGTCGCCGACAGCATCCGTGACGGCGCGCTCATCGCGTACCCGACCGACTCCTGCTACGCGCTGGGCTGCCGCATCGGCAGCCGCGACGGCGTCGACCGGATCCGGACCATCCGCCGACTGGACGACCGGCACCACTTCACCCTCGTGTGCCAGGACTTCGCCCAGCTCGGCCAGTTCGTCCGCGTGGACAACGACGTCTTCCGGGCGGTCAAGGCGTCGACGCCGGGCAGCTACACCTTCATCCTCCCGGCGACGAAGGAGGTGCCGCGCGCGCTCCAGCACCCGAAGAAGAAGACCGTCGGTGTGCGCATCCCCGACCATGTCGTCACCCAGGCCCTGGTCGGCGAACTCGGCGAGCCCCTGCTGTCCAGCACCCTGCTGCTGCCCGACGAGGACGAGCCCCTGACGCAGGGCTGGGAGATCAAGGACCGCCTCGACCACGTCCTGGACGGCGTGGTCGACTCCGGCGACTGCGGCACCGAACCGACCACGGTGATCGACTTCTCCGGCGGCGAGGCGGAGATCGTGCGACGCGGCGCGGGCGACACCACCAGGTTCGAGTAGGGAACCGAAGCGCCCTCCCCGCACCCGCACCCGGCCACAACCCGCCGTCGAACGCCGCAGGAGACCTCGTCATGACCACCGTGGAGGGAAGGTCCGTGGACGTCCGCACCGCGGACGGCACCGCCGACGCCTACCTGACGCATCCGGCCGACGGCGGGCGGCACCCAGGGGTGCTGATGTACATGGACGCGTTCGGGCCCCGCCCGCAGCTGCGCTCGGCGGCGGACCGGCTGGCCGCCGCCGGGTACACCGTGCTGCTGCCGAACGTGTTCTACCGGCACGGCCGTGCCCCCGTGGTGCCGCTGCCCGCGTTCCTCGACGCCGACGCCGAGCGCGCGCTGTTCGTGCACCTCGGCCCGATCCTGCGCGGTCTGACCCCGGACCTGGCGATGCGGGACGCCGAGGCGTATCTGCGGACGCTCGCCGACTGCCCCGCGGCCGCGCCCGGCCCGGTGGGCGTGACGGGCTACTGCATGGGCGCCCGGCTGTCCCTGCGGACCGCCGCCGCCTTCCCGGAGCGGGTGGCGGCCGCGGCCGGGTTCCACGGCGGGCGGCTGGCGACCGAGGCGCCGGACAGCCCGCATCTGGTGGCCGGCCGGATCACCGCGGAGGTGTACTTCGGGCACGCCGACGCCGACCCCTCGCTGCCGGCCGACCAGATCGCCCGGCTCGAACAGGCCCTGACCGACGCGGGCGTACGCCACCGCTGCGAGGTGTACCCCGGCGCCCCGCACGGCTTCACCCAGGCCGACAGCCACGCCTACGACGCGGACGCCGACGCGCGGCACCGGGCGGCCCTGCTCGACCTGCTGGACCGGACACTCACCTCCCGCTGAGGACACCGCCGGCCCCGGCGACCACTCCGGCACGCCCCCGCCCCGGCCCGGCGGGCGTGCCGCGTTCCCCGGCCCCGCCGCGGCGGGCGCATCGCGGTCCTCACGTCGTACTCATTGACATGCACGCATCCTCACGCCACTCTGAGAGCGCTCTCAAACTGGTCCGGACCAATTCCCCCCACCCGACCACGACGCACGGAGACGCAGCATGTTCGCAAGCCTCCGAAGCCGCCTGCTGCCCCTGGGCGCGGCGGCCGCACTGCTCGGCACCCTCCTGGCGGTCGGCGGGCCGTCGACCGCGGACGCCGCGGTGCCCGCCACGATCCCGCTGAAGCTCACCAACAACTCCGGCCGCGGCGACGCGGTCCACGTGTACGTCCTGGGCACCAACCTGACGACCGGCCGGCAGGGCTGGGCCGACGCCGGCGGCGCCTTCCACGACTGGCCGGCGGGCGGCAACCCGCCGACCCCCGCCCCCGACGCCTCCATCCCCGGCCCGGCCGCCGGGCAGTCGAAGACGATCAGAATCCCCAAGCTCTCCGGGAGGATCTACTTCTCCTACGGCCAGAAGCTCGTGTTCAAGCTGACCACCGGCGGCCTGGTGCAGCCGGCCGTGCAGAACCCGACCGACCCCAACCGCAACATCCTCTTCAACTGGTCCGAGTACACGCTCAACGACTCCGGGCTGTGGATCAACAGCACCCAGGTCGACATGTTCTCGGTGCCGTACACGGTCGGCGTACAGCGCTCCAACGGCAGCACCGCCAACACCGGCCGGCTCAAGCCGGGCGGCTACAACGGGGTATTCTCCGCGCTGCGGGCCCAGCCGGGCGGCTGGGGCAACCTGGTGCAGACCCGCTCCGACGGCACCGTCCTGCGGGCCCTCTCCCCGGCGTACGGCCTGGAGACGGGCGCCCTCCCGGCGAACGTGCTGGGCGACTACGTCAACCGCGTCTGGCAGAAGTACGCCACGACCACCCTCACGGTCACCCCGTTCGCCGACCAGCCGAACACCCGTTACTTCGGCCGGGTCTCGGGCAACGTCATGAACTTCACCAACTCCTCCGGCGCGGTCGTCACCAGCTTCTCCAAGCCGGACGCGGCCAGCGTCTTCGGCTGCCACCGGCTGCTGGACGCCCCCAACGACGCCGTGCGCGGCCCGATCTCGCGCACCCTGTGCGCGGGCTACAACCGCTCCACCCTGCTGACCAACCCCAACCAGCCCGACACCTCGTCGGCCGGCTTCTACCGGGACGCGGTGACCAACCACTACGCCCGGGTCATCCATGAGCGGACGGAGGACGGGAAGGCGTACGCCTTCGCCTTCGACGACGTCGGGCAGCACGAGTCCCTCGTCCACGACGGCAACCCGCTCCAGGCGTACCTCACCCTCGACCCGCTCTCCTGAGCGTCACGCCGGGTGGGGCGCGGTGCGGCGGCGACCCCGCCAACCACGCTCCACCCGGCTCCCGTTGACCAGGTGTCCGTTGTTACGGTGCACAGGTGTCCGAATCCTCACGCGATACCGCCAAGGGCGCCGGCTGGGGCGCCGCCGAACCGGGCGAGTACCGGCGGCTGATGCCGCCCCGGCCGAAGAAGATCTTCTGGCTCGACCCGCGCACCATGTGGGGTGCCCGCAACGGCGTCCTCGCCTCCCTGTTCGGCGACCCCACCGGGCACACCCGCTCCCGCTGGACGGCCCAGCGCACCGCGGCGGGCGCCCCGGCGGACCGGGTCATCCGGCGCGACGACCCGGACAGCTTCTCGTTCCTGCTGATCGGCGACACCGGCGAGGGCCACGAGCCCCAGTACGCCGTCGTACCGGGCCTGCTGAAGGTCGGTCAGGACACCCGCTTCACCGTCCTCGCCAGTGATGTGATCTACCCCGTCGGAGCCACCGACGACTACGGCACCAAGTTCTTCCGCCCGTACCGGGACTACCGGGCGCCCGTCTACGCGATACCGGGCAACCACGACTGGTACGAGGACCTCACCGGCTTCATGCGCGTCTTCTGCGGCGACGCCCCGCCCCTGGCCCCGGAACCCGCGCCGCGCCCCCTCACCCGGGCCTGGCTGCGCTCGCTGCTGTGGCACCGGCCGGGCCCGGTGGACGAGCAACGCCTCGCCGAGGCCCGCACGTTGCGCCCCGACCCCGCCCAGCAAGCCGTACAGCCGGGCCCGTACTGGGCGATCGACGCCGGGCCGATCCGGATCGTGGGCATCGACACCGGGCTGCTCGGCACGCTCGACGCCGAACAGGGCGCGTGGCTGCGGGAGGTGTCGCGCGATCCGCGCCCGAAGATCCTCGTGACCGGCCGGCCGCTGTACGTGGACGGCGAGCACCACCCGTGCCCGATCGAGGGGGGCGGCACGGTCGACGACATCGTCCGTGACCCGGCCCACCGGTACGTGGCGGCGATAGGCGGCGACATCCACAACTACCAGCGGTACCCGGTCGACGTGGACGGCCGCACCGTGCAGTACGTCGTCGCGGGCGGCGGCGGGGCCTTCATGCACGCCACGCACACCATCCCCCGGGTCTCGGTGGCCGGGGTGACCGAACGGGACTTCCGCTGCTATCCGCTGCGCGGCGACTCCCTCGCCTTCTACAGCGGGCTCTACGGCCGCCGGCTCGGGCTGCGCCGGCTGCTCGCCCTCACCGAGGACGAGGCCACCGCGGTCGTCGCCGAGCGCCTCGCCTACACACCGGCCCGCGCGCCCGGGTCCGCGGTCCGGGTCACCCGTCGCGCCCGGCTGGTGGCGTCCCTCCTGGGCACGGGCCGCCGCCCGGACCGCGGCTCCCGCTTCCGGCTCCCGGTGCGCAAGGTCTACACGGACCTGTTCTCCCCGGGATCGGCGACCTACAGCCCGCCGTTCTTCAAGTGCTTCCTGCGCCTCGACGTCTCCCCGGACGCGATCCGGCTGCGCTGCCACGCGGCCACCGGCAACCGCGCCCAGGAGGAGGCCCCGCCCGTCGAGGACGAGGTGACGATCCCGCTGCGCTGAGAGCGGACGTCGGACGGGGCGGTCACCAGCGGCCCGCCTCGGTGCCGGTGACCGGCTCGGACGGCTTGCCGTCGACGCCGACCGGCACCTCTCCGGCCAGCATCACCCGGTGCATGACGCGCGGGTGTCCGAGGTGGGCACTGTCGGAGGGGGCGAGATGGACGGTGGCGCGGTTGTCCCAGAAGGCCACGCTGCCCGGCTCCCAGCGGAAACGGACGGTGTACTCGGGACGGACCGCCTGCTCCAGCAGCATCTCCAGGACCGCGGCGCTCTCCGCGCGGGACAGGCCGTCGATCTGCTCGACGTAGTAGCCGTTGACGAACAGCATCCGCTCGCCGGTCTCCGGGTGCACCCGGACCAGCGGATGCAGGGAGGCGACCTGATGGTCCAGCAGATGCCGGACGTAGGAGTCGTCGCCGGGCCGCGGCTGGTACCCGACGCCGAGCCGGT
Organism: Streptomyces sp. NPDC093094; assembly: GCF_044754345.1. NCBI lineage: Bacteria > Bacillati > Actinomycetota > Actinomycetes > Kitasatosporales > Streptomycetaceae > Streptomyces > Streptomyces sp. NPDC093094. The sequence goes on along the minus strand of NZ_JBIVOX010000003.1, from coordinate 514,636 downwards.
GCTCGGCCCGCAGCCCGTCGACGAACTCGCGTACGGGCGCGGACAGTCCGGCGTACGCCGCCGCGAGGTTGGACCAGGTGGTGTCGCCGCCGTACGGCGGGACGGTCTCGGCGCGCAGGATCGTCGCCGCGGGCGGGTCGATCCGGGCGCCGTGGTCGCAGTGCCAGCCGCGCAGCAGGGTGTGCCGGCGCCGCCGCAGCCACTCCTCGTGCTCCATCCCGAACCGCCCGCCCAGCTCCAGCCGGTCCGCGGTCGTCTCCACCTCCGGCACACCGGCCGGTGACGCGCTCCCCCGTCTGCCCGGCACCACGGGCTCACCGAACCGCCGTGCGAACGCCACATGCGCGGCGTGGTCCAGCCGCTGTCCCCGGAAGAACACCACCTTCCACCGCAGTACGGCCGCCCTGATCAGGGCGACCACGTCCTCCCCGAGGTCCTGCGCGAGATCGACCCCGGTGATCTCCGCCCCGATGAACCCGGCAGCCGGCCTCACCTCGACCCCCGGCACCTGCTCCGCCGCCATCCGCCCTCCACCGATCGTCCGTCACGGCCATGCCCGATGGTGTCAGTGATCCATCCGGCCGACCAGCGAATCCGTTCGCCGCCCCCGCGCCCCGGCGATACGCTCGCCCGCATGTGCCTGACGGATCTCAGAGCCGGCTTCCGCGACGACGAGCAGCTGGGGCGGGCGCGGTCCGTGATCCACAGCAGGCTCGCGGACGACCGGGACCAGCAGGAGTGCCGCTACCTCATGCGGTTCTGGTGGCAGCTGTCGATGCCGTACCAGGAGGTCACGCTCGCCCAGCTCAGGGCGTACGTCGGCGAGCCCGGGCTCAGGCTCGTCGAGGAGCTCGTCGACGCCGTGCGCACCTCCCACGAGGCGATCGACGCGTGGATCGACGCCGCGGAGCGGTCGCTCCCCGTCGTCCACGACCGCGGCCACGCCCGCGAGGCTGCACATCGCACGGACGCCGTCACCCCGTGAACCGGAGGCGGGGCCGGAGCGCCCCGTCACCGGCTCAGCGCAGATGACGTCCGAAGAACGCCAGCGTGACGTCCATGGAGTCGGGCCACCGTGGCCCGAAGGTGTGCCCCTCGCCCTCGTACATCCGCAGCTCCACGTCCTTGCCCGCCTTCTCGAACGCGGCGGCCGTCCGACGCGACCAGCGCGGCGGGCACACGGTGTCGGCCGTGCCGTGGTGGATCAGCAGGGGCTCGGTGACCCGGTCCACGTACGTCAGCGGCGAGGCCGCCCTCCAGAACGCGGGGTTCTCCTCGGGGCTGCCGTGCTCGGCCTCGACCTGCTCGGCGAGCGGGTCGTCCTCGCCGCGCCGGAAGTGTTCGAGGTTCTCCTCGGGGCGGGGACTGACCGGGGCGAACACGACCGCCGCGTCGACCAGACCGGGCGCCACGACGAGGGTGTTGTACACGACCCCACCGCCCATGGAGCGCCCCAGCAGCCCGATCCGGTCGCCGTCGACCTCCGGACGGCCCGAGCCGCGCAGGGCCAGGACGGCACCGATGGTGTCCTCGGTGTAGCCGAGCCGCAGATCGACGTCGTTGTCCGGGTCGCGGTCGGAGCCGGCGTGGTTGCGGTAGTCGGTGTGCAGGACGACATAGCCCTCGCGGGCGAGGAGGTCCTGCTCCCGGGCGAGGCCGCGGCCGCTGGTGTAGACGGCCGGGTCGATGTACCCGTGCGCCAGCACCAGCGCGGGGAAGGGACCCCTGCCGCGCGGGACGTTCATGACGCCCGAGACGGTCAGCCCGTTCGCCCGGTACGTCACCGCGTACCGCGTGTAGGCGTCCGTGCGGGCCAGCACCGCCGTGGTGCGCAGACCGGACCCCCTGTGCTCGCGGGCCACGAGGCCCGGGATCGAGACGGGGTCGACCGGTGAGGCGCTCGGCGACGGGGAGGCGGAGGAGGTCGGCGCGGGCGCGGTGGCAGCGGCGGTGGCGGGTGTGCGCGAGCCGCTCGGCGCGGCCGGCGGCGCGCTGCCGTCGCCGCCGCCGCTGCATCCCGCCAGGGCCGCCAGGACCAGGCAGGCGGTCGTCGTGGCCGTGCTCCTGCGCCGCCGCATGGACCCAGTGTCCCCGATCGGCGCCCGCGGCGGGTCCGGTCAGCCGCGGAGCACGGCGAGGGCCCGGTCGGCGTGGGTGTTCATGCGCAGTTCGCTGCGCACGACCTCCAGCACCGTGCGGTCACGCCCTATGACGAAGGTGACCCGCTTGGTCGGCGCCAGCGTGAAGCCCCGCTTCACCCCGAACCGTTCCCGCACCGCCCCGTCGGTGTCGGACAGCAGCGGCATGCCGAGGGTGTGCTGCCCGGAGAACTCCCGCTGCCGTTCCACGCTGTCGCCGCTGATCCCCACGGGCGTCGCGCCGACGGCGGCGAACTCCGCGGCCAGGTCCCTGAAGTGGCACGCCTGCGCGGTGCAGCCCGGCGTCAGGGCCGCGGGGTAGAAGAAGAGCACCACCGGGCCGTCGGCGAGCAGCTCCGACAGTCTCCGTGCCGCCCCCGTCTCGTCCGGCAGCTCGAAGTCCTCGACGACGTCGCCGACCTGGGGTTGCGCGCCCATGCTTCCTCCTCCGGAGCGGCCCGGGGTTCCTCTCCCCGGTGACCGGGGCGCGATATTACTGGACGGTACGCGTCCCGCCGCACCCGGCCGTCCCTCGCCGGGGCACCCGCTCGGCCCCGGAGCGCCCGCTCCCGCCCGGCCGCGCCCGGAGTCCGGCAAGGCGTCACGGACCCACTGTCGGGATGCCTTTCATCACGCGGACGCCTCCAGCCTCTTGGCGTTCCAGGTGATCGGCGGCAAGCTGAACTGCCTTGCCCCCCACAGCCGTTCAGGCTGCGCCCCGCACCAGGAGGAGGACGCAGTGCCGTCGTCGCCCACGTCCCGTACACACCGCAGGAGATGGCTCACCGGTCTCGGTGGTGCCGCCGCGCTCGTCGTCGCCTTCCCCGGCGTCGCGCTCGCCGCGCCGCCCCCGGCGCTGCCCGCCTCCGCCGACGCGCTGGACCGGACGTTCCAGCCGGCCTACGACTACGACACCGACGGCTGCTACGCCACGGCGGCCATCGGCCCCGACGGCTCGGTCAGCCCCGGCCTCAAACCCACCGGCGCCCTCAACGGGCAGTGCCGGGACGCGTCCGACCTGGACAGCACCAACGGCTACTCCCGCTCCAAGTGCAACAACGGCTGGTGCGCGATCCTCTACGGGTCGTACTTCGAGAAGGACCAGGCGCTGCCCGGCATCAGCCTCGGCGGACACCGGCACGACTGGGAGCATGTCGTGGTCTGGGTGCAGGACAACCAGGTCAAGTACGTCTCGACGTCCAACCACGGCTCGTTCACCGTGCACGGCGCCTCGCAGATGCGTTTCGAGGGCACCCACGCGAAGGTCGTCTACCACAAGGACGGCATCAGCACCCACTGCTTCCGGGCCGCCGGATCGGGCGACGAGCCGCCGGAGAACCACAAGCGCACCTGGCAGTACCCGACGCTGGTCGGCTGGAACGGCTACCCGGCCGGGATCCGCGAGAAGCTCGTCGCGTACGACTTCGGCAGCGCCCACTTCGGCCTGAAGGACGGCAGCTTCGAGTCGCATCTGGCCTCCGCCAAGCCGTCGGGCATCGCGTTCGACCCGTACGCCTGAGTCCGGTTCGAACGCCGGCGCGACCGCGTGGGTGACGTCGGTGGAGCTCCTGCACCGCTCCACCGGCGGGCACTATCGTGGGCGCATGTCCGCACCCGAACTGATCCGGATCGTCTCCCGTGACTCGCCCATGGCGCTGGCCCAGGTGGAGCGTGTGCGCGCCGAGTTGAGCGCGCTGTACCCCGAAGTCCGCACCACGGTGGTGCCGGTGAAGACCACCGGTGACAAGTGGCTGGGCGACCTGTCGAAGGTCGACGGCAAGGGGGCGTTCACCAAGGAGGTGGACGCGGCGCTGCTGGCCGGTGAGGCCGACCTCGCGGTGCACTGCGTCAAGGACGTGCCCGCCGACCGGCCGCTGCCCGCCGGGACCGTGTTCGCCGCGTTCCTGAAGCGGGACGACATCCGCGACGCGCTCGTCCATCCGGGCGGTCTCACCCTGGACGAGCTGCCGGCCGGCACCCGCATCGGCACCTCCTCGGTGCGCCGGATCGCCCAGCTCGCCGCCACGCATCCGCAGCTGGAGTGCGTGCCGTTCCGCGGCAACGCCAACCGCCGGCTGGAGAAGCTCGCGGCGGGCGAGGCGGACGCGCTGCTGCTCGCGGTGTCCGGCCTGGAGCGGATCGGCCGGCCGGACGTGATCAGCGAGGTGCTCTCGCCCGAGACGATGATGCCGCCGATCGGCGCGGGCGTCCTGGCCCTGCAGTGCCGGGAGGGCGACAGCGAGCTGATCGACACGGTGAGCGCCCTCGGCGACCCGGCGACACACCGGGAGGCCACCGCCGAACGGATGTTCCTGCATGTGCTCCAGGGGCACTGCAACAGCCCGATCGCCGGCTTCGCCCAGGTCGACCGCACCGGGGAGATGTCCCTGCGGGCATGTGTGTTCACCCCGGACGGCAAGACCCGGCTGAACGCCCACGAGTGGGCGGGCCGCCTGGACCCCGCCACGCTCGGCACGTCGGTCGCCGTGGCGCTGCTGCGTCAGGGGGCGCGCGAGATCATCGACGGCATCCCGCACTGACCACGCCGGCGTCCCGCACGGACGCATTGGCCGGACCGGGCACCGCTCAGGCGGTGCCCTCCTCGGCCTGGTCGCGCAGGAAGTTGCTGACCTGGTGGGCGACGCCGCAGCCCGGGCCGGTGTGCGTGCCCTCGGCCTCGTGCAGTCCGGCACCGCCCACCCACAGGCGGCGCCCGGCCCACTCCTCGTCCACCCGCAGCTGGACCTGGACGTCGATCTGGGCGAGCGCGGCCTCGGGGCCGGCCGCGAAGAGCACGGCGGTCGCCCGGCGGAGCGGGTGGACGTCGTAGCCCTCGATGAACTGCGAGTTGCGCCAGTCGATGAAGGCGCTCTCGCCGTCCGGGCCGATGCGCACGTCGATCTGGCCGTCCTCCAGGTGGATGCCGAAGTGGCGCGTGCCGCGGTTCTCGACGGTCACCCGGAGGCTGAAGTAGGTCAGCCCCTCGGCGGCGTCGTCCCGGCCGCGCGGGGGCTCGGCCTGCTCAAGACGGTGGACGCGGACACGCAGACCGGCGTGCTCGTCGTACTCCTGCCAGTCCCCGACCACGTTCGGCTCGCACACAATGCACCCTCTCGACTTCCGACGTGCTTCCTATCCGTGCGCCGATCGCACTGTCAAATGAGCGGAATGCGCGGTACCCACGGGGTTCGTGGCCTTGATCGGCGATCAAGCGCTGCCCAGGAAGAACGCCCCGGCACCCATGCGGGACGCCCGCCCCGGCGTGCTGCACATCACGTTCCGGGGCCCGGCGGCCGCCCCGCACGGACCATGCCCCATTCATCCATTTCCCTGTGCAATCGTCCGATTGCAGGGCGTATAACTATTCACGAAATGTGTTTCGCCTGTGAAGGCCCGGGGAATCCGTACAGCAGTGCTTCGGACCGGAGGCACGTCCGTGGGACCGTGCTCACCAGGCTTCCGGTGCCTTCGTGAGTCCGACGCGCGCGCCTCCCACGGTGCCCCCCCTTTCCAGGCACCACCTGCCCAGGGAGGTGCGCGATCGTGCGTATCACCGGCAGAACCAGGCAGCACCCCCACGACGACGCTCCCGACACCGCCGCGGCCTTCGACAGACTGCGCCGGCTGCCCGTCGGGCCCGAGCGTGAGGCACTCCGCGACGAGCTGGTCAGGGCGTGGCTGCCCATGGCCGAACGCATCGCCGTCCGCTTCCGCGGCCGCGGCGAGGCTCTGGAGGATCTTTACCAGGTGGCGGCTCTCGGACTCGTGAAGGCCGTCGACCACTACGACCCGGCCCGCGGTCACGCCTTCGAGGCGTACGCCGTACCGACCGTGACCGGTGAGCTCAAGCGCCACTTCCGTGACCACATGTGGACGCTCCACGTCCCGCGTCGCGTCCAGGACCTGCGCAACCGCGTCCGGCGTGCCACGAAGGAGCTGTCCCAGACCACACCGGGCCGCAACCCGACCGTCGCGGAGATCGCCGAGCGGGCAGGTCTCAGCGAGGCCGAGGTGCGCACCGGGATGGAGGCCCTGGACTGCTTCTCCGCCCTGTCGCTGGACGCGGAGATGCCCGGCACCGACGGATACGCGCTGGGCGACGCGATCGGAGGCCCCGACCCGAGCTACGACGTCGTCGTGGACCGCGTGGCCGTCAGGCCCTGCATCGAAGCCCTCCCGGAACGCGAGCGGACCATCCTCTACCTGCGCTTCTTCCAGGGCATGACCCAGAGCTCCATCGCCGAGCAGCTCGGCATCTCCCAGATGCACGTCTCCCGGCTGCTGAGCGGATGCTTCGCGCACCTGCGCGAGGAACTGCTGGCCGAGGCCGGATGACGACAGGCCCTCACCCGGACGGGCTACCCGGGATCTGCGTCGGGCCGTGGCGGTCGAGAGCCGCCTCCAGCTCGGTGCGGATCTCGGGGGCGATGTCCCCCGCGCGCCCCCACAGCAGGATCAGCTCGGCGACTCTGCGCAGCTTGACGTTGGTGTGCTGCGAGACCTCCCGGAGCACGAGCCAGCCCTCCTCGGGGGTGACCCGCCCCAGCGCCACCATCATCCCGATGGCCTGGTCCACCACGGCGTGCGAGGTCACGGCCTCCTTGAGCTGCTGGACCTCGTCCTGGAGCTCACTGATCCGTTCGGTCTCGTCGGCGGGTTCACCCGGTTCCTGCGCCACGCCTCCATCCTCCTTCCTCAGGTCCTCCGGTGCCAGCACCCGCTCGGCAGGCGCCCGGAGCGGATCCGGTTGGACACTGGGAGGGACCGGAGGCCGCCGGACCACGACACCAGGACGAGTGCCATGAACCACCCGATGCCCCCCTCGCCCGGAACCACGGAGGTCGTCACCACCCACTCCGTCTTCGGCGCCCCCTGCTGGGTCAGCCTGACCAGCCGCGATCTGCCGGCCACCGAGGCCTTCTACACCGCGGTGCTGGGCTGGCGGTGGCGGTCGGCCAAGCTCGGCGACAAGTTCCGGATCGCGCTGGCCGGCGGAGCGCCCGTCGCGGGGATCGCCGCCGTCGCCTCCATGTGGCAGATGGCGGTCGCCTGGACGCCGTACTTCGCGGTCGCCAGCGCCAACGAGGCCGCGGCCCGTGCCCAGGAGCGCGGCGGCACCGCCGCCGTCGGACCGATCTCGTTCCCGCCCGGCCGGGCCGCCCTGCTCGCCGACCGCGACGGGGCCACCTTCGGGATCTGGGAGGGCGAGCTGATCACCGACTGGGAGACCTGGCGGCGTGCCGCGCCCGCGTTCATCCGGCTGCACACCCGTGACGCCTTCGACGCGGCGATCTTCTACGGCGAGGTCCTGGAGTGGGCCGCCGCCGGACCCGGCTGCTGCGAGGTGCACTACGAGGGCGAGGAGGTCGTGCTGCGCAGCGGCGGGGACGTGGTCGCGCGGATCGAGTCGGGTGCGCTGGAGGCGGCGCCCGACCCCACGATCCGGCCGCACTGGCAGGTCCACTTCACCGTGGCGGACGTCTCCGCCGCCGCCCGGGTGGCCGAGCGCAACGGCGGCAGCGTGCTCACCGAGAGCACCGAGGAGGCCGTGCTGCGCGATCCCGACGGCGCCCAGTTCACGGTGACCTCCCGTACGGAACGCTGAGGCCGTTCGTCCGGACGGAGCAGTGCCCCCGGACCCGCTGCGGGTCCGGGGGCACTGCTCCGTCCGGGCGGGCGCCGGAAGGTCTCATCCGGTGCCGCGGGTGGGCCGGGACAGCAGCACCAGGCTGCGGGCCCCGACCGTCACCACCGTGCCCGCCTTGTGCTCGGTCTCGTCCGGCAGCCCCTGCGGGTCGGCGGTGTCGATCAGCGCCGACCAGCGCTCGCCGTACGCCGCGCCGGGCAGCGCGAAGTCGACGGGCTCCCAGTAGCTGTTGAGCAGCAGCAGGAACGAGTCGTCGACCACGGGCCGGCCCTGCGGGTCGTGCTCGGCGATGGCGTCGCCGTTGAGGAAGACGGCGACGGAGTGGGCGTCGGAACGCCGCCAGTCCCGCTCGGTCATCTCCCGGGAGTCCGGCGCCATCCACACCAGGTCGGGCAGCGGCTGCCCCGCGTGGGTGAGCGTCTCGCCGCGGAAGTACCGGCGGCGGCGCAGGCCCGGATGCGCCCGCCGCAGGGCGATCAGCTGCCGGGTGAAGTCCAGCAGGTCGCGCTGCTCCCCGCTCGGCTCCCAGTCGATCCAGGACAGTTCGCCGTCCTGGCAGTACGCGTTGTTGTTGCCGCGCTGGGTGCGGCCGAGCTCGTCGCCGTGGGAGAGCATCGGGATGCCCTGCGACAGCAGCAGCGTGGCGAGGAAGTTGCGCTGCATGCGGCCCCGCAGCTCCAGCACGGACGGATCGTCGCTCTCGCCCTCGGCCCCGCAGTTCCAGGACCGGTTCGCGCTCTCGCCGTCCCGGTTGCCCTCGCCGTTGGCCTCGTTGTGCTTGTCGTTGTACGAGACGAGGTCGCGCAGCGTGAAACCGTCGTGCGCGGTGACGAAGTTGACGCTCGCGCGCGGCCGGCGCCGGTTGTGCTGGTAGAGGTCGGAGGAGCCGGTCAGCCGGGACGCGAACTCGCCGAGGGTGTCCTCCTCGGTGCGCCAGAAGTCCCGCACCGTGTCACGGTAGCGGCCGTTCCACTCCGACCACAGCGGCGGGAAGTTCCCCACCTGGTAGCCGCCCTCGCCGACGTCCCACGGCTCGGCGATCAGCTTGACCCTGCTGATCACCGGGTCCTGCTGGATCAGGTCGAAGAACGCCGACAGCCGGTCCACCTCGTGGAACTGCCGGGCGAGGGTGGCCGCGAGGTCGAAGCGGAAGCCGTCGACGTGCATCTCGGTGACCCAGTACCGCAGCGAGTCCATGATCAGCTGAAGGACGTAGGGGTGCCGCATCAGCAGGCTGTTGCCGGTGCCGGTGGTGTCGTAGTAGTGCCCCCAGTCGCCGTCGACCAGGCGGTAGTAGGAGGCGTTGTCGATGCCGCGGAAGGAGAGGGTGGGGCCCTTCTCGTTGCCCTCGGCGGTGTGGTTGTAGACCACGTCGAGGATCACTTCGAGGCCGGCCGCGTGCAGCGCCTTGACCATCGACTTGAACTCCGCGACCTGCTCGCCGCGTGTGCCGCGGGCGGCGTAGGCGTTGTGCGGGGCGAAGAAGCCGATGGTGTTGTAGCCCCAGTAGTTGGACAGGCCGCGGTCGCGCAGCACGCCGTCCTGCACGAACTGGTGCACCGGCATCAGCTCCACGGCCGTCACCCCGAGCGAGACCAGGTGCTCGACGACCGCCGGGTGCGCCAGACCGGCGTAGGTGCCGCGCAGCTCCGGCGGCACGTCCGGGTGGGTGCGGGTCAGGCCCTTGACGTGTGCCTCGTAGATCACGGTGTCGGCGTACGGGCGGCAGGGCCGGTGGTCCTCGCCCCAGTCGAAGCCTGGGTCGGTGACCACGCCCAGCATGGTGTGCCCGGCGCTGTCCCCCGGGTCGGGGCCGGAGGCCGCCCGCTCGTACAGCGAGGGATGGTTGTCGATCTGCCCGTCGACGGCGGTGGCGTAGGGGTCGAGCAGCAGTTTCGCCGGGTTGCAGCGGTGGCCGAGGGAGGGCTGCCAGGGGCCGTGCACCCGGTAGCCGTAGCGCCGGCCGGGGCCGACTCCCGGCAGATGTCCGTGCCACACGAAGCCGTCGGCCTCGGTGAGGGGCACCGTCTCGGGCCGGCCGGCCTCGTCGAACAGGACCAGCTCCACCCGTTCGGCGACCTCGCTGAACAGTGCGAAGTTGGTGCCCTGTCCGTCGTAGGAGGCCCCCAACGGGTAGGGGTGCCCGCTCCACACGGGCACCCCGGACTTCCGGTTGCGCTTCGAGCTCACCGGGCACCCTCCAGCACGCCCTCGGCGTCGCGGGCAGGGCCGGCCAGGACCGCCGCCGCCGTCGCGCGGGGCACCTGGAGCACCTCGCGCAGGCTCGGCGCGGGCACGGTCGGCACCAGCGGGACACGCTCGCCGGTGCGGGCCCGCTGCGAGAACCAGATGACCTTGCTGCCGGTGTCCGTGGCACAGCAGCCCCAGCCGTCGCTCGTCGCGGCCAGATGCTCCAGGCAGTCGCGCAGGTCCTGGTCGGGGCGCAGGTCGCAGTCGTTCTCACCGACGGCGGTGATCAGGTGCTGGCCGTTCCACCACATCTCGACGGAGGTGCGCTTGTCGGTCGCGCGCTCGTCGATCGCCGTCAGCAGCAGTTCGGCCGTACGGCGGACGGGCTCCACGAGGGTGTCCAGGTCCCAGTGTCGGAGATGCGCTGCCAGGATGCGTCCGACCTGTCCGACGCGTTCCGGGCCGACTTCCACGTCGAGGTGGTAGTAGCAGGGCACTGCGGTCTTCATCGTCGTTTGCTCCTCACCGGCCAGGCTCTACGCCGTTCCGGCTCTCATGAACCAGCCCCGAACACGAAGCGTGAGCACCGATCGCTCCTGAGTAAGGTCCACCCTGCGGCCGCTAGTCCATTCGTGCAACACGAGCGCACACCCGAGGTGGTTGAAGATCCAACAAGACGCTGGGTCGCCGCCCGTGCACCATGAGTGAAGGCCCGAGTGCCCCCGATCGTCGGGACGGCGTCGTTCGCGGCCCCGGAAGGGGTATCCCGCCATGCTGCTACCTGCCGAAGCAGAAGTCGCCCGGCAGCTGCGGCGGTACCGGGCCTGGGAGCGCCTGATGCTCGCGGCCCCGGCCGACCGCACGGTGCGCTCCACTTTCGAGGACTCGGGCTACACGCTGTGCGTGCTGATGGGCAAGCGCTGCGCCCGGGAGGCCGCCGACGCCGCCGAGCGCTTCCTGCGCCACGGCCCGGCGGCGTTCCTGCAGGAGCGGGAGCAGGGCGGCCGGGCGCACACCGTCCGGCGGATACACCGGACGCCGTTCACGGCCCGGCGCACCACCGCGGGGAGGTAGTTCCCTCCCCGCGCAGTCCCCACGCCGGCCCACGGGCCGGCGTCGAGCACGGCGTGAGGAGAGACCATGAACGGGCCCGGCACCATCGGCCGCATCCCGGTACGCGACGTCCACCCGGCGGTGGAGGGCGGCCGGCGCCCGGCGAAGGCGGTGGAGGGCGAGACGTTCCAGGTCACCGCGACCGTGTTCCGGGAGGGACACGACGCCGTCGCCGCGCAGGTGGTGCTGACCGACCCGGACGGAAAGGCCGGCCCGTTCACCCCGATGCGTGAACTGGCCCCCGGCACCGACCGCTGGGGCGCCGACGTCACCCCGCACGCCCCCGGCCGCTGGAGCTACCACGTCGAGGCGTGGAGCGACCCGGTCGCCACCTGGCGGCACGCCGCACAGATCAAGATCCCGGCGGGCATCGACACCGGCCTCGTCCTGGAGGAGGGCGGCGACCTGCACGAGCGGGCCGCCGCAGGCGTTCCCCGGGGTGCCGGCCGCACCACGCTGCTGGAGGCCGCGGCGGTCCTGCGCGACGACTCGCTGCCGGTCACGGCCCGTCTGGCGGCGGCGCTGACGCCGGAGGTGGACGCGGTGCTGGCCCGGCATCCGCTGCGGGAGCTGGTCACCGCCTCGGAGGCGATGCCGCTGCTGGTGGAACGGGAGCGGGCCCTGTACGGGTCCTGGTACGAGTTCTTCCCCCGTTCCGAGGGCACCCCCGAACAGCCCCACGGCACCTTCCGCACCGCCGCGCGCCGGCTGCCCGCGATCGCGGCGATGGGCTTCGACGTGGTCTACCTCCCGCCGATCCACCCGATCGGCACCGCCCACCGCAAGGGCCGCAACAACACCCTCGACGCACTGCCCGGCGACGTCGGCGTGCCCTGGGCGATCGGCTCCCCCGAGGGCGGCCACGACGCCGTCCACCCCGCCCTGGGCACCGTCGAGGACTTCGCCGCCTTCGTGGAGCAGGCCCGCGAGCTGGGCATGGAGATCGCGCTGGACTTCGCCCTGCAGTGCTCCCCCGACCATCCCTGGGTGGCCAAGCACCCCGAGTGGTTCCACCACCGCCCCGACGGCAGCATCGCGCACGCCGAGAACCCGCCCAAGAAGTACCAGGACATCCACCCCGTCGCCTTCGACGCCGACATGGACGGCCTGGTCACCGAGACCCTGCGGATCCTGCGGCACTGGATGGCCGTCGGCGTGCGGATCTTCCGCGTCGACAACCCCCACACCAAACCGGTCGTCTTCTGGGAACGGGTCATCGCCGACATCAACCGCACCGACCCCGACGTGATCTTCCTGGCCGAGGCGTTCACCCGCCCCGCGATGATGGCCGCGCTGGCCCAGACCGGCTTCCAGCAGTCCTACACGTACTTCACCTGGCGCAACACCAAAGCGGAACTCACCGAGTACCTGACCGAGCTGACCGGCGAGGCCGCCGCCTGGATGCGGCCCAACCTCTTCGTCAACACCCCCGACATCCTGCACGCCTACCTCCAGCACGGCGGCCGCCCCGCCTTCGAGGTCCGCGCCGTCCTCGCCGCGACCCTCTCCCCCGCCTGGGGCGTCTACTCCGGCTACGAACTGTGCGAGAACACCCCCCTGCGCGAAGGCAGCGAGGAGTACCTCGACTCCGAGAAGTACCAGCTGCGCCCCCGCGACTGGGACACCGCCGAAGCCGAGGGCCGCACCCTCACCCCCCTGATCACCCGCCTCAACCGGATCCGCCGCGACAACCCCGCCCTGCGACAGCTGCGGAACCTCCACTTCCACGCCACGGACAACGACTCCGTCATCGCCTACAGCAAGCGTTCTGACTCCAATACGGTGATCGTGGTGGCCAACCTGGACCCGCACCACACCCAGGAGGCCACGATTTCGTTGGAGATGCTGCACCTTGGTCTTGACCGGAACGCTTCCATCTCCGCGCACGACGAACTGACCGGTGAGACCTATCACTGGGGCAGCTCTGCCTACGTACGCCTGGAACCAGGCCGGTCCCCGGCCCACGTGCTCCACGTCCGGCCGTCGACACCGCACCATGGAGGGTCCAGCGCGTCATGACCGTGAACTCGCCTGTCCATGACACCTTCGAGGACACCCCGGCCAAGGACCGGGACCCGGACTGGTTCAAGCGCGCCGTCTTCTACGAGGTCCTGGTCCGTTCGTTCCAGGACAGCAACGGCGACGGCGTGGGCGACCTGAAGGGCCTGACCGCCAAGCTCGACTATCTGCAGTGGCTGGGCGTCGACTGCCTGTGGCTGCCGCCGTTCTTCCAGTCCCCGCTGCGCGACGGCGGCTACGACGTCTCCGACTACACCGCCGTCCTGCCCGAGTTCGGTGACCTCGCCGACTTCGTGGAGTTCGTCGACGCCGCCCACCAGCGCGGCATGCGGGTCATCATCGACTTCGTCATGAACCACACCAGCGACCAGCACCCGTGGTTCCAGGAGTCGAGGAAGGACCCCGAGGGGCCCTACGGCGACTACTACATGTGGGCCGACGACGACAAGCAGTACCAGGACGCCCGGATCATCTTCGTCGACACCGAGGTGTCGAACTGGACCTTCGACCCGGTCCGCAAGCAGTACTTCTTCCACCGGTTCTTCTCCCACCAGCCGGACCTCAACTACGAGAACCCGGCCGTGCAGGAGGAGATCCTGTCGGCGCTCAAGTTCTGGCTGGACCTGGGCATCGACGGGTTCCGGCTGGACGCGGTGCCCTACCTGTACGCCGAGGAGGGCACCAACTGCGAAAACCTTCCGGCAACCCATGAGTTCCTCCGGCGGGTGCGCAAGGAGATCGACGCGCAGTACCCGGACACGGTGCTGCTGGCGGAGGCCAACCAGTGGCCCGAGGACGTCGTCGACTACTTCGGCGACTTCCGCAGCGGCGGCGACGAGTGCCACATGGCCTTCCACTTCCCCGTCATGCCCCGCATCTTCATGGCGGTGCGCCGCGAGTCCCGCTACCCCGTCTCCGAGATCCTGGCCAAGACCCCGGCCATCCCCTCGGGCTGCCAGTGGGGCATCTTCCTGCGCAACCACGACGAGCTCACCCTCGAGATGGTCACGGACGAAGAACGCGACTACATGTACGCGGAGTACGCCAAGGACCCGCGCATGCGGGCCAACATCGGCATCCGCCGCAGGCTCGCCCCGCTCCTCGACAACGACCGCCACACGATCGAACTGTTCACCGCGCTGCTGCTCTCCCTGCCCGGCTCGCCGATCCTGTACTACGGCGACGAGATCGGCATGGGCGACAACATCTGGCTCGGCGACCGCGACGCCGTGCGCACCCCGATGCAGTGGACACCGGACCGCAACGCAGGCTTCTCCACCTGCGACCCCGGACGGCTGAACCTGCCGATCGTCATGGACCCGGTCCACGGCCATCAGGTCACCAACGTCGAGGCGTCGATGTCGTCGCCCTCGTCGCTGCTGCACTGGACCCGCCGGATGATCGAGATCCGCAAGCAGAACCCGGCCTTCGGGCTCGGCAGCTTCACCGAACTGCAGTCGTCGAACCCGGCCGTGCTGGCGTTCCTGCGCGAGTACGAGGACGACCTGGTGCTGTGCGTGAGCAACTTCGCGCGGTTCGCCCAGCCGACCGAGCTGGACCTGCGGGAGTTCGCCGGACGCCACCCGGTCGAGCTGTTCGGCGGGGTGCGGTTCCCCGCCATCGGCGAACTGCCGTATCTGCTCACCCTGGGCGGCCACGGCTTCTACTGGTTCCGGCTCACCCGAGTCGCGTCCCGCATCGGCCGACGACCGTGAGCGTGCTCCGAGGAAAGGACGCGGCGCCATGCCGAAGACCGCATCCCTGCACCGGGACGGCACCGGGCCCGTCAGGCCCATGGCCTCGCTGGAGGGCCTGCTGCGGGAGTGGCTCCCGCGGCAGCGCTGGTTCGCGGGCAAGGACCGGCCGGTCACCGAACTGCGCCTGCTGTCGCTGACCGAGCTGTTCCCCGGCTGTCTGCATCTGCTGGTGCACGCCGACCACGCCCCGAGCCCGTCCGGTCACGCGGGTGTGCCCGCGCCCGGCGCCGCCACCCCGCCCGGTGACTGCTACCAGCTGATCCTCGGGGTGCAGGAGCATCTGTCGCCCCGCCTCGGCAGGGCGCTGGTGGGCAGGGCGCAGGAGGGCCCGCTGGCCGGGATGGCGGTCTACGACGCGCTGCGCGACCCCCGTTCGGCGCAACTGCTCCTGGAGCGGCTGCGCCGGCCGGGCAGCCTCGGTCCGCTGCGCTTCGAGACGCACCCGACGGTGTCGGTGCCCTCGGGGCTGCCGCCGCGGCTGCTGGACGCCGAGCAGTCCAACACCTCGCTGGTGTACGGCGACGCGTACATCCTGAAGGTCTTCCGCCGGATCCAGCCCGGGGTCAACCCCGACCTGGAGGTGACGAGCGCGCTGGCCGGGCAGGGCTGCCGCCGGGTGCCCGCGCCGGTGGCGTGGTTCCGCACCACGCAGCCGCACGGGGCGACGCTCGGCGTGCTCCAGCCGTTCCTGCCCGACGCCGCCGACGGCTGGACCCTCGCGCTGCACGCGCTCGCCACCGGCGACGACTTCACGGCCGAGGCGTACGCGCTCGGGGAGGCCACCGCGGACGTGCACGTGGCGCTCGCCGCGGCGTTCCCGGGCAGCCCGCCGGCCGAGAACGGGCGGACGGCGGCCGCGATGACGGAGCGGCTGGACGCGGCCGCGCACAGCGTGCCGGGCCTGCGGCCGTTCGTGCCGGGGCTGCGCGGGGCGTTCGGCATGCTCGTCACCTGCGATCCCGGGCCCGCCGCCCAGCGCATCCACGGTGACCTGCATCTGGGCCAGGTGCTGCGGGCGGGCCGGGAGTGGTTCGTCATCGACTTCGAGGGCGAACCGTCGCGTCCGCTCGCCGAGCGCTGCACCCCCCAGTCCCCGGTGCGGGACATCGCGGGGATGCTGCGCTCCTTCGACTACGCCGCCCGTCAGCGCCGCCCCTGGCGGCCGCAGTGGGCGCGTCGCTGCCGCGAGGCGTACTGCGCGGGCTACGCCGAGCGGGCCGGCTGGGACCCGCGCAAGAAGCACGCGCTGCTGCGTGCGTACGAGACCGACCGTGCCGTGTACGAGGTTCTGTACGAGGCCCGGCATCGTCCGGACTGGCTCGCCGTCCCGATGGCGGCGATCGAGCGTCTGGCCGTGAGAGGAGACTGAGGAAGCCGTGGCCCTGCGTGACACCTCCCTGCCCGAGCCGTCCGGCCCGCCGGCCGTGGTCCTGGCCGCACCGGCCCTGGACCCCGGTGACCGGGGCCGACTGCTGTCGGGCGCGCACCACGATCCGCACGCCCTGCTCGGCGCCCGTGCGGTGCCGGGCGGGATCGCCTTCCGGGCGCTGCGGCCGTTCGCCCGCTCCGTGAGCGTCGTGACGGGCGGAGAACGGCACGCGCTGGTCTCCGAGGGCGACGGCCTGTTCTCGGGCGTGCTGCCGCTGGACGCGGTTCCCGCGTACACGCTGCTGGTGGCGTACGGCGACGATCCCGGGCAGGAGGTGCACGACCCGTACCGCTTCCTGCCCGCGCTGGGCGACCTCGACCTGCATCTGATCCGTGAGGGCCGGCACGAGGAGCTGTGGAAGGCGCTCGGAGCGGAGCCGATGACGCACCAGGGCGTGACCGGCACCCGCTTCACGGTGTGGGCGCCGAACGCCCGGGGCGTCCGGGTGGCAGCCGACTTCACCCATTGGGACGGCACGGCGTTCCCCATGCGCTCGCTCGGCGCGTCCGGGGTGTGGGAGCTGTTCCTGCCGGGCGTCGGCGAGGGCACGCGCTACAAGTTCGAGATCACCTCGCGGCACGGTCACCGCTTCCTGAAGGCCGACCCGATGGCCCGCCGGGCCGAGGCCGCGCCCGACACGGCGTCGATCGTGCACACCTCTCGCTACGAGTGGGGCGACCAGGAGTGGCTGGCGCACCGGGGCGACGTCCCGGTGCACGAGGCGCCGTTCTCCGTGTACGAGGTGCATCTGCCGTCCTGGCGGCCCGGGCTGACCTACCGCGAGCTGGCCGAGGTGCTGCCCGGTTACGTCAAGGACCTCGGCTTCACGCATGTGGAGTTCATGCCGGTCGCCCATCACCCCTTCAGCGGCTCGTGGGGCTACCAGGTCACCGGCTTCTACGCGCCGGCGGCCCGGCTGGGCTCCCCCGACGACCTGAAGTTCCTGATCGACTCGCTGCACCGGGCGGGCATCGGCGTCATCGTGGACTGGGTGCCCGCGCACTTCCCCAAGGACGACTGGGCGCTGGCCCGCTTCGACGGGGAGCCGCTGTACGAGCCCGGGGACGCGCGGCGGGCCGAGCACCCGGACTGGGGGACGTACGAGTTCGACTTCGGCCGGGTGGAGGTGCGCAACTTCCTGGTGGCCAACGCGGTGTTCTGGTGCGAGGAGTTCCATGTCGACGGTCTGCGGGTGGACGCGGTCGCCTCGATGCTCTACCTGGACTACTCGCGCGAGCCGGGCCAGTGGGAGCCGAACGCCTTCGGCGGGAACGAGGACCTGGCGGCGAAGGCGTTCCTCCAGGAGATGAACGCGACCGTGTACCGGCGGGCGCCGGGTGTCGTGACCATCGCCGAGGAGTCCACCGCCTGGAACGGGGTGACGCGGCCGACCGACAGCGGCGGGCTGGGGTTCGGGCTGAAGTGGAACATGGGCTGGATGCACGACTCGCTGGAGTACATCCAGCACGAGCCGGTGCACCGCAAGTACCACCACAACGAGATGACGTTCTCGATGGTGTACGCCTACAGCGAGAACTACGTCCTGCCGATCTCGCACGACGAGGTCGTCCACGGCAAGCGGGCTCTGGTGTCGAAGATGCCGGGCGACTGGTGGCAGCAGCGCGCCGACCACCGCGCCTACCTCGGCTTCATGTGGGCGCACCCGGGCAAGCAGCTGCTGTTCATGGGGCAGGAGTTCGCGCAGGGCGCGGAGTGGTCCGAGCCGGAGGGCCCGCACTGGTGGCTGCTGGATCCGGCGTACCCGGCGGAGCCCGACCACCGGGGCGTGCGTGACCTGGTCCGGGACCTGAACGCCGCCTATCTCGATGCGCCGGCGCTGTGGCAGCGCGACACGGATCCGGCCGGTTTCCGGTGGGTGGCCGGTGACGCGGCGGAGGACAACGTCTTCGCGTTCCTGCGGTTCGCGGCCGACGGTTCGCCGCTGCTGGCGGTCAGCAACTTCTCGCCGGTGGTGCGGCACGACTACCGGCTGGCCGTGCCCGGTGACTTCGTCGCGTGGCAGGAGGTGCTGAACACCGACGAGGTGCGCTACGGCGGCTCGGGGGTCACCGAGCCCGGCCCGGTGAAGCCGGAGGACGGGGTGCTGAGGATGACGCTGCCGCCGCTCGCGACGGTGTGGCTGCGGCCGTACGCCGTGTGAAACGGCCTCCGGCGGGCATTCGGGTGCATGTCGTCGGCCCCGGAAGGTGGTGTCCCTTGCGCACCGTCGGAGTGGAGGAGGAACTGCTCCTCGTGGATCCCGAGAGCGGTGATCCACGGGCGATGTCCGCCGCGGTGCTGGCACGCGCCGCGGCGCAGGACACCGGCGAGCAGGTCTTCGAGAAGGAACTGCACGAGCAGATGGTGGAGTTCGCCACGCATCCGCAGGCGGACATGGGCGATCTGCGGGCGGAGATCGTGCGCTGCCGCCGGGAGGCGGCGCGGCACGCGAGCGGGCTCGGCTGCGCGGTGGCCGCGCTCGCCACGTCCCCGCTGCCGGTGAGCCCGAGCGTCGGGGTGAACGCCCGCTACCGGTGGATGGCGGAGCAGTACGACATCACCTCGCGGCAGCTGGTGTGCGGCTGCCATGTACATGTGTGCGTGGAGTCCGACGAGGAGGGCGTCGCGGTCGTCGACCGGCTGCGGCCGTGGCTGTCGGTGCTGTCGGCCCTGAGCGCCAACTCGCCTTTCTGGCAGGGCCGGGACACCGGCTACAGCAGCTATCGCAGCCGGGTGTGGCAGCAGTGGCCGTCGGCGGGGCCGACCGAGGCGTTCGGGTCGGCCGAGGGATATCACCGCAGGGTCGCGGAGATGGTGGCGACCGGCGTCATCCTGGACGAGGCGATGGTGTACTTCGACGCCCGGCTGTCGGAGCGCTATCCGACCGTGGAGATACGGGTCGCGGACGTGTGTCTGCACGCGGACACGGCCGTGCTGGTCGCGCTGCTCGCCCGGGGCCTGGTGGAGACGTCGGCCCGTGAGTGGCGGGCGGGTGCGGCGCCGGCGGAGCCGAGTGTGAGCCTGCTGCGGCTGGCCGGCTGGCGGGCGGCCCGGTGGGGGCTCACCGGCCGTCTGCTGCATCCGGCCGTGATGCGTCCGGCCCCGGCGGAGGAGGTCGTGGGGGCCCTGCTGGAGCATGTGGGCGCGGCGCTCGCGGACAGCGGCGATCTGGAGCGCGCCCGCGAGGGCTGCGAGCGGCTGCTGCGCCGCGGCAACGGGGCGCAGGTGCAACGGGATCTGATGGAGCGGACCGGCAGCCTGCGCGACGTCGTCACCGGCTGTGTCCGCCACACCCAGGAGTGAGACCGCGCCGGGTCACAGGATCAGGACGAGGGCGTACACGAGGAAGAACGCGGCGACCAGCACGACGAGGCCGAGGATCAGCGCCAATGGCGCCTTCGCCCAGCCCCGGGTGGGGTTGTGCGTCTCGCGGGGGCCGGCTCCGGGCAGGCTGCTCTCGGCGGGCGGGGTCTCGCCCGGGGGAACGCCGCCGCCCGGTTCCAGGCCGGTGCTGCGTTCGGGTTCGGGGTCAGGGCTGATGTGGGTCATGCACCCCGGGTCCCCCGACTGCGGCGAGATCATCAGGGCCGAACTGTTACTCCGTTCGTGGCACCTCGCGCTCGCTCCTGGGCTAGATTCGACCACCGTCGATAACAGTTCTCGTCGGCGCTGTCACAGCCCGTACCGACCAGGAGCAGCGCATGCGCGATCCCGCTCTCGCTCCGCCCTTCGTGCCGCCCTCGTCCGGCGGGCTCGCCGACAGCGTCTTCGAGGCGGCGGTCCACAGTCCCACGCTCCCGCTGCTGGCCCGCCGGGTCCCGGGATCCGACGGCGACTGGGAGCAGGTCAGCGCGGTCGAGCTGAAGGACCAGGTGGTCGACCTCGCCAAGGGACTGGTGGCGTCCGGGGTCGCGCCGGGCAGCCGCGTGGCCGTCATGGCGCGCACCCGCTACGAGTGGACGGTGTTCGCCCACGCGCTGTGGGCGGTGGGCGCCGAGGTCGTGCCGGTGCATCCGTCCTCGTCGCGGGAGCAGGTGGAGTGGATCCTGCGGGACGCCGGGTGCGTGGCGGTGGTGGTCGAGGACGAGTCCGCGGTGATGACGATCGGCTCGGTGTGCGCGACGCTGCCCCGGCTGCGGCACGTCTGGCAGCTCGACGCCGGAGGGCTGCGGGCGCTGGTGGAGCGCGGGGCGTTCATCCCCGCCACGACGGTCGACTCGCTGCGCCGGATCGTGCTGCCGGACTCCACCGCGGTCGTCGCGTACACGTCCGGCACGACCGGGCGGCCGACGGGATGCGCGCTGAGCCACCGGGGGGTGGCGAGCCCGTGCGACACGCTGCTGGCCGGCTGGGGCCACACGGCGGCTCCTCCGGGACAGCAGCCGAGGGTGCTGGCGTTCCTGCCGCTGTCGCACGCGTACGGTCTGATGATCCAGGAGATGTGCCTGCGCGGCGGTGTGCTGATGGGGCATGAGCCGGATCTGAGCGAGGCGTCCCTGTCCGCGGCTCTGCGCTCCTTCAGGCCCACCTATTTCCACGGTGTCCCCTCGCTGTTCGAGAAGCTGTACAAGACGTTCCTGCGGACGGCCCAACAGGCCGGGCACGGGGCGCTGTTCGAACGGGCGGCGGAGACGGCGCGGGCCTTCGCCGCGGCCGAGGAGCGGCACCGGCTGGGCCGCGGCGCCGGTCCGGGGCCCAATCTGCGGATCCAGCACGCCCTGTACGAGCGGACGGTGTACAGGCGGCTGCGCGAGTCGCTGGGCGGTCAGGTGCGCCGGGCCACCTCGGGCGGCTCGCCGCTCAGCCGTGAACTGTCCTTGTTCTACGAGGGCATCGGCATCTACGTCAATGACGGCTACGGCCTCACCGAGACCAGCGGCGGCATCACCATGCAGCCGCTGGGCCGGGAGAAGTCGGGCACGGTCGGGCAGCCGCTGCCGGGCACCGAGGTCAGGGTGGCCCCGGACGGGGAGATCCTGGTGCGCGGCCCGTCGGTGTTCCAGGGCTATGTGGGCGACGAGTCCGCCACCCGGGCGGCGTTGCGCGGCGGCTGGCTGGCCACGGGCGATCTGGGGCGGCTGGACTCGCAGGGCTATCTGACCATCACGGGCCGCAAGAAGGACATCATCATCACCAGCGGTGGCACCAGCGTGGCCCCGCAGCCGCTGGAGGAGCGGCTGCGGATGCATCCGCTGGTGCATCAGGCGGTCGTGGTCGGCGACAACCGGCCGTGCGTGGGGGCGCTGATCACGCTGGACCCGGAGTTCCTCGCGCACTGGCGCTCGGCCCAGCGCTGGCAGAACGACGCGCGGAGCCGGGAGGCCCGGGAGGAGAACGCGCTGCGGGAGGAGGTCGCGCGGGCGGTGGCCGCCGCCAACAGCGCGGTGTCGCGCGCCGAGTCCATCCGGGTGTTCCGGGTGCTGCCGGAGCCCTTCGACGTGGCGGGCGGGCTGCTCACCCCGTCGATGAAGCTGCGCCGAGACGCGATCGTCGAGCGCTACGGCATGGAGATCGAGGGCATGTACCAGGCCCGCGCTCCCCAGACGCGGCCCCCCGTCCCGGAGGACCCGCTGGCCTGGGACGACACGGACGACGTGTTCCGCCAGACCCGGGGCAGCCGGTCGTCCACATGATCGACTCATGGAAAGTACGTACGGGATCTCGTTGATCGGGTACGCGGACATCCCCCGCGTTGCATGCTGGTGCCCGGCGGATTCGCCAGCCTGCCTCACTCGGCTGGCGAGGCCGCCCGGGACACGGTGGGATCAGTGAGGTGCGAGGCAGCGATCCAGGGGCAGGCGCATGGCGTCGGCGGAAAGGCCGCCTGGAAGCGCGGAAAGGGATGGACACCGTGACACGACCCAGGATCCTGGTGGTGGGCGCAGGCTTCGCCGGCGTGGAGTGCGTGCGGCGGCTGGAGCGCCGGCTCGGGCCGGACGAGGCCGACGTCACCCTGGTGACGCCGTTCGCCTACCAGCTCTATCTCCCGTTGCTGCCCCAGGTCGCCTCCGGCGTGCTGACGCCGCAGTCGATCGCCCTGTCGCTGCGCCGCAGCAAGAAGTACCGCACGCGGATCATCCCCGGTGGGGCGATCGGGGTGGACCTGAAGGCCAAGGTGTGCGTGATCCGCACGATCACGGACGAGATCGTGGACGAGCCGTACGACTACATCGTGCTGGCCCCCGGCAGCGTCACCCGCACCTTCGACATCCCCGGGCTCACCGATCACGCGTTCGGCCTGAAGACCCTCGCGGAGGCGGCGTACCTCCGTGACCACGTCATCTCCCAGCTGGACCTCGCCGACGCCAGCCAGGACCCCGTCGAGCGGGCCTCACGGCTCCAGTTCGTTGTGGTGGGCGGGGGCTACGCGGGCACGGAGACGGCCGCCTGCCTGCAGAAGCTGACGCACGCCGCGGTCCGGCGCTACCCGCGGCTGGACCCGAGCCTGATCAAGTGGCATCTGATCGACATCGCGCCGAAGCTGATGCCGGAACTGGGCGACAAGCTCGGCCGCAGCGCCATGGAGGTCCTCCAGCGGCGCGGCATCGACGTGTCCCTCGGGGTGTCCGTCGACAAGGCGGGCCCGGAGGAGGTCACCTTCACCGACGGGCGGGTGGTGCCGACCCGCACCCTGATCTGGACGGCGGGTGTGGTGGCCAGCCCGCTCATCGCCACGCTGGGCGCGGAGACCGTGCGCGGGCGGCTCGTGGTGTCTCCGGAGATGACGCTGCCGGGCCATGACGGTGTCTTCGCGCTCGGCGACTCGGCCGCGGTGCCCGACGTGGCCAAGGGCGAGGAGGGCGCGGTGTGCCCGCCGACCGCGCAGCACGCGATGCGCCAGGGCCGCAAGGTCGCCGAGAACGTCATCGCGACGCTGCGGGGCGAGACGCGTCAGCCGTACGTCCACAAGGATCTGGGGCTGGTGGTGGACCTCGGCGGCAAGGACGCGGTGTCCAAGCCGCTCGGGATCGAGCTGCGCGGGCTGCCCGCCCAGGCCGTGGCCCGCGGCTACCACTGGGGCGCCCTGCGCACGAACGTCGCCAAGACCCGGGTGCTGACGAACTGGGTGCTCAACGCGGTCGCGGGCGACGACTTCGTGCGCACCGGCTTCCAGGCCCGCAAGCCGGCGAAGCTGAAGGACTTCGAGTACACGGACGCGTATCTGTCGCCGGACGAGGTGCGGGCGCGGGTGGAGGCCGCGCGCGAGAAGGGCTGAAGAGCCGCGGATGCGCGCGGGCCGACGGGGTAGGGGGCTCGTATGACCGATGTCGTGGACGCTGACGAACTGCTGCGGCGCATGCAGCGGAGCAGGACCTGTGCCGTGGAGGAGCTGCGCGGCTGGCGGGCCCGTGGGGAGGAACTGCGCGCGCACGATCCCGGCGCGGCGCGGGACGCCGAGATGCGCGGGCTGGCGTACGAGGTGGTGGTCAGGGTGCTGGACGAGATCCTGACGCCGGGCGTGCGTTCCGGAGGCACCGGGGCGACCTGACCGGCCCGGCGGCCGCCGGGAATCCGGGTGCGGAGCCACATGGCCGAGTGAAACCCGTCACGCGTGCCTGTTTCTGTTGTGTTACGCGCCCCTGGATGGTTTATCGTTCATACATACCCGGTCACGGAGTGGACGTGCTCCCGTCCTCCGTGCACCCCCATGATCTGCCCTGGCTGGTTTCCCCCGTCCAGCCAGGGCTTTTTTCTGCCCGGATCCGGGAACGGGGGTCCGCCGAGGTGCTCGCCCGGGCTTCGGCGGCTGAAATGGGCGTAGGGAAAACACCGGAACGTCTCCCGGCAGGAGCCCCGCGCCATGACCAGAGCGACGAAACTGCTGACCGCCCTTCCTCCGCCGCAGCGCGAGCGACTGATGACGCTCGCCCGGGAGGTGTCCTTCCCGGAGGACACCCGCATCTTCGAGGCGGGCGGCACGGCCGACCGCTTCTGGGTCATCCGCTCCGGCGCGGTCTCCCTCGACCAGCGCGTGACCTCGGTGCAGCGGGTGACCGTGGCCAGCCTGGGCGCGGGCGACCTGCTCGGCTGGTCCTGGCTCTTCCCGCCGTACCAGTGGGACTTCGGCGCGGAGGCGTTCAGCCCGGTGCGCGCCTACGAGTTCGAGGCCCAGCCCGTGCTCGCGCTGTGCGAGGAGGACCCCCGTCTCGGGCTGACCCTGATCCGCATCGTCTCCGAGATCCTCGCCCACAGGCTGGAGACGACCCGCAACCGGCTGATGGACCAGTACGCGTACCACCGCCGGGGCACCGTCTAGTGCTGTGACCGGAAAGGTTTGCCGGAAGGCTCGCGGCGTCCGGTGCCGGGGGTACCCCCACGCCTTTCGGGCAGTGGGGGAGCATCGCAAGGCGGAGCGTCGCCCGCGTACTGGATGTACTCGGGTGATGCGACAACGCGGCGTGGGGGTACCCCCGGCCGGAGGCTGGGGGAGCGCCGTGCCGGGCGTCGCGAGCCGGTGAACCTTTCCGGTCACAGCACTAGCCAGCCCCGAAGAACCCTCTAGGCACCCCCGTTCCCGGCCAGGAGCAGGACACCCAGGGTGATCATGGTGGCGGCCACCAGGCCGTCCAGGACGCGCCAGGCGGCGGGCCGGGCCAGATGACGGCCGAGCAGGCGGGCGCCGAAGCCGAGCGCGGTGAACCAGCACAGGCTGGCCAGCGCGGCGCCGAGGCCGAAGGTCCAGCGCATCGGGCCGCGGTCGGCGGCGACGGAGCCGAGCAGGAAGACGGTGTCCAGGTAGACGTGCGGATTGAGCCAGGTCATCGCCAGACAGGTCAGCACCGCGCGCCGGATCGACCCCGCCGCCTCGCCCTCGGTGCTCAGCGCGCCCTGCGGCCGCAGCACCCGGCGGGCGGCGAGGACGCCGTATCCCACGAGGAAGGCGCCGCCGACCCAGCCGACCGCGGTCACCGCGCCCGGCCACGCCACCACCACGGCGCCGACCCCGGCCACCCCGAGCGCGATCAGCAGCGCGTCCGACAGGGCGCAGATGCCGACGACGGCGAGGACCGCGTGCCGGCGGACGCCCTGGCGCAGGACGAAGGCGTTCTGGGCGCCGATGGCGACGATCAGGGACAGACCGGTGCCGAACCCCGCGGCGGCGGCGGACAGTGCGTTGCTCATGGCCCCGACGCTACGGAGACGATCACCGTGCGTACAGCTAAAGATTCTTACGTATCCTTAGCGATCGTGAAGACCGACGTCGCCTCCGGCATGCCGGAACTGCCTCTCGACCAGGTGCGCACGCTGCTCGCGGTGGTCGACGAGGGCACCTTCGACGCGGCCGCGGCCGCGCTGCACGTCACCCCGTCCGCGGTGAGCCAGCGGGTGAAGGCGCTGGAGCAGCGCACCGGGCGGGTGCTGCTGCTGCGCACCAAGCCGGTGCGGCCCACGGAGTCGGGCGAGGTCGTGGTGCGGTTCGCCCGGCAGCTGGCCCGGCTGGAACGGGACGCGCGCGCCGAGCTGGGCATGCGCGGCGCCGGGGAGGCGGCCAGCGTGTCGGTGGCGGTCAACGCCGACTCGCTGGCGACCTGGTTCCTGCCCGCGCTGACCCGGATCCGGCAGGAGCCCCGGATCTGCTTCGAGCTGCGCCGCGAGGACGAGGACCACACCGCGGCGCTGCTGCGCGAGGGACTCGTCATGGCCGCGGTGACCTCCTCCCCCGACCCGGTTCCGGGCTGCTCGGTCCGGGCCCTGGGGGCGATGCGCTATCTCCCCGTCGCCGGCCGGGACCTCGCGGCCCGGCTGCTGACCGGGCCGCTCGCCGCATCGTTGCCCGAGGCCCCGGTGGTGGTCTTCGACCGGCGCGACGACTTCCAGGACGGCTTCGTGCGCCGGCTGGCCGGGACCTCGGCGAGCGCGGCCCGGACCTACGTCCCGACCTCGGAGGGCTTCGCCGAGGCCGTGGCCTCGGGCCTGGGCTGGGGCATGCTCCCCGAGGCCCAGGCCCGCCCGCTGCTGGACGCCGGCCGGCTGGTCGCGTTCGCGCCCGACCGGGCGGTGGACGTGCCGTTGTACTGGCAGCAGTGGAAGCTCGACTCGCCCGCGCTGGCGACGGTCGCCGAGGCGGTCGTCGCGACGGCGGCCGAGGCACTGCGCGGCCCGGACGCCGGCCGGACCGGCCCGGGTGTCGGCCGGACCGGCCCGGGTGTCAGCCGAACTGGCCCGGCTGGTAGTCGCCGGCCGGAGTCCCGATCATCACGTTCATCCGGTTGAAGGAGTTGATGATCGCGATCTGGGCCACCAGGGCGAGCAGCTCGTCCTCGCCGTAGTGCTTGGCGGCGTCCGCCCATGCCTCGTCGGTGACCCCGCCCGCCGCGTCGGCGATACGGGTGCCCTGCTCGGTCAGCTCCAGGGCGGCGCGCTCGGCGTCGGTGAAGACGGTGGCCTCGCGCCACGCCGCGACCATCGCGAGCCGCACCGGGGTCTCACCGGCGGCCGCGGCGTCCTTGGTGTGCATGTCGAGACAGAAACCGCAGCCGTTGATCTGGCTGGCCCGGATCTTCACCAGCTCCAGCGTGGCGGCGGGCACCGCCGTGCCGTGGACCGCCTTGTTCGCCGCGACGAAGTGCTTGACGACGCTCAGGGCGACGGGGTTGGTGAAGGCGTTCAGACGGGGTTCCATCGGGAGGGTCTCCTCTGCCGTTGTCCTTGGTTACGTCTCTTGGACGAGACGGGCCCCGCGCGCTGTGACACCGGCGGCTGTGACCCGCGTCTCACCCCGGCGGTCCGGGGCGGGCACCCGGAATCCCGGTTTCGCTCCCCGCCGGCAGGTGACCCGTGTGCGGACAACCGGACTCGGGAGGGCATGGAGGAATGGGAGTGACACCGATGGACGCATGGCGGGACCGGGCCGAGTGCCGCCACGAGGATCCCGACCTGTTCTTCCCCATCGGCACATCGGGCCCCGCGTCGATGCAGACGCTGACGGCCAAGGCGGTGTGCGAGCGCTGCCCCGTGCAGGAGGAGTGCCTGCGGTACGCGCTGGACACGGGGCAGAGCATCGGGGTGTGGGGCGGCACCGGCGAGAACGAGCGGCGCCTGATGCTGCGGCGGGCCCGGTCCGCCCGCGGCCGGGAGGCGGAGCGGCGCACCCGGTCGGCCGAGTGAGCCGGTCCGGCCGCGGCAGGGTCACGCTCCGAGGGCCGGACGACCGGACGACGGCCGAGGAGGGCCCC
This sequence comes from Streptomyces sp. NPDC093094, assembly GCF_044754345.1. Taxonomy (NCBI): domain Bacteria; kingdom Bacillati; phylum Actinomycetota; class Actinomycetes; order Kitasatosporales; family Streptomycetaceae; genus Streptomyces; species Streptomyces sp. NPDC093094. The sequence continues at coordinate 487,166 of NZ_JBIVOX010000003.1, read as the reverse complement.
GCGTGAGCATCCGTGTACGTCGTGTCTACGACGCCCCGGAGCCGGACGACGGTCTGCGTGTCCTGGCCGACCGGCTCTGGCCGCGCGGACTGTCCAAGGACGCGGCCCGGGTGGACGAGTGGCCCGAGGGGCTCACCCCGTCGACCAGGCTGCGCCGCCGGTACCACGCGGGCGAGGGCTCGTACGAGGAGTTCGCCCGGCGCTACGAGGCGGAGCCGGCGTCGCCCGGGGCGGCCGAACTTCTGGACGGCGTAAGCTAGTCGGCCGGCCGGGGCACGGTGACGCTGCTGACGGCGTCGAAGGAGCCGGAGCGCAGCCACGCAGCGGTGCCGGCCCGGCTCCTCGAAGAGGGCTGACCCCGTCCGGCTCAGCCCGCCTGACGGGCCGCCGCCCGCCCGGCCGCGCGCCCCGAGAAGAGGCAGCCGCCGAGGAACGTGCCCTCCAGCGCGTTGTAGCCGTGGACGCCGCCGCCGCCGAACCCGGCGACCTCTCCGGCGGCGTACAGGCCCTCGACGGGTTGTCCGCCCGCGTCGAGGGCGCGGGAGTCGAGGTCGGTCTGGATGCCGCCGAGCGTCTTGCGGGTGAGGATGTGCAGCTTGACGCCGATCAGCGGGCCCGCCTGCGGATCGAGGATCCGGTGCGGGGTCGCGACGCGGCCCAGACGGTCGCCGATGTAGCGGCGGGCGTTGCGGATGCCCTGGACCTGGGCGTCCTTGGCGTAGGGGTTGGCGAGCTGGCGGTCGCGGGCCTCGATCTGGCCGCGCAGCGTGCCGGCGTCGAGGAGCGCCTTGTCCGTGAGGGCGTTCATCTTGTCGACGAGCTGTTCCAGGGTGTCGGCCACGACGAAGTCCGCGCCGTTGCGCAGGAACGCCTGCACCGGGGCGGGGGCACCCTTGCCCAGGAGGCGGTCGCGCAGGACCGCCCCCCGGTCCTTGGCGGTGATGTCGGGGTTCTGCTCGGAGCCGGAGAGCGCGAACTCCTTCTCGACGATCTTCCGGGTGAGGACGAACCACGAGTGGTCGTACCCGGCGATGTCCTCGGTGGTGCGCAGGTGCCTGAGCGTGCCGAGGGTGTCGTAACCGGGCAGGCAGGGGTCGGGCAGACGGCGGCCGAGGGCGTCGAACCACATCGAGGACGGGCCGGGCAGGATGCGGATGCCGTGGCCGGGCCAGACCGGGTCCCAGTTCTGCAGGCCCTCGGTGTAGTGCCACATGCGGTCGCGGTTGACCAGGCGGACACCCGCCTCGGCGCTGATGTCGAGCATGCGGCCGTCGACGTAGGCGGGAACGCCGGTGACCATCCGGGCGGGCGGGGTGCCGAGCCGCTCGGGCCAGTGCCGGCGGACGATGTCGTGGTCGGCGCCGATGCCGCCGGAGGTGACGATCACGGCCTGGGCGGTCAGCTCGAACGCGCCGGCCGTCTCGCGGCTGGAGGCGACGCCGCGCGGTGCGTCGTCGGGGGCGAGGAGCATGCCGCGCACCCCGCGGGCGGTGCCGCCCTCGATCACCAGCTCGTCCACGCGGTGGCGGTGGTGGAAGGTGAGCAGCCCGTCGCGCGCGGCCTGCTGCGCGTACGCGGCGAACGGCTCGACGACCCCGGTGCCGGTGCCCCAGGCGATGTGGAAGCGGGGCACCGAGTTGCCGTGCCCGTCGGCGCGCAGGTCGCCGCGCTCGGCCCAGCCGACGGTCGGCAGCAGCTTGATGCCGTGGCCGTCGAGCCAGGAGCGCTTCTCGCCGGCCGCCCACTCGACGTAGGCGCGCGCCCAGCGCACCCCCCAGGAGTCCTCGTCGTCGACACGGTCGAACTGCGCGCTGCCCTGCCAGTCGCTCCAGGCCAGGTCGAAGGAGTCCTTGATCTTCAGGCGCCGCTGTTCCGGGGAGTCGACGAGGAACAGCCCGCCGAGGGACCAGAATGCCTGGCCGCCGAGGTTGGCGGCGTTCTCCTGGTCGACCAGGGCGACCCGCCTGCCCCGGCTGGTGAGTTCGTGCGCCGCGACCAGTCCGGCGAGGCCGGCTCCGACGACGATGACGTCCGCGTCCATGGCGAGCGTTCCTTCCTCAGTGGGCGTTGCCGCTGCCGTCCGTCAGCAGCGCGGTGAGCAGTTGCCTGAGCCAGGCGCGGGCGCCGTCGACGTCCTTGTCCAGCAGCAGTTGGGTGGTGACGCCGTCGTACGCGGCGACCACGGCGTGGGCGGCGGAGTCCGCGTCGCCCAGGGCGGCGGGCAGTTCGGTGTGGCCGCGCGCGCGGGCGAGCCGGTCGGCGACGGTCCGCCGCAGCGTGGCGCGGTGCTCCAGCAGGGTCTGCGCGACGGCCGGGTCGCGCGCGGCGTGGACCAGGAAGTCCGTCTTGACCAGCAGCCAGTCCACGTCCAGCAGCAGCACCTCGGTGACCCGGTCCACCGACTGCACGACGTCCAGATCCGGGCCGTCCTGGGCGAGCGCCCCGGCAACCTGTGCGGCGATCAGCTCGGCGCGCTGCCGGTAGAGGGCGAAGAACAGCTCGTCCAGGGTGGAGAAGTTGGAGTAGAAGGCACCGCGGCTGTAGCCGGCGGCCTCGCAGACCTCCTCGATCGAGACCCGTCCGAAGCCCTTCGCCGCGAACACGGCGAACGCGGCGTCGAGCAGGTTCGCCCGGGTGCGCGCCCGGCGCTTGGTCACACGCCCGGTGGTCGTCGGCTCCGTCGCCATGGTCCGCCCTTCGTCGGATACAGGAATGTATTCGATACACCGGTGTATCGAAAGACCCCGGCGGGGCTGCCTTCGGACGGTGCGCGTCTCCGCGCGGGAGGCACGCCGGGGACCCGGGTGAGCCGTCCGCGGCGGGCGGGCTCCGCCACCGCGACGGCCTCCGCGACGGCCTCCGCGGCGTCGCCCGGCACGGCGTCGCCCGGCACGGCGGCCCGGTCGTGACGGGCGGTTCCTGCCGACGGGCGGTTCCTGCCGACAGGCCGGGAAGCACAGCGGGCCGGGAATCCCTGCGGACCGGGCACCGCACGCGCCGCGGGGCCGCACGCCGCGAGGCCGCGCGCCGCCGGACCGCGCGCCGCCGGGCGGTCCTGCCCGCGCGGTGCGCGCCGGGGCGGCGTCCCCCTCCCGCGGGCCCGGGGCGGTCTGCTTTGCTGTCCCCCGCGGACCCAACTCACCGACCCGGGACGGACATGCGCGCAGACGTACGGCAGGTCGCCGACGACACCTACCTGGTGCACGGCAGCAACACCAACTGGGTGATCCTCAAGGAGGGCGACGCCGTCACCCTCGTCGACACCGGGTACCCGGGCGACCGGGAGCGGCTGCTGGACTCGCTGGCACAGGTGGGCAGCGCCCCTGAGGCGGTCGCCGCCGTGCTGGTCACCCACGCCCACAACGACCACCTGGGCTCCGCCGAGCACCTGCGCGCCGCCCACGGCACGCCGGTGTACCTGCACGAGGCCGAAGTCCCCCACGCGCGACGGGATTTCCTGCACCAGGTGACGGTGGGGACGGTCCTGGCGAACGGCTGGCGCCCGGGCGTGCTGCCCTGGGCGGTGCACGCGCTGCGCGTCGGCGGCACCGCCCATGTGCCGGTCGCCGCCCCCGAGGCGTTCCCGGCGGACGGCCCGCTGGACCTGCCGGGCCGGCCCGTGCCGGTGCACACGCCCGGGCACACCCTCGGGCACACCGTCTTCCATGTGCCGGACCGCGGCGCGGTGCTCGGCGGGGACGCCCTGGTGACCGGTCACGCCACCTCGCGTCCGGAGGGCCCGCAGCTGCTGCCCGACATGTTCCACCACGAGCGCGCCCGGGCGGTGGCCTCCCTGGAGACCGTCGCGGGCCTGGAGGGCGACCTGCTGCTGCCGGGCCACGGCCCCGCCCACCACGGCTCGGTCCGAAAGGCCGCGGACCGGGCCCGCGAACGCGCGGCCCGACCCCCGGCGAGGGGCCGTTCCAGCAGGTGAACAGGCCGTGCCGACGCGGGAACACGGCGTCTAGGGTCGGGCCATGGCTTTGCACATCAGCGCCACCAACCCGGAACACCCGGCCCTGCTCCTCGAACTGCCCTGGCACATCCCGCTGGAGGACTGGCCCGAGGAGTACCTCGTGCCGCTGCCGCGCGGCATCTCCCGCCACGTGGTGCGCTACGCGCGCGCGGGCGAGGAGGTGATCGCGGTCAAGGAGCTCGCCGAGCGGCCCGCCCTGCGCGAGTACGAGCTGCTGCGCGACCTGGACCGGCTGGGCATCCCCACGGTGGACGCGCTCGGGGTGGTCACCGGGCGCACCGACACCTCCGGCGAGCCGCTGGAGCCGGTGCTGATCACACGGCACCTGGGCGGTTCGATGCCGTACCGCTCGATGTTCGAGACGACGATGCGCCCGGCGACCATGCACCGTCTGATGGACGCCCTCGCCGTCCTGCTGGTCCGGCTGCATCTGTCCGGCTTCGCGTGGGGCGACTGCTCGCTGTCCAACACGCTGTTCCGCCGGGACGCGGGCGCGTACGCCGCCTATCTGGTCGACGCCGAGACCGGTGAGCTGCACGCCCGGCTCAGCCCCGGCCAGCGGGACTACGACCTCGACCTCGCGCGCGTCAACATCAGCGGCGAGCTGCTGGACCTGGAGGCGTCGGGCGCGCTGCACCCCTCGGTCGACCCCATCGAGTTCGGCACGGAGATCTGCGCCCGCTACGGCGAGCTGTGGAAGGAGCTGACCCGGGTCTCGGTCTACCCGGCGGGCAAGTACCACTACATAGAGCGCCGGATCCGCCGCCTGAACGACCTCGGCTTCGACGTGGCCGAGATGCAGATCGACCACTCCTCCAACGGCGACACGGTCACCTTCGTGCCCAAGGTCGTCGACGCCGGCCACCATCAGCGCCAGCTGCTGCGGCTGACCGGGCTGGACACCGAGGAGAACCAGGCCCGGCGGCTGCTGAACGACCTGGAGAGCTGGATGGCGACCCAGGACGACTACGCGCCGGGCGATCCGCTCGCGGCCCGCCCGGAGGTGCTCGCCCACCGCTGGGTGCGCCAGGTGTTCCGGCCGACCGTGCGGGCCGTGCCGCTCGCGCTGCGCGGCGCCATGGACCCGGCGGAGATCTACCACCAGCTCCTGGAGCACCGCTGGTTCCTGTCCGAGCGCGCCCAGCAGGACATCGGGATCGACACGGCGGTGCGGGACTACGTCGAGAACGTCCTGCCCCGTGCGAGGGAGACCCTGGAGACCCCCTCGCACGAGTGAGGCACGGACGGCACGGGCGGGATCAGGCCGGCGGGACCACCGCGACCGGGCAGCCCGCGTGATGCAGCACCCCGTGGGCGACCGAGCCGATCCGGGCGCCGACGGCGGTACGGCGGGCGCGGCGTCCGACGACCATCAGCTGGGCCCGCCCGGCCACCGACAGCAGCACCTGTCCGGCGCTGCCCATCTCCACGTGCTCGACGACATGCACGTCCGGGAACCGCTCGCGCCACGGCCGCAGGGCCTCGGCCAGCGCCTTCTGCTCGAACGGCTCGGGGCCCCCGGCGTCGTCCAGCAGCTTCATGGAGCCGGGGCTGTAGGCGAACACCGGAGGCAGCGTCCAGGCCCGTACCGCCCGCACGGTCGCCCCGCGGGCCGCCGCCGTCCCGAAGGCGAAGCCCAGCGCGGCCGCGCTGTCCTCGGGGGTGCCCTGCTGGCCCACGACGATCTCGTGTCCCGCGACCTCGTCGGACGCCCGGTCCCCGGCGCGCACCAGCACCACGGGGCAGGTGGTCCCGGCGATCACCTGCTGGCCCACCGAGCCGAGCAGGAAACCCACCACGGCGGCGTGCCCGCGCGAGCCGAGCACCAGCGTCCCGGCCTCCGCGGCCGCGGCCACCAGCGTGTCGACGACCGGGCCCTCGACGGCGTCCGCGGTCACCTCCAGGCCGGGATGCCGTTCGGCGGCCCTGCCCGCGGCCGCGGCCACCGCCTCAGCGGCCCAGCGGGCCTGGGTGTCACGGTCCCCGTCGAGCGCCTCGTGCGTCTCGTGCTCCCACGCCTGCACGACCCGCAGCGGCCTGTCCCGCCGTACGGCCTCCCGGGCCGCCCAGGCGAGAGCCGCGAGGCTCTCCTCCGATCCGTCGACGCCTGCCGTGATCGGCCCCGTCATCCCGGCCGCCTCCCTCTGTCCCGTGGATCTTTACGGCCCCAGTCTTCCCTACGGGCGGGAGCGGCCCCCGGGGAGGAGTCCGGGATCGGGCCGACCTCAGGAAGTCCCACCGGATCGTGCCCCCGGCCCGCGGGGCGGGGCCGGACCGTCGGGAACCGGCCTCACCTGGACTTCCCGCCCCGGCGGCCACAGCGCCGAGGTGGCCTGCCCGCTCGCGGCGGGCGCCGGGCGCGGGCAGGTGGGGCAGGGTGACCGGATGAGGGTGGTGGGGGCGGACCCGGAGGACGCCGGTCTCCGCGTCCCGGGCGTCCCGCGGGGCCGGCCGGCCGCCTCGCACCCGAGCGAACCGGGGCGATCGAACCTACGATGGATGCGGCGCGGCGGCGGGCGACCGTGCCGCAGGTACGAGCCCTCGGGGTGGGAGACGCATGGCAGAAGTCGCCGAGGCGGCGCGCACCGTCATCATGACCGTGGACGACGATCCGGGAGTCTCCCGTGCCGTCGCCCGAGACCTCAGACGCCGCTACGGGGCGTCGTACCGGATCGTGCGCGCGGAGTCCGGTGAATCGGCGCTGGAGGCGCTCAAGGAGCTGAAGCTGCGCGGTGATCTGGTGGCGGTGATCCTCGCCGACTACCGGATGCCGCAGATGAACGGCATCGAGTTCCTGGAGCAGGCCCTGGACGTGTATCCGGGCGCCCGCAGGGTGCTGCTGACGGCGTACGCCGACACCGACGCGGCCATCGACGCCATCAACGTCGTCGACCTGGACCACTACCTCCTCAAGCCCTGGGACCCGCCCGAGGAGAAGCTCTACCCGGTCCTCGACGACCTGCTGGAGGCATGGCGCACCAGCGACTTCAGGCCGGTGCCCAGCACCAAGGTCGTCGGGCACCGCTTCTCCGCGCGCTCCTCGGAGGTCCGCGAGTTCCTGGCCCGCAACCAGGTGCCCTACCGCTGGTACTCCGCGGACGAGCCCGAGGGACAGCGGCTGCTGGCCGCCGCCGGCGAGGACGGGCAGCGGCTGCCGCTCGTCGTCACCGCCGACGGCACGCCCCTGGTGGAGCCCGAGGCGCCCGAGCTGGCCGCGCACGTGGGCCTGGCGACCACACCGGCCTCCGAGTTCTACGACCTCGTGGTGATCGGCGGCGGTCCCGCCGGGCTCGGCGCGGCCGTGTACGGCGCCTCCGAGGGGCTGCGCACGGTGCTCGTGGAGCGGTCGGCGACCGGCGGGCAGGCCGGGCAGAGCTCGCGCATCGAGAACTACCTCGGCTTCCCCGACGGCGTCTCCGGCTCGCAGCTCACCGACCGGGCCCGGCGGCAGGCGACGAAGTTCGGCGCGGAGATCCTCACCGCACGCGAGGTGACCGGCCTGGAGATCAACGGCGCGGCCCGGATCGTACGGTTCTCCGACGGCTCGGCCGTCGCCGCGCACAGCGTGATCCTCGCGACCGGGGTGTCGTACCGGCAGCTCGCGGCGCCCGGCGCGAGCGAACTGACCGGCTGCGGCGTGTTCTACGGCTCGGCGCTCACCGAGGCGCCCTCCTGCCAGGACCACGACGTGTACATCGTGGGCGGCGCCAACTCGGCCGGGCAGGCGGCCATGTACCTGTCCAGGGGCGCGAAGTCGGTCACGCTGCTGGTGCGCGGGCCGGACCTGTCCGCGTCCATGTCGCACTATCTGATCCAGCAGATCGCCGAGGCGCCCAACATCAACGTGCGCGCCGCCACGGTCGTGGACGCCGCCCACGGCGACGAGCGGCTGGAGCAGCTCACCCTGCGCGACGCCGTCACCGGCGAGACCGAAGTGGTCGACGCGCAGTGGATGTTCGTGTTCATCGGGGCCGCCCCGCTGACGGACTGGCTGGAGGGCACGGTGCTGCGCGACGAGCGCGGTTTCATCCTGACCGGGCCCGACCTGTCGGCCGACGGGCGGCCGCCGGCCGGCTGGGAACTGGACCGGCCGCCGTACCATCTGGAGAGCAGTGTGCCCGGCGTGTTCGTCGCGGGCGACGCACGGGCGGAGTCGGCCAAGCGCGTCGCGTCCGCCGTCGGAGAGGGAGCCATGGCCGTCATGCTCGTCCACCGCTATCTGGAGCAGTCATGAGCGGGCAGCGGATGCCTTGCAGTCCCAAGGAGATCGGTTCGCTCTTCCTGTTCGAGAAGCTCACCGCGGAGCAGCTGGGCCGGCTGTGCGCCGAGGGACGGGTGGAGCTCTTCGAGCCCGGCCCCGTCTACGCGGAGGGCGAACCGGCGACCTGCTTCTTCGTGCTGATAGAGGGCGAGGTCGTGCTGTCCCGCCGGGTCGGCGGCGACGACATCGAGGTCGTCCGCAGCTCGCACCCGGGGTCGTACACGGGCGCCATGCAGGCGTACATAGGCGACCGGGTGAAGCAGGTGTACAACAACTCGATGCGGGTGACGCAGCCGTCGCGGTTCTTCGTGCTGCCGGCGGACGTCTTCGCGAGCGTCATGCGGGAGTGGTTCCCCATGGCGGTGCATCTGCTGGAGGGCGTGTTCTTCGGGTCCAAGAACAGCCAGCGGCTGATAGGGCAGCGCGAACGGCTGCTGGCGCTGGGCTCGTTGTCGGCGGGGCTCACCCACGAGCTGAACAACCCGGCCGCGGCGGCCGTCCGGGCGACGGCGACGCTGCGCGAGCGGGTCGCCAAGATGCGGCACAAGCTCGCCGTCATCTCCTCCGGCCCCTACCCGCCCGAGCAGATCGCGTCCCTGATCGAGATCCAGGAACGCACCACCGAACTCGTCGCCAAGGCACCCTCGTTGAGCCCGCTGGAGGCATCCGACCGCGAGGACGAGATCTCCGACTGGCTCGACGACCACGACATCGCGGACGGCTGGAAGCTCGCGCCCACCTTCGTGCAGGCGGGCCTCGGCGTGGACTGGCTCGACCAGGTCGCCGCGTCGGTGGACGAGGAGGTCCTCCCGGCGGCCGTCGGCTGGCTCAACTACACGGTCGAGACCGAGCTGCTGATGGACGAGATCGAGGACTCCACGACCCGCATCTCCAGCCTGGTCAACGCGGCCAAGCAGTACTCGCAGCTGGACCGCGCCCCGTACCAGAACGCCGATGTGCACGAACTCCTCGACAGCACGCTGATGATGCTGGCCGGCAAGATCGGGCCGGAGATCAAGGTCGTCAAGGACTACGACCGTTCGCTGCCGAGGATCCCCTCCTACCCGGCCGAGCTGAACCAGGTGTGGACCAACCTGATCGACAACGCGGTCGGCGCGATGCGGAGCGCCGGCGCGGAGGGCACGCTGACCGTGCGGACGGCGCTGGAGGGCGACCAGGCGCTGGTCGAGTTCCGGGACACCGGCCCCGGCGTCCCGGCGGAGATCCGCAACCGGATCTTCGATCCCTTCTTCACCACCAAGCCGGTCGGCGAGGGCACCGGTCTCGGTCTGGACATCTCCTGGCGGATCGTGGTCAACAAGCACCACGGCAGCCTCCAGGTCGACTCCGAGCCGGGCGACACCCGCTTCCAGGTCCTGCTGCCGCTGACCGCCACGGAGGGCGAGGCCGCCCCCGTGGACATCGAGGACACCGAGACACCCGAGGAGCCGGCGCATGTCAGTTGAGTCCGCGATCGACCCCGCCGTGCCGCCCAGCGGCGCCGGCTGCGTGGAGTGCGACGCGGCCGGCGGGTGGTGGTTCCATCTGCGGCGGTGCGCCCTGTGCGGGCACGTGGGCTGCTGCGACGACTCCCCCTCCAAGCACGCCACCGCGCACTACCGGGAGACCGGGCACCGGGTGATCCAGAGCTACGAGCCCGGTGAGGACTGGTTCTGGGACTTCGCCACCGGCGAGCTCTACGCCTCCGGGCCCGATCTGGCCCCGCCGGTCAGCCATCCGGCCGACCAGACCGTCCCGGGCCCCGCGGACCGCGTCCCGCGGAACTGGGCCGACATCCTGCGCTGACGCGCCACCCGGCTGCGGCTGCGCGGACGTCCTGGGCGGGCCGTGGGTTGTCGGTGGCGCGTGCCAGGATGGAGGTGTGTCGAACAGCGCATTCACCGTCACTCCCCTGGTCGGCCGGGAGGAGGAACTCGCCCGGCTGGCAGGGGTGCTGGAACGTGCCCGTGGCGGTGAGGCGCGCGCGGTGCTGGTGGCCGGTGACGCCGGCGTCGGCAAGACGCGGCTGCTGGACGAGGCGTCGGCACGGGCCGCACGCGAGGGCCTGACGGTCCTGACGGGTCACTGCGTCGACCTCGGTGACGTGGGCCTGCCGTATCTGCCGTTCACCGAGGTGCTGGGCGCCCTGGCCGGCGACGAGCGGTTCGCGCCGGCCGTCGCCGCGCGTCCCGCGGTCGGACGGCTGCTGGGCGGCGGCGCCGACAGCGCACCGGACACGGGCGGACGGCTGCGGCTGTTCGAGGACGTGGCGGGGCTGCTGGCCGACGTGGCGGAGACAGCCCCGCTGCTGCTCGTCCTGGAGGATCTGCACTGGGCCGACCAGTCGTCCCGCGACCTGCTGCGGTTCCTGCTCAGCAGGGGCCTCCTCCAGCGCCCTGCGGGCGGCGTGCCGGGCAGCCGCCTCGCGGTGCTGGCGTCGTACCGCGCGGACGACCTGCACCGCAGGCATCCGCTGCGTCCCCTGCTGGCGGAGCTGGTGCGGCTGCCGTCCGTCGAGCGGCTGGAGCTGCGCCCGATGGACGACGCCGAGGTGACCCGGCTGGTGCGGGTGCTCCAGGACGACCAGCAGCGCGCCCTGCCGGAGATCACGGTCCGCCGGATCGTCGAGCGCGCCGAGGGCAACGCCTTCTACGCCCAGGAGCTCCTCGCGGCGACGGACCCGGGCGCGGGCGGGGTGCCCGACGCGCTGGCCGATGTCCTGCTCATCCGTTTCGAGCAGGTCTCCGACACCGCGCAGCAGGTGCTGCGCACGGCCGCCGTCGCCGGCCGCCGGGTGGGTCACGAGCTGCTGCGGGAGGCGGCCGCCCTGCCCGAGGAAGCGCTGGAGACGGCCCTGCGCGAGGCCGTGGAACGCCGGCTGCTGGTCTCCGCCGACGGCGACACCTACTCCTTCCGGCACGCCCTGGCGCGCGAGGCGGTCTACGCGGATCTGCTGCCGGGCGAACGGGCGCGGCTGCACGGGGCGTTCGCGCGGCTGCTGGCCGGCCGCGGCCCGGCCGCCGAGACGGCCGCGGAGCGGGCCCACCACTACCGGGAGAGCCACGACCTGCCGGAGGCGCTCGCCGCCTCCCTGGAGGCCGCCGACCACGCCCAGCGGCTGGGCGCGCCCGCGGAGGAGCTGCGCCACCTGGAGACCGCCCTGGACCTGTGGGCGTCCGTACCGCCCCCGGCGCGGCCCGACCGCGGGACGGGCGACCGGGTCACGCTCACGCTGCGCGCCTCGGCGGCGGCCGCGCACGCCGGGGACTCCCATCGCGCGGTCTCCCTCACCAGGGCCGCGCTGGCGGGCGTCGGACAGGACACCGACTCCGAACTGGCCGCGCGGGTCCGCTACACCCTCGCGGGCAATCTGCTCGGCGTCGACCGTCTCGCGGCCGCCTACACCTACAGCAGCGAGGCGCTCGCGCTGATCCCGGCCGATCCCCCGTCGCCGACCTGGGTGTGGGCGGCGGCCACCCATGTGCTGGCCGCCCGGCAGGTCGGGGAGGCCGAGACCGCCCTGCGGGTGGCGCATCAGGCGCTCAAGGCCGCCGAGGACCTCGGTCTCACCGACGCGCGGGCCGATCTGCTGGTCTCGCTCGCCTACTTCGACGGCCGCCGCACCCCGGCGGGCCGCCTGCGGCTGGAGCAGGCCCGGGACCTGGCGCGCGGTTCGGGCAACGCGCCGGTGGAGCTGCGCGCCCTGTTCCACCTCGCCATCGGCGCGTTCGAGGCGGGCACGCTGGAGGAGTGCCTGCCCTGGCTGGCCGAGGGGCTGGACCGGGCCCGGTCGGCCGGGCTGCTGTCGTCGCCGTACCCGCTGGAGATGCGCTATCTGCGGCTGCTGGCGCTGTACATGCTGGGCCGCTGGGACGAGTGTGTGCGGGCCTCGGAGCAGGACGCGGAGGTGCTGCCGCCGGCGGGCGCGTTCACGGTGGGGCCCGCGCTGTACGTACGGCTCGCGCGCGGCGACGAGAGCGCCGTGGAGCGGGCCGAGGAACTGCTGCGGGGGCCGTTCGACTGGATGGCGGCGCTGGTGGCCGGCACCGTGCTGACCGAGGCGGCCGCGCGAAGCGGTGACGCGCAGGGGGCCGTGGCGCGGATGCGGGCCGCTGTGGAGGCCCTCACCGACGACTCGGGGCTGCCTCCCGACGCCACCGTCCGGCTGGCCGCGCTGGCGCTGTCCGCGGTCGCCGACACGGCCGTGGCCTGCCGCGCGGGCGGCGACGAGGCGGAGGCCCGGCGCTGGGCGGACACCGCGGACGAACTGGTCGGGCTGGCGCGGGCCTCCGCGCGGAAAGGGGTGAACGGCAGACCGCAGGGGCCGGAGGGCATGGCCTGGCTGGCGCGCGCCGAGGCGGAGCGCGTGCGGGCGGTGCGCGGTCCGGACGCGGCGGCCTGGGAGGCGGCCGTCGCCGCGTTCGACTTCGGGGACCGGTACGAACGGGCGCGCTGCCGGCTGCGGTTCGCCGAGGCGCTGCTGGTGGCGGAGCGCCGCGAGGAGGCGGCCGTCGAGGCGCGCGCGGCCCGTGAGGCGGCCGTCCGGCTGGGCGCCGCCGATCTGCTGGAGCAGGTCGACGCCCTCCGGCGGCGGGGCCGCCTCGGCGAACCGGCGCCGTCCTCCGGCGGCTTTGTGCGGCTGACGGCCCGCGAGGAGGATGTGCTGCGTCTGCTCGCCCTGGGCCGCAGCAACCGCCAGATCGGCGAGGAGCTCTTCATCACCGGCAAGACCGCGAGCGTCCATGTCTCCCACATCCTCGCCAAGCTGAGCGCCGCGAGCCGCACGGAGGCGGTGGCGATCGCCTACCGGGAGGGCCTGATCGACCGGGAGCACACGGCCTCGGGCTGACGGGCGTCCCGGAGGCTTCGGCCGGGTGTCCGGCGCGTTCGCGGCGCAGGACGCGCCACGGCCCTCCGGCCGGGTGCTCCGGAGGGCCGTGGTCCGGGTCCGGGGACGTCCCCGGACCCGGTCGGTCCGTCGTCAGTGCCTGGCGGCAGGGGTGTTGGCGACCCTGACGTTCACGGCGGCCCAGGCGCGGCTGACCGTCTTGTACTCGACGCTGGTCGCGCCGTACATGTCCTTGGCCGCCTTCAGCGTCGCGATGCGCGCGTCGTGGAAGTCGGTCGTGGAGACCATGTAGCGGGTCAGGGCCCGGTAGAAGATCGCGAGGGCCTTGGCGCGGCCGATGCCCTTGACGGGCTGGCCGTCGTAGGTCGGCGAGTTGTACGTGACGCTGCCGATGGTCTTGCGGCCGCTGCCCTCGGCGAGCAGGTAGAACGCGTGCGAGGAGACACCGGAGCCGGCGTGCACCTCGGTGCTGTAGAGGGCCGGCGACCAGTAGTCGACGGCCTGCTCCAGCACGTCCAGGGACGGCTTGTCGAGCCGGCGCAGGAACTTCTGCGACAGGCCGAGCTTCTCGCCGATGAGGTAGTTCGGCGGGTTCTTGGCGTTCTTCGTCTGGAACTCGACGCCGGAGCCGAAGATGTCGGCGAGGGACTCGTTGAGGGAGCCGGGCTCGCCGTACTGGGTGCCTTCCCCGTCCACGTAGGTCGGTTCGAGCCGGGCGGTGGCGTCGACGACGCCGTGGCTCAGCTCGTGGCCGGTGACGTCGAGGACGACGAGGGGCTTCTTGAACCATTCGCCGTCGCCGTCACCGTAGAGCATGCAGGCGCAGTACGGGTCCCAGAAGGCGTTGCCGACCTTGTTGCCGAAGTGGACGATCGCGCGGGCGCCCCGGGAGTCGTTGCGGATGCCCTTGCGGTTGAACCGCTCCCGGTAGAAGTCCAGGGTCTCGGCGACGCCGTACTGGGCGTCGGCCGCGGCGCTGGCCCGGTTGGAGACGGCTCCGTTGCCCCAGACGTTGTTGCTGGTGACGAACTGCTTGGCCTGCCCGAACGCGGTCGGCTCCAGACCCCGGGCGTCGCGGGTCTCGGTGTTCCAGCGCTTGGGATCCTTGAGGAGGTACCTCGTGCGGGCCGTCTGCGTGGTGGAGAGCTTGATCTGTCCGGCGAACAGCGTCTTGCCGGTGCCGACGACGGGAGCCGGGTAGGCGGCCGCCGCGCCCGCGCCGGTCAGACCGGACCGGGGTGAGGCGCTCGCGACGCCGGTGACGGGGTCGATCCGCTCGCCGCGCTCGCGCAGGGTCTCCACGAGCTTCGGCGAGAGGAACTCGTCGGCGTCGGGGGTGTTGCTGCGAATCTCGCCGGTGACGGCGTCGACGACGACCGTGCTGCGGCCGGTGCCCTCGGCGATGTCGCTGCCGGTGACCGGGACGCGGTAGGCGAGGATCGCGTCGCCGTCGCGGGCGTCCACGACCAGCTCGGCGGTGCCCGCGGTGCCGTCCGCGGCCGCGGCGGCCTTGGTGCGGGCCTCGGCGGCGGTGAGCCGGGCGGTGCCGGCCGGGCGGACGGCGTGATCGGCGGCGCGGGTCACGCCCGCGTAGGCCAGCTTGTCCGTGAGGTGGACGACGAGGTCGCCGCCGAGGACGGGCATGCCGTCGTGGGTGCGGACGAACCGGACGTGGCGGGCGCCCTCCGGGTCGGTCAGCACGTCCTGCGGCCGCAGTTCGTCGCCGCGGGCGACACCGGTCGCGCTCGCGTGGGCGAAGGCGGCGGCCCGGGCCGCGTCGACGACCGAGGGCGGGGTGCTCTCGGCGAATGCCGTGCCGGAAATGCCTGTGGCGGCCGAGGTCACGGCGACGGCGACCGCCAGGCCGCGTATGAGGGGTCTGTGCACTGTGGTGGCTTCCTTGGTGCCGGGGCGGTCGCACGCACCACGAGGGCAGGTTCGGCCGCCAACTGTGTGTCGTCTGTGGAGATGTGACGGGATGCGAGAAAGTTGCCCCGCCTGGATGTGACCGATCTCGCACACAAACCCCCCAACCCGTGCGCAGACATGACCAAAGCCCCAGGCAGGAGCAGGGAGCGGAGCCGGATGGTGAAGAAAACGGTGAGCAGGAGCGCCGTGCTCGGCGCGGTGGTGCTGTCCTTCCTGGCGGTGCCGGCCCCCGCCACGGCGGCGTCGCACGGACCTGCGGCGGCCGCACCGGCCGCGCCCGACATCGCGGGGCTGCGGAGCGTGCTGAGTACGGCGCGGCGGCAGGGCGCACCCGGCGCGATGGCGCGCATCGACGATCACGGGACCGTGCACCGGGTGGCCTCCGGTGTCGCCGACCGCGGCACCGGGCGGGCCCTCGCGACGACCGACCGGTTCCGTATCGGCAGCGTCACCAAGGTCTTCTCCGCCGTGGTGCTGCTCCAGCTCGTCGACGAGGGCAGGCTGAAGCTGGACACGCCCGTGAACCGCCATCTGCCCGGGCTGCTGCCCGACGACGCCGTCACGGTGCGGCACGTGCTGAGCCACCGCAGCGGACTGTACGACTACACCGACGAGATGTTCGCCCGGACCGTGCCGGGCTTCGAGGCCGTCCGCAACAAGGTGTTCACCTACCGTCAGCTGGTGGACCGGTCGCTGCGGCACGCGCGCACGGGCAGGGCGGGCGGCGCGTACGCCTACTCCAACACCAACTTCGTCGTCGCGGGGATGCTGATCGAGAAGCTCACCGGCCAGGACGTGGGCACCGCGTACCGCACCCGGATCATCGAGCCGCTGAACCTGCGTGACACGTCCTACGTCCACCCGGCGACGGCCCTGCCGGGCACGTACGCGCGCGGGTACCTGACGCCCGACGAGGCGGGTGCGCGGCTCGTCGACGCCACCCGGCAGACGGCGTCGTGGGCGCAGAGCGCGGGCGCGCTGGTCTCCACGGCCAAGGACCTGAACGTCTTCACCTCGGCGCTGCTGCGCGGCGAGCTCACCTCGTCCACGGCACTGCGGCAGATGACCAGGTGGACGACGGTGAACAGCACCCAGGCGTACGGGCTCGGGCTGCGCCGCCGCGACCTGTCGTGCGGGGTGTCGGTGTACGGGCACACGGGCGCCGTCCAGGGCTACTACACGTACGCGTTCACCTCGAAGGACGGCAGGCGGAGTCTTGCCGCGCTGGCCAACACCTCCAACAACGCAACGGTGCTGAGCACGATGCTGGGCACGCTGGAGTCGGCGTTCTGCGGGAAGAGCGCGGCCCGGCGCGCCGCCGGACCGGCCGGGCGTCACGAGGACGTCGCCGGGCAGGGGCGGCGGGGACCCGTCGACGAGGGTTAGGACCTGTCCGACCATGCGCGTCGTCGCCCGAAGGGCGGCCGCGCGCCGTCGGGTGCGTGCTCTCGGCGTGCCGGCTCCAGGCCCTCGTACCCGGACGTACTCGGGTCCGGGGCCGGTGCGGCGAGAGTGCGTGCACGGCGTCGCGCGGCAGACGGGAACGGTCGGACAGGCCCTGGGGCCCTTCTGACGGATCTCCGTGGGAGCGGGAGCGGCCTTCGGTGCGTGCGGCCGGCGTGCGGTGCGGAGGGTCGTGCGGCGGAGTCGCCCGGCCCTTCGCGCCGTGCGGCCGGGGGCACCTCCCACGCCCTTGAGGCAGTGGGGGGGTGCGTGCCGGGCGTCGCGGGGCCGGGCAGGGGCGGCGGGAACCCGGGACGGGGGCACGGACGTTGTCCGGTTCGAGAGCCACGGCCGGGCGGCTGCGCCGCCGGCCACGACAGCAGGGCGGCACGATGCAGGAGCTGGTTTCCGGGGGCAATCTGCCCCTGCCGTCCGGCACGCTGACCGTGCGGGTGCCGGGACCTTTCGACCTCTGCGCGCTGATCACGGACGAGAGCGGCAAGGTCCGCGGCGACGCCGACTTCGTGTTCTTCAACCAGCCTGCGGCGCAGGGCGCCCGGTTCGACGGTGACACCCTCACCGTCGAACCGGGCGCCCTGCGCCCCGGCGCCACCCGGGTCACGGTCGCCGTCGGCGCCGCCGAGCCCGGCACTCCGCTGGGCCGTCTGCCCTCCCCCGCCCTCCGGGTCACCGGCCCGGACGGCCGCGTCCTCGCGCGCTTCGCCCCTCCCCGCCCGGGCGAGGAGACCGTCCTGCTGCTCGCCGAGATCTACCGCCGCGGCGAGAGCTGGAAGCTCCGTGCGCTGGGCCAGGGCTACCGGGACGGCCTGGCGGGACTGGCCCGGGACTTCGGCGTGGAGGTCGTGGACGACGGGACGGAACCGGCCGGGGACGCCGACGGCCCGTCGCGGCCCTCGGACACGGCGGGCCCCGATGTACCCGCCGCCGACGCGCTCTGGCTCGCGCCGGCCAACTCCGCCCGTGCGCGGGCCGGCGTGCCGCCCGTGGTGCACGAGGCCCGGCTCGCCGCCGCCGCGCAGGCGCACGCCGTCGCGATGGCCGCCGCGGGACGGCTCGGGGTCGAGGGGCGGGACGGCGTCTCGGTCTACCAGCGGCTGACCCGCACCGGGTACGCGTACACGAGCGTCGGCGAACATCTGGTGTCGGGGCCGCGCACCGCGGAGGAGTTCCTCGCCTACTGCCTGCGCACCGAGGGGGCCCGGCAGACCCTGCTGGACAGCGCGTTCACCCAGGCCGGTCTCGGCCGGGCGGGCGGCCCCGGGGACGAGACGTACTGGACGGCGCTGTGGGCCCGTCCGCTCACGCCGGGCGACGCGGCCCGCACGGAGGCGGAGGTGGTCTCCCTGACCAACGGCGAGCGCGCGGCCGCCGGGCTGCCGCCGCTCGCGCCGGACCCGGCGCTGACGAGAGCCGCGCGGGCGCACAGCGCGGACATGGTGGCCCGTGACTTCTACGCGCACACCGCGCCGGACGGCAGCAGACCCTGGGACCGGGCCGCCGCGGCCGGGTCCGCCCACCGGTCCGTCGGCGAGAACATCGCCTGCGGCCAGCGCTCCGCGGCCGAGGTGGTCACGGGCTGGATGAACAGCCCGGGGCACCGCGCGAACATCCTCAAGCCCGGCTTCACCCACATGGGCATCGGCTTCGCGGGCGGAGGCCGGGCGGGCACGTACTGGACACAGCTCTTCGGTGCCTGACCCGAGGGGGCACCGCGTGGAAAGGTGAGGTCTTGATCAGCATCACGGACATCGAAGCCGCGGCAGCGCGCATCGCCGGGCACATCGTCCGCACCCCGACCGTGCCGAGCCCGGGGCTGAGCGCGCTGCTGGGCGTGCCGGTCACGGCGAAGCTGGAGCTGCTCCAGCACACGGGGTCGTTCAAGGTCCGGGGGGCGACGGCGAAGCTGCTGTCGCTCGGGGAGGCCGAGCGGGCCGCCGGTGTGGTGGCGGTCAGCGGCGGCAACCACGGCATCGCGTTCGCGGTGACGGCCGCGGCCTTCGACGTGAAGGCCACGCTGGTCATGCCGCGTTCGGCACCGGTCCGTGCGGTCCGGATCGCCGAGTCGGCCGGGGCGTCGGTGCGGCTGACCGACACCATGGACGAGGCGTTCGCGCTGACGGAGCGGCTGCGGGACGAAGGGCTGACGCTGGTGCACCCCTTCGACGACCCGCTGGTCGTCGCCGGCCAGGGCACCGTGGGGCTGGAGCTGGCGGAGGACGCCGGGGAGCTGACCGACGTGCTGGTCAGCATCGGCGGCGGCGGGCTGATCGCCGGGGTCGCGGCCGCCGTGAAGGCCCGCCGTCCCGAGGTCCGGGTGTGGGGGGTGGAGACCGAGGGTGCCGAGGCGATGTCCGCGGCACTGGCGGCGGGCGGCCCGGTGCCGGTGCCGCTGTCGTCGATCGTGAGCACCCTGAGCGCGCCGTCGGTGAGCCGGTCGGCCTACGAGCATGTGGCGTCCCTGGTCGAGGAGGTGCTGGTGGTCCCCGACCGGGAGGCCGTACGGGGCTGTCTGGAGCTCGCCGAGCACGCGAAGGTGTGGACCGAGCCGGCCGCGGGCTGTCTGCTGCCGGCGGCACGCCGGGTGCTGGAGCGGGTCGGCGACGGCGCCCGGCTCGGCCTGGTGGTGTGCGGGGGCAACGCGTCGGCCGCCGACATGGCCGCCTGGACCGCGCGCTTCGGCCTGGCGCAGGACGACATTTCCTGACGTCGGGTCAGCGTTGCCGGGAGGGTTGAACGCACGGCCCGTCACGCGCCGTACCTCTGGGAAACCGACAGCCCGGGGTTCAGCGAGGGAATGAGCATGGTCGAGCCGCATGTCTCCGCCGAGGAGTTGATCGCCGGCAGATACCGGCCCCTGGACGTCGTGCACCGGGAGACCAATCGTGTCGGCTGGTACGGCGAGGACGTGGAGACGGGCCGTGCGTGTCTGCTCACACGGGTGGGACTGCCCGAGGGCGGTCTGGACGAGCGCGACGCCCGGCGGGCGGTGAGCCGGGTGCTGCGCGCGGCGGAGACCATGCGCACCCTGTGCCCGGGCCGGGTCCCGGCGGTCCTGGACGCCGTGACCCAGTCGGGTGCCCTGTGGACCGTCACGGAGTGGGTGGGCGGCACGCCGCTCGGGGAACTCCTGGCCCGGCGGGGCGCGTTCAACTACGTACGGGCGGCGCGGACCGGCCTGGAGCTGCTGGACGTGCTGGACGCGGCGCACGCGGCGGGCATCACGCACGGTGAACTGAGCCCCGGCCAGGTGTTCGTGCCGGAGCGGGGTCCGGCCGTGGTGGGCGGGTTCGGTCTGGCGGGCGCGACGCTGGCGCCCCGGCTCACGGCCCCGTCGTACGCCTCGCCGGAGCAGGCGCGGGACGAGCGGATCGGTCCGGCGGCGGATCTGTGGGCGCTGGGCGCGATCCTCTACACGATGGTCGAGGGCCGTCCGCCGTTCCGGGAGCGCGAACGGGCGGAGGCCACGCTGAAGGGCGTGGACCGGCTGCCGCTGCGCTCCCCGGTGCGGGCCGGACCGCTGTCCCGGGCGGTGCAGGGGCTGCTGCGCAAGGAGTCCCGCGACCGGCTGTCGCGGTCGGTGGTCCGCGAGGCGCTGACCCGGGTGGTGCAGGAGGATCCGGCCGCGGCGCCGGCCGCGGTGCCGCGGCCCCGGCTGCGGCAGGCGTACGCGGCGGTCTGCCATGCGGGGGCGGGCCGGGGCGGACGCATGCTCGCCGTGGGGACGGCCCTGGCGGTCGTCACGGTGGCCGTCGCGGTGCTCGCCGCGACCGGCGGGCTGTCCGGCGGCACGTCCGGCCCGGCCGGAGCGGCCGGAGCGGCGTCGGGCGGCGAGACCCCGCGCACCTCGGCGCCGGCCGGAGCACCCCCGGCGACGGCTCCGCCGGCCGCGCCGCCCGAGCCCACACCCTCCCCGTCGGACTCCACGGCGCTGCCCGACGGCTTCCGGACGTACAGCTCCCCCGAGGGCTTCTCGGTGGCCCTGCCCGGTGGCTGGCGTCCGCTGCGCACGACCCGGACGGCCGGTCTGGCCTATCGCGTCGTCCTCGGTGCCTCCGGTGATCCGCGCACGCTCGCCGTGACCTACAGCGAGCGGGTCGGCCCCGACCCGGTCGCCGTGTGGCGGGACGTGGAGCCGGGACTGCGGGCGGCGGGCGACTACCGTCGGCTCGGGGCGATCCGGGCGCGGACGTACCAGGGCCGGCAGGCGGCGGACATGCAGTGGTTCAGCAAGGAGGGCGGCACCTCGCTGCGCACCTTCGGCCGCGGTTTCCTCATCGGCGGCGGCCGCGGCTACTCGCTGCGCTGGACGACCCCGGCGGCGGACTGGTCCAGCGCCGAGAACCTCGCGGCGCTGGACGCGTTCCTGCTGACCTTCAGGCAGTCGCCGCAGGGGTGACCGGCGCCCGCATCCGTCCCAGCGGGGGGCGGTGCAGCGGGGCGGGGCGCCAGCGCGCGGTGAAGGTGCGTCCGGGGAGCGAGCAGGTCAGCACCAGCCGGTGCGGTGTCTCCAGGAACAGGGTCTCCACGACGAGCGTGCCGGAATCCGTCCAGCCGCCGCCGACGGCGACGGGCAGCGGCTCCTCGGAGACGGTCCAGCCGCCCGCGCCCAGGCGCAGGGGGATCCGGTGCCCGTTCTCGGTGAGGGTCACCGTCCAGCCGTCCGGTCCCGGGGCGACGTCGACGCCGGTCAGCCCGGGCTGGTCGGCGCAGGCGCCGCCGCTCGGGGCGAAGGGGGCCGCGGCCCACTTTCCGGCGTGCTCCGGCGGGGCGGCCTTCCCGGTCGCGGGCGGCAGGGCCAGCCCGTCGAGCCGGTCCCTCAGCCTGGCGTCGGCGTCCCGCGGGCCGGGCAGCGGGGCGGGGCGGAAGGCGGGCAGCAGGTGTTCCCACACGAGGTCCAGCAGGGTCTGCATCTGCTCGGTGGCCGCGGTGGTCACCACCACGGCGTCCTGCTCGGGCAGCACGAGGCAGAACTGGCCGAAGGCCCCGTCGCCCCGGTAGCCGTGCCGGGAGCGCCAGAACTGGATGCCGTAGCCCTGGTCCCAGTCCGGGGCGTCGGCGAAGCCCATGCCGCCCGCGGTCGGCACGTGCGCGCGGGTCGCCTCGGCGGCCCATCCCTCCGGGAGCAGGCGCCGTCCCTGCCAGACTCCGTCGCGCAGATACAGCTCGCCCAGCCGGGCGACGGCGTCGGTGGTCAGGTGCAGTCCGCTGAAGCCGAGCTCGCGGCCGGTGCCGTCGCGCAGCCAGGCCGCGTCGGCGATGCCGAGCGGTTCGAACAGGCGGGTGCGCAGATACCGGCTGAGCGGCTGCCCGGTGGTCTTCTGGACGATGGCGCCGAGGGTGTAGGTGGTGGGCTGGTTGTAGGCGAAGACGGTGCCGGGGTCGCGCGGCGGCGGCTGGAGCAGGAAGCCGCGGACCGGTTCCGCGGGGTCGGTGCCGTATGCCTCGTCGACCGTCTCGGCGAGATGGCCGCTGGACATGGTCGCCACGTGCCGGACCAGCATGGCGCGGCTGCGCGGATCGGTGATGTCGGCGTCGAACTCCGGGAAGTGGGAGATCACCGGGTCGTCCAGGCCGAACAGTCCGTCGCCGATCGCGAGCGCGGCGGCGGTACCGGTGAAGCTCTTGCTGAGCGAGTACAGCAGATGGCGGCGCCCGGCCGTGTACGGCGCCCACCAGCCGGCGGCGACGACCCGGCCGTGCCGCAGGATCATGATGCTGTGCATCTCGATGTCGGGCTCGGCGTCGAGGGCGTCGAGGAGGGCGAGGACGCCGGTGGAGTCGACTCCCTGGGCGGCCGGGGTGCTGGAGGGCAGGGGGCGCGCGGTCATGGGGCCATCCTGTCCCGGCTCCGCCCCGGAGATCGAGAGCTCTTTCGGGACGTCCGCCGCGGCCGGGAACGCCGGAGAGCGGCCGACAGGCCCCTATAGGCTTTCTGTCTGCATCTGTTCCCCGTCCGTGCCCCGTTCCTGGGAGACCGTCCGTGACCCTGGCGACCGCCCCGATCGAACCGGCCCCCGTCCCTCCCGCGCCGCCGTCGGACCTGGTGGCCCGTGACGCGCGCGAGTTCGGCGCCTACGCGCGCACCGGCGGCTGGGCCTTCGCCCTGAGGGTGGCGCGCAGTGTCCGGCCGGGCGGCCAGGGGGCCGGGGAGACGCCGAAGGTGGCGGCGAAGGCGTTCGAGGAGCTGACCTTCGACGACGCCCAGGAGTACTACGAGGACGACATGGTCCAGCGGCTGGGGGGGCTCCAGCGGGCGATCGGCAGTTGCCTCACGGCGCTGCGCGGGGTGCGCGAGGGGCGTCCTGGGGACTGACGCCCGCGCGGGTGAGTAGCCGTACTCATGCCGCGGCCCGGCGGCCGCCGCCACGATGGGGCTCCCACGAGGAGGAGCCCGCCCATGACCACCCTGTCCGTTCCGCCGGCCGTCGTCCGTTCCCCGCGCCGGGTGCCGCCCGCCGCGTTCGCCGCGGTGGCGGTCGCGGGGCTCGCCGCGTCCGCCTGGGCGCCGCACGACCGCATGACATGGTTCCTGGAGACGGTCTGGGTGATCGTCGGTCTGCCGCTGGTCGCCCTGGCCTGGCGGCGGTTCCCGCTGACGGGGCTGGTGTGCGGGCTGCTCGCCGTGCACGCGCTGGTGCTGTCGCTGGGCGGGCACTACACGTACGCCGAGGTGCCGCCGGGCGACTGGGTGCGTGACACCTTCGGGCTGGAGCGCAATCCGTACGACCGGTTCGGGCATCTGATGCAGGGCTTCGTGCCGGCGATCCTGGTGCGGGAGCTGCTCAGCCGTACCTCGCCGCTGCGGGGCAGCCGGTGGCTGGCGCCTCTGACGGTGTGCGCGTGCCTGGCCTTCAGCGCGGTGTTCGAGATGTTCGAGTGGGCGGCGGCCGTGACCGGCGGTCACTCGGCGGACGCGTTCCTGGCCACGCAGGGCGATGTCTGGGACACCCAGTGGGACATGTTCTGCGCGCTGATCGGGGCCACGGTGGCACTGTCGGCGCTGAGCCGGGTGCACGACCGGCAGCTCGACCGGCTGTGAGGGGTCACTGCAGGCTGTTCCGGTGGCGCGTCCAGAGCGGGATGCCGAACCAGCACACGACGTACCACAGCACGACCGCGGTGACGAGGTAGGGCACGAAGCCGTCGTGGGTGGCCACCCGCAGGACCAGCAGCAGGGCGGCGGTCATGGTGGCGAGCAGCAGCACCAGCCCGGTCACGGTCAGCTTGGAGGCCGTCTGCACCGCCTGCGGTTTCACCTTGCGGCCGGAGACGAGCCGGTGCAGCATCACGGGGCCGATCAGGGCGCCGGTGGCGGCGGCGCCGAGCACGACCGTCACGATGTAGATGGTCTTCTCGGTGTCGTCGAGCCCGGCGTAGACCGGGGTGAAGACGACGGTCAGCAGAAAGCCGAACAGGATCTGCACACCTGTCTGGGCGACACGGACCTCCTGGATGAGCTCGCCCCACATCCGGTCCGCGCGCTCCTCCGGGGATTCGTCGCGGCCCGTGCGTTTCGGCTCCTCGGTCATGTGCACTCGGGTAACCCCGGGGCGATCCGCTCAAACGGCACCGTCGCGGGGGTGTCGCCCGCGCGGACGCACCGGTTCCTCCTTACGTGACTCCAGTGCCCGGGCGTGGACCGTGCGGGCGAGCCGGGGGCCGAGCCACCGCTTGAGACGGCGCAGGGCCTCCAGCCGCCCCGCCGCCCGGTCCAGCCGGTAGTACAGCTGGGGCGGGACGTACGGCAGCAGCGGCGAGTGCCGCTGGCCGAGCAGGGCGAACATGCGCTCGGGCGGCAGATGGATGTAGCGCGGCAGGTTCTCGTACCACTGGGCGCTGTAGCGGGCCGCGCTCTGGACCTGCAGGAGTGCCTGTCTGCGCTCGTGCTCGTAGCGGGCGAGGGCGGCGGGCAGCGCGGCGTGCTCGCGCAGGGCCGACGCCAGGGCGATGGCGTCCTCCAGGGCGAGAGTGGTGCCGGCGCCGATGGAGTAGTGCGTGGTGTGGGCGGCGTCGCCGAGCAGGACCAGGTTGTCGCGGTACCAGGTGCGGTTGGTCAGGGTGCGGAAGTTCAGCCACTGGGCGCTGCCGTCGGACTGGGCGCGGCCGATCAGCGGGTGGCCGTCGAGGATGTCCGCGAACAGCTTCTCCAGCAGGGCGAGTCCGTCGGCCTCATCGGCCCGGTCGAGGCCGAGGCCGGTCCAGGTCTCGGGGGCGCATTCGACGACGCAGGTGCTGTGGGTGCCGCTGTAGCCGTAGCCGTAGGCCCAGATCCAGCCGTGGCCGGTCTCGACGAAGGCGAAGGTGAACGCGTCGAAGACCTGGGTGGTGCCGAGCCAGATGTAGGAGTTGCGGCCGACACCGACCTCGGTGCCGAAGTGGTCGGCGTGCCGGGTGCGCAGGGCGCTGCGCACCCCGTCGGCGGCGACCACGAGGTCCGCCTCCGCGAGCTGCGGGGCACCGGCGACGTCGTCGATCTCCTGCTCGAAGCCGAGGGTGACGCCGAGGGAGCGGGCACGGCCGGCGAGGATCTCCAGGAGGCGGTGACGGCCGATGCCGAAGCCCTGGTCGCCGGGGTGACGGGTGCTCAGGTCGCGGACGTGGGCGACGCCTTCGTTCCAGCGCACGGACGCCTCGTCGACGGCCCGGGCGGAGACCTGGTCGTGGTCGTGGAGCCGGTCGAGGAGCCCCTGCCAGTAGGTGACACCCCAGCCGTAGGTCGAGCCCTCGCGATCGCGCTCGTGGACGGTGATGTCGTGGGCGGGATCCTGGAGCTTCAGCAGGATCGACAGATACAGGCCGGCGGGCCCGCCTCCGACGATGGCGACCTTCACACGCACCCCTGGTCATTACTCAGAGCGGTTGATGTGCGACGCAGGGTAGCAGTCGGTGGGGCCGTGAAACGCGTCAATCACCCGGCGCGGGTCGCGGACGGGTCCGACCGCGGACAAGGCGAAAGATCACCCCCGACCCGGCCCCGGATGGAAGGAATTGCCCGTTCCGGGATGGCCGGACCCGACCCCGCAGAAAGATCATCTTTGTTCAATCCTGCATGACATGTGACCACTTGTCCGGATCACGCTCTACCGGTCACGGAGGATTTCCGGCCTCGCGGCCCGGACGGATAGGTATGCGGGAAACGTCCGTTCCCCGAACTCCGGAGGTCCGCATGCCGGAACTCACCCGTCGTCGCGCCCTCGTCGCAGGAGCCGCCGTGGCCGCGGCCGGCGCCACCGTCGCCGCCGCGCCCGGCGGCACGCCCGCCGCCGCACCCGCCGCCCGTCACCACGACGGCCCGCAGCCTTTCGACGAGGTCTACCGGGGCCGCCGGATACAGGGCCGGCCCGGCGGCGGCCATCACCACGGAGGCGGCTACGCCGTGTTCGTGGACGGTGTGGAGCTGCATGTGATGCAGAACGCGGACGGCAGCTGGATCAGCGTCGTCAGCCACTACGACCCGGTGGCCACGCCGCGCGCCGCCGCCCGGGCCGCGGTCGAAGAACTGCAGGGCGCCCGGCTGCTGCCCTTCCCCGCCAACTGACCTGCCCGCAAGCACATCTGGAGCACCACCGATGACCGTCCGCAAGAACCAGGCGAACCTGACCGCCGACGAGAAGCGCCGTTTCGTCGCCGCCGTCCTCGAACTCAAGCGCAGCGGCCGCTACGACACCTTCGTCAGCACCCACAACCAGTTCATCGTGGCCGACACCGACAACGGCCGCCGCACCGGCCATCGTTCGCCGTCGTTCCTGCCCTGGCACCGCAGATTCCTGCTGGAGTTCGAGCGCGCCCTGCAGGAGGTGGACGCCTCGGTCGCGCTGCCGTACTGGGACTGGGCCACGGACCGCACCCCGCGCGCCTCGCTGTGGGCGCCGGACTTCCTCGGGGGCACCGGGCGCAGTTCGGACGGCCGGGTGACGGACGGGCCGTTCGCCGCGTCGGGCGGCAAGTGGCCGATCAACGTACGGGTCGACGGCCGGACGTTCCTGCGCCGCTCGCTCGGCACCGCCGTGCGCGAACTGCCGACCCGGGCCGAGGTGGAGTCGGTGCTGGCCATGCCGGTGTACGACATGGCGCCGTGGAACAGCGGTTCGGACGGGTTCCGCAACCATCTGGAGGGCTGGCGCGGTGTGAACCTGCACAACCGCGTCCATGTCTGGGTCGGCGGGCAGATGGCCACCGGCGTCTCCCCCAACGACCCGGTGTTCTGGCTGCACCACGCCTACATCGACAAGCTGTGGGCCGACTGGCAGCAGCGGCACCCCGGCTCCGGCTATCTGCCGGCCGCCGGGACGGCGGACGTCGTCGATCTCCAGGAGACGATGGAGCCCTGGAAGGACGTGCGCCCGGCCGACCTGCTCGACCACACGGCGCACTACACCTTCGACGCGGCCTGATCAGACCTCGGCGGTCCGGCACTCCGGGTGGCCCCAGCCGGACGCGTTCTTGGCGATGGACTCGCCGGCCCCGTAGGAGCGGCCGCACACACCGCAGCGGCCGGGGAACTTGGCCTTGATCGTGCGGGCGGAGGAGGAGCCGGTGCCGGTCCGGGCGCCCCCGCGGGCGGCGGGTCCCCGGCGCGGGCTCTTCTTCGCCGGGGTGTCCGGCGAGGCCGGCGGCTCGGGGGACCCGGCGGCGCTGCCCGCGCCCTCCTGGACGGTCGCGGCCTGGCTGGCGGCCCGGTCGGCGAAGTCGTTGAGCCGGTCGCCGTCGACCTGGTGGGCGGGGACGTAGCGGAACTCGACCTCACGGCCGGTGAGCAGTTCGTCGATGCGCACCACGAGGTCCTGGTTGGCGACCGGCTTGCCAGCGGCCGTCTTCCAGCCGTTGCGCTTCCAGTTCGGCAGCCAGGCGGTGACGGCCTTCATCGCGTACTGCGAGTCCATGCGGATCTCGATCGGCACGGCCGGGTCGGTCGCCGCGAGCAGCCGCTCCAGCGCGGTGAGTTCCGCGACGTTGTTGGTGGCTCTGCCCAGCGGCCCGGCCTCCCAGCGGCCGGGCGTCTCCGTCTCGTCCGCGACGACCCAGGCCCAGCCCGCCGGACCGGGGTTTCCCTTCGAAGCCCCGTCGCACGCGGCCACCACACGTTCACGCATGCGTCCGATCATGCCATGGGCCGGCGGGCCGTCCGGCCGCCTCTCAGGTGACGGCGGTGCTCCGCGGCATCTCGCCCGCGGTCCTCGTGACGTCGATCACGGAGAAGTTCGCGCCCTGCGGGTCGCTGATCGCCGCGAACCGGCCGAAGGGCGTGTCCATCGGACCGAAGCGCAGCACGCCGCCGCGCTCGGTGGCCTTCTGCACCGCCGCGTCGCAGTCGGGGACGGTGAAGTACACGTTGATGTACGCCGGCACCTCGGGCGGGAACTCCTCGGTCATCCTCATCCGGCCGAGGACGGTCGTGTCGCCCAGGTCGAACATGCGGAAGTCGACCGCGTCGTCCTGCATCTGCTTCTGGCCGTAGCCGAAGACGCCCGCGAAGAACGGGTCCGCCTTGCCGGGGTCGCGGGTGAAGACCTCCGCCCAGCAGTACGCGCCGGGCTGCTCGGGCGGCGCCTCGAAGCCCTCGTGGACACCGGCCTGCCACACGCCGAAGACGACGCCGCTCGGGTCACGGGCGAGGGCCATCGTGCCGAAGTCGCCGACCTGCATCGGCTCCATCAGCACCTCGCCGCCCTTGTCGCGGATCCTGCCCGCGGTGGCGGCGGCGTCCGGCGAGGCGAAGTACAGACACCACTGCGAGACGCCCTCCTGTCCGGGCATCGGCGGCACCACGGCGGCGACCGCCTTGCCGTCGGCGTACGCCTGGGTGTAGTTGCCGTACTCCGACGCGGACTCGCCGAAGGTCCAGCCGAGAACGTCACCGTAGAAACTCTTGGCCCCCTCCAGATCGGTGAACATCGCGTCCACCCAGCAGGGGGTTCCCTCAGGTCGTGCGGCCATGATCGGCCCTCTCGGATCGGGGACGTGTCCGCTTCCACACGCTAGCCACCCCCCGGCCCGCCCGCGCGCCGGGAGGCGGGCACCGTCACGGAGCGTGCGCGGCACGGGACCCGTGCGGGGCGGGCGGGGCAGCGCGGCCGGGGGCGCACGCCCCCGGGGCTCGGGGGCGGTGGACCGGCGCACGGCGGGAGCGCGGCACGGCGCCCACTTCAACCGGAATGTTTGCCACCGCAGAAGCGCGAAGCCGCCCCCTGTGCGCCGTACCGCCCTCACACTCCGGCTGTTTGGCTGGGTGCCGGGCCTGACCAGCTCGCCCTCCGACAGTCTCTTTGATCATGTACGTTCATTCCCGGGAGGGAAATTGTCCACTCCGGACAGCGCCACCGATCCCGCCACCGACGACCCCGGGCCCGCCCCACCCGCCGACGGTCAGCTCACCAGCCTCAGCACACAGGCGGCCCGCCGGCTCACCACGACCACCAAGACCCGGCCGCAGATGCAGGCCATCACCTCGCGATGGCTGCTGAAGACGCTGCCGTGGGTCGACGTCCGGGGCGGCACCTACCGCGTCAACCGGCGTCTGACCCTGCGGACCGGCCGGGGCCGGGTGCACTTCGAGCACAACGGCGCCGACGACATCCGGGTGATCCCGCAGACTCTCACCGAACTTCCGGTGCTGCGGGGCTACTCCGACGCCGAGGTCCTCGCCGAGATCGCCGGGCGGTTCCAGGTGCGCGAGGTGCGCGCCGGGGAGGTGCTGTTCGAGGCGGGACAGCCGGTCACCGAGATCTGTCTCGTGGTCCACGGCCGCTTCACCCGCTACGCGACCGGCAAGTACGGCGACGAGGCGGTGACCGGGGTCGCCACCGACGGCGACCAGATGGGCGACGAGGCGATCGGCCGGCCCGACCCGCTGTGGCTGACGTCGGCGCGGGCCGACACGGCGGGCGTCGTCCTGGTGCTGCCCCGGGAGGCGGTCCGCGAGTTCACCGACCGGGTCCCCTCGCTGGCCGCGCATCTGCGGACCTACGCCGAGCGGCAGCGGCTTCCGACGAACCGCAAGGGCGAGGCCGAGCTGCCGCTGCAGGCCGGGCATGCGGGCGAGCCGACGCTGCGCGGCGGTTACGTCGACTACGAACTCTCGCCGCGTGAATACGAGTTGTCGCTGACGCAGACCGTGCTGCGGGTGCACAGCCGGGTGGCCGACCTCTACAACGACCCGATGAACCAGACCGAGGAGCAACTGCGCCTGACCGTCGAGGAGATCCGCGAGCGGCAGGAGTGGGAACTGGTCAACAACCGTGAGTTCGGGCTGCTGCACAACATCGACCACGGCCAGCGCATCAGCACCTTCACCGGGCCGCCGACACCCGACGACATGGACGAGCTGCTGGCCATGCGGCGCAAGACACGGATGTTCATCGCCCATCCGAAGGCCATCGCGGCGTTCTTCCGGCAGTGCAACCGGCGTGGTCTGGTGCCCGGTTCGGCGAACGTCGACGGGCACGAGGTGCCGGCCTGGCGTGGTGTGCCGATCTTCCCCTGCGGCAAGATCCCGGTCTCCCCGCAGCACACCACCAGCATCATCGCGCTGCGCACCGGCGAGGCCGACCAGGGCGTGGTGGGCCTGTACCAGACGGGCATCCCGGAGGAGTACCAGCCGGGCCTGAACGTGCGGTTCATGGGCGTCGACACCGCCGCGATCGTCAACTACCTCGTGACCGCCTACTACTCCCTGGCCGTCCTCGTCCCCGACGCCGCCGGGATCCTGGAGAACGTCCAGATCGGCCGGAGCGCCGACTGACCGCGTGGAGCGCGCACACATGACCACGTCCCCGCCGACCGAGACGCCGTCGGCGACCGCGACACCTCCGCCGGGCCCGGTCCCGGCCGCACCGCCGCTGCCGGGCCCGCCGAGCCTCGCCGACCTCCTGGGAACACACCCGGCGACACCCACGCCACCGCCCACGCCACCGCCCACGCCGCCGGACGCGACAACGGCGCCGGCCGCCGCATCGCCGACCGTCACACCAGCGGCCGCCGTGCCTCCGCCCGCTCCGGGTCCGGCCGCACCGCCGCTGCCGGGCCCGCCGAGCCTCGCCGACCTCCTGGGAACACACCCGGCGACACCCACGCCACCGCCCACGCCGCCGCCCACGCCGCCGGACGCGACAACGCCGTCGGCCGCCGCCCTGTCGCGGCTGCCGGGTCCGCCGAGTCTCGCCCGTGGCGTGCGCGCCCGGCGTTCCGGGGCCGTGCCGGGGCTGCGGTACCGGCAGGCCGCGCCCGCCGACCCCGAGAAGGCGAGGGAGGTGGACGACCGGCTGGAGGCATGGGCCCGGGAGCTGGATCTGTTCCCGGAGGCGTGGAAGGGCGACTTCTCGGGCTTCCAGTTCGGCCGGGCCGTGGTGCTCCAGCATCCGGGCGCGGCCGACCTGGAGCGGCTGACCGTCGCCGGGAAGCTGCTGCTGGCCGAGAACATCGTCGACAACTGCTACTGCGAGGAGGACGAGGACTACGGAGGCTCCCACCGGGGCCTGGGCGGCCGGCTGATCCTCGCCCAGTCCGCCCTCGACCCGTACCACGGGCCGCCGGAGCTGGAGGAGGAGTGGCGGCGCGGCATGGACGCCGACGGGCCGCTGCGCTCGTACCACTGGGCGCTGAAGGACTACGCCGCCCTCGCCACCCCCAGCCAGACCGACCGGTTCGTGCACGACATCGCCCGGCTGCACCTCGGCTATCTCGGCGAGGCGGCCTGGGCGGAGATCGGGTACCGGCCGCGGGTGTGGGAGTACCTGGTGATGCGGCAGTTCAACAACTTCCGGCCCTGTCTGTCGATCGTCGACGCGATCGACGGCTACGAACTGCCCGAGCCGGTCTACGCCCGCCCCGAGATCCAGCGGATCACCGCGCTGGCCTGCAACGCCACCACGATCGTCAACGACCTCTATTCCTTCACCAAGGAGCTGGGCGATCCCCGGCACCTCAATCTGCCCGTCGTGGTCGCCGGCAACGACCGGTGCGGGCTCAAGGCCGCGTACCTCAGGAGCGTCGAGATCCACAACCGGATCATGGACGCCTTCGAGGAGGAGTCGGCCCTGCTCGCCGCGGCCTCACCGCTCGTCGCACGGTACGCCCAGGGCCTCGCGGACTGGGTGGCCGGCAACCACGAGTGGCACGCCACCAACACCCACCGCTACCACCTGCCCGACTACTGGTGACCGACCAGACCCCCCACATGAACGACCGTCACACGCACGAAACGAGGAGTACCTGTTGACCACCGCCCGCGACACCCGCGCCGCCACGGTGCCGACCCAGTCCACGTACCAGAACCGCGTCGCGGACTACTGGAACGCCGAGGAGAACCCGGTCAACCTCGAACTCGGCCGGCTCGACGACCTGTACCACCACCACTACGGCATCGGTGAGGCGGACTGGACCGTGCTCCAGGAGGACGACCCGGAGCTGCGCGGCCACCGCGTGACGGCCGAGCTGCACCGGCTGGAGCACGCCCAGGCGGAACTGCTGGCGAGTCACCTCGGCCCGCTCACCCCGGACGACCGGGTCTTCGACGCGGGCTGCGGCCGCGGCGGCGGCAGCGTCACGGCCCATCTGCGCCACGGCTGCCACGCCGACGGCGTCACCATCTCGGCCAAGCAGGCCGCGTTCGCGAACGAGCAGGCCCGTAAGCGCGGCATCGACGACAAGGTGCGCTACCACCACCGCAACATGCTCGACACCGGCTTCGAGTCCGGCGCCTACGCGGCGTCCTGGAACAACGAGTCGACCATGTACGTCGAGCTCGACCTGCTCTTCGCCGAGCACGCCCGGCTGCTGCGCCGCGGCGGCCGCTACGCGGTGATCACCGGCTGCTACAACGACACCTACGGGCAGGCATCGCGCGAGGTGTCCCTGATCAACGCCCACTACATCTGCGACATCCACCCGCGGTCGGAGTACTTCCGCGCGATGGCCCGCAACCGGCTGGTGCCGGTGCACGTGGCCGACCTGACCGAGGCTGCCATCCCCTACTGGGAGCTGCGCCGCCAGGCCGACCATCTCGTCACCGGGATCGAGGACACCTTCCTCGACGCCTACCGCAACGGCAGCTTCCAGTACCTGCTGATCGTGGCGGACCGGGTCTGACGTCTTCGGCCGAGCTGCGTCTTCCGTCCCGGCTCCGGGTGTGCTTGCCTGGGGAACTCCTTGGCGCCGGGGCGGGAGTTGCCGTATGCGCAGACCGTGGTTCGTGGGAGCACTGCTGGCCGGGGCGCTGCTGCTCGCCGGGTGCGGGGACCCGGCGTCCGGGCGGGACGTGGCCGCTCCCCCGCCCGGGACCACGCACCAGCGGGCCGCGGCCTCCCCCGGGAGCTCCGCCGGGGCCGCGTCCTCACCGGCGCGGCCTCCGGTCGTGCTGTACCTCGGGGACTCCCTGGCCATGGAGAGCCAGGACGTCCTCGGGCAGGAGCTGCGCCGCGCGGTGCACGCCCGGTACACGAGCGCCCCGTACTCGGGCACCACGCTGTGCGACTACCTGGAGGGCACCGGCGAGCGGTCGCTGGTGCCCGACGCGGACAAGGCCGCGGCGCTGGTGCGCAGGCTGCGGCCGGACGTCGTCGTGCTCCAGTTCTGGGGCAACGCCTGGGGCTTCACCCCGTGCATGGACGGCATCACGTACGGCCGTGACCGTGACCGCTATCTGCGGCGGTACACCTCCGACGCCCTGCGGCTCACGGAGCAGATCGCCGGAGCGGGCGGCACGCGGGCGCCGCTGGTCCTGTGGGTGCTCCAGGGGCCCGACCCGATGACCCCGGACCGGGTACGGCAGGTGAACCGTGTCTACGAGGAGCGGGCCGCGGCCTCCGGGAACGCCGTCGTCGACGCGGGCCGGACGGTCAGCCCCGCCGCGCGGCGCCACACCTGGGTGCAGCACCTGCCGTGCACGCCGTACGAGCGGGCCCACCCCGGCTTCTGCACGGAGCCGGGCCGCGGCCGTACGGCCCTGCACCGCGACGACGATCCCCTGCACTTCTGTCTGGCGCCGACGACCTCCACGCCGAAGCCCTGTCCGGTGCGCTCCCCCGGCATCCTGCGGATCGCCCGGGAGATCGCCCGGGCGGTCGCGGAGCGCACCGGAGGCTGACCCCTGGTCCGGGGGCCGGCCCCGGGGCTCACTCCCCGGCGTACGCCTTCTCCAGGGCGGCGATGTCGAGCTTGCCCATCTTCAGCATGGCCTGGGTGGCACGGGTGGCCCTGGCCGGGTCCGGGCCGCCGATCAGCTCGGCGATCCGGTCCGGAACGACCTGCCAGGACACCCCGTACCGGTCCTTGAGCCAGCCGCAGGGGCCCGCCTCCCCGCCGTTCTCGGTGAGCCGGGTCCAGTAGTAGTCGATCTCCTCCTGGTCGGCGCAGTGGATCTGGAAGGAGACGGCCTCGTTGAAGGTGAACTCGGGGCCGCCGTTCAGCGCGGTGAACCGGTGGCCGTTGGCCGTGAACTCGACCGTGAGGACGGTGCCGGCCGGACGCGGGGCACCCTCGGGGTAGCGGGAGACGGTACCGACGCCGGAGTTCTTGAAGATCGAGACGTAGTGGTGCGCCGCTTCCTCGGCCTGGTCGTCGAACCAGAGGCAGGTGGTGAATCCGTCGGCGGTCATGTCGTCCTCCTGGGGGAGCTGAGGGAGTGGAACCCGGTCGGTAGTGGGGACCGGCGTGCCCGGCGAAAGTCATCGCTCTGCCCGTGGCAGATCTGCGGCGGGCAGAGAAATCCCCGGCGGGCGGCTCCCGGAGGCCACAGTGGCGTCGACGGCATCGACCGCATCGACAAGGAGGAACGATGACCGCGCTCACCGCTCTCGCCCCCCGCGCGGAGGACGGCGACACCCCGCCCACCCGCTTCGACGACCATCTCGCGGCCCAGTTGCTCGGGCAGCGGATCGTGCTGCTGGGCACGCAGGTCGACGAGGTCTCCGCCAACCGTGTCTGTGCCCAGCTGCTGATCCTCTCGGCGGAGGACCCGCACACCGACATCAGCCTGTTCATCAACAGCCCCGGCGGCTCGGTCCACGCGGGCCTCGCCGTCTACGACACTATGCGGCTGATCCCCAACGACGTCTCCACCCTCGCGATGGGGTTCGCCGCGAGCATGGGGCAGTTCCTGCTGAGCGTGGGCGCTCCCGGGAAGCGGTTCGCCCTGCCCCACGCGCGGATCATGATGCACCAGCCGTCGGCGGGTATCGGCGGCACCACCGCGGACATCGAGATCCAGGCGGACAACCTGGAGTTCACCAAGCGGACCATCGAGCGGATCACCGCCGAGCACACCGGGCAGAGCCCGGAGACGATCTCCCGCGACGGGGACCGGGACCGCTGGTTCACGTCCGAGGAGGCCAGGGAGTACGGGATGGTGGACCGGGTGGTGGAGTCGTTCGCGGATGTGCGCCCGGCCTCGACGAAGCGACGGATGGGGCTGTGACCATGGGGAGTTACACGATTCCGAACGTCATCGAGCGCACCCCGCAGGGCGAGCGGTCCTTCGACGTGTTCAGCCGGCTGCTCAACGAGCGGATCATCTTCCTCGGCACCGAGATCGACGACGGGGTGGCCAATGTCGTCATCGCCCAACTCCTCCATCTGGAGTCGGCGGCGCCGGAGCACGAGATCGCGATCTATCTCAACTCGCCCGGCGGCTCGTACACCTCGCTCATGGCGATCTACGACGCCATGACGTTCGTGCAGGCGCCCATCTCGACGTTCTGCGTCGGTCAGGCCGCCTCCACGGCCGCCGTGCTGCTGGCCGGCGGGGATCCGGGGCGGCGGTTCGTGCTGGAGCACGCGCGCGTGCTGCTGGGCCAGCCCGCGTCGGGCGGCCGGCAGGGCACGGTGTCGGATCTCGCCCTCCAGGCCAAGGAGATGGTCCGCATCCGCTCCCAGGTGGAGGAGGTGCTGGCCCGGCACACGGACCACGACATCGCCACGCTGCGCGCGGACATGGACCGCGACAAGGTGTTCACGGCGCGGGAGGCCGTGGAGTACGGGCTGGCCGACGAGGTGCTGAGCCGGCGCCTCACGAGGGTCTGAGCCCGAGGCGCCGGCGCGCGGCCGTCAGGCCACCAGGCACAGGCCGTTGTGGGACGCGGTGCCGGCGCCGCGTCCGCCGGCGCCCGGCCTGCGGCCGGCGGTGCCGGTGAGCCGCACCAGCCCGCCCTGTGCCAGGGCCAGCAGATCGCCCAGCCCCAGGCCCAGGGCGCGGGCGGCGGCTGCGAGGACCTCGGAGGACGCCTCCTTGCGGCCGCGCTCCACCTCCGACAGGTACGGCATGGAGATCCGTGCGGCGTCGGCGACGTCCTTCAGGGTGCGCTCCTGCGCCAGACGCTCGCGGCGCAGGACGTCGCCGACCAGGTCGCGCCAGAGGGGCTCGGCGGGCTCGGGGCCCTTGCGGGGCGGCACGGCCGGCGCGGCGGGGCGGCGGTCGGACGCGGGGCGGGTGTTCCCCGGCCGCAGGGGGATCACGCGGGCTTCGTTCTGCGCTTGACGGTTCACCTTCCCAGCCTAGGAGGCCCGGTCGTCCTGGGAAGGCTCCGGCGTTCCGCCCTGGGTGGAACCGGACGGCGGGGTTCTAGGGGTGTCGGCACGCGCTCATCCGTCGGCCAGGTCGAGCACGGCCCGCACCCGCTTGCCGACCGGGACGCGCTCGGCGGTGACCTCGGCGGACAGGGCGTGGACGATCTCCAGGCCGTGCCGTCCGACCCGCTCGGGATCGCGGGGGAAACGCAGGGGAAGCGCGGCGCTGCTGTCGTACACGCACACCGAGACCTCGTCGTCGGTGCCCTCCAGCTCCAGTATGTAGGGACCGTTGCTGTGCCGGTCCGCGTTGGTGATCAGCTCGCTGACCACGAGGAGCACGGCGTCCTCGGAGCGGTCGTCGATGTCGGCGCACCACTCGGTCCTGAGCCGCTCCAGGAAGACGGCCGCGAAGGCCCGTGCCTCGGCGATGCATCCCGGTTCACCGGTGTAGTGCGCCGCCCGCCTCAGGGGTTCGACGGGCACGTCGAACCCGGTCGGCGTCACTGTGTCCCGCTGCTCGATCATCCGTTTCTCTCTCCGAAGCCGGCCTGGCCGGATACTGCTGCACCCATCCTCGTACCCCGTGAGCGGCGCGGCAGTCCCGGCTGTGACGGCGGCTACAGCCCGGAGAGCGTCACGGCCGACCGCGGGGCGCCCGAGGAGACGGATCCCGGGCCGCTCGGCATGCCGTCCGTGGTGGTGCCGCCGGAGTCGGACACGGTCTCTTCGACCGTCGTGCCGGAGTCGGACGCCTCCTGGGGCGACGAGGTGTCGGGCGACTGCGACTGCGGCTCCGGTTCCGGTGCGGAGGTGGGCGGTTCGGAGGACGGGCTCTGCGAGCTCGGCGACGGCGAGGACGGCGACGGCGAGGACGGCGAGGTGGACGGGGTGGACGGGGACGTGGACGACGAGGTCGGTGTGGAGACGCTGACCGAGGGGGTCGGGGTGCCGGAGGGCCGGTCGGTCTTCCGGTCGTGGTCGCCGGTGTCGCCCTGATGGCGCTCGATCCACTCGTCCTGCTCGGCGTCGTAGATCACGAAGACGTCGATCACGACCGGTGCGGGATTCACCACGACCACGTTCGAGGACCGGTACGACGGCCAGGAGGCACCGGTGGGCTGCGGGGTGCCCTGGACGGCGACCGGCGGGGTCAGCGGGTTGCCGCAGGCGCAGCGCACCCGGGGCACACCGCGGTCGTCCACCAGGACGGCGGTGCCGCTCTGCAGGACGGCCTGATAGCCCGTGGCGGCGCCGTCGCTGTAGCCGTGGTTCGTGACGCGGGTGTCGATGCGCAGCTGGACGGGGGTGAGCGAGCGCAGATAGGCGGGGACGCCGGCCGGCTCGACGCTCGCGACGGACGCGAACGCCTTGTTCTTGGCCGGGTCGGCCGTCAGGTACTCGGCCTGTTTCTCCACGTCGCAGGCGGCGACGTTGCGGGTGCCGCCGTAGAGGCCGGGGGCCCCGCCGTCGACGCCGCGCACGGTGTTGGCGGGGGACGTGCCGGCCGGGCTGGGGGTGACCGGGGGCAGGGAGCTGTCGTCGGCGGTGGACTCGGTGAAGGGGTCGGGACCCGAGGTGCCGGCGGCCTGGAGGAAGACCTCGCCGCCGGAGCCCGGGGCGGAGCCGCCGCCGGGCCGGGTCAGGACGACCGCGAGGACCACGGCGGCCACCACCGCGGCGGAGACCAGGGCGACGCGCGGCGCCGACCTCCACCAGGGCCGCCGCGGTGGCGGGGTCGCTCCGCCCCCGCTCGTGGGCGGCTGGGAGGGCGGGCCCGAGGGCGGCTGGCCGGGGCCCGACAGCGGGCCGGAGGGCGGGCCGGTGGGACGGCCTGAGGACGGCGGTTCGACGCTCACGAGCCCTTCTTCCCGACGGCGGCCGCGTGCGACATCACCGCCTTGCACCGCTATAGGGTATTCAGCTCTTATTGTGTGCGCTTGTCCTGCCGACCACGCAAGCGGGCCGGGTCCGGTTCACCGGCTCCGGGCGGGGGAGGTCCGGACGGACCTCCCGGCGGGCGGTGCGGGCGACGGCTGCTTAGCGTGGCAAGGGTGAGTCCGCACACCCCCTCCGACCGGCAGTCCGTCGCCCGCCACGGCTGGGTGCAGGCCGCTGCCGTGGTGCTGGTCGCCACGGTCGCCATGGCCGTCACCGCGGCCCTGGGCCTGTGGGCGGCGGGTGCCACCGGTCTGCCCGACGGGGCCTTCCCCCGGGTGACCGCCGCGACCGTCGTCACGTCCGTCGGCGGCACCGTCGAGCTGTCCGGGAACGCCGGGGGGCTCGCCGAGTCGTCGGCGGCCCTGACGGTGATCCCGCTGTCGGTCACCCTCGTGGGTGCCCTGCTGCTCGCCGCGGGGTTCCTGCGGCCGCTGCGGCACAGGGCCGTGGCGGGGGCCCGGGAGCTGGCCGGCTGGGCGGCCCGGATCGCCGTGCTGTGGCTGGTCGTGCTGCTCGGTGTGTCCCTCGCCGCCCGGCAGACCTTCGCGATCCCGCTGGGCGAGGGCACGCTCGCCGACCTGGGCGACGTGTTCGGGGTCTCGCCGGAGGTGGGGTTCGAGACGGCTCTGGCGCCGACGCTGTTCTTCGGTCTGCTGTGGCTGGCCGGAGTGC
The DNA here is from genome assembly GCF_044754345.1 of Streptomyces sp. NPDC093094. Lineage (NCBI taxonomy): Bacteria > Bacillati > Actinomycetota > Actinomycetes > Kitasatosporales > Streptomycetaceae > Streptomyces > Streptomyces sp. NPDC093094. The sequence continues at coordinate 448,574 of NZ_JBIVOX010000003.1, read as the reverse complement.
TGGTCCTCGCACTGCTGGTGTCGCGCGGGGCGCCGCTGCCGGCCGGCCTGCTGCGCTTCCAGACGTCGGTCAGGCCGGCCGCGTACGCCATGGTTCTGCTGCTTCTGGCGTACGTCGGCCTCGGTGCGGTGATCGGGCTGGTCGTGGCGGCGACCCGCGGGCATGTCGCCGAGACGTTCGCGGTGCTCCTGCTGGGCCTGCCGAACCTGGTGTGGCTGGCTCTGACGATCGGTCTGGGCGCGACCTGGTACGGCAGGGTGGACGGTCCCTTCGGGCTGCCGATGCCGCATGTGCTGGACCAGGTCCTGCGCGGCGAGGAGACCGCCGAGCTGAATCTGTCCGCGCTCGCCGAGCACGACGGCCGGGTGTGGTGGCTGGTGGCGGTCGACGCCGTGCTGCTGCTGGCGGCGGCGTTCGTGATGGCCGCCCGCTCCCCCGCCCGGGTCCGTGCCTGGCAGCACGCCGTGCACATGGCCGTCGCCCTCGCCCTGACCGTGCTGATGATCTGCCTGGTCGGCCGGGTCGACGCGCACTACGGCCTGTCGGTCCTCGGCATCGGCGACCTCGGCGGCGAGCTGGGCGGCGACCTCTTCCTGCACCCCCGGATCTGGTCCGCCGTCGGTCTCGCCCTCCTGTGGGGCCTGGTGACAGGGTTCCTGGGCGCTCTGCTGGCCCACGGTGTACGCAGACGGGGCCAGCAGCCCCAGGTCTGAGGGGACGCACTCAGACGGGCGGACGGAAGACGGGCGCGGCCCACCGCGGCGGTGCCGGGGCCGTGCCGCTCAGATCCACGACCCGCGTCGGCGGATGCGCGGCCTGCGCGGCTCCGGCGGCGGCACGCAGGGCGGCGACGAAGGCCAGGCAGGAGTCGTGGCGGTCGTCGGGGTTCTTGGCGAGGGCCTTGGCGAAGACGGGGTCGACCGCGCCCGGCAGACCCGGCCGGACCTCGGTCGGCGGCGGCGGGTCGTCGTACTGATGGGCCCACAGCAGGGCCATGTCGTCGTCGCGGCGGAACGGCGGCCGGCCGGTGATCACCTCGAAGACGACGCAGGCGAAGCCGTAGACGTCGCAGCGGCCGTCGACCGGGCGGCCGGAGATCTGCTCGGGGGCCACGTAGTCCAGGGTGCCGACGAACTGCCCCACGCTGGTGAACCCGGTCAGCGACAGCGATTTCTTCGTCAGGCCGAAGTCGGTGAGGTAGACGTGCTCCGGGTGGTCGCTGTCGGTGCCGCGGGCGACGAGGATGTTGCCCGGCTTCACATCACGGTGCACCAGCCCGTGCTCGTGGGCCGCGTCCAGCGCGGAGGCGACCTGGGCGGCGATGCGCACCGCGGCCGGCAGCGGCAGCGGGCCCTGGCGGTCCAGCAGATGCCGCAGATCGCTGCCGGGGACGTACCGCATGGCGATGTAGAGCACTCCGTCGGTCTCGCCCGCCTCGAAGACCGGCACGATGTGCGGATGGTCGAGGGCGGCGGCGACCCGGGACTCATGGGTGAAGCGCCGGCGGAAGGTGTCGTTGCGGGCCAGTTCCGGAGCCAGCAGCTTCAGCGCGACGGTCCGGTCCAGGCGCAGGTCTCGGGCCCGGTAGACCACGGCCATGCCGCCGCGGCCGATCTCGTCCTCGATGCGGTACCCGGCGACCTGCCGGCCGATCAGCTCGGAGGGCCGGCCGGAGAACAGGCTCGTCTCACGGGCCATCGGGGGTCACGACCTGGGTGGGGGCGTGGCCGGCGTCCCCGGCGGCGCTGCTCGGGCCCTCGTCGGTGGCGTAGGTGCTCTGGCGGACGCCGTCGCCGAACACCCACCGTCCGTCCTCGGCGTCGTAGAGCCACACCGACTCCCCGTCCACGACGATCCCGAGGCGCAGTCCGCGGGTGCGGGCCCGGAAGGCGTCGCCGTCCAGCGTCCCGCCCGCGCGTTCCTCCACCGCGGTCCGGTAGCGGCTGAGGGCGTGCTCGGCGCGGGCCAGCAGAGGACGCGGGTCGGCGCCGGCCGCGGGCGGGCCGGCGGGCGGCGGGTCCTGGGGCACGGAGACCAGCAGACGGCCGTCGACCCAGGCGGCCCAGCCGTTGGAGCACAGCACATGGCCCCAGTCGCCGCGCCGCTCCAGGAGCTGCACCGGCAGCAGCGGGTCCAGGGGCACGGTGGGGCGGGCCGGGTCGGGGGTCTCCCAGGCGGGCATGCCGTCGCCCGGGACGACGTGCGTGGGCCGGAAACCGGGGGTCGTCATCGGCGCCTACTTCCGCATCACGACGGGTTCCTGTCGCCGCAGCAGCCGCGAGACGACGTAGCCGAAGAGCACCGAGAGAACCAGCAGCATGCCGATGTTCAGCAGCCACACCCCGGCCGAGTGGCGGAAGAGCGGGTCGGCGGTGAGATCGCCCGGCACGATCCGGGCCAGTCCGACGGTGCCGGCCATCGCGCCGAGCGCCCATCGCGAGGGCACCAGCCAGGACAGCTGCTCCAGGCCGGGGACACCGTCGAGTTTCAGCAGGGCGCCGCAGAAGACGACCTGGACGATGGCGAGCAGGACGAGGAGGGGCATGGTGACCTCCTCCTTGCGCACCAGCGCGGAGACCAGCAGGCCGAGCATCATCGCGGTGAACGCGAGGAGGGCGACGGCGATGGTGATCTCGGCCAGCGGCGGCAGCAGCACGCCCTCGCCGCCGGGCGCGTTCAGGTCGACGCCGAGGAGGGCGACGAGGGTGAGCACGACCGCCTGGAGGACGGTGACCGTGCCGAGGACGATCACCTTGGACATCAGATAGGCGGATCTGGACAGGCCGACGGCTCTCTCACGACGGTAGATCACCCGTTCCTTCACCAGTTCGCGCACGGCGTTGGCCGCGCCGGTGAGGACGCCGCCGACGCACAGGATGAGCAGCGCGTTCATCGCGGTGTCACGGGTCAGCTCGCCGCCGGCGAGGGCGCGTGCCATGGCTCCCATCACGAACGGCAGGGCGATCATGATCGCGAGGAAGGTCCGGTCGGCGCCCAGGGCGGCGGTGTAGCGGCGTACCAGTGTGCCGAGTTGGGCGCCCCAGCCGCGCGGCCGGGGCGGCGGCGCGATGATCACCGGGCCCTCGCGGGACACCCGGGGCTGGGCGGTGGCGTCGGCGACGTAGCGGCGGTGCTGGGGCGAGGCGCGGTAGGTGCCCGCCCAGTCGCGGTCCTGGTCGTGCTCGAACGCCTCGAAGGCTTCGGGCCACTGCTCGTGGCCGAAGTAGGCGAGGGCCTCCTCGGGGGGACCGTAGTAGGCGATCCGGCCGCCGGGGGCGAGGACGAGCAGACGGTCGCAGACGTCGAGGCTGAGGACGCTGTGGGTGACGACGATGACGGTGCGGCCGTCGTCGGCGAGGCCGCGCAGCATGTGCATCACCGAGCGGTCCATGCCGGGGTCGAGGCCCGAGGTCGGCTCGTCGAGGAAGAGCAGCGAGGGCTTGGTGAGCAGTTCCAGGGCGACGCTGACCCGCTTGCGCTGGCCTCCGGAGAGACTGTGCACGGGCTGGGCGGCGCGCTGCTCCAGGCCGAGTTCCCGGATGACCTCGTCCACCCGGGCGCGGCGTTCCGCCTTGGCGGTGTCCTGCGGGAAGCGCAGCTCGGCGGCGTAGCCGAGGGCGGCCCGGACGGTGAGCTGGGCGTGCAGGATGTCGTCCTGCGGGACCAGGCCGATGCGCTGGCGCAGCTCGGCGTAGTCGCGGTAGAGGTCGCGGCCGTCGTAGAGGACGGTGCCGTGGTCGGCGGGGCGCTGCCCGGTGAGCGCGTTGAGCAGGGTGGACTTGCCGGCGCCGCTCGGCCCGACGACGGCCAGCAGGCATTTCTCGCCGACCGGGAAGGACACGTGGTCCAGGAGGGTCTTGCGGCCGCGGTCGACGGCGACGGTGAGGTCCTGGACGTCGAGGGAGACCTCGCCGGTGTCGACGTACTCCTGGAGCTGGTCGCCCACCAGGCAGTACGCGTAGTGGCCGACTCCGACGACGTCGCCGGGGCCGAGGGGGGCGGCGGTGACGGGGCGGCCGTTGAGATAGGTGCCGTTGTGGCTGCCCAGGTCGGCGATCTCGTAGGTGCCGTCGGGCAGGGCGCGCAGCTCGGCGTGGTGGCGGGAGACCACGAGGTCGTCGATGACCAGGTCGTTGTCCCCGGCGCGGCCGATGCGGACGGTACGGGAGGGCAGCGGGCGGACGCTGGTGGGCTGCCGGAAGGTGCCGGTGAGGCCGGGCCGGGAGACCGGGGCGATCGCGGAGGGACGTTCGGGGGCGGGCGGGGTGCGGCCGGTCAGCAGGGCGAGCGGACCGTCGAGGGGGCTGCCGAAGCGGATCTCGGTGCCGGGGCCGACGTTCCCCTCCTGGACACGGCGGCCGTCGGCCCAGGTGCCGTTGGTGCTGTGCTCGTCCTCGATGGTCCAGTGGTCGCCCGCGGGGTGCAGGACCGCGTGGTGCCAGGAGACGCGGGCGTCGTCGATGACGACGTCGCACAGGGGATCGCGCCCCACGTGGTAGTCACGGCCCGGACTCATCACCGTGGAGCCCGACGCGGTCTCCAGTACGAGTTCGGGCGCAGTCGACATGATCGGCCGCTCCGCCATGCCAGAATTCTACCGATACGACCATATGTGCGCCCGGGCGGGCGGCGGGGCGGTCCGCGCGTGCGGCTCTAGGCCACGGGCGCCGCCAGCGCCGGAAGGGTCCGCTGCATGCGCAGGGCGTCGACGGACTCGGCCAGCAGCTCGTACTCGGTGGTGTCGTCACTGGCGGCGACGCGCACCAGTCGGCCGGCGGCCAACTCGTCGGCGCACAGCTCCTGTTGGCCGGGGTCGGCGCACCAGGAGCGCAGCAGGGCGGGGACGTCGGGCACGGTGGCCGCCACCGGCACCAGCGCGCTCGGCGGAATGTGCTCGGCCTCGGGGCCGGGGTCGAGCCGCTCGGCGATCCAGGAGGCCCGGTCGCGCAGCCACCACAGGGCGAGCGCGAGGGTGGGCGCGCGGTAGGTGCCCAGCGGGACGCCGATGCGCCGGCCGTCACAGGTGCCGTAGGCGGTGACATGGCACAGGAATTCGTCGTGCACGATCCACTCCCCCGTTGCGCTCGCGCCGGTACGGGCCTCGCTTTCGTGCGGCTCGGGGCGTTCAACTGCCCTCTGGCGTCGAGTATCTTCACTCTTGAACCACTGTCACCACGGTTTTCAAGCCAGTCTCCTGGCATATTCACCGGGCGCCTTGGCCGAAAGGCGACGGGGGTTCGGAAGGGAAAGCGGCGTACGGATTTCCTCCGCCCGCGCCACCCCTCCGAGCTGGGAAGTCGTGCGCGGATCCACGAGATCGACGCGGGCGGGGAACATCGTCCTCAGGGGATCGGAAGTGATCGCGGAATTCATCGCGACGGTGCGCGAACGCCCCGGGGAATGACGGCCGGAGCCATGTCGTCCGGCCGGATTCCGCCGTGAGGAAAGAACCGGGGAGATCCTTACTCGTTGACGATCGCGTCGATGCGTGCGAGTTCCTCGTCGTCGAAGCCGAGACCGCCGACGGCGGCGACGCTGTCCTCGATCTGCCGCGCGCTGCTCGCGCCCACCAGCGCGGAGGTCACCCGGCCGCCGCGCAGCACCCAGGCGAGGGCGAGCTGGGCGAGGGTCTGGCCGCGGGACTTGGCGATGTCGTCCAGGGCGCGCAGCCGGGCCACCAGGTCCTCGGTGACGGCGTCCCGGTTCAGGAAGGGGCTGTCGCTCGCGGCCCGGGAGTCCTCCGGGATGCCGTCCAGGTAGCGCCCGGTGAGCAGGCCCTGCTCCAGCGGGGAGTAGGCGATGGAACCGACCTGGAGCTCGTCGAGCGCGTCCAGCAGGCCCTCGGTCTCGGGGCGCCGGTCGAGCATCGAGTAGCGCGGCTGGTGGATCAGCAGCGGGGTGCCCAGCTCGCCCAGGATCCGGGCGGCCTCGCGGGTCTGCTCGGCGGAGTAGTTCGAGACGCCGACATAGAGCGCCTTGCCCTGCTGGACGGCGGAGTGCAGGGCACCCATCGTCTCCTCCAGCGGGGTCCGCGGGTCGAAGCGGTGCGAGTAGAAGACGTCCACGTGGTCCAGGCCCAGCCGCTTCAGGCTCTGGTCGAGCGAGGAGAGCAGGTACTTGCGCGAGCCCCACTCGCCGTACGGGCCGGGCCACATCAGGTAGCCGGCCTTCGTCGAGACGATCAGCTCGTCGCGGTACGGCGCGAAGTCCGCCTTGAGGAACTCGCCGAGGGCGGACTCGGCGGCGCCGGGCGGCGGGCCGTAGTTGTTGGCCAGGTCGAAGTGGGTGATCCCCAGGTCGAAGGCGCGGCGCAGGATGGCGCGCTGGGTCTCGACGGGGCGGTCCGGGCCGAAGTTGTGCCACAGGCCCAGCGACAGCGCGGGAAGCTGCAGACCGCTGCGTCCGGTGCGCCGGTAGGGCATGTCCGCGTAACGGTCGGGGTGTGCGGTGTACAACGCGACTCCATGACGTGAGAGGGGTGGGTCCTGCGGTGGGCCCGGGGACGGGCCCGGTGAACCCTGTCCACTCTTGCCCGGCCCGCGGGCAGTGGTCCAACAGAAGAATCCGATGGGATTCAGCGGATAGGCTTCTCAATCATGGAACTGCGCCATCTCCAGCACTTCGTCGCGGTCGCCGAGGACCAGCATTTCACCCGGGCCGCCGAACGGCTCATGGTGTCCCAGTCGGGTCTGTCGGCGTCCATCCGGGCGCTGGAGCGGGAGCTGCGGGCGCCGCTGTTCGTGCGGACCACCCGGCGGGTGACCCTGACCGAGGCCGGGCGTGCGCTGCTGGGCGAGGCGGAGCGGATCCTGGCGCAGGTGCGGTCGGCGCACGAGGCGGTCGCGGCCGTCCAGGGCGTGCTGCGCGGCACGCTCGCGCTGGGCACCGAGCAGTGCATCGCCGGGGTGCGCACGGCGGGGCTGCTCGCCGCGTTCCGCCGGCGGCACCCGGACGTGGAGATCCGGCTGCGGCAGTCGGGCTCCCTCGCGCTGGCCGAGGGGGTCGCCGCCGGGCGGCTGGACCTGGCCTTCGCCTATCGCACCCGCGACGACTCCGACCAGCTGCGCTCGGTGGCCCTGGCGGGCGAGCCGATGACCCTGCTGTGCCACCCGGGGCATCCGCTGGCCTCGGCCGGTCCGGCTCTCGCCCCGCACGACCTCGCCGACGAGGTGTTCGTCGACTTCCACCCCGACTGGGGCCCGCGCCGGGCGACCGACGCCGCGTTCGCCGCGGCGGGGGTGCGCCGCACGGTCGGCCTGGAGGTGAACGACGTGCACAGTCTGCTGGACCTGGTGGACGAGAACCTGGGCGTGGCCGCCGTGCCGCGGCACTTCCGGCACAAGCGCGAGTCCCTGACCGCCGTACCGCTGAAGGGCACGGACGAGACGGTCTACGAGACCGTCGCCCTGCTGCCGCCGGAGCAGGCCACCAGTCCGGCGGCCCGGGCGCTGATGGAACTGCTGGGCACCGGGGCGCACGACGGGATGTGATGCGCGATGGTGGAGCCATGCACGCCAAGGACATCCTCATCGAGGGATACGGCCGCATCCGGGAAGAGGTCCACGCCGCCGTGGAGGGCCTCGGTCCGGACGGGCTGAACGCCCGCCCCGCCGCCGACGCCAACTCCGTCGCCTGGCTGGTCTGGCATCTCACCCGGGTCCAGGACGACCACGTCGCGGACGCCTTCGGCCTGGACCAGGTGTGGCGGGCCGGACAGTGGAGCGAGAGGTTCGCCCTGCCCCTGCCGGTCCACGACACCGGGTACGGCCACAGCTCCGCCGAGGTCGCCCGGGTGCGGGTCGACTCGGCGGAGCTGCTGACGGGGTACTACGACGCGGTGCACGCGCGGACGCTCCAGCGCCTCGGCGCGCTCACCGCCGGGGACCTGGAGCGGATCGTGGACGAACGCTGGGACCCGCCGGTCACGCTCGGCGTACGGCTGGTGAGCGTGCTGTCCGACGACCTCCAGCACGCCGGGCAGGCGGCCTACGCGCGCGGGCTGCTCGCGGGCTGATCTCAGAGCGCGGCGGCGTAACCGGGCAGGACGACGTCCTCGATCAGGGCCTTGCGCTCGTCGAACGGGATGAACGCGCTCTTGACGGCGTTCACGGTGACCGTGCGCAGGTCCTCGACGCTCCAGCCCGCCTGCTCCACCAGCAGGGACATCTCGCGGGTCATCGTGGTGCCCGACACCAGGCGGTTGTCGGTGTTCAGGGTGACGCGGAAACCGAGGTCCTTCAGCGCCGTGATGGGGTGCTCGGCGATCGAGGTCGCGGCGCCGGTCTGGAGGTTGGAGGTGGGGCACATCTCCAGGGCTATCCGGCGGTCGCGGACCCAGCCGGCGAGACGGCCGAGCTTTCCGTCGACGATGTCGTCGGTGATGCGGACGCCGTGGCCGAGACGCTGGGCGCCGCAGATCTGGAGGGCCTGGTGGATGCTGGAGAGGCCGTCGGCCTCACCGGCGTGGATGGTGAAGGGCACGCTCTCGCGGCGCAGGTGCTCGAACGCCTCCAGATGGTCGGCGGCCGGGAAGCCCGCCTCGGCACCGGCGATGTCGAAGCCGACGACACCGGCGTCACGGAAGGCGACGGCCTGGTCGGCCGCCTCACGCACCCGGTCGAACATGCGCATGCCGCACAGCAGGGTGCCCACCCGGACGGGCGTACCGGCCGCGGCGGCCTTCGCCATGCCGGCCGCGAGGCCCTCCTGCACGGTCTCGACGACCTCGGCGAGGGTCAGCCCGCCGCCGGTGTTCAGCTCGGGGGCGTAGCGCACCTCGGCGTAGACGACACCGTCCGCGGCCAGGTCCAGGACGTACTCCTCGGCCACGCGCAGCAGGCCCTCGCGGGTCTGCATCACGGCGAGGGTGTGCTCGAAGGTGGCGATGTAGCGGACCAGGTCACCGGAGTTGGCGGCCTCGAAGTACCAGGCGGCCAGCTCGTCCGGGTCGGTGGTCGGCAGGGTGTGGCCGACCTCGCGGGCGAGCTCGACGACCGTGGCGGGGCGCAGGCCGCCGTCCAGGTGGTCGTGCAGGACGGCCTTGGGGAGGCGGCGGATCACATCGGCGTCTACGCGCGTAGCAGTCATGGCGGGGCTTTCCTTGCAGCGAGGTGGTTCGAGGGAGTGAGGGGTGGCTCAGGCGGCGGGCTGGAGCAGGTCCCAGCGATTGCCGTACAGGTCCTGGAACACGGCGACCGAGCCGTAGGGCTCGTGACGCGGCTCCTCCAGGAAGGTCACGCCGGCCGCCAGCATCCGGGCGTGGTCGCGGGCGAAGTCGTCGGTGTGCAGGAAGAAGCCGACGCGGCCGCCGGTCTGGTCACCGACCCGGGCCCGCTCGGACTCGTTCTTCGCGCGGGCGAGCAGCAGTCCCGTACCGGGCGCCGCACCGGGCTCCACGACGACCCAGCGGGACCCGTCGGGGCGCGGGGCGTCCTCGGCCAGCCGGAACCCGAGAGCCTCGGTGTAGAAGCGGATGGCCTCGTCGTAGTCGTCGACGACGAGGGTGACCAGGGCGACGCGCTTCATCGCAGCCTTTCGGACGACGGCCGGGCGAGCGGCCGGGAGGCGGTTGACGGACGAGGTTATACGTAAAACCCAGGAGATGCCAGCGGCCGGGACGGGCCGGGTCGGCCGGGGGGCCGGGCAAGGCCCGGAGGCCGGGGTGCAGGGCCTTCGGCCGGGGCGGGGCGGGTGAGGGGGCGCCGGCGTGCGGGGATGAAGATCGACAAGGGTCCGCGGAGCGCAGTGGACCGCAAGCGTGACGTGCCGGACCGGCCGGAGCGGGAGACGGACGTCCGGGTGTCCTCGGCCGGTGCCGACGGAACACCCTGGCTGATGCCTCTGCGATTCGCCCGGGACGGGACCGGCATACGGCCGGCGACGCAGCCGGGCAACCCGACGGGCCGCAGTCCGGGCGCGTCCGGCCGGACCGGCCGGAGCGGGAGACGGACGTTCGGGTGTCCTCGGCCGGTGCCGACGGAACACCCTGGCTGATGCCTCTGCGATTCGCCCGGGACGGGACCGGCATGCGGCCGGCGACGCGGCCGGGCAACCCGACGGGCCGCAGTCCGGGCGCGTCCGGCCGGACCCGGCCGGCGCTCGGTGACACCCGGGACGTCGTGCCGATCGACGGCGACGTGGAGACGTGCACCGCGCGGGACGTGCCCCCGGAGGCGGCCGAGCGGTTCACGGCGAAGCACCGGCGGGACCCGCGGAGCGACCCGGCGGCGTACGCCTTCCACCGGGTGCGCCCGGTCACGGTGGAGGCATGGCACGAGGTGCGCGAGCTTCCGCAGCGCAGGCTCATGCGGGACGGAACATGGCTCGCCCGGACGGATTCGGCGCGCGTACCTTCTCGCGCCATCCGTTTCCCCCGTAGTGGTTACCCGGGAGTAATCCCTGATGGTTTGATGTGCGGCGCCACTCAACCCCCTTCCACCACAGGGAGATCCAGTGACACTCTCCGCACAGCGTCGTGCACAGGGCTCTGCCGTGCTCGCCCTCTCGCTCGCCGTCACCGGACTCGCGGGCGCGACGCCCGCCGCGTCGGCCGCCGAACAGGCGCCGCCGCTGAGGGTTCTGACGTACAACGTCTTCCTCTTCAGCAGAACGCTCTACCCCAACTGGGGCCAGGACCACCGGGCCACGGAGATCGCGAAGGCCCCGTTCGTCGGCGGGAACGACGTCGTGGTGTTCCAGGAGATGTTCGACAACTCCTCGTCGGACGCCCTGAAGCGCGCCCTCGCGGGCCGGTATCCCCACCAGACCCCGGTGGTCGGCCGCGCCAGGGACGGCTGGGACGCGACGGGCGGGGCGTACTCGGCGACCACGCCGGAGGACGGCGGGGTGACGGTGCTCAGCAAGTGGCCGATCCTGCGCAAGGAGCAGTACGTCTTCAAGGACGCCTGCGGCGCCGACTGGTGGTCGAACAAGGGCTTCGCGTACGTCGTGCTGGACGTGAACGGCAGCCGGGTGCACGTGGTCGGCACCCACGCGCAGTCCACGGACCCCGGCTGCGGCGCGGGCGAGGCCGCCGCCGTGCGCGGCCGGCAGTTCCGGGCGATCGACGCGTTCCTGGACGCCAGGAACATCCCCGCGGACGAACAGGTGCTGGTGGCAGGCGACTTCAACGTCGACTCGCGCACACCGGAGTACGCCTCCATGCTCGCCGACGGCGGTCTCGTCGGCGCCGACGCGCGCACCGGACACCCGTACTCCTTCGACACACGGGACAACTCCATCGCCCGCGACCGCTACCCGGACGACCCCCGTGAGGACCTGGACCTCGTCCTGCACCGCGCCGGACACGCCCGCCCGGTGGTGTGGAAGAACGACGTGGTCAAGGAGCAGAGCGCGCCCTGGACGGTGTCGAGCTGGGGCACGTCGTACACGTACACCAACCTGTCGGACCACTACCCGGTGACCGGCTCCACGGGCTGATCCCGCGGACTGGTCCCACGGTCCGGCGGTCCGCCCTCCGCCGGGCCGGTGCGTCCCCCTGCGGGGACCGGGCCGCCGCGCCGCGTCGTCGTGCCCGGCGGCCCGGGCGCCCGGAAGAATTCCCCTCATGACCACCGCACCGCACCCCCTCGTCGTCCGCGCCCGCCGGCTCGCCGACGAACTGCTCGCCCCGCAGGCCGCCCGCGTCGACGAGGAGGGTGTGCCCGCCAGTCACATCACGGCCGTGAAGGAGTCGGGACTCCTCGGGACGAACGCCCCCGAGGAGTACGGCGGCTGGGGCGCGCCCTCGGCCGTGGCCCGCCGGACGGCGGAGATCCTCGCGGGCGCCTGCTGCTCGACCTGGTTCGTGCAGACCCAGCACCACACCCCGGTGCAGCTGCTCGCGGCCGGTGCCTCTCCGGTCCGGGAGCGGCTGCTGCGTCCGCTGGCGACGGGCGAGCTGCTGGCCGGGATCGCGTACGCCCATGTCCGTGCCTTCCCGAAGGTCCTCGTGCGGGCCGCCCGGGAGGGCGACGGCTGGCGGTTCGACGGAACCGTGCCCTGGTACACCGGCTGGGGGCTGAACGACGTGATGCTGCTGGCCGGTGTGACGGACGAGGGCGAGGTGGTGTTCGCCTTCACCGACGCCCGTGCACAGCCCGGGCTGCGGCCGTCGCCGCCGATGAGGCTGGCGGCGCTCACGGCGGCCCGCACGGTGTCCCTGGAGCTGACCGGGCTGCGCGCGGCCGAGGAGGACGTCGTGCTGCGCACCCCCTACGAGAGGTTCGCGCTCCTCGACCGGGCACGGTCCGCCCATGCCGTACCGGCCGTGTTCGGCGTGGCCGAGGCGGCGCTCGCCCTTCTGGAGGAGGCCGACCAGGACCTGGCGGGGCACTGGCGCGGGCGTCTGGCCGACGTCCGCCGCCGGGCCTACGACCTGGCCGACCACCCGGTCCCCCAGGAGCGCCTCGACGAGAAGCTCGCCGTGCGGGCGCAGGCCCTGGAACTCGCGCGTACGGTCACCACGGCCGCGGTGGTGGCGGGCGGCGGTCGCTCGATGCTGCTCGGCAGCAGCGCACAGCGCCTCGCCAGGGAGGCGCTGTTCCTGCTGGTGCAGGGGCAGACGGCGAACGCGCGGTCGGCGCACCTGCGTCTGCTGGCGGAGTGACGTCGCGTCCGGCGGCCGTTCGCCGGGGCGTGGCCGGCCGGCCGCCCCGGGCGTGAGGTCAGTCGTCCTCGCCGGTCCGCACGACGACGAGGAACGCGTCGGACTTCAGGTCCATCACCACCGTGGCGGGCTCGCCCTCCGCCCGCCGGCGTGCCGCGTACTCCTCCGCCGGCCATGATCCGCGCGGAGATCCCGCGGGAAACCGCTCCAACACCTTCGCACTCATGGCGGCAGCCACCTCCCGGTCCCGGACGAACTGCTTGCTCCGGTCCGCCTGCCCGGGATGGGCGCGAACATGTCAGCCGTTACGGCACCTGGCGCAGCCCGCCGCATCCGCCCGCCCCCGGCGCGGGGAAGAGAGAGCGGGAAGAGCGCGCGGGAACAGCCGACAGGAAGGGCCGAGTACGGATGAGCCTGAACAGCGTGGACGGCGGCCCCGCCCCCGAGGGACTGTGCCTGGTCACCGGCGCCACCGGCTACATCGGCGGCCGGCTCGTCCCGGAGCTGCTGGCGGCGGGCCGGCCGGTGCGCTGTCTGGCCCGCGCACCCCAGCGGCTGCGCGACCATCCCTGGGCGGGCCGGACGGAGATCGTGCGCGGGGACGTCACCGACGCCGCGTCCGTCGCACGGGCGATGCGGGGCGTGGAGGTGGCCTACTACCTGGTCCACGCGCTCGGTTCGGGCGAGGACTTCGAGGAGACCGACCGGCGTGCCGCGCGGGTCTTCGGCGAGGCGGCCCGCGCGGCCGGTGTGCGCCGGATCGTCTACCTCGGCGGCCTCACCCCGGTGGACGTGCCGGAGCGGGAACTGTCCCCGCATCTGCGCTCGCGCGCCGAGGTGGGCCGCATCCTGCTGGACTGCGGTGTCCCCACGACGGTGCTGAGAGCGGCGGTGGTCCTCGGTTCCGGGTCGGTCTCCTTCGAGATGCTGCGGCACCTCACCGAACGGCTGCCGGTCATGGTCACACCGAGCTGGGTGCGCACCCGGATCCAGCCCGTCGCCGTCCGTGACGTGCTGCGCTGGCTCGTCGGCAGCGCCGGGATGCCCGCGGACGTCAGCCGGGCCTTCGACATCGGCGGCCCGGACGTCCTGACGTACCGCGAGATGATGATCCGGTACGCCGCCGTGGCGGAGCTGCCGCCGCGGCTCATCCTGCCCGTGCCGATGCTCAGCCCCGGACTGTCCAGCCACTGGGTCGGCCTGGTCACGCCCGTCCCGGCCTCGATCGCCCGGCCGCTGACCGAGTCGCTGCGCCACGAGGTGGTCTGCCGGGAGCACGACATCGCCCGCTGGCTGCCGGACCCGCCGGGCCGGCCGATCGGGTTCGACGAGGCGGTCCGGCTCGCCCTCCGGCGCGTGCGCGACGCGGACGTCGCCACCCGCTGGTCCTCGGCCTCGGTGCCGGGCGCGCCCAGCGACCCGCTGCCCACCGATCCCGACTGGGCGGGCGGCAGCCTGTACTCGGACCACCGCGAGCTGACCGTGGACGCCTCGTGCGCGGCGCTGTGGCGGGTGATCGAGGGCATCGGCGGGGAGAACGGCTGGTACTCCTTCCCGCTGGCCTGGGCGGTGCGCGGCTGGCTCGACCGGCTCGTGGGCGGCGTCGGGCTGCGCCGCGGACGGCGGGACGCGGCCCGGCTGCGGGTCGGCGACTCGCTGGACTTCTGGCGGGTGGAGGAGATCGAACCCGGACGGCTGCTGCGGCTGCGGGCCGAGATGCGGCTTCCCGGCCTCGCCTGGCTGGAGATGTACGCCGAGACGGACGGCTCGGGCGCCACGCGTTACCGCCAGCGGGCCCTGTTCCATCCGCACGGGCTGCTGGGCCACGCCTACTGGTGGAGTGTCTCGCCCTTCCACGCCGTGGTGTTCGGCGGCATGGCCCGCAACATCGCACGGGCCGCCCGGGCGGGCGACGGCCCCGCGCGCCCGGCCCCCGCGCAGGGGCCTGCCTCCCGGCGCACGTCCTCCCGCCGCTTCCTGTCCCGTCTGCTCCGGAGCTCCGCACGATGACCACCTCCGTCGTCCTGTTCACCGCCGACCTGCGCGTCCACGACCATCCGCCCCTGCGGGCGGCCCTGCACGACGGCCGCGAGGTGGTCCCGCTGTTCGTGCGCGACCCTGCCGTGGACGGCGCCGGGTTCGCCGCGCCGAACCGGCTGGCGTTCCTCGCCGACTGCCTGCGCGATCTCGACGCGAGCCTGCGCGACCGGGGCGGCCGGCTCGTCGTGCGCTCCGGCGACCTCGTCGAACAGGTGTGCCGGGTGGCCACGGAGGCCGGGGCCGACGAGGTGCATCTGGCGGCCGACGTCAGCGCGCACGCGCAGCGCCGCGAGGAGCGGCTGCGGCACGCCCTGGAGTCACAGGGGCTGCGGCTGCACGTGCACGACGCCGTGACCACCGCGGTCGCGCCCGGTGCGGTCACCCCCGCCGCCTCGGACCACTTCGCCGTGTTCACCCCGTACTTCCGGCACTGGTCGCAGCAGCGGCTGCGCGAACCGCTCGGTGCGCCCCGCACGGTGCGGGTCCCCGACGCGGTCGCCTCGGACGGGCTGCCGTCCCACGAGGGTCTGCCGGGGGTGTCGGAGGGGCTCGCCGCGGGCGGTGAGACGGAGGGCCGCAAGCGGCTGACGGCATGGCTGCGCGGCGGCCTCTCCGAGTACGGCGACCGCCACGACGACCTGCCCGGCGACGCCACGTCACGGCTGTCCCCGCATCTGCACTTCGGCACGCTCTCCCCGGCGGAACTGGTGCACCGCTCGCGCGCCGCGGGCGGGCCGGGTGCCGACGCCTTCGTGCGGCAGCTCGCCTGGCGCGACTTCCACCGCCAGGTGCTCGCGGCACGGCCGGACGCGGCCGCCGCCGACTACCGCAGCCGGGAGGACCGCTGGCGCCCGGAGCGGGAGGCCCGGGCGGACATCGAGGCATGGCGGGAGGGCCGTACCGGCTACCCGGTCGTCGACGCGGCGATGCGGCAGCTGCGGCACGAGGGCTGGATGCACAACCGCGGCCGTCTGCTGACGGCGAGCTTCCTCACCAAGACCCTGTACGTCGACTGGCGTGTGGGAGCCCGGCACTTCCTGGAGCTGCTGGTCGACGGGGACGTCGCCAACAACCAGCTGAACTGGCAGTGGGTGGCGGGCACCGGCACGGACACCCGGCCCAACCGGGTCCTCAACCCGGTCGCCCAGGCACGGCGGTTCGATCCGTACGGGGCCTATGTACGGCGCTGGGTGGGCGAGTTGGCGGAGGTCGAGGGCACCGCGGTGCACGAACCGTGGAAGCTGCGGGGCCCGGACCGGGCGGCGGTGGACTACCCCGATCCGATCGTGGATCTCACCGCCGGGCTGGCCCGGTTCAAACAGGCCCGCGGACTGGGCTGAGGCGACACGTACGCCACCGGCCCGGACCTCGTCCCGGCCGGACCGGGGCCCGTACGCGGCGACGACCGGCACGGGGCCCGTACGGGCCGGTCCAGGACCTCGTGAGCAACCGGCACCGGACCCGTACGGGCCGGCCCGGACCCGTACAGGCCGGCCCGGAGCCTCCTGAGCAACCGGAGCAGGGCTCATGCGGGTCGGTCCGGGTACAGCGCGGCCAGGATGTCGAGCGCGTCCTTCAGCCCCGCCGGTCTGGGCAGGCCCGGCTCGGCGCGGCCCAGCCAGCCGGGGCCGGCCGGCATCACCAGCGTCCGCCTGCGTGCCCCCTGCACCCCCCAGCGCAGCCCGGCCACGTGCCGGGCGAAGGGCAGGTTCGCCGAGGAGCGGGTCTGGGCCCACAGCACCACCGCGGCGGGGCCGAGCCGCCGTACCGCCGCGGCCAGCGCCTCGGCCGGCACGGCCGCCCCGAACATCCGCGTGGGCAGACCCAGCCGGCTGAGTCCGGCGTTCAGCGCCTCCAGGGGCAGGGTGTGCTCCTCACCGGGCAGACACGCCAGCACGACCGGCCCCTGGGCGGGCATGTCCTCCTGCCGTACGGGCGGGCCGGTGTGCCGGCGCAGGGTGCTGGACACGTGCCAGGACAGCAGATGCTCGACCTCGACGTAACGGTCCCCGGACGAGGCCCATTTGCGGCCGACCGCGTGCAGGGTCGGCACCATCACGTCCTGCCAGGCGACGGCGAGTCCGTGCCGGTCGACCGCCTCCCCCAGCTGCTCCTCCACGGCGGCGGCGTCGAGGCGCACCGCGGCGCGGGCCAGGCCCCGGCACTCCTGGCGCACATCACCCAGGGGCAGCGGGCCCGCCGCCCGCGACCGCGGCTCCTCCTGCGGCGGGGCGGCCGTGAAGTCGGCCGCGCCCTCCCGTGCGGCCCGTGCCGCCTCGGCCGGCGGCACGCCGGAGGAGGTCAGTCTGCACATCTCCTCCAGCACCGCCACGTCCTGCGGGGTCCAGCGCCGGTGCCGGCCGCCGGAGCGGGCCGCCGGGCCGATGCCGTACCGGCGGTCCCAGGAGCGCAGGGTCGTGGGGGACACACCGAGCCGGCGGGCCAGCGCCCCCGTGGTCAGAGACACCTGCGGATCCTGGGGTCCGGTCGGTGCGAGGGCCGCCGGAGCCGCGGGGCCGGGCAGGTCGTCCATGGGTCGACGATACGACGCGGGGGCGGCCGCTGAGGGAGGGATGCGCATGCATCCTCCGAGGTCCCGCGGGCAGAAGGAGGAACAGCGGTGCGGGCACGTGCGCCGCGTACGGGGTGTCTCCCCCGGGCACCCCGCCCGCCCCCGGGGGGAGTCGGCGCTCCCCGGGGGCGCTCCCCGGGGAACGCCGTGAGGACGGAGTCACGCAGGCCCTCCGCCTCTACACATAAAGGTGAAATAAGCGCAAACTACAGATATGCGGTGCTCGTGCACCCTCGCACCGGCACCGTGGTCGGACCTGCGAGCCGAAGGAGACGAGTCATGGCCGACGTCTCTCATCCCCGGGGTGACATGTCGACTCACCCCGATGTCTCCGAAATGCGGGCACGCTACGCCCGTATGCTCGGCGGTCGCGATGTGGCGCTCGTGGACGGACCGGTGTTCCTGCTCGGTCTGTACTGCGCCGTGTCCCCCTGGATCGTCCACTACACCACCAGCCAGCCCGACCTGGTGCCGCACAACCTGATCGTGGGCCTCGCGATCGCCGTGCTGGCACTGGGCTTCACCCGGGCCCCCGAGCGGATGTACGGCCTGAGCTGGGCCATGTGCGCACTGGGCGTGTGGATGATCGTCTCGCCGTGGATCGTGGGCGACAGCCCCGACGCGGGCGTGGTCATCAACAACATCGTCGTCGGCGCCCTGGCCGTGATCCTCGGGCTGATATGCGCCGGCACGGCGGCGAAGAGCACCCCGGCTCCGTGAGGGGCGCCGCCGCGGCAGCGGTGAGGGGCCGGTCCGCGCACCCTGCGGACCGGCCCCTCGCCTTGCGCGCCTCACAGCCCCTCCGCCCCGCACGCCCCGCGGCCGGGCCCGCACTCCGCCCCGGCCCGCGCCCGGCCGGCCCTCGCCCGGTCGGTCGGCGCCCCGCCCGGAACGCCCTTTCCCGCCTCTACGCTGACCGCAGAAGATCACGCGGCGAGGAGGCCCGCTCATGGTGGAGGCAGTGGAGACGGCGTATCTGCGCCGGTGCGTGGAGCTTGCGCGGGAGGCGGTGGAGGCCGGGGACGAGCCCTTCGGGTCCGTGCTGGTGGACGGTGACGGGAAGGTCCGGGCCGAGGACCGCAACCGGGTCGCGGGCGGGGACCGGACCCGGCATCCGGAGTTCGAACTGGCCCGCTGGGCCGCGGCGCATCTGACGCCCCGGGAGCGGGCGGCCGCGACCGTGTACACCAGCGGCGAGCACTGCCCGATGTGCGCGGCCGCGCACGCATGGGTGGGGCTGGGCCGGATCGTGTACGTGGCCTCGTCGCAGCAGCTGGGCCAGTGGTTCGCGGAGCTGGGCGTACCGGCCCCTCCGGTGCGCATCGTGCCGGTCCGGGAGATCGCTCCCGGTGTCGCGGTCGAGGGCCCGGTGCCCGAGCTGGTCCCCGAGGTCCGGGCTCTGGTGCACCGCTTCTTCGGCCCCGGGGACGCCGCCGCCTTGACGTGAGCCGCATCTGGGGGCAGAGTCGTACATATACGGCGTAAACATATGCCGTCAGCATACAGTGCCACCCCCCAGGAGCGTCCCTCATGACGCAGACCGAGCCCCCCGGCATCAGGGTCCCGGGACACCGGGAGCCGGGTGGCACGCCCGTACACCGCCTTCCCCCCGCTCCGGGGACGCGCCGAGCCGGTCCGGGCCTCGCGATCCCCGCTCTGCCGTTCGCGTCCGCCATGACCGGGGCGCCCCCGGAGCCCTCCGTGGTCACCTCGTGGCCGGTCCCCGACGGGCCGTGCCACGGGGCGGCCCCCGGGGGCCGGTGAGCGCGGTGCACGACGGCACGGCGTACGAGAAGTCCCGGCGTCCCGGCGCGCCGTCGACGGTGCTGGTCACCGGCGGCGCGGGGTTCATCGGCAGTCATGCCTGCGTCGACCTGCTCGACCACGGCTACGAGGTGATCGTGGTCGACGACCACTCCCACAGCACACCCCAGGTCCTCAACCGGGTGGAACGGATCGCCGGCCGCTTCGTCGGCGCCGTCTACGAACTGGACATCCGTGATCGGCGCGCTCTCTCGGCCGTCTTCGACCGACACTCCGTGGACGCCGTCGTGCACTTCGCCGCGCACAAGGCCGTGGGCGAGTCGACACGGATGCCCGTGCAGTACTACGACAACAACGTCGGGGGCACCACGTCCCTGCTGTCCGCCATGCACGAGCACGACGTCCGCCAGCTGGTCTTCTCCTCCTCCTGCTCCCTCTACGGCGACACGGGCGGCGGCCCGGACGGCGGCCCGCTCGACGAGTCCACGCCCCCCGCACCCGTCAACCCCTACGCCTCCTCGAAGTGGCTGTGCGAGCAGATCCTCGCCGACGTCTGCCGCCACTGGCCCGAGCTGGCGGTGCTGTGCCTGCGCTACTTCAATCCGGTCGGCGCGCACCCCAGCGGCCTCCTCGGCGAGGACCCGGGCGGCACACCCGACAACCTCATGCCGTACGTGGCCCAGGTCGCCGTGGGCCGGCGGAAGCAGCTGCGGGTGTTCGGGGGCGACTACCCGACCCCCGACGGCACCGCGATCCGCGACTATCTCCACGTCATGGACACCGTCGAAGCGCACCGCGTCGCCCTGGACCACCTCGCCGGGGAGAGCGGCATGCGGGTCTTCAACCTCGGCACCGGAACCGGCAGTTCGGTGCTGGACGTGATCACGGCGTTCGGCTCGGTGAGCGGCAGGACGATCCCGTACGAGATCGTCGGCCGCCGCCCCGGGGACGTGGCCCGGCTGGTCGCGGACGCGAGCGCGATCGGCCGCGCCTGGGGCTGGCGTCCGACCCGGGACCTGTCGACGATGTGCCGCGACGCCTGGCACTTCCAGCGGCTCAACCCGAACGGCTACGCGGGCTCGGCCCGGCGTCCGGGCAGGAGGGAGTGAGCGGCTTCCGGCGACGGCCTTCGAGGAGCGAGGCCCCGGCGGACGCCGCCGGGATCCGGCCCTCACGAGATGCAGGCGCGGAGTGTCGATGCCTACGATCGAAATCCGCCCGGACCAGGCAGACGGCCCGGCGACGACCTCCCCGGTGAGGAGGCGACCGCCTTTGCTGCCGCCCCAGCGGCTCATGGCCGCCTATATCGCACTGGTCGCGATCCTGACGACCGTCTATCTGACCGTGCCGTCGGCCTTCGTCATGGTGTACGCGACGATCGGGCTGGCCGGAGCGGCCGCCGTCGCCACGGGAACACTGGTCCACCGGCCCGCCCACGCGTGGCCGTGGTGGGTGCTCGCCGCCGCACTGCTGATCTTCATCACCGGCGACACGTACTACAACACCGTGGAGCAGTACTTCGGCGCCTCCAACCCGTTCCCCTCCCCCGCGGACGCCTGCTACCTGATCACCTATCCGCTGTTCGCGATCGGGCTGTCCGGCCTCGTGCGCTACCGCTCGTCCGGGCACGATCTGCCGAGCCTGCTCGACGCGCTGATCATCACCGCGGGTCTGGCGCTGCCGGTGTGGCTGTATCTGGTCCAGCCGCAGTCGGAGCTGGAGGGCCTGACCTGGCAGCAGAAGGCCATCAGCATCGCCTACCCCCTGGGGGACGTGCTCGTCCTCGCGCTGCTGGCCCATCTGCTGATCCGCGGCCCGCTGACCGGGCCCAACCGCTCGGTGCAGCTGCTGGTCCTCGGCACGGCCACGCTGCTGTGCTTCGACATCGCCTACGGCATCGTGCAGCTGAACTCGTCGTGGCAGACGGGCACGGCGCTGGACGCCGGGTGGATCGTCTTCTACACCGCCTGGGGACTGGCGGCGCTGCATCCGTCCATGGTCGAACTGACGGCGCCGGTGCCGCGCCGGGAGACGCTGCTGCCGCTGCCGCGCCGGCTCGTGCTGCTCGCCATGGTCACCCTGATCGCCCCGGGCATCCTGCTGATCGAGGGCCTGACGGGCACCCCCCGGCACGCGGCGATCATCGCCGCCTTCTCCGGTGTGCTCTTCCTGCTGGTCATCCTGCGGCTCGCGGTCATGGTGGTGGCCCACCGCAAGGCCGTGGCCCGCGAGCACGCCCTGCGCAGCGCGGCGGCGTCCCTGGTGTCGGCGGTACGGCGGGAGGAGGTGGCCCGGTCCTGCGAGGGCGCGGTGGACACCCTGCTGGGCCCCGCCGTGGAGCACCGCACCCTGCTGCTGCCCGCCCGACGCGCCGCCGAACTGGGACTGGGCGCCCCGCGTCTGCTGCGGCCCGATCTGCTCGGCCCGCAGCTCGCCACCGAACTGGGCGGGATGGAGACCGCGCTGGTGTGCCCGCTGAATCCGCGCGAGCCGGACCCCGAGGAGCCGCGCGGGGTGCTGGTGGTGGCGGGCCCGGCCCGGGAGCTCACCGAGACCCGGCGGTCACTGGAGATCCTCGCCTCGCACGCGGCCCTCGCCCTGGAACGGGTCATGCTGCGCCAGGAGGTGGTCCGCCAGGAGAGCGAGGCGTATTTCCGCACCCTGGTGCGCAACGCCTCCGACGTGATCCTCATCGTGGAGGACGACGACCGGATCCGGTACGCCAGCCCCTCGGCACGGTCCGTGTTCGGTACGGCCGAGCTCATCGGCCGGCTGCTGCCCGACCTGCTGGACCCCCGCGACCGCAAGCGCGCCGCCCGGGAACTGACGGCCGTGCGGGAGAACGGGCCGCGCAACGGCCACGACCACTGGTGGGTGCAGCGCGGGGAGGACCGTGTCGAGGTGGAGGTGCGGTGCAGCGACTTCCGCGACGAGAGCACCGTGGGCGGACTGGTGATCACGCTGCGGGACGTCACCGAGCAGCGCCGTCTGGAGCACGAGCTGACCCAGCGCGCGTTCCACGACTCGCTCACCGGCCTGCCCAACCGGACCCTGCTGATGGAGCGCATCGAGCGCGCCCTGCTGCGCGGCCGCCGCGAGTCGTCGCTGACCTGTCTGCTCTTCATCGACCTGGACGACTTCAAGCTGGTCAACGACACCATGGGGCACTCCGCCGGCGACCATCTGCTGGTCGCCGTGGCCGGCCGGCTGAGCCGGACGCTGCGGCGCAGCGACACCGCGGCCCGCCTCGGCGGCGACGAGTTCGCGGTGCTGATGGAGGACGCCCGCCGGCCGGTGGACGCCGAGCTGCTGGCCGCGCAGGTGGTCCAGACGCTCAGCCGGCCCTTCGACCTCGCCGACGAGACGGTGACCGTGTCCGCCAGCGTCGGTGTGGCCACCGCACGCGACAGCACCGGCGCGGAGGAACTGCTCGGTCACGCCGATCTCGCGCTGTACGCGGCGAAGACGGCCGGCAAGCGCCAGTGGCGGCGTTTCCAGCCGATGCTGCACACCCGTATGGTCGAGCGGCACGACCTGCAGAGCCGGCTCGCGCAGGCGATCGCCGGGCGGGAGTTCGCCCTGCGCTACCAGCCGGTCGTGGACATCACCGCGGGCGAGGTGGTCGGCTTCGAGGCGCTGGTGCGCTGGCCGCACGCCGCGCATCTGCGTCCCGTCGCGCCGGAGCAGTTCATCTCCGTCGCGGAGGAGACCGGACACATCGCGGTCCTCGGCTCGTGGGTGCTGCAGAACGCCGCGCAGGACATCGCCGGGCTCCAGCGGCTGCCCGGCCAGGGCCCCCCGCCGTACGTCAGTGTGAACGTCTCCGCCCGGCAGTTCCGCGACAACGGCTTCCTGGACCATGTGGCGCAGGCGCTGCGCACCCCCGGCCTGGCGCCGGGCTCGCTCCAGCTGGAGCTGACCGAGTCGGTGCTGCTGCGCCGGGACGCGCAGATCCAGGGGGTGCTGAACTCCCTGAAGGAGCTGGGGGTGAACATCGCCGTCGACGACTTCGGCACCGGTTTCTCCTCGCTGCGCTATCTGCGGGACTTCCCGATCGACGTCCTGAAGATCGACAAGACGTTCATCGACGACATCACCCGGGACCCGCAGCAGGTCGCGCTGGTGGAGGGCATCGTCCGCATCGCCGACACCCTCGGGCTCCAGGTGATCGCCGAGGGCATCGAGGACCAGGAGCAGCGGGATCTGCTGGCGGGCATGGGCTGCCGGTTCGGCCAGGGCTTCCTGTTCGCGCGGCCGATGACGGTGGAGCAGAGCGAGCGGGTGCTGCGCGACGGCAACGGCGCGAGGATCGTCCTCGCGCCCTCCACCACGCCCTCCATGCCCCCGCGGCCCGCGGCCCGCTGGGCCGGCCTGGAGCATCTGCGGCGCACCAGCCCGATGAGCGACGCGGTGCTGGACGAGGTGCGCGGCCGGCACATCCGCAGCGGCGACCACTGGCTGATCGACTACGCCTCCTGCAACTACCTCGGCTTCGACTGGGAGCCGGAGATCATCGCCGCGGTGGAGCCGGCGGTGCGGCGCTGGGGCACCCACCCCAGCTGGTCCCGGCTGCTGGGCAGCCCCCGTCTGTACGAGCAGATCGAGGAGCGGCTGTCGGAGCTGCTGGGCGCGCCGGACACGCTGCTGCTGCCGACGATCACGCTCATCCACTCCTCGGTCATCCCCGTCCTCGCCGAGCAGGGCAGCGTGTTCGTGGAGGCGACCGCGCACAAGACGGTCTACGACGGCTGTGTCACGGCCCGTTCGCAGGGGGCCACCCTGCGCCGCTTCCACGCCGACCGGATCGACGAGCTGGACGGGATGCTGGCCGCCGCGCCGCCGGGCGTGTCCCGGCTGGTGTGCCTGGACGGTGTGAACAGCATGAGCGGCTACATCCCCGACCTGCCCGCGCTGGCGGAGGTGTGCCGTTCCCGGGAGGCCACGCTGTACGTCGACGACGCGCACGGCTTCGGCGTGATCGGCGAACGCAGCCCGACGGAGCTGTGCCCGTACGGCTCGCGCGGCAACAGCGTGGTGCGGCACACGGGCGAGACGTACGAGGGGATGGTGCTGGTCGGAGGCTTCTCGAAGGCGTACTCGTCGCTGCTGGCGTTCCTGGCGCTGCCGACCGCGCTGAAGAACCGGCTGAAGACGGCGGCCGGGCCGTATCTGTACTCGGGTCCCTCCCCCACGGCGTCGCTGGCGACGGCGCTGGCCGGGCTGGAGGTCAACGAGCGGCGGGGCGACGTGATCCGCGCCGATCTGTACCGCAAGACCACGCGGGTGCTGGACCATCTGGACGCGCTCGGTGTCGACAGTCTCAACCACGCCCGGCTGCCGATCGTCGAGGTGCCGCTGGCCGACGCCGACGACCTCGACGCGGTCGGCGCGTTCCTGTGGGAGGCCGGCATCTACGTCACCCTGGCCGCCTATCCGCTCGTCCCGCGTGACCGGGTGGGCTTCCGCATCCAGGTCACCGCGCTGAACTCGGACTCCGACATCGAACGGCTCAACGCCGCGATGAGCCGGCTGTCCGAGCGCTTCCCACTGCGCATGAGGAGCTGAGGGGCAGGCCGATGACGACCGACGAGACGCGCACGGGACACGGCACGGGCACCGCGCACACCACGCACAACGACGACGTGGACTGGGACCACTGGCCGGTGGCGGACTACCTCGCCGAGAACTACCGGGAGCTGCATCCCTCGGACGCCGCGGTCATCGCCCATCACTCGGCCTTCTACCGGGGGCTGCCGCGCGGCGGTGTGGCGCGCTCGGTGGAGTTCGGCGCGGGTCCGAACCTGTATCCGCTGATCCTGGCCTCGGGGGCCTGCCGGAGGATCGAGGCGGTCGAGACGGGGGCGAGCAACGTCGCCTATCTGGAGCGGCAGATCCTGTGCGCGCCGGACGCCAGCTGGCTGCCGTTCCACTCCCTGTGCCGGGAGCTGAACCCGGACGTGCCGGCGACGCTGCCGGCCTCCCTCGCCGGGGTGAGCGTGGTCCACACGGACGTACGGGATCTCGATCCGGGCGGCTACGGGCTGGCGTCCATGCACTTCGTCGCGGAGGGCGCGACCGAGGACCACGCCGAGTTCGCCGAGTTCTGCCGGCTGTTCGTGCGGTGCGTGGCGCCCGGCGGGTATCTGGTGGCCGCGTTCATGGAGAACATGCCCACCTATCGCATCGGGCCGGCCTCGCGCTGGCCGGGCTGTCCGGTGGATCCCGGCCGGGTGGTCCAGGTGTTCGCTCCGCTGACCGCGGATCTGTCGGTGACCCGGATCGACGCCGATCCGACGCTGCCGGACTACGGCGACACCGGGATGGTGCTGCTCACCGCGACGGCCGCGGCAGATCCCGCAGCGTGAACGCCGTACCGACCAGGGCGACGTGGCTGAACGCCTGCGGGGCGTTGCCGAGCTGGCGGCCGGCTGCGGGGTCCCACTGCGCGGCGAGCAGCCCGAGGTCGTTGCGGACGGACAGCACCCGCTCGAAGGTGTCGCGGGCGCGGCCCTCCTCGCCGAGCGCGGCGAGCGCGTCGGCGTACCACAGGGAGCAGGCGACGGAGGCGGCCTCGTGGCCGTCGTCGGGTGTGTGGCGGCGCAGGAACCCGCCGTGCTCCAGGGCCCGCAGGGCGTGGACCGTGTCGCGCATCCGGCTGTCGCGGGCGGGCAGGAAGCCGTGCGCGGACAGCAGCAGGGCGGAGGCGTCAAGCCGGTCGCTGCCGTAGGACTGGACGAAGGAGCGCAGCCGGCTGTGCCAGCCGTAGCGGCACACCTGGGCGCGGACCTGGTCGCGCATGACCCGCCAGGAGCCCGGTACCTCGGCGCCGAGCAGGGCGCCGAGCCGCAGGGCGCGGTCGGCCGCGACCCAGGCCATGACCTTGGAGTGGACGAACTGCCGGGCGGGGCCGCGGGTCTGCCACAGGCCCTGGTCGGGCTCCTGCCAGTGTGTCTGGAGGTGGCCCATCAGGGACTTGACCAGGCTCCACACGTGCGGGGGCACGTCGATGCCGGCTTGCAGCGACAGGCACAGGGTGTCCAGGACCTCGCCGTGCACGTCGAGCTGGCGCTGGTCCATGGCGGCGGTGCCGAACCGTACCGGTGCGGAGCCCTCGTAGCCGGGCAGCCAGGGCGCCTCGGTCTCGGGCAGCAGGCGCTGTCCGGCGACGCCGTAGACGGTCTGGAGGTGGACCGGGTCGCCGGCGACGGCGCGCACCAGCCAGCCGAGCCAGGCGCCGGCCTCCTCGCGGTAGCCGCTGCGCAGCAGACAGGACAGGGTGAAGGCGGAGTCGCGCAGCCAGCAGAAGCGGTGGTCCCAGTTGCGGGTGCCGCCGACGCGCTCGGGCAGGGAGGTCGTCGGCGCGGCCACGATGCCGCCGGTGGGGGCGTAGATGAGGGCCTTGAGGGTGATCAGGGAGCGGACCACGGCGTCGCGCCAGGGGCCCTGGTAGCGGCACTGGGCGGTCCAGTGCCGCCAGAAGTCGCCGGTCTCCTTCAGGGCGGTGTCGGCGGGGACGCAGAGCACACCGGGTGCCGTGGTGCGGTGCGAGGGCGTCCACGCCAGGGTGAGGGTGAGGCGGCGTCCGGCGGGGACGGTGAAGTCGGCGACGGTCGTGTCGTCACCGCCGCGGTCGGCGACCGGGCCGTCGGCCCCGAGCCACACGGCGTCGGGTCCGGCGACGGCGACCTGGCAGCGCTCGGCGTCGTCGCGGGTCCAGGGCACGACCCGGCCCTGGTGGAAGCGCAGCCGGAGTTCGCTGCGCACGGTCACCTCGCCGCTCAGGCCCTCGACGATCCGCACGAGACACGGGAACTGGGCGCGTGGCGGCATGAAGTCGGTGACACGCACACGGCCCGAGGGGGTCTCCCACTCGGTGTCCAGCACCAGGGTGTCGTGACGGTAGCCGCGCCGGCTGCAGGGGCCTTCGGCGCCGCGGGGGGCGACCCGCCAGAAGCCGTTGTCCGGGGTGCCGAGAAGGGCCGCGAGACAGGCGGGCGAGTCGAAGCGGGGCAGGCACAGCCATTCGACCGACCCGTCCCTGCCGAGCATCGCGGCGGTCTCCAGGTCGCTGAGAAGGGCGTAATCCTCGATGAGACTGCTCATGATCGGATCACGCCGTCGTACACAGGGCCGCATGTCCAGGGTACGCCGGTGGCTCCCCCGCCGCCCGGTGTACGGACCCGCGGGGAACAGGGCCGCCGGGTTCCCGGAGGGCGACGCCGACGGCCGGGGGCTGTGGAGGCCGGGGGCGGGCGGGGCGGCCCGGACCGACGCCCCGTTCTCAGTCCGTCGTCCGGCGGCGGAACGTGTGGTGGAGCGCGAGGCCGCCGAGGAGGAGGGCCGCGCTGCCGGCGGCCAGGGGCAGGGTGGCGTCCGTGCCGGTGCGGGCGAGCACGGAGTGCGGAGGCGGGACGGCCTCCTCGGCCGGCGGGACCGTGTGGGACCTGGGGGGTGCGGCCGGCTCCGGGGCGGGTGGGGCCGGGTGCTCGGGCTCCTCGGGGTGCCGCGGGGGCTGCGAGGGCCGCGGCTGCTCGGGTTTGTGGCCGGAGGTGCTCGACGACTCGTTGCCGAGGACCGGATTGCCGACGCCGACCACGTTCACGGAGTTGCCGCTGAGATTGACCGGCAGTTCCACCGGCAGCTGGACGCCGTTGCCGGAGAGCACACCGGGCGAGCCCTCGGTCTCGCTCTCCGCGGAGGTTCCTGCGGACGGTCCCCCGGAGCCCGCCGGCCCGGACTCGGACCGGTGCGCGCAGCTGTTGCCCGCGGCCGGGTTCAGCAGCCCGACGACGTTCACGGTGTTCCCGCACACGTTCACCGGCACGTGCACCGGGAGCTGGACGCTGTTGCCGGAGATCAGCCCCGGCGAGCCGGCCGCGCTGCCGTCGGCCGTGGAATCGGCGTACGCAGCGCCGGTCGCGGCCATCGCGCCGGAGGCGGCGACGACGGCGATCACACCGTTTCGGGTAACCCGTCTCATAGGTTCCCTGCCTTCCAGACATGGACACGGGCACTCGCCCGCACCGGGTAGAACGCGTCCGGGGCATCGGAGTTATGCCCGATCGGACTTTCACCCCATCGAGCGCCATGGCGGTCGAACAGGCGGTGAAGGGATGAGAAACCCATGACCACAGGAGCGGAGGAGACAGCGGGACGCCGGAAGCGCGGCAGGGAAGAAGCAAAGCGGGGCAAAAGTGGCATGGTACGCCCCTCCCTCTCCGTGCGCCCGCCCGCGGGCGACGCCCGCCGGGGCCGCTTATCGTGAGCGAGGGCCCTCGTTTCCCGGTGCTCGGCTGGAGGGATCGATGCCGACCAAGCTGTCCGCGTGGTGGCCCGCGGTGCGCCGCTGCGCGCTCATCGGCACCGCGGGGCTGGCCCTGCTCGGCGCCGGCCTGCCGGCCCTGGCGGCCGACGGGGACGGCCCCGGCCTGTCGCGCTTCTACGACCAGAAGATCACCTGGTCAGCGAGGGCCTGCGGGATCGCCGAGGCGGCCGGGAGCGCCGGGGACCTCCAGTGCGGGAAGGTGACCGTCCCGCTCGACTACGCCCACCCGGGCGCCGGGACGCTGGAGCTGGCCCTCGCCCGCCATCGGGCCACGGGTGACGCCCGCGGCTCGGTGGTGCTGAACTTCGGCGGGCCGGGCGGCTCGGGCGTCAGCCAACTCGGCTGGTCGGCCGACCAGTTCATGGACCTGGCCGAGGGCTACGACGTGGTCTCGTTCGACCCGCGCGGGGTCGGCCGGTCCTCCCCCGTCAGCTGCGGCGCCACCGGCCACGGGGCGCCGGACCCGGCCGGCGAGGCACAGGAGCCGGCCGACGCGCTCAAGGATCCGCAGGCCGTGCTGCGGCAGTTGCGCCGGGAGGCGCAGAAGTGCGCCGAGCACTCCGGGCCGGTGCTGCCGCACATCGGCACGGTGAACGTCGCACGGGACCTGGACGTCATCCGGGCGGCGCTGGGCGACAAGAAGCTCAACTATCTCGGGTTCTCCTACGGCACCCGGCTCGGCGCCGTGTACGCGGCGCAGTTCCCGGACAAGGTGGGCCGGCTCGTCCTCGACGGCGTGGACACGCTGACCGAGCCGCTGGCCGAGCAGGGCGTCGTGGGCGCCAGGGGCCAGCAGGCCGCGCTGGAGTCGTTCGTCGACTGGTGCGTGAAGGACATCGCCTGCCCTCTCGGGCAGGACGCGCGCACCGCACGCGAGGACGTCGAGAGCCTGGTCGGCTCGCTCGACGAGGATCCGGTGCCCACGGCCTTCGGCGGGCCGTTCACCGGGCAGGACCTGGTCGGCGCGCTGAGCCAGGCACTGTACAGCGAGGACATGTGGCCGTTGCTGGAGCGGGCGCTGGCCTCGCTGCTGGAGGACGGGGACACCCGGGCGCTCGAGTCCTTCGCCGGCGGCGGCGTCACCCTGCCGGTGCGCTCCCGGACCGGGGAGGGGACCGGGGGCACGCTCGTGCACGAGGAGGAGGTCCCGCCGGACAACCTCCCGGCGGCGCTGATGGCGGTCAACTGCGCGGACGATCCCGACCGCCCCACGGCTGGCCAGATCACCCGTGATCTGGCCCGGCTGCGCGCGGAGTACGAGCGTGCCTCACCGGTCTTCGGCACCTACCGGCTCACCCAGGTGCTGATGTGCCACGGCCGCCCGAAGGGCACCGACTTCATCCGCGAGAAGGTCAAGGACGTCGACACTCCCAGGATGCTGCTGGTCGGCACGCGCGGCGACCCGGCGACGCCGTACCGCTGGACCGTGGAGACCGCGAAGCGTCTCGGCCCCTCGGCCGTGGTGCTCGACAACCGCGGCGAGGGCCACACCGGTTACGGGTCCTCCGGCTGTGTGCACCGCAAGGTCGACGACTTCCTCCTGTACGGCTCCCTGCCGGCCGACGGCAGTTCCTGCGGCCCCGACCGGGACCGCTGACCGACGGCGAACAGCCATGGCGACAAAGCCCTATTGCCCCGAATGCCCGATAAGCGGATTGGACCTATGGTGCTGTCATGGAGCACGCACTCACCCCCACGATCCTCAGCGAACTGCGGCGCCCGCGCCCCTATCCCGCGGTCTCGGTGCTCACCCCGACGCATCGCCGTGAGCCCGAGAACGCCCAGGACCCGGTCCGGCTGCGCAACGTGGTGGCCGAGGCCAAGCGACAGCTGGAGGCCGATCCCGCGGTCACCCGGGAGCGCCGCAACGACGTGGTGACCCATCTCGACCGGGCCCTCGCCGAGGTCGACCTCGCACACGCCGAGGACGGCCTGGTGATCTTCGCGGCCCCCGGTGAGCACCAGGTGTGGTCGCTCGCCCGGGAGGTGCCCGAACGCGTGGTGCTCTCGGACACCTTCCTCACCCGCAACCTGGTCTCCGCACAGGCCGCCGACCAGCCCTTCTGGGCCATGTCGGTCGCCGCCGACCGCGTCACCCTGTGGAACGGCGGGGCGGACCGGGTCACCGAGGAGCACTCCGGCGGCTTCCCCCTCACCCAGGAGGCGATGAACTTCGACCCCGAGCGCCGCGAGCGCATCGGCGACAACCCGAGCACCTTCCGCGACGAGGGCACCCGGCGCTTCCTGCGCGACGCGGACACCGCCCTCGGCGCGATCCTGCGCGCCTCCCCGCGCCCGGTCTACGTCACCGGCGAACCGGCCGCGCTGTCCGCGCTGGACGAGATGGGCCTGCACACCAGGGACGCCGTCCAGGTGCCGCGCGGCGGCCTGGCGCACGCCGGTGCGGAGGCGGTCTGGCAGGCACTGCACCCGGTCGTCGAGGAGCAGGCCAAGCGGGGCGCCGACCGGGTCGCCGGGGAGTTGGAATCGGCCCGCGGGCGCAGGGAGTTCGCGGCCGGGGTCGACGAGCTCTGGCAGAACGCGCGGGAGGCCCGCGTGCGTCTGCTCGCGGTCGAGGAGAACTACCGGATCACCGTGCGCGACGACGGCGACCACCTGGTCCCGGCGACGAGCGGCGACCTGGACGCCCGCGAGGACATCGTCGACGAGATCGTCGAGCAGTGCCTGGAGACCGGCGCCGAGGTCCGCTTCGTCCCGGACGGCACCCTCGGCGAGGCCGGCGGCATCGCCGGCGTGCTGCGTTACTGAGGATCCCCTCGGCACCGCCCCCCGGCGGGGCGGGGGGGGGGGGGCCGCCGCCCCCCCCCCCCCGGCCCCCCGGGGGGGGGGCGGCGCGGGGGGGGGGGGGGGGTGGGGGGGGGGGTGGGGGGGGGGGGGGTGGTGGTGGGGGTTTACGCCGCCCCCCCGCCCCCCCCCCCCGGGGGGCCCGCGGGGGGCCGCCCCCCCCCCCCCGCGCCTCGCCCCGGGGGGCCGGCCCGCCCGACGAGGGAGTGCGTACGTGAGTGACCTGCTGGGCGTGGCGGTGCTGGGTGCCGGACACATGGGAGCCGATCACATACGCCGTCTGGACCGGGTGGTGAGCGGGGCGAGGGTCGCCGCGGTGGCCGACCCGGACACCGACCGAGCGCAGCGGGCGCTGGCCGGGATCGCCGGGGCGGGCGTGCACGGCGACGTGGAGGCCGCGCTGGACGCGCCCGGTGTCGCGGCGGTGCTGATCGCCTCGCCCGGTCCCGCGCACGAGGAGGCCCTGCTGGCCGCGTTCGCGCGCGGGCTGCCGGTGCTGTGCGAGAAGCCGATGGTGCCCGGCTCCGAGGGCGCCCTGCGGGTGGTCGAGGCGGAGGCCCGGCTCGGCCGGCGGCTCACCCAGATCGGGTTCATGCGGCGCTACGACGCCGAGTACCGGCGGCTGAAGGCGACGCTGGACGAGGGACGGCTGGGCCGGCCGCTGATGCTGCACTGCGTGCACCGCAACGTCTCCTCCCCACCGGACTTCAACTCCGCCATGCTGATCGACAGCTCGGTCTCGCACGAGATCGACGCGGCGCGCTGGCTGCTGGGCCAGGAGCTCACCGCGGTGACCGTGCTGCGCCCGCGCCCCTGCGGCCGGGCCCCCGAAGGGCTCCAGGACCCGCAGTTCGCGCTGTTCGAGACGGACGGCGGGGCCCTGGTGGACGTGGAGGTGTTCGTCAACTGCGGGTTCGGCTACCAGGTGCGCTGCGAGGCCGTGTGCGAGGAGGGCAGCGCACGCATCGGCGAGGACCGCGGCATGCTCGTCACCTCGGCGGGCGCCGCCCGCGAGGAGGTGGCGCAGGACTATCTCGTACGGTTCGCCGACGCCTACGACCGTGAGGTGCAGGCATGGGTGGACGCCACCCGGCAGGGCCGCGTCACCGGCCCCAGCGCCTGGGACGGCTACGCGGCGTCCGTGGTCGCCGAGGCGGGGGTGCGGGCCCAGGAGAGCGGCACCCGGGTGCCCGTCGAACTCGCCCCGCGCCCGGCCCTGTACGCCTGACCCGGCCGCCGGCCGGGCCGGGACCCGGTCGGCTCACACGCCGTCGAACAGCGCGCTCAGCCCGCGGTCGACGGCCTCGCCGACGTCCTCCCGGCCCGCGCCGACGACGGCGTAGGTGCGCAGCAGGAAGCGGTGCAGGGCGGCGGTGTCGAACTGGAGCAGGGCGAGGCCGTAGGGCGAGTGGAACTCCAGCACCGTACGCGCCCGGCCGCACGGCCACAGATGCACGTCCCCGCTCCCGGCCGGACCCTCCAGGCCCTCCGCCAGCAGCGCCCGCGCGAAGGTCCAGGTGACGCCCTGGTCCTCCAGCGAGACCTCGGGCGGGAAGTCGATGTGCACCGCGAGCGGATCCTGCGAGAGGTACCGGAGCGTGGCGGGCACCGGCAGTTCCTGTTCCTCGGCGGTGATCAGCCGGGCGCGGGCGGGCTGCTGGAGCGTGACGTGGATCTGCGAGTCCATGCGGGGTCCCCCTGTGGTCGTACGGTCGGCCGGTCTTTCCGGCATGTCAGTACGACCCCGTGAAGGGCCTTCTCATTACAGCGAGACCCGAAAGAATTGATGTGACCTGCATCACGCTCGACAGCATCAGAACAAAAAGCCGTCGAACAGGAGGATGAAACAGGCGCCCGAGGTCCGGGACTGCGTCAACTCACGTACGGTTTCTACGACTTGCCCGAGGCGGGAGGTAGGCGAAAGACGTGCCGCGACCCCTCCGTGAAGACCCTGGCATATGCCAGAAGCACCACCGTATCGTGTGTTGCCAAATCCCTTACAGCGCGTCGCGGGCTGTGCCACAGTCGTAGCGGTCCCAGCGACAGTCCTGGTCGTCCGTCCCTTTCTCCGGAGTGCGTCATGCCGCCCCATCTCTCCGCGGACCGCCCCGCCGCCCAGCCACCGGGACGCGGCTCCGTCGACGCCCTGATCTCGCAGACGCGGCGGCTCAGGGGCGACGTGGACGCGGTGCGCCGGGACGTTCCGGGCGACGGGGCGGACCCCGAGGACCGCTGGCAGCGCGCACTGTGCGATCTCGCCGTGCACCACCTCGACGACCTCGACGAGCACCTGGCGCAACTGCGCGACGGCCCCGCCGACGCCGTCCCTCCGGCACCGCCCGCGCCGGAGGCGTCCGCGCCCCGCCGCGAGTCCCTGCTGAGCCGGGTCGGCAGCGCCGAGTGGAACCTCCTGACGGACGAGGCCAGTTGGTCCGGGGAGCTGTACGAGATCCTCGGCCGCGACCCCGCCGGCGCCCCGCTGACCCTCGACGAACTGCCCTCCCTGGTACTGGACGAGGACCGGCCGCGCCTGACGGCGATGGTCACCGACTGCCTCGTCGACGCCCGGCGCATCGACGGCGAGTTCCGGGTCGTACGACCGGACGGCGAGACCCGGACCGTCCACATGATGGGCGAGCCCGTGCTCGACGGCGACGGCGGCACCGCCTCGATGTGGGCCGTCCTGCGGGACGTCAGCGCCCTGCGCCGCAGCCAGCGGGCCGTGAGCGAGAGCCACGACTCCCTCCAGAGCCACCGGCACCGTGCGCAGACCGAGCACCGGCTCGCGGTCGAGCTGCAGGAGGCCGTGCTGCCCCCCTGGCACGGCTCCCTGCGGCTCCCCCGGCAGGGCCCGGCCGCCCTGGACCTGGCGGCACGCCGGCTCCCTCCCCCCTCGCCCGCGCTGATCGGCGGCGGCTGGTACGACGCGCTGGAACTGCCCGACGGCGAGACGCTGCTGAGCGTCGGCGACCTCACCGGCCACGGCGTCGCCGCCACCTCGGGCATGGCGATGCTGCTCGGCGCGCTGCGCGGCATGGCCGTGACCGGCACCCGGCCCGGCCCGCTGCTGTCCTGGCTGAACCAACTGCTGGACGCCACCGTCCAGCCCGCCCTCGGCAGCGCCGTGTGCTGCCGCTACCGGCCCGGCACCCGGACGCTGGTGTGGGCGCGGGCCGGTCACCCCGCCCCCCTGCTGTACCGCGGCGGGACGGGGCGCAGACTCGACGCCCCGCAGGGTGTCCTGCTCGGCGCGACGACGGGCGCCGCCTACGGCGAGACCGAGGTGACACTCGAAGCAGGCGACGTCCTGCTGCTGCACACCGGCGGGCTGGTGCCCGGCGACGACGAAGCGGCCTCCGAGCGGCGCCTCCTCGGCCTGGCCCCGCGTCTGCACGCGGCCGCCACGGCGCAGGACTGCCTGCGCACGGTCGTGGAGGAGTGCGGCGAGGGAGCGCGCCAGGACGAGGCATGCGTGCTCGTCGCCAAGGTCGTCGCACAGCCGTGAGGCCCTCGCGCCACGAGCGTCGCGAGGCCGTACGGCACACCCGGAAGGACACACGGCCGGCCGAAGGACCGGCACACCGCCGAAGGACCGTTCACCGGCCGAGGGCAGGCGCCCCTCGGCCTCACGCCGGTGCGGTGCTGCCTCCCTTGCCCTTGGTCCTGGGCAGGGCCAGCCGGATCTCCTCCCGCAGGACGTTGATCTTCGGATACTCGGCGTACTCGGCGGTGAGCCGGTACATCTGGCGCAGCCGGTCCCAGGTGCGGCGCGAGGAGTTGGAGCCCATCGACATCAGGGCCAGCCGGGCGTAGCGGTCCGCCTGCTCCGGGTCGTCGGCGATGAAACAGGCCGAGGCCATGGAGAGATGGTCGAAGATCTTCGACCGCTCACGGCCGTCGATCCGCAGGGCGAGCGCCTTCTCCGCGTAGTGCTGGGCGTGCGCGGCCGCGCTCGGGTCGAACTCGGCCAGCGTGCGGTAGGCGAGCGCCTGCATGCCGTACAGGTCCTCGTCCTTGAAGGTCTGCATCCAGTCCGGTGTCTCCACCTCGCCCTTCTCGGAGACGAAGAGGTCCTCCGCCCGGCCGAGGGTGCGGCGCATCGCCTGGCCCTTGCCCATCGACGCCTGCGCCCATGCCTCGATGGTGGCGAACATCGCCTGGGTCCGCGGCAGCACACGGTCGCCGGAGCCGGACTGGGCGAGCTTCATCAGGTCCAGGGCGTCGTCGGGCCGGCCCAGGTGCACCATCTGGCGGGCCGCCCGGGAGAGCGCCTCGCCGGCCCGGGGCCGGTCACCGCCCTCGCGTGCGGCATGGGCGGCGATGACGAAGTACTTCTGGGCCGTGGGCTCCAGGCCGACGTCGTGCGACATCCAGCCCGCGAGGACGGCCAGGTTGGCGGCGACGCCCCACAGGCGCCGCTGGAGGTGAGGAGGGTGACGGTAGGCGAGCATGCCGCCCACCTCGTTGAGCTGGCCCACGACCGCCTTGCGCTGGAGCCCGCCACCGCGGGCGGCGTCCCAGGCCCGGAACACCTCCACCGAGCGCTCCAGTTCCTCGATCTCCTGCGACCCGATGGGGGCGGCCTCGTAGCGGTCGAACCCGGCGGGGTCGGCGTGCAGGGGATTGTCGAGGACAGGGGCGTCGGCGCTGAGGGCCGGATCGGCGTGCAGCCAGTCGTACATGGCACTGCTGAGTGCGGATCCCGCGGCGAGCGCGGCGCCCGCGCCCACCAAGCCGCGTCGGTTGAGCATGAGGTCCATTCCCGTGAATTCGGTGAGGACCGCGGCTGTCCGCTCGGGCGCCCACGGCACACCGTCGGGATGCTCCTGGATCCCGCCGCCCTGCCGTTTCCCCGCACGCCCGTGCCGGACCAGACCGAGGTCCTCGATGGTCACGACACGGCCGAGACGCTCGGTGAACAGAGCCGCCAGCACCCGCGGAACGGGGTCGCGCGGGATCTCTCCCGTGTCGATCCACCTCCGCACCCGCGAGGTGTCGGTCGACAGCTGCGGATGGCCCATGGCCGCCGCCTGCCGGTTGACCAGCCTCGCGAGCTCTCCCTTGGACCAGCCGGCCAGGCCGAACAGGTCCGAAAGTCGGGTGTTGGGTTGTCCGCTCACGTCAAGCCCCCAGGTTCTCGGCTGAGTTGACCGTAGCCCGAAGAGAGTTGCCGGGCGACTATTCGCCAGGGTTCGCCAGGGTGCGCCAGATGGTGTGCCACGGGCCGCCGGGTGTCAGGTAGGAACGCGCCACCCCGACCCGGTCGCCGGGGGACATTCCCCAGGATGATCCCCGGCGGCCGGGGAGGGCAGCGCGTTGTCGTAGGGCTCACGAAGGGATCTGTATCGCCCATGTACGCAGCATCGTCCTCCGTGTCCGCCCCGCCCCGGTCGCTGCGCCCGCGCCCCCCGGTGCCCGGTGCCGCCCGTGTGGGGGAAGCCCCCCTGCCGGGCAGCGGCCCCTATCTCGCCCCCGCGCGACCGGCCGCTCCCGTGCTCGGCGCGGGCCGGACCCGGCGCGGCGCGGGCCTCGGCAACCAACCGCTCAGCGGGAGACTCGACTTGTCCGGCCCCCAGGGCACCCAGCTGCGTGCGGCGATCGCCGCGGTGCACCGGATCTGCCCGGAGTTCACTCCGGTGCAGGTGCTGCGCCGCAGCGGCCGCTCCGTGCTCCTGGTCGGGACGACCGGGCGCAGCACCGCCGTCGCCAAGTGTTTACTGGACCACTCCCCCGGCTGGGCGGAGCGGATCCGGCACGAAATAGCCGCATACCGCTCGTTCGTCCGGCACCGTCCGCCTGTGCGGGCGCCCCGGCTGATCGCGGCGGACCCGGAGAACTGCACGCTCGTGGTGGAGCGGATGCCCGGACGGCCGGCGGCCCTCCAGCGCCACCCCGTCGAGGCCCCGCCGCGCGCCGACATCCGGGCGGCGCTGGGTGCGATCTGCCGGCTCAACGCCTGGCGGCCGCCCGCGGGCACCTTCGACGCCCCCGTGGACTACGCGGCCCGTATCTCGCGCTACCACGAGCTGGGGCTGCTCACCGACCGGGACCTGGGCGACCTGCAGAAGCTGCTGCACGGCATCGCGGCGAGCGCGGGACGCCAGGGCATGGGCCAGTTCTGCCACGGCGACGCGCTGCTGAACAACGTGCTGCTGTCCCCGGCCGGTCCGGTGCTGGTCGACTGGGAGCACGCGGGCTGGTACCTGCCGGGCTACGACCTCGCGACGCTGTGGTCGGTGCTCGGTGACGCGCCGGCGGCCCGGCGGCAGATCAGCCAGATCGCGCAGACGGCGGGCCCCGCCTCACGCGACGCCTTCCTGGTGAACCTGATGCTCGTCCTCACCCGGGAGATCCGTACCTACGAGACGGCCGTGCAGCGTTCGATGCACGATCCGGCCCCGGCGGCACCGGGCACGGCCCACCCGGGTGCTGCGCCGTCCGGCGAGGAACAGCGGCTGCTGCTCAGGCGGCTGCACGACGACTGCCAGATGGCCCGCCGGGCCGTCCGTGCGGCGGTCGGCACTCGCTGACGGGGACGGCGGTCCGTGGTGCGCCCGTGACGGGGCAGGCGCACCACGGACTTCGCTGTGCGCGGGGCCGTGCCGGACACGGCGTCGCGCGGCGAAGGCGGACACGCCCGGGTCACAGGTGTACGCCACTGACACCCCGCAGGCCCGTCGGCCGCCGCCGCGAAACTCCCACAACCCCGCGCTGACATGGGAAATCACCCTCCTGCGGGCATGATTGACGGATCGTCGGGGAGCCGGTACCACTGACACGCCCGGCCCCGCACGGCTCATCGCGCCCGACCGTCACAGGAGGCTGCTTTGCGACGACCCGTCATCCGTTCCCGTAGAACCGCCGGCGCCGTGGCGTCGGCGGCGCTGCTGCTGCCGCTGCTGGGCGCGGCCCCGCCCGGGGCGGTGGCCGAGGGGGGCCCGGCGGACCGGCTCCAGCTGGCGTTCGCCTCGGCCGCGGCCGAGTACCGGGTGCCGCAGAGCGTGCTGCTGGCCGTGTCGTATCTCCAGTCCCGCTGGGACGCGCACGCCGGGGCACCGAGTGTGACCGGCGGCTACGGCCCGATGCACCTCACCGACGCCCGTACCGCCCTGGCCCGGGCGCCGCACCACAGCGAGGGCGCCGAGGACGCCCGCGGCGACGACGCGCGCGGGCCGCTGCTGCCGGTCGTCGCGCCGCCGCGGCCCGCGCGGCTCCCGGCCCGGCTCCGGACGCTTCCCGCGGCGGCGGAGCTGACCGGGCTGAGCCCCGAGGCGCTGCGGACCGACCCGGCGGCGAACGTGGCGGGCGGCGCCGCGCTGCTGGCGGACGCCCAGAAGGAGCTGGGCGAGCCGCTGAGCGCCGACCCGGCGGACTGGTACGGGGCCGTGGCCCGTTTCTCGGGCGCCGACGACAGGGCGACCGCGTCGACGTACGCCGACGACGTGTTCGCGGTGCTGCGCACCGGCGCGCGGCGTCTCACCGACGCCGGCCAGCGGGTCGCCCTGACGGCCGCCCCGCACCTGGTGCCGGACACGGCCGCGCTGGCCCGCGCCGGTCTGCGGCCCGCGTCCGCCGCGGGCACGGAGTGCCCGGCGACGGTGTCCTGCGAGTGGATCCCGGCGCCCTACGAGGAGTTCGGGGACGACGACTACGGCAACCACGACCTCGCGGACCGGCCGGCCTCGCAGCCGATCCGGTACATCGTCGTGCACGACACCGAGGGCGGCTGGGAGGGTGTCCTGGACCTGGTGCAGGACCCGACGTACGTGTCCTGGCAGTACTCGCTGCGTTCCACGGACGGCCACATCGCCCAGCACGTGAAGGCGAAGGACGTGGCCTGGCACGCGGGCAACTGGTATGTCAACGCGGGGTCGATCGGCCTGGAGCACGAGGGTTTCCTGGCCTCGCCCGACGCCTGGTACACGGAGGCGATGTACCGTGCCTCGGCCCGGCTGGTGCGCCATCTTGCGAAGCGGTACGGCATCCCGCTGGACCGGCAGCACATCCTCGGCCACGACACGGTGCCCGGCCCGACCTCCTCGGCGGTCCGGGGCATGCACACCGACCCGGGCCCGTACTGGGACTGGGCGCACTACTTCCGGTTGCTGGGCCGCCCGCTGGAGCCGACCGCGGGCCCCGAGGGCGGGCTGGTGACGATCCGGCCCGACTACGCGGCGCACCGGCCGGTGTTCACGGGGTGCGCGAGCCGGACGGAGCCGTGCCCGGTGCACGGGTCGAGCGCGGTGCGGCTGCACTCCGGGCCCGGTGCGTCGTACCCGCTGATCAAGGACATCGGGCTGCGGCCGGACGGGTCGCCGTCGACGACCGACGTCAACGATCTCGGGTCGCGGGTGTCGACCGGACAGCAGTTCGCGGTGGCGGACCGCCGGGGCGACTGGACGGCGATCTGGTACCTGGGCCAGAAGGCATGGTTCGAGAACCCGGCCGGGAAGCCGACGGCCGTGCACGCCAAGGGCCAGGTGGTGACCCCGAGGGACGGCCGGGCGAGTGTGCCGGTCTACGGGCGTGCCTATCCGGAGGCGGGCGCCTACCCGGCCGGGGTCCCGGCGCAGGCCGTGTCCCCGCTGCCGTACGAGCTGCTCGCGGGGCAGAAGTACGTGACGGGCGGGAAGGTGCCGGGCGAGTACTACTACGCGGTCACCTTCGACACCGCGAACCACCGTGCGGTGACCGGCGAGGACCTCTACTACGAGATCCAGTTCGGCCACCGGGTGGCGTTCGTGCGGGCCGCCGATGTGCGGGTGGCCCAGTCGGGGTCCTGACAGGGACGGGCCGGGCCGCCGTGACGGCGGCCCGGCCTGGCCCCTCGCGGGCTCAGCCCTGCTGGAACAGTTCCGCGGGCAGCGGCTTCAGCAGTGCGTACAGGTCGTCGGTGATGGGCCGGTCCCAGGCGGCGATGGTCACCAGGACGTTGTCGCTGCGGTCGAACTGGACGCAGGAGATGCGGCTCTCGGAGAGCTTGAGGCGGCGCACGATGAGCAGGTTGTCGCCCTGCATGACCGGCATGTCCTCGACACCGACGACCGTGACCTCCTCGTCGTTCTCCAGCGCGAGCAGGAGCTGGCCCACCTCGAAGGGGATCTGGTCCTCGGCGGTCTCGCGGGCCGGGGAGCCCTCGGGCAGATTGCCGATGATCATCGCGGGGCCGCGGCCGCCGAACAGGTCGTAGCGCAGGAACACGCCCTGGCAGGTGCCGTCGGGGGCGGGCAGCAGCCCGGCGCCGAGGTTTCCGGGCCAGTCGCCCGGGTCCATGGCCAGTACGTCGAAATCGGGGCCGGCGGGAGTGGCGCTGCGGCGACGGAGGAACGACATGTCGCCATGGTACGGCGTGCCGTGCGACGGCGCGGCCGAGGGACGGTGCGGGACCGGGGCGCCGCACCGGGCGCGGTCGCCCGCGCGGCTGCGCGCGCCCCTCGGGGTCAGACGCCCTTGTGCCGTTCGTGGTGGCGGGCCACCCTCGCCCGGTTGCCGCAGGACGGCTTGCACCATTCCTGGCGGGGGTGGTCCTTGAGGAAGTAGCGCACGCAGCGGGGGGCGTGGCAGGCGCGGAGCCGGTCCCGGTCGGGGCCCGCCAGGAAGGTCACGGCCGACCGGGCGAGCACGGACGGGAGCTCGTCCTCGCCCCGGGCCGGGCGCCGGTGCGCGACCGGGCCGCCCGCGTCGGGCCAGTCCAGGACGGGGACGGTGGGCACCCGGGCGGCCGCCGCGTTGAGGCGGGCCACGGCCTCCTCCACGGGGAGCAGCCGGCCCGCGTCGGCGCGGCTCGGCTCGCCCGGCACGGAGCGGGCGAACAGGGCGCGCACGGCGGCGCGCAGATCCCGTACGGCGGCGAGGGCGGCGGTGTCCGCGGTGTAGCCGGGCGGGGCGAGGCCGGGGCGGGCGCGGACCCAGGCGGTCAGTCCGGCGGGGTCGGTCAGATCGTCGGCCACGCCCCCGTCGCCGTCGTGGCGGACGGTGAGGGCGAGGTCCAGGGTGAGCTGCGCGTCCTGCATGAGCTAATGATAGACGGATCCTCACCCATTAGAGCTGCCGGTGGGGCCGTCCTCCGGGGCCGGCGGCACCACCGCGACGGGGCTCGCCGCGTGCGACAGGACGGCCTGGGTGACGGAGCCCAGCATGCGGGGGCGGACTAGCAAGCGTCTGCGGTGGCGGCCCACCACGGTCAGCTCGGCGCCCGGCGAGGCGGCGACGAGCGCGCCGGCCGCGTCGCCGGGAACCGCGACCACTTCGGCGGGCACCTGCGGACGGCGGGCGCGGACCGGGGCGACGATCTCCTCGGCGAGACGGCGGGTGTCGGTCTCGACGGCCGTCCGGTCGATCATGACCATGGCCATCTCGCCGGTCATCGCCCAGTCCCGGATCGGCCACGGGTAGGCGGCGATCACCTGGACGCGGGCGCCGCGCAGGGTGGCCTCGGTGAAGGCGAGGCCGAGCGCGCCCTCGTCGGGGCTGTCGACCTTCAGGCCGACGACCACGCGCGGCCCGGGCTCCTGCGGCAGGGCGTCGGCGACCTCCCGGCCGGGTCGCGGCACCACGACGACCGGGCAGTCCGCGTCACGGGCCGCGGCAAGGCCGTTGGAGCCCAGCAGCAGGCTGGCGAAGCCACCCCGGCCGCGGGAGCCGAGCACCAACAGCTGGGCCTCGGAGCCCAGTTCGGGCAGCAGAGCACTCGGGGCGCCGTCCAGCGCGGCATAGTGCGCGTCGATCCCGTCGGCGCGTTCGGTGAGCCGGTCGCGCGCCTGGGCGAGCACCGGGTCGTCCTCGGGCGGCGGGGGCAGCACGACGGGCGCGCCGGGCTGGGTCCAGGCCGTGTCGTGCCGTACGTGGACCACCGTGACCGGCGCCTCGCGGCGCCGTGCGGTGTCCAGGGCCCAGTCCAGAGCGCGCAGGCTGTCGTCAGAACCGTCGACCGCCGCGATGACCGGCAGGGTGCTCATGGCGTTCCTCACCTTGGGAGTGCGACCTTCCGCTTGCAGGGGCCAGCCTGTCGCAGGCTTCGGCCCCCGGGGCGGGTGCGCGGTCGCGTGTCCGGTAAAGCAGGTGGAAACACCCCCGGTTCGGCTGGTCCTGCGACGGCCGGGACCGGGTCGGCAGGCCCTAGGTCAGGTCGAACTCCCCCTCGCGCGCTCCCGAGACGAACGCGCCCCACTCGGCGGGTGTGAAGATCAGGGAAGGGCTCTCGGGCCGGCCGCTGTTGCGCATGGCGATGAAACCTTCGACGAAGGCGATCTGGACATCCCCCCGGCCTCGGCTGCTGGACTGCCACTCGGCGTTGCTGAGGTCCAGCTCCGGCTTGTCCCAGCCCGCGAGCGGCTGCTGCTGGATGGTGCTCTCGGCCACGTCCGTGCTCCTCCCGGTTCGCGTCGTCCGCGGCCAGCCTAGCGATCGTCCCGGGCCCCCGACAGGCCACGTGAGGGGGACGTCTCACGACTGCGGGGGCTCGGCGCCCACCAGCCACATGGAGAAGAACTGGGCTCCGCCGCCGTAGGCGTGCCCGAGCACCCGGCGGGCCCTCTCCAGCTGGTGCTCCCCGGCCCGGCCGCGCACCTGGAGCGCGGCCTCCGCGAAGCGGATCATGCCGGAGGCCCCGATGGGGTTGGTGGAGAGCACCCCGCCCGACATGTCGACGGGCAGATCCCCGTCCAGCTCGGTCACCCCGGACTCCGTGAGCTTCCAGCCCTCGCCCTCGGCTGCGAAGCCGAGGTTCTCCAGCCACATCGGCTCGTACCAGGAGAACGGCACGTACATCTCGACACCGTCGATCTCCCGCCGCGGGTCGGTGATCCCGGCCTGCCGGTAGACGTCGGCCGCGCAGTCCCGGCCCGCCCGCGGGGAGACGAAGTCCTTGCCCGCGAAGAGGGTCGGCTCGCTGCGCATGGCGCCGCCCAGCATCCAGGCGGGCCGGCCGGGCGCCCGGGCCGCGCCCGCCCGGCCGGTGAGCACCATCGCGCAGGCGCCGTCGGAGGACGGACAGGTCTCGGAGTAGCGGATCGGGTCCCACAGCATGGGCGACGCCTGGACCTTCTCCAGGGTGATGTCGTGCTCGTGGAGATGGGCACAGGGGTTCTTCAGCGCGTTGCGCCGGTTCTTGTACGCCACCAGCGAGCCGATCGTGTCGGGTGCGCCGCTGCGCCGGATGTACGCGCGGACGTGCGGGGCGAAGAAGCCGCCCGCGCCGGCCAGCAGCGGCTGCTGGAAGGGGACCGGCAGGGACAGGCCCCACATGGCGTTCGACTCGGACTGCTTCTCGTAGGCGAGGGTGAGGACGGTGCCGTGGACGCGCGCGGCGACGAGGTTCGCGGCGACCAGCGCGGTGGATCCGCCGACCGAGCCGGCCGTGTGGACCCGCAGCAGGGGCTTGCCGACCGCGCCGAGGGCGTCGGCCAGGTACAGCTCGGGCATCATCACGCCCTCGAAGAAGTCGGGGGCCTTGCCGATGACGACGGCGTCGATGTCCGCCCAGTCCAGCTCGGCGTCGTCCAGGGCCCGCCGGGCGGCCTCGCGGACGAGCCCGGCGATGGACACGTCCCGGCGGGCGGCGACGTGCCGGGTCTGGCCGACGCCGACGACGGCCACGGGCTCCTTGCTCATCGCGGATCCCCTTCGAGTACGGCGACCAGGTTCTGCTGGAGACAGGGACCGGAGGTGGCGTGCGCGAGGGCCCGGCCGGACTCGCCCCGGTGGATGCGTGCGGCGGCCTCGCCGATGCGGATCAGGCCGGCGGCCATCATCGGGTTGGCGGCGAGGGCCCCTCCGGACAGGTTCACCCGCACGCTGTCGTCGAGCCGCAGCGCCTTGCGCAGCACGACCTCCTGCGCGGTGAAGGGCGCGTGCAGTTCGGCGGTGTCGACGGGCCTGTCGAAGGCACCGGCCTTCTCGGCGGCGAGCCGGGTGGAGGGCGAGTCGGTCAGGTCGCGCACGCCGAGGGAGTGGGCCTCGACCCGGTGGTCGACGCCTCTGATCCAGGCGGGCCGGTCGCACAGTTCGCGGGCCCGCTCCCCCGCCGCGAGGACCACCGCGGCGGCGCCGTCGCCGACCGGCGGGCAGTCCCCGGTGCGCAGGGGCCGTACGACGTACTCGCCGTGCGGGACGGAACCCCGCAGCTGGGCATGGGGGTTGAGGACCGCGGCCCGTCTGCTGCGGGCGCCGATCGCGGCGAGGGCGCTCTCGTCGGTGTCGCCCGCGTCGATCAGCGCCTGTGCCTGGAGGGCGGCGAGGGCGACGGAGTCGGGCCACAGCGGGGCCAGGTAGTACGGGTCGAGCTGGCGGGTGAGGACGTCCCGCAGGGAGCCGGGCGAGGACTTGCCGTAGGAGTACACCAGGGCGGTGTCGGCGTCGCCGCTCAGCAGCTTGGCCCATGCCTCGTACAGGGCCCAGGCGCCGTCCGTCTCGACGTGCGACTCGGACAGGGGCGGCCAGGCGCCGACGCCGTCCAGGGCGAGGGTGAAGGAGAACGCGCGGCCCGCGAGGTAGTCGCAGGAGCCGGAGCAGGTGAAGCCGATGTCGGCGCTCCTGAGGCCGGTCCGCTCCAGCACCTCGTGCAGCACCGGCATCAGCATCTCGACCTCGGAGAGATCGTCGGTGGTGCGCCGGTGGTCGCTCTGCGCGAAGGCGACGACGGCGATCTCCCGGGTCACAGCAGCTCCTTGTACGTCTCGTAGTCCGCGTCGGGTTCGCCGGTCGGCCGGTAGTGGTCGGGGTGGCGGACGCCCTCGGTCCACACGGGCTCCACCCGCAGTCCCATGCGCACCTGGTCGTAGGGGATGCCCCCGATCCGTCCGTGCAGGGCGAGGT
Organism: Streptomyces sp. NPDC093094; assembly: GCF_044754345.1. Lineage (NCBI taxonomy): Bacteria > Bacillati > Actinomycetota > Actinomycetes > Kitasatosporales > Streptomycetaceae > Streptomyces > Streptomyces sp. NPDC093094. The sequence goes on along the minus strand of NZ_JBIVOX010000003.1, from coordinate 403,646 downwards.
CGGCGCCGTCGAGGGCGATGTGGGCGTAGACGTAGGGCACGTCGATGTCGAGGTTCTTCGCCTTGATGTTCACCACGCAGAAGGTGGTGACCGTGCCGCGCGGTCCGCACTCGACGCGTTCCGTCGTGGCGACGCCGCAGGTGGGACAGGCGCCGCGGGGCGGGACGTAGACCTTGCGGCAGGACGGGCAGCGCTCGCCCGTCGTACGCCGCTCCGCGAGGGCGTGGAGGTGGGCGGACTGGGCCCGGCCGGGCGTGCAGGTGTAGTCGAGGCGGGCGGGCGCGACGATGCCGGTGACCGGGTCGGCGAACGCGCCGCTGCGGCCCTGCGGCCGGGCCGGGCCGCCGTCGTACGGCTCGAAGCAGGCGATGTCCGTGACGGCGCCGGTGCGCCGCCCGGCCCAGCGGATCCGGACCCTCATGCCGGTGCGGACGGCGTCCGGGCCGGGCGCGTCCAGGGCGTGCAGCAGCGCGGTGTCGGCGCCGTCGAGACGGACCAGGACCCAGGCGAAGGGGGTGTCGAGGGGCTGGCCGCGGCGCGGGGCGTGGTTCCAGGCCCAGGTGGTGACGGTGCCGGTGGGGGCGACCTCGACGAGCTCGCGGATCTCCTCGGCGGTGACGGGGTCGTACTCGACGGGCGGGACGAGGGTGCGGCCGTCGCCGGTGCGCACGCCCAGCACGACGCGTTCGCGCAGTCCGGTGAGGAAGGCGCTCTGCACGGGGCCGAGCGAGCGGGTGAAGGGGAACTCGACGACCAGGGGGGCTTTGAGCACTTCGGGCACGGGGGCTCCTCGGGCGCGGGGGTGAGGCGGGGTTCCTCAGGCGCGTCGGTAGACGGGCGGCCGCTTCTCCGCGAAGGCGCGGGCGCCCTCCCGGGCGTCGGCGGTGCCGAACACCGGCCATCCGCGCTTGAGTTCGGCGGCGAGGCCGTCGGTCTCGGTCATGTCCGCGGTCTCGTACACGGACGCCTTGACAGCCTCCACGGCCAGCGGGCCGCAGGCGTTGATCCGTTCGGCGATCTCCAGCGCCCGCTCCAGCGCGGTGCCGTCGGGCACGACATGGCCGACCAGGCCGATGTCCGCGGCCTCGCGGGCGCTGTAGGGGCGGCCGGTGAGCAGCATCTCCAGGGCGTGGGTGCGCGGGATCTGGCGTTGCAGCCGGACCGTGGAGCCGCCGATGGGGAACAGGCCGCGGCGCACCTCGTACAGCCCGAAGACGGCGGACTCTCCGGCGACACGGATGTCCGTGCCCTGGAGGATCTCGGTGCCGCCCGCGACGCACGGCCCCTCCACGGCGGCGACGACCGGCTTGCGCGGGCGGTGGTGGCGCAGCATCGCCTTCCAGTGCAGGTCGGGGTCCGCCGCGAGGCGCTCGTGGTGCTCCTGTCCGGCCATGCCGTCGCCTGCGAGTGCCTTGAGGTCCATGCCGGCGCAGAAGGCGCCGCCCGCGCCGGTCAGCACGATCGAGCGGACGCCGTCGTCCTCGTCGGCCTCGGTCCAGCCGTCGTGGAGGCCGACCAGCATCGGGACGGAGAGCGCGTTCCTGGCCTCCGGCCGGTTCAGCGTGAGCACGAGTGTGGCGCCCTCGCGCCGCACGGTGAGGTGTTCCGTACCGCCCATGTCCGTCTCCCCTCTGCCGTGACGAGAACAGGTTGCAGGAGGGGCGCGGACAGGACAAGGGTTTTCTGACAGGTAGTCAGATTTCTGCCGCGAGAGCCCTTCCCCCTTGTGCGCGCCTTTGCTCTGATGACCGGCAACCGAGGCGGGACGGGGTCAGGAGGAGCGGTGGAGTACAACCTTGCCGACCTGTTCGAGTCGGTCGTCGACGTGGTGCCGGACCGCGAGGCGCTGGTGTACGTCGACCACCCCGGCAGCGGCGCCGAGCGCCGGCTGACGTACGCGGAGCTGGACGCGGCCGCCGACCGGATCGGCCGTCATCTGCTGGACAGCGGCGTCCGCCCCGGCGAGCATCTCGGCCTGCACCTGTACAACGGGGTCGAGTACCTCCAGACCCTGCTGGGCTGCCTCAAGGCGCGGATCGTGCCGGTGAACGTCAACTACCGCTATGTCGCCGACGAGCTGGCGTACCTGTACCGGGACGCCGATCTGGCGGCGGTGGTGTTCGACGCGGAGTTCGGCGAGCGGGTGGCGCAGGCGCTGCCGCGGGCGCCGGGGATCCGGCATCTGATCGAGGTGGGGCCGGGATCGGGGGCCGTGGACGCGCTGGCCTTCTCCGAGGCGGAGGCGGCCGGTGCGGCCGGACTCGGCACGGCGGCCGGGCACGGAGGGTCTTCGGGGCTCCGCGGATCCGGCGGGCCCGGCGGGCCTGACGGGCCTGACGGGCCTGACGGGCCTGACGGGCCCGGTCGATCCGGTGAGACGGCCGGGTCCGGGTCCGGGTCCGGGTCCGGGTCCGGGTCCGGGTCCGGCGAGGGTGGCGCGTCCGGTCGATCCGGTCGATCCGGTCGATCCGGTGGGCGCGGGTTCCCTGCGCGGTCGGGTGACGACCAGTTCATCATCTACACCGGCGGCACGACCGGCATGCCCAAGGGGGTGATGTGGCGCCAGGAGGACCTGTTCTTCGCCGGACTGGGCGGCGGGGCGCCGACCGGGGAACCGGTGCGCAGGCCGCAGGAGCTGGCCGAGCGGGTGGCGGCCGGCGGTTCCGGGATCACCTTCTTCCCCACTCCCCCGCTGATGCACGGCACCTCCACCCTGACCGCGTTCATCGGCTTCGGCTTCGGCCAGCGGGTCGTGCTGCACCGCAGGTTCGTGCCCGCGGAGGTGCTGCGCACCATCGAGCGGGAGCGGGTCACCAGTGTGTCCCTGGTCGGCGACGCGATGCTGCGGCCGCTGATCGACGCGCTGTCCGGGCCGCTGAAGGGCACGGACTGCTCGTCGCTGTTCAGCGTGTCCTCCTCCGGGGCGATCATGTCGGAGACGGTCAGGCGGCAGTTCCTGGAGCTGGTCCCGCACGTCCTGCTCCTGAACAACTTCGGCTCCTCCGAGTCCGGCTTCAACGGCACCGCGACCCCCGACTCAGGACCCCGGCGCGGCTTCCGCATCCGGGTCAACTCCCGTACCCGGGTCGTCGATCCGGCCACGCGCGAGCCGGTGGCGCCGGGCGAGCCGGGGCGCATCGCCCAGTGCGGGCACGTCCCTCTCGGCTACTACAACGACCCGGCGAAGACGGCGGAGACCTTCTTCGAGCGGGACGGCCGGCGCTGGGTGCTCCTCGGCGACATGGCCACCGTCGACGAGGAGGGCGTGGTCACCGTCCTCGGCCGGGGCTCGCAGTGCATCAACACCGGCGGCGAGAAGGTGTACCCGGAGGAGGTCGAGCAGGCGCTCAAGTCCCACCCCGACGTGTACGACGCGCTCGTGGCCGGGGCGCCCGACGCCACCTGGGGCAGCCGTGTGGCGGCCGTCGTACAGGTGCGCGAGGGAGCGGCGCCGCCGTCCCTGGAGGAGATCCAGCACCACTGCCGCACCCGGCTGGCCGGCTACAAGGTGCCGCGGCAGCTGGTGATCACCCCGGCCGTCCGGCGCTCCCCGAGCGGAAAGGCGGACTACCGCTGGGCCCACGAGGTGGTGGCGGCCGCGCAGGAGTGAGAGGTGCGCGGGGCCGGGCCGCGACCGTCCCGGCGGGCAAAACGCCGGGCCGGACCCGTACGAGCGGGTGAAATGCGGTGCCGTGGGGTTGAACCCCGGGGGACGGGCGGACGTACTGGTGGGGACAGGCCCGGCGACGGGCCCGCTTCGCCCTGCCCGCACGGCCGCACGGAAGGACCCGCACGTGTCGCTCTTCACCCGCTCCAGCCCGCCGCCCGACACCACCGAGGGCGAGGCGGACGCGGACGGGACGGACGCGGACGGGACGGGCATGGGCGGTCCGTTCCGGTGGCGGCACCGGTTTCCGCGCGCCGCGCGCGGCGTCACCGTGGGCACCACCGTCCTGGCCGGTCTGCTCGTGCTGGTCGCGCTGCTGCTGCCCAACCGGCTCGAACGCCTCTCGCCCGGCTCGTTCCTGCGTGTCCCCGCCGAAGGCGTGGTCCTCGCGGGTCTGCTGCTCGCGCTGCCCGCGAGGGCCCGGCGGATCGCGGCGGTGGCGACCGGGGTGTTCCTGGGGCTGCTCACCCTCCTGAAGTGCCTCGACATGGGCTTCTACCAGACCCTGGCCCGCCCCTTCGACCTGGTGCTGGACTGGATACTGCTCGACGACGCGGTCGACTTCGTCGGCGAGTCCTTCGGGCGCACGGGGCAGGTGCTCGCCGTGGCGGGCGCGCTGGCGCTGGCCGCCGCCGTGCTCGTGCTGACCACGCTCGCCACGGTCCGCGTGACCCGTCTGATGGTCCGTCACCGGCCGGCCGCGGTACGCACGACACTCGCCCTCGGGCTCGCCTGGGTCGTCCTGACGGCCTTCGGCGCGCAGGTCTCCGGGGTCTCCCTGGCGACGAGGGGCACCGCCCAGATGCTCGGCAACCGGGTGGAGATGGTCCGGGCGGGCCTGCGGGACGCCCGGGAGTTCGAGAAGCAGGCGGCCGTGGACGCCTTCGCCGCGACCCCGCCCGACCGGCTGCTGACCGGGCTGCGCGGCAAGGACGTCCTGTTCACCTTCATCGAGAGCTACGGCCGCACCGCGATCGAGGACCCGGACATGGCGGCGCAGGTCGGCGCGGTGCTGTCGCAGGGCACCACGTCCCTGCACGAGGCGGGGTTCGAGGCGCGCAGCGCCTGGCTGCGCTCCCCCGTGACCGGGGCGGGCAGCTGGCTGGCGCACTCCACGTTCCTGTCCGGGCTGTGGATCAAGAACCAGCAGCGCTACCGCAGCCTCACCACCAGCGACCGCATGACCCTCACCAGCTACTTCCGCAAGTCGGGCGCCTGGCGCACGGTCGGCATCGTGCCCGGGGTGCGGCGGGCCTGGCCGGAGGGCGAGTTCTTCGGCCTCGACCACATCTACGACTCCGAGCGGCTCGGCTACCACGGCCCGTACTTCAGCTGGACGCCCGTGCCCGACCAGTTCAGCCTGGAGGCGTTCGAACGTCTTGAGCACGGCAGGGCCGGCCGCGAGCCGATCATGGCGGAGGTCATCCTCGCCTCCAGCCACAATCCCTGGTCCCCCATCCCCCGCATGATCGGCTGGGACGACCTGGGCGACGGCTCGGTCTTCCACGGCCTCAAGGCCGAGGGCAAGGACCCCGCGGAGGTCTGGAAGGACCCCGGCAGCGTGCGCACCGAGTACCGGCGCGCGATCGAGTACTCGCTGCGGAGCCTGACCGAGTGGCTGGAGCGCTACGGCGACGACGACACCGTCCTGGTCTTCCTCGGCGACCACCAGCCGGTGCCCACCGTCACCGCGGGCAGCACCAGCCGGGACGTGCCCGTCACGATCGTCGCCCGCGACCCGCGCGTGCTGGACAGGATCTCCGGGTGGGGCTGGAGCGAGGGCCTCAAGCCCGCGAAGGCGGCCCCGGTCTGGGGCATGGACCGCTTCCGGGACCGCTTCATGACGGCGTACGGATCTCCTCGCTGAGGAACGCGGCGACGCGTCCGGCGAACCGGCCGGGGTCGTCCAGCCAGGGGTAGTGGCCCGCGCCCGGCTGCACGACCACCTCGGCGTGCGGGAAGACGCCGGCGGCACGGCGGGCGAGCTCCGGCCGGGGCCCGCCGTCCAGCTCGCCGGCGTACACGAGCACGGGCGCGGTGAACCCGGCGAGCGCGGCACGGGTGGCGGGCGGGTCGTAGGCGCCCGGGGAGCCGTAGACGCCGGCGGCCTCCTCGTTGGTCTCCCGCTCGTCCCCGGCCGCGTGCGCGGCGGCCGTCCCGTCCCAGCGGCCGTAGAAGAACGGGGCGAAGGCGTCGTCGAAGTCGCCGTCCCCGGCGAGCCACTTCTCGAAGGCGGGGAAGGTCTGCGCGAACCACGGCTCGCCCTCCCTCAGCCGGGCGGCCGCGAGGCGGTCCCCGGGCGTGGCGGGCATGCCGAGGGCCCACGGGGTCGCGGTGATCAGTGCCAGCCGGCGCACCCGCTCCGGGTACCGGGCGGCGTAGAGCATCGCCAGGCTGCCGCCCGCCGAGTGCGCGAGCAGGTCGATCCGCTCCGGTCCGAGGTGGGCGCGCAGTGCCTCCACGTCGTCCACGAGCCGGTCGCAGCGGTACGTCGCCGGGTCGGCGGGCGCCGCGGAGCCGCCGGTGCCGCGCAGGTCGAGCAGGGCCAGCCGACGGTGCGCGGCGAGTCCTCCGAGGTCGCCGAGGTAGGCGGAGGCCCGCATGGGTCCGCCGGGGAGCACGAGGACGGGCTCCCCCCGGTCACCGAGCAGGTGATGGGTGAGGACGGTTCCGTCGGGGGCGGTGAAGGTCGGCATGCGGCCGATCATGGACGAATCGCCCGTACAGCGGCAAGCAAGTTGTCTCCCGGCCGCGGGGAGGACCCGTCGGCGGGACGCCGAGGTGCGGACGTCCCGCCGACGGGAGCGCGGTCAGGGCCCTGACGCCCCGGTGCGCGGGATCAGTCGGGCAGGCGGTCGAGGACCCACTCACCGATCTCCGGGGTCATGAGGGCGTGCGGGTCGTTGTCCCGGGAGAGCAGGAAGTCGTCGAGCTCGGACTCCTCCGGGGGCAGCCCGTCGATGTCGACGTACAGGTCGTCCTGCCGGTCCAGGTCGCGGACGGCGACCGCGCTGACGGACGGCACGAAGCACACCGACCTGTGGGTGAGGTCGATGTTCTCGCCGATGCTCTTGAGCGCGTCGCCCACGATGCCGAACGATTCGAGCGTTCCGCCGGGCGCCCCGTCCAGCTCCGGGTAGCCGCGCGTGGTGATCGTGTGCGGTCCGCCGAGGGCGCCGTTCAGCACGGCCACCTCCGCCGGGTCGCCCTGCGACTGGGCGAGGAAGTAGGTGCCGTCGAAGAACGGACCCGAACAGCTCAGCGTCTTCTCCCCGGCGCGGACGCCGTTGCCCACGCCGTCGCCGCGGCCGCTGGCCACGCCCATCAGGCGCGGGATGCGGGGCCAGGAGCCGACCCGCTGGAGCTGCTCCAGGAACTCCGTCCGCAGCGGGCTCTGCTGCGGCGTGCCGTCGACGCTGTCGAGGTACCGCCAGAGCATCTGCTGGGAGGCCGGGCTGGCGATCTGGCGCAGATAGGTGTCGTCGACCGGGGCGAGGTGATGCGCGAACGCCTGGAGTCCGATCGGCACCCACGCGCCGCGGTGCGGGGTGTCGAACGACAGGTAGGCGCCGACCCGGTGGTCCATGCGCTGCATTTCCATCTTCGCCAGCGCGTACCGGGCGACCATGCCGCCCATGCTGAACCCGCCGGCGAGCAGCCGGGTGTCGCCCAGCTGCTCGGCGCCGGTCCGAAGGATCGCGGCCGTCATGGTCTCCGCGTTGCGCAGGATCGACTCGCTGCGCTCGTCGAACCCGACCAGGACCAGGGTGCGCCCCCGCCGCCGGAGCTCGCTGACGAACGGGAACCTGCCGTTCTCCAGGTGGTCCCAGAGCCAGTCGAAGTCGGTCGGGCCGAGATTGAACCCGTCGGCCAGGACGACCGGCCGGACCACGCCCCGCTGGCCCTGCCCGTAGTAGACCCGGGCGCTGCCGCCCGGCAGCTGCCACACCTCGTCGGCCGGGGGTGCCTGCGCCGCCGACGGTGCGCCGAGCGGGGTCACGAGCCCGATCGACGCGGCGGCTTTCCTGATCTTGTCGGTCTTGCTGTCAGCCACGAATGTGCCTTTCAGTTGATTTTGCAGGCAATTGCCCATGCTGAGGGTGTGCTCACACGTTCGGAAATACACATTTGTTCGGCATATTTCACCGAGCAGAGTGAGTGTCGTCCGGTGGTCGACATGGAAGGCCCGGAACTGCCCGGACGGCGAGAGATCCAGGCCGCCCCCTTGCCCCGGCCGGGCATGCCTGAATTACTGGACCCGAACACCTCGACCGAATGATCGGTCGTCCGGATTGTTACGGTCGGTGAGGGAGGCGTCCTCATGACGGAGGCGACGGAGCTGCTCGACGCGGGCGAGCGCCTGGACATCGGCGAGCTGCGGGCACTCCAGCTCGAACGGCTGCGCTCCACCCTGCGCCACGTCCACGCGAGCGTGCCGCACTACCGCGAGGCGTTCGACAAGGCGGGGGTGCATCCGGACGACTGCCGCTCCCTGGCCGACCTCGCCCGCTTCCCCTTCACCACCAAGGCGGACCTGCGCGCGAACTACCCGTACGGCATGTTCGCCGTGCCGCGCGAGCGGATCCGCCGGCTCCACGCCTCCAGCGGCACCACGGGACGTCCGACGGTGGTCGGCTACACCGAGGACGATCTGTCCATGTGGTCGGACATGGTGGCCCGTTCGATCCGGGCCGCGGGCGGCCGCCCCGGCGACACGGTCCATGTCGCCTACGGATACGGCCTGTTCACCGGCGGACTCGGCGCGCACTACGGCGCCGAACGGCTGGGCTGCACGGTGATCCCCGCCTCCGGCGGCATGACGTCCCGTCAGGTGCAGCTGATCCAGGACCTCCGGCCGCGCGTCATCACGGTGACGCCGTCGTACATGCTGACGCTGCTGGACGAGTTCGAGCGCCAGGGCGTCGACCCCCGCGGCACCTCGCTGGAGGTCGGGATCTTCGGTGCCGAGCCGTGGACGCAGGAGATGCGGCGCGAGATCGAGGAGCGGTTCGGGATCGACGCGGTCGACATATACGGGCTGTCCGAGGTGATCGGCCCCGGTGTCGCGCAGGAGTGCGTGGAGACCAAGGACGGCCTGCACGTCTGGGAGGACCACTTCTACCCGGAGGTGGTCGACCCGGTCACCGGGGAGTTGCTGCCCGAGGGCGAGGAGGGCGAGCTGGTGTTCACCTCGCTGACCAAGCAGGCCATGCCGGTCGTCCGCTACCGCACCCGTGACCTGACCCGTCTGCTGCCGGGCACGGCCCGGGTGTTCCGCCGTATGGGCAAGGTGACCGGCCGCAGCGACGACATGGTGATCCTGCGCGGGGTGAACCTCTTCCCGACCCAGATCGAGGAGATCGTCCTGCGGATCCCGGCCGTGGCTCCCCACTTCCAGCTCCGCCTCACCCGTGAGGGCCGGCTCGACGCCCTCACGGTGCGGGCGGAGGCCCGCGCGGACGCGACCCCGCAGGCCAGACAGGACGCGGCCCGGGCCGTCGCCGCCGCGGTCAAGGACGGCATCGGGGTCTCGGTCGGCGTGGAGATCGTCGACCCCGGGACGCTGGAGCGGTCGGTGGGCAAGATCCGCAGGATCGTGGACGAGCGGCCCCGCTGACGGCCGGCCGCCGCGCGGGGCCGGGCCCGCCGCTCAGGGGGTCAGGCGCGCGGCGAGCCGGTCCGCCAGCTTCTCGGCGAGGGCGTCGGTGAGGGCGGGATGCGCGGCGAGCCGGTCGGCGACGGCCGCCAGCTGTGTGTCGGTCAGTGTCACGGGTTCCAGCGCGGCGACCCTCTTCTCGGTGCGCCGGGCGATGATCTCCAGGTTGCGGACCACGGTCTCCAGGGACACGTACGGGTTGTCGTCGGCCGTGGCGGCGTTGGGGTTGTCGATGATGTTGTCGGCGGTGAGGACCGCCACGGCGATGGCCCTCAGATTGGCGGGGGTGAGGTCCACGGTGTCTCCCTTCGCTGCGGCGAGGATGGCGCTCATGGGGAACCTGCCGGGGTCCCCGTGGTCGTTCTCGGGGGCGTGCTGGTGTCCGCAGTGGCCCTTGAAGGCGGTCCACCGGGTACGGCTCAGACGGACGCCGTTGGCGCCGTAGGAGCTGGGGTACGGCTTGAAGGTCAGTCCGGAGGTGAGGGGCACGCCGTGCTCGGTGCGGGCCCAGCGGGCGAAGGCGCCCAGGTCCCGGACCGCCCACGCCGGCAGCTCCGGCATGTACAGGTGCGGGGTGCTCCCCCAGCGCCGGTGCGTCGCCGGGTCGCAGGTGCCGACGATCTCCACCTGGCACACGTTCAGGGTGTTGGTCTCCACTCCCCCGGGCAGATTGCGCAGGGCGCGGCTGGAGACGTCGAAGTCGAAGTGCTGGTACCAGACCATGCGTTCGCGGGCGAAGTCGGGACGGGCGGTCAGGTTCGGGGCGGACACGCCGCCGCCGTAGGAGGGGAGCGCGGTGCCCTCGGTGGAGTGCCACAGAACGACGTTGGTCTCCATCGGCGAGCCCGGATAGTTGTCCTGGTACCAGTAGGCGGTGGAGGCGCCGGGGTAGCGCTGGGGTCCGGTCCTCACGACGCGGGCCCGGGGGTCAGGGGGTGGGCCATGATCAGCCTCCGATCAGGTGCCGGCCGTCCGGCGCAGAGGGTTCACTGGCGGTATCCCCGCTGCGCAGGCTCTCCATGACGGCCGGCACCGCATCGGTCGACGAGGTGACTGAAATCAGCCAGAGCTCAGCCGGTCCCGCAGCTCGCGCTTGAGGATCTTGCCGCTGGCGTTGCGCGGCAGGGCGTCGACGAACACCACCCGCCTGGGCGCCTTGAAGGGGGCCAGGTGCGCGCGGGCATGGGCGATCAGCTCGGCCTCGGTGACCTCGGCGCGCAGGACGACGACCGCGGTGACGGCCTCGATCCACTTGTCGTCGGGAAGGCCGATCACCGCGGCCTCCGCCACGGCGTCATGACGGTAGAGCGCGTCCTCGACCTGCCGCGAGGCGATCAGGACGCCCCCGGAGTTGATGACGTCCTTCACCCGGTCGACGATCGTCAGATAGCCCTCGGCGTCACGGACGGCGAGGTCGCCGGAGCGGAACCAGCCGTCACGGAACGCCTCTTCGGTCTCCTCGGGCTTGCCCCAGTAGCCCTCGCACAGCTGCGGCGAGCGGTAGACGATCTCACCGGGTGTGCCGTCGGGCACGTCCTTGCCGTGCTCGTCGACGACCCGCGCGTCGACGAAGAGCACCGGCCGGCCGCAGGAGGCGGGGCGGGCCTTGTGCTCGGCGGGGCCGAGGACGGTGGCCAGCGGGCCGATCTCGCTCTGGCCGAAGCAGTTGTAGAGGGCCAGCTTCGGCAGGCGCTCGCGCAGCCGTTCCAGGACCGGCACCGGCATGATCGAGGCCCCGTAGTACGCCTTGCGCAGCCCCCCGAGGTCGCGGGTGGCGAAATCGGGGCGGCCGGACAGGCCGATCCACACCGTCGGCGGGGCGAACAGGCTGTCCACCTGGCCCGCCTCGATCAGGTCGAAGAGGGTGTCCCCGTCCGGGGCGTCGAGGACGGTGTTCGTAGCGCCGACCGCGAGGTACGGCAGCAGGAACACATGCATCTGCGCCGAGTGGTACAGCGGAAGCGAGTGGGCCGGCCGGTCCCCGGCGCTCAGGTCGAGGGCGGTGATCGCGCTCAGGTACTCGTGCACCAGCGCCCGGTGCGTCATCATCGCGCCCTTGGGCAGCGCGGTGGTGCCCGAGGTGTACAGCAGCTGCACCAGGTCCTCGCCGCGCGCCTCCGGCCCGTCGTACGGCGGTGCCTCCGGCAGCCGCGCGAGCAGCGAGTCCCCGGCGTCCCTCAGGGGCAGGGTGCGTACGCCGTCGGGGAGCCGGTCCGCCAGCGGGGGGTCGGTGAGGACCACGGAACTGCCCGACTGGCCGATCAGATAGGCCAGGTCGTCGCCGGTCAGGTTCTGGTTGACCGGCACGTGCACCAGGCCCGCGCGGGCGCAGGCCAGGAAGGCGATGAGATAGGCGTCGGAGTTGTGTCCGTAGGCGGCGACCCGGTCGCCCGGCTCGAGCCCCTCGGCGCGCAGGACGGTCGCCGCGCGGGAGACGGCGTCGTCGAGTTCCTCGTACGTCCAGGAGCGGTCGCGGTGTCGGATGGCGATGCGCGCCGGGGTGCGACGGGCGCTGCGCCGCAGCACCCCGTCGACCGTGCTGCCGTGTCCGGGCTTCATGGCACAGGATCCTCGGCCCGGCGCACAGCGAGGTCAAGCATCACGGCCCGCCCGGCGGCACGCTCAACCGCTCTCCCTCTCAACGCGGTTGGTCCCCGGCTCCCGCCTGCCGTACGTCAGGCGCCGCAGGACCGCCTCCGCGGGACCTCTGCGGCCCGCCCGCTCCAGGGCGAGTGCGCCCGCCACGGTGACCAGCCAGACGGTGGTGGCGAACAGGGCCGCCGTCGCGCTGCCGAGGTGTCCGCCGAGGCCGAGCCCCCAGGCCGCGAGGACCGGGGCGAAGATCAGTGAGTGGGCGAGATAGCAGGACAGGGACCGCTTGCCCACCGCGGACACCGCGGCGACGGCGGTGGCGGTGCCGCCCCGGCGGTGCCCACGGGTGGTCCACCGGTGCGCGACGAGGGCGACGGCGGCGACGTAGCCGAGTCCGCCCGCGCTGCCCGTGAGGTCACGCAGCATGACGAGCGCCCCGGACTCGCTCTCGGCGTCGGGCGGCACGTCGAGGACTCCGACGTGGGCGAGGGCGGCGGGCAGGGCGCCGAGCCAGCCGGCCGCGATGCCGAGAACGGCGGTACGACGCAGCAGCCGCAGATGACGGCCGGGCTCCTCCAGGACGCGGTGGCGGGCGGCCAGGAAGCCCAGCAGGAAGACGAGGAACGCGCCGCCGGCGAGGGACACCGCCGAGGCCACGAAGGTGACGAACAGACCTGTCTCCAGGCGGACTTCGGCCGCTTCGAGCCAGCTCTCGTGCTGCGCCCCGTACGCCAGGAAGCCGGGTTCCGCGCCCGCGTCGCCCATGGTCCCGAGCCTGCCCTCCAGCGCGGCCGACACGATCGGCCCGGCCGTGGTGAGCAGGAGCAGGGCGACGCCGGCACCGGTCCACCACTTCAGGGCGCGTTCGCCGCGCCGCAGGAAGGCGAAGCCGAGCAGGAGGCTCATGACGCCGTAGAAGCCGAGGATGTCGCCGGACATGAGCAGGGTGGCGTGGGCGAGGCCGATGACGATCAGCCACAGGCTGCGCCGGCGCAGCAGCCTGACGACGTCGCGTCCGGCGGTTCCGGCGGCGGTCTGCCGCAGGTAGAGCTGCATCATGCCGTAGCCGAAGAGGAACGCGAACAGCGGGTAGATCCGCATGTCCAGCACGATGATCATCGTGAACTGCACGGTGCGGTCCGGCCAGGAGCCGTCCACCGGCTGCCATCCGGAGGGCCCGCGCCGGGCCGCCCAGAGATGGAACGCGGTGTTGGACATCACGATGGCCAGCAGCATGATCCCGCGGGCGAGATCGGGAGCCGGTGCTCGTTCCCCGGGCCGCACTCCGCCGCGCCGCAGCGGGCCTTCCCCGGTCGTGGTGGTGGTCATGCGGCCACGCTAGGAAGGCGCGGCACGGCCGGTGATCGGCCGAAGGGCGAGAGGGGGGCGACCGAAGGATGACGTGCGCGGGCCTTCGGTGCGCCGTAAGGCCCTTCCGGTGCGTCGTAGGACCCTTCCGGTGCGCCGTAAGGCTCTTCCGGTGCGTCGTAAGGCCCTTCGGGCGCGCCGTACGGCCTTTCGGCGCGTCAGACGGAGCGGGTGCGTCCTTCCCAGTACGGATCCCGCAACCGCCGTTTGTACAGCTTGCCGTTGGGGTCGCGGGGCATCTCGGTGACGAAGCCGACGCTCCTGGGCCGCTTGTAGCCGGCCAGCCGCTCGGCGCAGTGGGCGAGCAGGGCGGCGGCGAGGGCCGGGCCGGGCGCGTGGCCGGGCGCCGGTTCGACGACGGCCCTGACCTCCTCACCCCAGTCGTCGTGCGGGACGCCGAAGACGGCGGCGTCGGCGACGGCGGGGTGGGCGAGCAGGGCGGACTCGATCTCGGCCGGGTAGATGTTGACGCCACCGGAGATGATCATGTCGATCTTGCGGTCGCGCAGGAAGAGGAAGCCGTCCTCGTCCAGGTGCCCGAGGTCGCCGACGGTGAAGAAGTCGCCCACGCGGTTCCTGCGGGTCTTGTCCTCGTCGCGGTGGTAGGCGAATCCGCCGGTGTTCATCTTCATGTAGACGGTGCCCAGCCGGCCCGGCGGCAGGGGGCGTCCGTCGTCGTCGAGGACGGCGAGCTCGCTGATGGGCCAGGCCCTGCCGACCGTTCCGGGTTTCTTCAGCCAGTCCTCGGCGGTGGCGAAGGCGCCGCCGCCCTCGCTGGCGGCGTAGTACTCCTCCACACAGGTGCCCCACCAGTCGATCATCGCCCGTTTGACGTGGTCGGGGCAGGGGGCGGCACCGTGGACGGCGTGCCGCATGGAGGAGACGTCGTAGCGGGCGCGTACGTCCGGGGGGAGGGCCAGCAGCCGGTGGAACTGGGTGGGGACCATGTGGGTGTGGGTGCACTTCTCGGTGTCGATCAGCCGGAGCATCTCCTCGGGTGTCCAGCGGTCCATCAGCACCAGGCGGTGGCCGATGTGCAGGGACGCGGCCGCGAACTGGAGCACCGCCGTGTGGTAGAGCGGCGAGCACACCAGGTGCACGTTGTCGTCGAAGGGGCGGATGCCGAAGATGCCGAGGAAACCGCCGAGATGGACCTCCTCGGGCGGCCGGCCGGGCAGCGGGCGGCGGATGCCCCGGGGGCGGCCGGTGGTGCCCGAGGTGTAGTTCATGACCTGGCCGAGGGTGCGGCCGGCAGGGGCCGATCCGGGCCGGCCGTCGAGGAGTTCGGGGTACGGTCTGAAGCCCTCGGCCGTGCCGACGGTGTAGCGCCGGCTCGCGGGCAGGCCGGCCTCGTCGGCGGCGCGGCGGACCGGGCCGGCGAAGCGGTCGTGGGTGACGAGGACCTTCGCGCCGGAGTCGGAGACGATCCAGGCGATCTCGGGCCCGACCAGATGGTGGTTGACGGGGACGAGGTAGAACCCCGCCTGCTGGGCGGCGAGATGGGCGGTGAGGAACTCGGCGCCGTTGGGCAGGACGACGGCGAGGGCGTCGCCGCGCTCCAGGCCCGCCGCGCGCAGTCCGTGCACGAGCCGGTTCGCGGCCGTGTGCAGCCGGCCCGCGGACCACCGCTCGCCGTCCGCGGTGACGAGGACGGTGCGTGCGGGGTCCTGGGCGGCCTGGGTCCAGAAGCCGGGGGTGGTCACCGGGCGCTCCTTCCGGCGATGCGGTCGAGGTGGTCGACGGCCTGCTCGAAGCCCCGGGTGAGGTCGTCGAGCACGGCCCGGACGCTGCGTTCGCTGTTCATCCGGCCGACGATCTGGCCGACGGGCGTGCCCAGCAGGGGCTCCACCTCGTGGCGCTGGATCCGGGAGACGGCGTCGGCGACCAGCAGCCCCTGCAACGGCATGGGCAGGGCGCCGGGTCCGGCCGGGTCGTCCCAGGCGTCGGTCCAGGCGGTCCGCAGCTGGCGGGCGGGCTTGCCGGTCAGGGCGCGGGAGCGCACGGTGTCCCCGGAGCCCGCGGCGAGCAGTTTGCGGGTCAGGGCGGGCGAGTGCAGGTCGGCCTCGGTGGTGGTGAGCCAGAGCGACCCGAGCCACACGCCCTGGGCGCCGAGGGCGAGCGCGGCGGCGGCCTGCCGTCCGCTGCCGATGCCGCCGGCGGCGAGGACGGGCAACGGTGCGACGGCGTCGACGACTTCGGGGGTGAGGACCATGGTGGCGATCTCGCCGGTGTGGCCGCCGGCCTCGTAGCCCTGGGCGACGACGATGTCGATCCCGGCCTCCTTGTGCCGGACGGCGTGCCGGGCGGAGCCCGCGAGGGCGGCGACCGGCACGCCGTGGCCGTGGGCGCGGGCGACGACGTCGGCGGGCGGCGGGCCGAGCGCGTTGGCGAGCAGCCGGATCGGGTGCTCGAAGGCGACGTCGAGCTGGGTGCGGGCCACCTGCTCCATCCAGCCGGTGATCCGCCAGCCCGCGGCCTCGTCCGCGGGCAGCTCGGGGACGCCGTGCGCGGCGAGGGTGTCGGCGACGAACCTGCGGTGGCCCTCGGGGATCATCGCCTCGACGTCGGCCTCGGTGACGCCCTCCACCTTGCGTGCGGGCATGACGACGTCCAGGCCGTAGGGCCGCCCGCCGGTGTGCCGGTCGATCCAGTCGAGGTCGCGCCCGAGGTCGTCGGGGTCGGTGTAGCGGACCGCGCCGAGCACGCCGAGGCCGCCCGCCCGGCTGATGGCCGCGGCGACGGCCGGGAACGGCGTGAAGCCGAAGACGGCGTGCTCGATTCCCAGTTGCTCGCTCAGCTCCGTCTGCATGGGCGCAGGATGCCGGAGACGGGTGGAGGACGGAAGACCGAAACTGACATACCGTCAGATCTTCTGGATTTACGACGGCGTCCGGGTGGACATACTTGCGAAGACGTCCGGACGGCTCGGCGGGAGGTGCTCGTGGTGACGGACAGACGCGTGGCGGCGGACGGAGCGGACGGGGGCGGTGGCCCGACCCGGCGTCAGCTCGGCAGGGGGGCGCTCGTCCTGGGCGGAGCCCTGGCCCTGGCGCCGTCCCCGGCGGGACCCGCGGCCGCCGCCTCCTCCGGAGGGGTCACGCTGCGGTACGGTCCGGCCGGGCGGGCGGGACTGCTCGACGCGCATCTGCGGCAGCTCGTCACCGACGCCGAGGCGTTCCTCGGCCCCTCGCCCAGGCGCCCCTGGTACGCGGGCGCCGTCCTGCTCGCCGGGCGCGGCGGGACGGTGGCGCTGCACCGGCCGATCGGCAGGGCCGTGCGCTACGCGGACTACGACGCCACGACCGACACGGGCGTCGAGTTCCCGCCGGAGCAGCAGATCGACATGGCCGAGGACACCGTCTTCGACCTCGCCTCGGTGTCCAAGCTGTTCACCTCGCTCCTCGCCGTCCAGCAGATCGAGCGGGGCGCGCTGGGACTGGAGACGACCGTGGCCTCCGTCCTGCCGGAGTTCGGGGCCGCGGGCAAGCAGGACGTCACCGTCCGCCAGCTCCTCACCCACACCTCCGGTTTCCGCGCCTGGATCCCGCTCTACGACGCGCCGACCCACGAGGAGAAGCTGCGGCTCGTCTGGAACGAGGCGCTCGTCTCCCCGCCCGGCACCCGCTACCTGTACTCGGACCTGAACCTGATCTCGCTCCAGCTCGTCCTGGAGCGCCTCACCGGACGGGCGCTGGACGTCCTGCTCCGCGAGGAGATCACCGGGCCGCTCGGCATGCGCCGCACCCGCTACAACCCGCCCGCCTCCTGGAAGCCGCGCATCGCCGCCACCGAGGTGGCCCGCAGACCCTGGTCGGGGCTCGACCGGGGGCTGGTGTGGGGCGAGGTGCACGACGAGAACGCGTACTCCCTGGGCGGGGTGGCGGGGCACGCCGGGGTGTTCTCCACCGCGTGGGACCTGGCGGTCCTCGGCCGCACGCTGCTCAACGGCGGCCGCTACGGCAGAGCGCGCGTCCTGCGGCCCGAGTCGGTGGAGCTGATGTTCACCGACTTCAACACCGCCTTTCCCGGCGACGAGCACGGACTCGGCTTCGAGCTCTACCAGCACTGGTACATGGGCGCCATGGCCACACCCCGCACCGCGGGCCACACCGGCTTCACCGGCACCTCGCTGGTCCTCGACCCGTCGACCGACTCCTTCCTTGTGGTGCTCGGCAACTCGGTGCACCCGGTGCGGAGCTGGCGCTCCGGCTCGGCACCGCGGGTGGCCGCCGCGAACAACCTCGCCCGGGCCGTCGCGGTCCGTCCGGCACGGGGCCGCACCGCCTGGTTCTCCGGAACGGCGAACGCCACGACGGCCACGCTCGCGCTGCCCGCCCTGGACACCTCCGCCGGTGGTGTGCGCCTGCGCTGCGCGCTGTGGTGGGACACCGAACCGCAGGCCGACGCCCTGGCGCTGGAGGCGTCGCCGGACGGCGGGGAGACCTGGCGGCCGGTGCCGTTCACCACCCGCCGGCCCGGCGAGGAGCCGGCCGGACATCCCGCCGGGTCGGTCACCGGCTGGTCGGGCCGTGTCTGGCACCGGCTGACGGCCGCCCTGCCCGCCGAGAGACATCTGACGCTGCGCTGGCGGTACACCACGGACCGGCTGTACGTCGGCCGCGGGGCGTACGTCGACGCCCTGCGGGTCGTGGCCGCGCGGGACGAGGTCCTCTTCGACGCGTCCCGGCCCGCCGACCGGGCGCGGATCACGGCCGCGGGGTGGACGGAGTCGGCCGACTGACACCGGCAAGGCACCTCCGGCGGCCGGTACCGCCGACCGGCACCGGCCGCACCGGCCGGGAAGCCTCCGGGAGACGTCGACAGAGCGCCTCCCGGCGGACAGCGCCCCACCGACACGGGCAGGAAGCCTCCCGGGGGACGATGCCACCCCCGACACCGGCAAGGCATCTCCCGGGGGATGCCGACCGCCGACACGGGCAGGGCACCTCCCGGCGGGGGTGCCGACCGCCGACACGAGCCGGAAGCCTCCCGGGGGACAGCACCGCCCCCCGACACCGGCAAGGCACCTCCCGGCGCGGGGTGCCGACCGCCGACACGAGCCGGAAGCCTCCCGGGGGACAGCACCGCCCCCCCGACACCGGCAAGGCACCTCCCCGGGGACGATGCCGCCCGCCGACACCGGCAGGGCGCCGGCGTCGCCGCGGACGCCGTCAGCCGGACGCCTCCAGCACCGCCATCGCCGCGTTGTGGCCCGGCACGCCGCTCACCCCGCCGCCGCGCACCGCGCCCGCACCGCACAGCAGGACGTTGGCGTGCGCCGTCTCCACGCCCCAGCGGCCCGTGCCGTCCTGGGTGTGGGGCCAGGACAGCGACCGGTGGAAGATGTTGCCGCCCGGCAGCCGCAGGTCGCGCTCCAGGTCGAGCGGGGTCTTCGCCTCGATGCAGGGACGCCCGTCGGCGTCGGTGGCCAGGCAGTCGGCGAGCGGCTCGGCCAGATGGGCGTCGAGCTGGGCCAGCGTCAGCTTCAGCAGCTCCTCCCGCACGCCGTCGTTGTCCCGTTCGAACAGCCGGGCCGGGGTGTGCAGGCCGAACAGGGTGAGCGTCTGGTGACCCTGTTCGACGAGGCCGGGACCGAGGATCGTCGGGTCGGTCAGGGAGTGGCAGTAGATCTCCGACGGCGGCGCGGCGGGCAGCTCACCGGCCGCGGCCTGCCGGTACGCGGCGGCCAGCTGGTCGTAGCCCTCGGCGATGTGGAAGGTGCCGGCGAACGCCTCGCGCGGGTCCACGGCGCTGTCGCGGAGCCGGGGCAGCCGCTTGAGCAGCATGTTCACCTTGAGCTGGGCGCCCTCGGCGGGGGCCGGGGGTTCGGCGCCGGTGAGCTCCGCGAGGGCCTGCGGGGAGGCGCCCACGAGGACGTGGCGCGCGGCGGCGACGCCCTCGCCCTCGGCCGTGCGGTAGGTGACCTCCGCGGTACGGCCGTCGGTGTCGATCCGTACCGCCTCGTGGCCGGTGGCGAGGACGGCTCCGGCCTGACGGGCCGCCGCCGCCAGGGCGTCCGTCAGCGCGCCCATGCCGCCCACCGGCACGTCCCAGGCACCCGTCCCGCCGCCGATCACGTGGTAGAGGAAGCAGCGGTTCTGCGCCAGGTCCGGGTCGTGGGCGTCGGCGAAGGTGCCGATGAGCGCGTCGGTGAGGACCACGCCGCGGACCAGGTCGTCGGTGAAGCGTTCCTCGACGGCGACACCGAGGGGCTCCTCGAACAGCGTCCGCCATGCCTCCTCGTCGCCGACCCTGCGGCGCAGCTCGTCACGGGTGGGCAGCGGCTCGGTGAGGGTGGGGAACACCTTGCGGGCGACCTGGCCCGTCATGCCGTAGAAGCGCTGCCATGCCTCGTACTCGCGTGCGCCGCCGGTGAGCTCGGCGAACGCCTCCCGGGTGCGCTGCTCGCCGCCGCCGACGAGCAGTCCCGTCGGCCGGCCGCCGCGCTCGGCCGGGGTGTACGAGGAGATGGACCGGGTGCGCAGCTCGAACCGCAGGCCGAGATCCCGGACGATCTTCCCGGGGAGCAGGCTGACCAGATAGGAGTAGCGCGACAGCCGGGCGTCGACGCCCTCGAACGGGCGGGTGGACACGGCCGCGCCGCCGGTGCGGCCGAGCCGCTCCAGCACCAGCACGGACCGCCCGGCGCGGGCCAGATAGGCGGCGGCGACCAGGCCGTTGTGCCCGCCGCCGACGATCACGGCGTCGTAGGAACGGGCGGCGGAGGCTTCCTCGGGTGCGGACATGCCTCTTGGTAGCACGAGGTGATCAGCGGCGGCCAGAGGACGGCCGCCGGGCCTCCGGACGACGCCGGACGGGCGCGCACCGGGGCACTTCGGTACGTTTCCGGTATGGGGACCGATGTGGACGCGCTCCTGCGCCGCCTTGCCCAGGAGCTCAGGCCCCGGACGGACCGAGCGGCCGACATGGTGGTGCGGCGTCTGCGCACCGAGCTTCCCGAGCTGTGGAAGGACGACGAGCTCTATCCGCTGGCGCTGGAGGAGACGGCCGAGCACGTCAGCGGCTTCCTGGACGTGATGGAGCACGGGCTGGACGCCTCCGTGGTCGGGCCGCCCCCGGTGGCCCTGGCGATCGCCCGCAGGTTCGCCCGGCGGGGGGTGCCGGTCAGCAAGCTGCTGCGGGCCTACCGCCTCGGCCATGTGGGCCTGCTCCAGCTGATCCAGAGCGAGGCCACCCGCCTCACCGACGACTGGCAGCTGATCAACGCCGTCGGGATGAGGCTGATCGAGACGGGGTTCGACTACGTCGACCGCGGCTCGGAGGAGGTCGTCGCCGCCTACCAGGAGGAGCGCGACCGGCGGTTGCAGCGGCAGCTCGTCCTCACCAACGAGGCGAGCCGGCGGATCGGGACCACCCTCGACACCGCCCGTACGGCCCAGGAGCTGGCGGACGTCGGCACCGACGGGTTCGCCGACCTCGTCACCGTCGACCTCTTCGAGTCCGTCCTCCGGGAGGACGGCGCCCCCCGGCCGGTGATGCGCCGCATCGCCCAGCGGTCCCTCCTGGACGGCCGCACGGACTCCGGCGCGGCGACGGGGTGGACGCACACCTATCCGGCGGAGTCGGAGCCGGCCCGCGCCCTGGCCTCGGGCCGCCCCCTCCTGCACCGTGTCACCGAGTCCGGCGGCATGGAGTCCACGGACGGCGTGCCCGTCCCGGACGTCCACTCGGCCCTGCTGCTGCCCCTGCGGGCCCGCGGCGACACCCTGGGGCTCGCCCAGTTCTTCCGCCACCGCAGCACGGCCCCCTTCGACGAGGACGACCTGCTGCTGGCCCAGGAGATCGCGGACAGGGCCGCGGTGTACATCGACAACGCCCGCCGGTACGCACAGGAGCGCTCCACCGCGCTCACCCTCCAGCGCAGTCTGCTGCCGCGGCGGGCGGTGCCGCAGTCCGCGGCCGACACGGCCGCCCGGTATCTGCCGAGCGGGTCCCGGGCGGGCGTGGGCGGCGACTGGTACGACGTGATTCCGCTGTCCGGGGCCCGGGTGGGGCTCGTCGTGGGTGACGTCGTCGGCCGCGGGCTGCACGCGTCGGCCACGATGGGCCGGCTGCGCACCGCCGTCCGCGCCTTCGCCGACCTCGACCTCATGCCGGACGAACTGCTCACGCATCTGGACGACGTGGTGATCCGGCTCCAGCGCGAGGAGACCCCGGAGGACGGCGAGCTCAGCGCCACCTGTCTGTACGCGGTGTACGACCCCGTGTCCCGGCTGTGCTCGCTCGCCAGCGCCGGGCACGTCCTGCCGGCGGTGGCCTCTCCCCCGGCGGGCGCCGGGGGCCCGCGCGAGGTCGGCTTCGCCGACGTGCCGATCGGCCCGCCGCTGGGTCTGGGCGGGCTGCCCTTCGAGACCGGGAGCTGCGAACTCGCGGAGGGCAGTCTGCTGACCCTGTTCACCGACGGGCTGCTGGACAGCCGCAGGCGTGACGTGGACGTCGCCCGCGACCTGCTGCACGACACCCTCGTCGACGCGCCCGGCTCACCGGACGAGACGTGCGACCTGGTGCTGGCCGCGATGCTGCCGAGCCGGCCGCCCGACGACGTCGCCCTGCTGGTGGCGCGGACCCGGGCGCTCGACCCGGGCCATGTGGCGACGCTCGACCTCCCCACCGACCCCGTGGCGGTGTCCTGGGCCCGCCGGTTCACCGGCGAACGGCTGGCCGCGTGGGAGCTGGAGGAGCCGGCCTTCACCGCGGAGCTGGTGGTCAGCGAGCTGGTGACCAACGCGATCCGCTACGGCCGGGGCCCGATCCGGCTGCGGCTGATCCGCACGGACACGCTGACGTGCGAGGTGTTCGACGCCAGCAGCACCGCCCCGCACCTGCGCCGGGCCCGGGCCTTCGACGAGGGCGGCCGGGGCCTGCTGCTGGTCGCCCAGCTGACCGAGCGCTGGGGCACACGGCAGGGCCGCGAGGGCAAGGCCATCTGGGCCGAGCTCCCGCTGCCCGCCGGACCCGGCCCGACAAACCCGCCCTGATCCGGTACGGGCCCCGGCCGGGGCGCTACCGCCGCACCCGGGGCATGCCGAGGCCGATCCAGGAGATGATCTCGCGCTGGATCTCGTTGTTGCCGCCGCCGAAGGTGAAGATCACCGCCGAGCGGTAGCCGCGCTCCAGCTCACCGTGCAGAACCGCGCCGGCCGAGCCCTCCTGGAGGGCGCCGGGGACGGCGGTGATCTCCATCAGCCAGGCGTAGGCGTCACAGCGGGCCTCCGAGCCGTAGACCTTGACGGCGGAGGCGTCCTGCGGGGTGAGGGTGCCGTTCTGCAGGGCGCCGACCATCTGCCAGTTGAGGAGCTTCAGGGCGTCCAGACGGACATGGGTGCGGGCGAGGTTGCGGCGCACCCAGGGCAGGTCGAGGACGCGGCGGCCGTCGGCGAGCTTGGTCCCGGCCGCCCAGCGCTGGACGTCGTGCAGGGCGCGGACGGCCATGGTGCCGTGCGCGGCGAGGGTGACGCGCTCGTGGTTGAGCTGGTTGGTGATCAGCCGCCAGCCCTGGTTCTCGGCGCCGACGCGGCGGGAGAAGGGGACGCGGATGTTCTCGTAGTGGCTGGCGGTGGTGTCGTGTCCGGCCAGGGTCCTGATGAGGGTGCAGGAGTAGCCGGGGTCGGAGGTCGGCACCAGGAGCATGGTGATGCCGCGGTGGGCGGGGGCGTCCGGGTCGGTGCGCACCGCGAGCCACACCCAGTCGGCGGTGTCGCCGTTGGTGGTCCAGATCTTGTGGCCGTCGACGACGTACCCGTCGGCGTCGCGCACGGCACGGGTCCTCAGGGCGGCCAGGTCGGTGCCGGCGTCGGGCTCGCTGTAGCCGATCGCGAAGTCGATCTCGCCGGAGAGGATCCTGGGCAGGAAGTACGCCTTCTGCTCCTCGGTGCCGTACCGCATGATCGTCGGGCCGACGGTGTTGAGGGCCATCAGCGGCAGCGGGACGCCGGCCTGGGCGGCCTCGTCGAAGAAGACGAACTGTTCCGTCGGCGTCAGTCCGCGTCCGCCGTACTCCTTCGGCCAGCCCACGCCCAGCCAGCCGTCGGCGCCGAGGCGGCGGATCGTCTCGCGGTAGAAGCGCTTCTGGGCGGCCGGGTCGGTGTGCCGGGCGTGGGCGCCGTCCGGCATCAACCCGCAGAAGTAGGCGCGCAGTTCGCTGCGCAGCCGCTGCTGCTCGGGCGTGTGGTCGAGGTGCACGGCGCCTCCAGGCTCCCGACGGGCCGGTCCTGTCGGCGCACACCGTAGAACGTGTTCCAGAAATTGGGAATGCGCGCGCGGCATCCCGCACGGCGGGCCCGTCGGCCCGGGGCGGCCGCAGGCCCGTCGGCCCGGGGCGGCCGCAGGCCCGTCGGCCCGGGGCGGCCGCAGGCCCGTCGGCCCGGGGCGGCCGCAGGCCCTTCAGTCCAGGACGGCCATGAACTCGGTGCACGCCCGGGCGCAGGCGCGGCACGCCTCGACGCTCTCCTCGGCGCCGGAGAGACCCTCGAAGGCGTGGGCGCACTCCAGACACACGGTGCGGCACCACTCCAGCTGGACGCGGATGCCCTCCTCGTCCACGCGGTTCTCCTCGGAGAGCACATGGCAGGTGGCGTCGCACACCTCCGCGCACATGATGCCTCTGCGGCGCAGCCGTTCCTGCTCCGCGGTTCCGTCGGGGGGTACGAGGCTCGCGCGCAGCGCGCTCAGCCGGGCACACTCCGTGCACGCCTGGGCGCATGCGAACCGGTCCTCCAGGAACCGGAAGAGCTCCTGCTGGGTGGCGGAAGTCGAAGTCACACCGGGCGGGTAGCCGGGGCCACGCGGACCAAACACCGCCCCGGGGTGACCGGCCGCACGCCCGCGGTCACACGGCGCCATGACGACCGGAGGGCGGATTCGGTGCCCGATACGAGGGTATTTGCCCTATATGACTACTGCATCGATGCAGCTCGCCGAGCCGAGCGGTCTCCTCAGCCTCGGGATGTTCGCCGTCGGCATCGTCGTCGTCGCCGTTCTGGCCGGCAGCTTCTGGCTGGGTGTCCGCATTCGCAGCCGAGAGCTGCCCCGTCCCCGTCCGGACGAGCAGCCGCACCTGCCTCCCGACGGGCCGGTCCGTGAGATCCGGGAGAACCGGGAGCCCGACGAGGTGCCGCAGATCGACAAGGACGGCCGTCCGCTCACGCCCTACGAGCTGTCCAATCTGCAGACCCGCGCCAGCGACAAGAAGGAACGTCCACGGTGGAGCAAGGGCAGCAGCGGCTCGTTCGGCGGAGGCGGCCTGGGTGCCCACTGACCCGGGTGCCCGCTGACCCCGGTGCCCGCTGAGAGGACGCCCGCCGCACGGCACACCCGACCAGCGGGGCAGGCCGAAGGGAGACCGCGCCCGAGCGAGGACCCGCCCGCTCCCCGTCCGACCCGGCCCTTTCGGGGGCGGCCGCGGCCGCCCCCGAAAGGGCCCTCGCACGCCGTGATGCCGCCGCGGGGCCGCCGTGGGGTTCAGTCCGGCAGCGGCAGCTGCACCGTCTCGCCCGGTTCCACCCGGACCTCACGGCCGGGGAGCCGTACGTCGATGGGGGCGGCGGCGGAGGGCGGCACGGTGATCTCCAGACGGCCGTGCCGCAGCCGCAGCCGGACACCCCAGTGGTCGTGGTAGCGCAGGGAGAAACCGTACGAGGACAGCTCCGGCAGCGGGACGGGGTCCAGACACAGGGCGCCGTCGCGGGTCTCCAGGCCGGTCAGGCCGCGCTGCACCAGATCGAGGGTGCCGGCCATGGCACCGAGGTGGATGCCCTCGCCGGTGGTGCCGCCCTGGACGTCGGCGATGTCGCCGCGCAGGGCCTCCTGGCAGAACTCCCACGCCTCCGCGCGCCGGTCGCGGGCCAGGACCCAGCCGTGGACCAGGCCGCTGAGCGTCGAGCCGTGGCTGGTGCGGTGGAGGTAGTGGTCGACGGTGCGCCGCCAGATGCCGTCGTCCAGCAGGACGCCGAGGCGGGCGAACAGCTTCTTCAGCACGGCCGGCTGGAACAGGTAGCCGAGCATCAGCACATCGGCTTGTTTCGAGGCCCGGTAGCGGTTGACGGTGTCGCCCTCGGCCTCCAGGATCCGGTCCAGGCGCCGGATGTCGCCGTATCGGGCGCGGTAGCCGCTCCAGTCCAGCTCGGCGAGGTCGCCGTAGCCCTCGAACTGGCTGATCACGCCCTCGTGGAAGGGCACGTACAGGGTGCGCGAGACCTCGTCCCAGTGGTCCAGCTCGCGCTCGTCCAGGCCGGTGCGCTCGCCCAGCTCGCGGCGGCGCGGCTCGGGGAGCGTGCGCAGCACCTCCAGGGTGCGGGCGAGCACCCAGGAGGCGGTGACGTTGGTGTAGGCGTTGTCGTCCAGGCCGGGCTCGGTGGCGTCGGGGTAGGCGTCGTGGTACTCGTCCGGGCCCATGACGCCCTTGATGCGGTGGTGGCCGAGGTCCGCGTCCCAGGTGGCCGCGTCCGCCCAGAAGCGGGCGATCTGCAGCAGCATCTCGGCACCCTTGGTGTGCAGGAACTCCGCGTCGCCGCTGGCCTCGCAGTACCTGAGCACGTTGTACGCGATGGCCGAGCCGACGTGGTACTGGCGGTGGGAACGGTCCGGCAGCCAGCGGCCCGAGCGCGGGTTGAGGTGCAGCTGCTGGGTCTCCTCGCGGCCGTCGCTGCCGCTCTGCCACGGATACATCGCGCCGCGGCGCCCGGCGGCACGGGCCGCCGTGCACGCCTGCTCCAGACGGCGGTGGCGGTAGCGCAGCAGGGCCCGGGCGGTCTCGGGGAAGTGCAGGTCCAGATACGGCAGGACGAACAGCTCGTCCCAGAAGACATGCCCGCGGTACGCCTCGCCGTGCAGTCCCCGGGCGGGCACGCCGACGTCCAGGTCCGCGGTGTGCGGGGACAGCGTCTGGAGCACATGGAACAGGTGCAGACGCAGGATGCGGCCCGCCTCGCCGGGCACCTCCAGGTCGGCGCGGCGCCACAGCTGGGCCCAGGCCGTGCGGTGCGAGGCGAGCAGTGTCTCGAAGTCCGGCGCGCGCTCCACCCGGGCGACCGCCGCGAACAGCGGGTCGCTGATGGCCGGGTCGCGCGAGGTGTGCAGGGCGACCCGCTTGTCGACGGTGACGGTGTGCCCCGGCTCCAGGGCGAGGCGGGCGCACTGGACGGTGCGCGTACGGGAGTGCCGTACGGCGACGGGCGCTTCGCAGTCGAGACGGGAGGCCATGCCGACGCGGATGTCGGAGGTGCGGGTACGGCAGCGCAGCCAGACCGTGTCGGTGTCGGCGGTGCCGGTGTGCACATGGGTGAGGTGATCGCCGTCCAGGTCCCGGTAGCGGGCCACGCCCGCGTTGCTCACCCCGCCGTCCAGGGCCGCCTCGACCTCCAGCTCCCCGCTGTGGCCCTCGGCCGTGAACTCGGTGCGCAGGGCGGCCAGATGCGGATCGGCCATGTGCACGAGACGCAGCTGGCGCACCCCCAGCGTGCCGCCGCCGGGCAGCGTGTACCGGGTGTGGCGCTCCAGCACGCCGGAGGCGAGGTGCAGCACCGCCTGATGCTCCAGGACCTCGGCGGTGTCGGGGGTCAGCCAGGCGCCGCCGTGGGGACGGAAGCGCAGCGGCAGCCAGTTCGGGACGTTGACCATGTCCTCGTTCTCGACCGCGCGGCCCGCCACACGGGAGGTGAGCCGGTTGTAGCACCCGGCCACATAGGTGCCGGGGTAGTGCACGTCGTCGGCGACGCACTCGGGCAGCGCGCCGCGCGTGGCGAAATAGCCGTTGCCCAGTGTGCACAGCGACTCGCGCAGCCGCTCCTCGGCGGGCTCGTAGCCCTTGTACTCCCAGGTCCAGTCCGTCACCGCGCCTCCTCGTCCGGCGGCTTGCGTACGGTCGTGGCCCCCCGCGCCCGGCGTCAGCCGGGCGTTCTCCGCCCCGCGTCGAGGCGGGCGACACACGCCAGGTTCTCGCGGTCCTCGGCGTCCTCGCTCGGCGCGGCGGCGAACCAGGCGTCCAGGATCTCCTTGAGCAGGGGCTCCGAGGTGAGGCGCAGGCTGAGCGCCAGGACGTTGGCGTCGTTCCAGCGCCGGGCGCCGTCGGCGGTGCCCGCGTCGGTGCACAGCGCCGCGCGGACCCCGGGCACCTTGTTCGCCGCGATCGACGCGCCCGTGCCGGTCCAGCAGCACACCACCGCCTGCTCGGCGGTGCCCTCCGCCACCTCGCGGGCGGCCGCCGAGGAGGCCGGCGCCCACTGCGGGTCGTCGCCGGGGAGCAGCGCGCCGTGGACGCTGACCCGGTGACCGCGCTCGCGCAGTTCGGCGACGAGCCGCCGGGCCACGGGCTCGTCCATGTCGGAGGAGACGGAGATCCGCATGCTTCGGAGCGTACCCGGGGCCGGGCGGTTCAGCGCCGCTTGAACTCCACGGGCCCGGCGTTCATCTCGACGGTGCCGTCGGTGTGCAGCACGGGGCGGCGTTCGGTCATGCGGCCGCTGTACGCCTCGACGTGCCGGATCGCGGCGCCGTCGGGGTCGGTGAAGTCGACCAGGGCGATCGCCACCCAGTAGCGGGTCTTGGTGTTCTCGTACAGGGGCACGGTGACGGTGGAGCCCCGGCCGTCGGTGACGACGACCTTCGCGCCGAAGCTGCGGAAGGAGCCGAAACCGTTGCTGACCGCGGAGTACGCGCACAGCAGGACGTATCCCTGCCGGTCGGGGCGGACGATCCGGACCGTCTCGCGGCCGGGGACCCGGGCGTCGCCGTCCAGCAGGATGAAGGGCGCCTTCTTCAGGTCTCCGAGCCGGCTGTAGTAGACGACGTCGCCGGCCTTGTCCTTGCCCTTCTTCCCCGCGGCCGGGGCGTCGGGGGCGGACGTGCCGGGGTGCAGCGGCTCGCCCTGGGGCCGGTGACCGGACTTCACGAGGGTGCCGGGCTCCCTGCCGCCCCTCAGGGCCTTCTCCGCGGGCACGAACAGGGCGTACAGGTCCAGGTCGGCGCCCTTGCGGCGGCGCTCGTCGCTGCCTCCGTCCCACTCCAGGGTGGCCGTCACGACCAGTTCCCGGTCCTGCTTGTCGAGACTGATGGAGACCTGGCTGCCCTTGTCGAGGCTGACGGCGCCGAGCGGGGGTTTGCGCAGACTCATGGGGGCGGAAGCGGGGGCGGGGGCAGGGGCAGGCGCGGCGGCCTGCGCCGGGACGGGCGCGGACGGCTGCGGCTGCGGCTGCGGCTGCGGCTGCGGCTGCGGCTGCGGCTGCGGCTGCGGCTGCGGCTGCGGCTGCGGCTGCGGCTGCGGCTGCGGCTGCGGCGACTGTCGTACGGCGGTGGCCGTGTCCTCGGCGGGCTCGGGGTCCTCGTCCGCGACGTCGATGCCGAAGTCGGTGGCGAGGCCCGCCAGGCCGTCGGCGTAGCCCTGGCCGATGGCGCGCAGCTTCCAGCCGGTGCCGCGGCGGTAGAGCTCCATCAGCAGCACGGCACGTTCGCCGTCCACGAGGGGCGGCGGCCGGAAGTCGACCGGCTCGGCGCCGTCCTGACGGGCCCGCACGAGCACGTTCTTCACGGTGCGGAAGGTGCGGGAGGCGTCGTCGGGGTCGCAGCTGGCGACGAGCACGACCCGGTCGACGTCCGCGGGCAGCGCCGCGGGGTCCATCTCGACGCGTTCGGGCCCCGCCGCGTCGGCGGCCCGGTGGAGAACAGCACCGGACTCGGCCTCGGGCTGGTTGTAGAAGACGAGGTCGTCGTCGGAGCGGACCGCGCCGGCCGCGGTGACCAGCAGCGCGCTGAGATCCACCTGGTCGCCCTCGGCGTGCAGTTCCGCCGTGACGCGTCCCTCGCCCACCGCCGTGTTGCCGCCCTTGGCGAGCTCGGTCACACCGTCCACCCCCGCTGTGTCTCCCCTGCGATGTCAGGTCACCATGTCATATCCGGTCGGGCCGCGGCGACGCGTCGCACAGCGGCTCGCCCCGGCCGGCGGGACGGCGCCGGGCGTACGCCTCCAGGTGCGCCCTGATGTACGGGACGGCCACGGTGTGCAGTTCGCCGTCGACGAAGGCGGGCTGGACGTTGACCTCGAAGACCACGCCGCCGTGCTCGGCCGCGAGGTCCACCCCGGCGAAGGGCAGGCCCGTCGACACGGTCGCGGCGACGGCCAGTTCGGTCAGGCGCGGGGGCAGGTCGGGCGGGGCGATGTGCAGGGGGACGGCGCCCTGGCAGGTGTTGCAGGGGGTGTCGGGCGAGGACTGGACGTGCTCGCGGGCGTGGACGACCCGGTCGCCGAGGACGAAGACCCGGAACTGGTGGCGGGCGCCCGTGGCGGTGAAGTTCCCGGCGTCGCGGGACAGCAGCCAGTCGATGTCCCGGCGGGCGTAGAACTGCGCGGCCCGGTGCAGCGTGTCGGGGCCGGTGACGTGGAAGACGTCGTTGCCGCCGGTGCCGACGACGGGCCGGGCCCAGGCGTCGCCGCCGAGCTTGTCCAGGGCGGCCCACGCCTCCTGCGGCACGGACCGGGACAGCAGCAGGGTCTCCATGTGGGCGATGCCGTCGCGGCGGAACCGTTCGACGGTCAGGTCCTTCCGCGTCGCGGCCCGCCACGCCTCGGGCCCGGCGGCGAGGGTCACCACGCCCTGCCGTTCCAGCAGGAGCTGGAGCGGGGCGAGGGCACCGCGCCGGTGCGGCGGGATCTCGTAGAGCACGACGATGTCCGGCACCAGGTCCAGTCCCTGCTCGGGCACGGTCAGGCGTAAGCCCTCCCCGGCCGGTACGGCGCGGCCCGTGCCGCCGGTGGCGAGGCGCCGGGAGTCGACACGGACCGGCGGGGCGCCGGTGAGCAGGTCCACCGCCTGCGCGAGGACGTCCGCGCAGCCTTCGGTGGACGTGGGATCGGAGATCAGGGCGATGCAGGGTCGGGACACAGCGGCCTCCAGCGGTCGTCGACACGCGCCGGGCCGTGCGCACTGGCCGGCTCGGCCCGGGCGGTCTCACGGGTGCTCTCACGGGTGGTGCCTGACACGCGGACGGTCATCGGCCCGGGCCCGCGGCGGGCCCGGGCCGGAGCCGGGCGGCGCCGTCGGCCGGACGGCCGGTGACCGAAGGGGTGCGCCACGCCCTGACGGCGGGACACGGGACCGCCGGGACACAGGGCTGCGGGACACAGGGCTGTGGGGAGCCACACTGTAGGCGCCGCGCGGCGCCCCGGGCAGGGCGCACACGCCCGGACGTCCTGCTCCCGCCTCTGCGCCGTCCGCCCCGTCCATGCGCCGGGCCGATTACCGGCCAGGCCGGTGATCCGCCGCCGGACCGGACGGCGGGAGCCGGACCGGACGGCGGGAGCCGGACCGGACGGCGGGAGCCGGACCGGACGGCGGGCCGGCCCCGGCGGCCGGCCGGACGGCGCCGCGAACACCCGGGGTCCGTGCGCCGGACCCGACAGACCGACGGCCCCGGCTCTCCCCGCGTCCGCGAGGGCCGTCCGCCCGGTCGGACCCGACCGGACCCGACCGGACCCGACCACACCCGGGGCACCGGCGCACGTGACCATCGCCGCCCCGGAGCCGATACTGGCGGGCAGGGCTCACCAGGAGGCATCGATGAAGATGTTGATCAACGTCCCGGAGACCGTGGTCGCCGACGCGCTGCGCGGTGTCGCCGCCGCTCATCCCGAGCTGATCGTGGACGTGGAGAACCGCGTGATCGTACGGCGGGACGCCCCCGTGGCCGGAAAGGTCGCGCTGGTGTCCGGCGGCGGGTCGGGGCACGAGCCGCTGCACGGCGGGTTCGTGGGGCCGGGGATGCTGTCGGCCGCGTGTCCGGGGGAGGTGTTCACCTCGCCGGTGCCGGACCAGATGGTGCGTGCGGCGGCGGCCGTGGACAGCGGGGCCGGAGTGCTGTTCGTGGTGAAGAACTACACCGGCGACGTGCTGAACTTCGACATGGCCGCCGAACTCGCCGAGGACGAGGGCATCCAGGTCGCCAAGGTGCTCGTCGACGACGACGTGGCGGTCACCGACAGCCTCTACACCGCCGGCCGCCGCGGCACGGGCGCGACCCTGTTCGTGGAGAAGATCGCGGGCGCGGCCGCGGAGGAGGGGCAGCCGCTGGAGCGGGTGGAGGCGATCGCCCGGCGGGTGAACGCGCACTCCCGCAGCTTCGGTGTGGCGCTGAGCGCGTGCACCACCCCCGCCAAGGGCAGCCCCACCTTCGACCTCCCGCCCGGGGAGCTGGAGCTGGGCATCGGCATCCACGGCGAACCCGGCCGGGAGCGGCGGCCGATGATGACCTCCGGCGAGATCGCCGACTTCGCGGTGCACGCGGTCCTGGAGGACCTCGACCCCCGCGATCCCGTGCTGGTGCTGGTCAACGGCATGGGCGCCACCCCGCTGCTGGAGCTGTACGGCTTCAACGCCGAGGTGCAGCGGGTGCTCGGCGAGCGGGGCGTCGCGGTGGCCCGCACCCTCGTGGGCAACTACGTCACCTCCCTGGACATGGCGGGCGCCTCGGTGACGCTGTGCCGGATCGACGAGGAGCTGCTGCGGCTGTGGGACGCACCGGTCCGCACGGCCGGGCTGCGCTGGGGCATGTGAGACGGCAGGGCGACGTACCTACCACGCAAGGAGATCCAGTGCTCGACGCGGACTTCTTCCGCCGTTGGATGACGGCGACGGCCGCGGCCGTCGACCGGGAGGCGGACCGGCTCACGGACCTCGACTCCCCGATCGGGGACGCCGACCACGGCAGCAATCTGCGGCGCGGCTTCCGGGCCGTGGCCGCCGTTCTCGACGAGGAGGCGCCCGGTACGCCGGGCGGGGTGCTGGTCCTCGCCGGACGGCAGCTCGTCTCCACCGTGGGCGGTGCCTCGGGGCCGCTGTACGGCACCCTGCTGCGCCGCACCGGCAAGGCACTCGGGGACGCGTCCGAGGTCGGCGAGAAGGAGTTCGCCGACGCTCTGCGCGCGGGCGTCGAGGCGGTGATGCAGCTCGGGGGTGCCGCTCCCGGCGACAAGACCATGATCGACGCGCTGCTGCCCGCGGTGGACGCCCTCGGGGAGTCCTTCGCCGCGGCGGGCGCCGCCGCGGAGCAGGGCGCGCTGGCGACGGTCCCGCTGCGGGCCCGCAAGGGGCGGGCGAGCTATCTCGGGGAGCGGAGCATCGGACATCAGGACCCGGGGGCCACCTCCGCGTCCCTGCTGATCGCCGCACTCGCGGAGGCCGTCGATGAGTGACGGCGGGCCGGTCGGGATCGTGCTCGTGTCGCACAGCGCCCAGGTGGCGGCGGCCGTGGCCGACCTGGCGCGCGGCCTCGCCGGCGCCGGGGCAAAGGTGCCCGTCGCCCCGGCGGGCGGCACCGGGGACGGCGGCCTCGGCACCAGCGCGGAGCTGATCCGCGCCGCGGCGGTCTCGGTGGACCGGGGAGCCGGTGTCGCCGTCCTCACCGATCTCGGCAGCGCCGTCCTGACCGTCAAGGCCCTGCTGGCGGAGGGCGACGAACTGCCGGAGGGCACCCGCCTGGTGGACGCCCCGTTCGTGGAGGGCGCGGTCGCGGCGGTGGTCACGGCCGCCGCGGGAGCCGGCCTCGACGCGGTCGCGGCGGCGGCAGCGGAGGCGTACGACTACCGCAAGGTGTGAGCCGGCGGGACCGGGGCCCTTCTGACGGATCTCCGTGGGAGTGGGAGCGGCGTGCGGTGCGGAGGGCCGTGCGGCCGGGGGCACCTCCCGCGCCCTTGAGGCAGTGGGGGAAGTGCGTGCCGGGCCTCGCGACGCCGCGGAGACCCGTCAGAAGGGCCCTAGCCGCCCCCGGCCGCCGTCCCCACGAACTCACGGGCCAGCCGCTCCCCCAGTTCCTCGGCCGCGGCGCGGCTCTCGATCGGTGTCACCCGCGAGTCCTTGAAGACGATGTAGGTGACACCCGAGGGCGTGCCGCCGCCGTGGGGGTCGGGGTCGATGCCGAGGGCCTCGGCGGTGGCGTACGACGCCTCGCCGATGATCCCGGCGGGTCCGGCGTCGCCGACGACGGCGTACTGCACCCGGTCGCGGTGGACGACGGCGGCCACCGCCCCGCCGTGCACCCCGTGGTCGCGGTGGTCCCAGAGGGAGCTGGGCACCGGCACCACGATGAACGGCAGGTGCTCGGCGTCCAGGGGACGGCCGTCGGACTGCGCGTACGCGGTGCCCTCGGAGAAGTACGGGTCCGTACGGCTGTTGCAGCGGGGGGTCGGCTGCCCGTCGCAGTCGATGTCCATGTCCGCCGTCCAGAAGACGGCGCCCTCGGTGCCGCAGACGGGGACCGTGGCGGGCGCGTCGGTGTCGGTGCGGTAGCGGCCGCGTGAGACGGGGTCGCAGGCACGGACCCGGTCCAGCAGGTCGGCGGCGCTCACGGCCGTCCCGCGCGTCGCCGGCGGGCCGGACAGGCCGGCGCCCGCCGCGACGGGCTGCGCCGGGGCGACCAGGGCGATGCTCGCCGCGGCCAGTGACAACGACCGGACACGCACGATAGGGACCCTCTCCTCGGCGACCTGACGGGCACTCGGCCCAATCTGGTGCCGTTCGGGGCGGGCGGCCATTCCGAGGGGGCCGGACGGGGTGCCGGGGCGGGACGACGGGACAAGGGGTCCGCAGCCCCGTGCTCGGCTGCGGACCCCGTCCGCGCGGCGCGGGATCAGCGACGACAGCGTTCCGCGCCGCAGGCATGAACTCCTCAGCAGTCACCGCGAGTTCATGCCTGAGGAGATTCAGCATACGTAACCGGAGGACGTACTCCCCCACGCCGCCCTCTTGATGTGATCGCGCCAGCCACGCCATATTGGTCCGTACCATTGCCGCCGTGCCGCCCGGGAGGCAGAGCCGTGCGACGTGTTCCCGTTCCCGCCGCGCTGGTCTGCGGCGCGCTCGTGCTGCTGAGCGCCTGCGGGCGGGACGCCCCCGACGAGCGGCCGCCCGGCATCCCGGCGGGCGTCACCGCCGAGGCCGGCAGCGCGACCAGCGTCCACGTCATGTGGAACCGGGTGGGCGGGGACCCGCAGGTCACGGCGTACGAGGTGTACCGCGGCCGTGTCAAGGTCCAGGAGGTGCCCGCAGACCGGCACATGGTGGACGTGACACGCCTGCGGCCGGGCACCTCCTACGTGTTCAGCGTGCGCGCCCGTGACCGCGACGGGCGGCTCGGCCCGCCCAGCCGGCAGGTGCGGGCCACGACCCCGGCCGCCGTGGCCGCCGACGCCTCCGCCCCCTCACGGCCGAAGGCCCTGCGCGGCAGGGCCGTCGGCAGCCGCGCCGTCCAGCTGTCGTGGACCGCGTCGCGGGACGACCGCGACGTGGTGTCGTACGACGTCCTGCAGTCCGGCACGAAGATCCACAGCGTCGGCGGGAACCAGACCGCCACCGTGGTCACGGGGCTGCGGCCGGGCACCCGCTACACCTTCACCGTCCTGGCGCGGGACGCGGCGGACAACCTCTCGCCGGCGAGCGGCGCCGTCCGGCTGACCACCGCCCCGGGCGCCGCCGCGGACACCGCCACCGCGCCGGCGGACTTCCGTGCCGTGACGCGCCGCGCGGACGGGGCGTACCACATCGACCTGACGTGGGTGCCGCCGCGCACCGACGGGCCCGTCACCGAGTACGAGGTCCGGCTGGACGGCCGTACGGCCACCTCGCTCGTCTTCGGCGGGCAGGCACCCCGGGACCGGGCCTCGTACAGCTTCTACGCCGGCCGGGAGGCGGGCGTGCGGCACCGGGTACGGCTGCGCGCCCGGCTGCCCGACGGCACCTGGGGCGCGCTGTCGGCGGAGCGCACCGTGGTCACGGGCGCGGACGGCTGATCCTCGGGGACGCGCCGGTTCCTGAGCCGGACGAGGTAATCCGTCACCTGGGCGGGGGCGGCCGGAGTGCGGGGCGGGCCGGGGCCGCGTTGGCTGCCTCTGAGGCAGCACGGGCGTTCCCCGATCCAGGCGGCGCAAGGGATGTACCGCCAACCGTGCCGCCGAAGGGACCATTCCATGCGCAACACCCCGCCCCTTCTGCGCGGCCTGACCGCGGCTGCCGCCGTCGCACTGCCGCTCGCCCTCACCGCCGTGCCCGCCCGGGCCGGCACCGGCATCTCGGTGAGCACGAGCGGCTCCACGGTGTCGGTCACGACCAGCGCCTGCAACGTCCAGATCAACGGCAGCTGGGGCAACGCCTCGCTGCTGTCCGGCAGTCAGACCGGCTTCGCCCAGGGCCGCCAGGTCGCGCTGTCGGGGTCCAGCGCCCTGCAGGGAGCCGCGTGGTCGAACGTGAGCCCCGGCACCTACACGGTCGTCGTGGTGTGCTCCAACGGCTCCACGGCGGGCTCCCAGTCCGTGATCGTGTCCGCCGCCTCCACCCCGACCGTCTCCGCCACGGCCACCCCCTCGCGCGGCGTGATGGGCGGCCTGGGCGGCGGCACCGAGGACTACGGCACGCTCACCCTGGCCGGCGGCGGCGCGCTGGTGGCGGTCGGCGTGGGCGCCACGGTGTGGTTCCTGCGGCGACGCTCGAAGCCGTACCGCCTCTGACCGGACCGCGCGAGCGGCACGCGGAGCCGCCCGGGCCCGTTCACTCGGGCCCGGGCAGCTCCGCGACCTCCTCCAGGGCGTGGGTGAGCCACTGCGTCCAGAAGGTCTCCAGCTCGATGCCGGCCCGCAGCACCAGATGCCGCAGGCGGTCCTGCGCCGCGTCCCTGCCGGGCGGGAAGTCCCGCTTCTCGATCTCCTCGTACTCGGCCAACTGCCGCAGGTGCAGGTCGAGATGACGGCGCAGGTCGTCCTCGATGCCCTCGGTGCCCACCACGGCCGCGGCCCTCAGCCGCAGCAGCAGCGGGTCACGCTGCGCCCTGGGGTCCTGTGCCGCGGCCGTCCAGCGGGCCAGCTCGGCGCGGCCCGCGGGCAGCACCTCGTAGCTCTTCCTCTGCCCGCGGGCCGGCTGTTCGCTCGGCAGGGCCCGGATGAACCCCTCGCCCTCCAGCTTTCCCAGCTCGCGATAGATCTGCTGGTGCGTGGCCGACCAGAAGTAGCCGATCGACCGGTCGAACCGGCGGGTCAGCTCCAGCCCCGAGGACGGCTTTTCCAGCAGGGCGGTCAGGATCGCGTGCGGGAGTGACATGGGGTCATCCTAGGGATCGCGGGGCCACCCCCTAGAGGGCGGCCGCGACCTCGGTGCCCTGCTTGATCGCGCGCTTGGCGTCCAGCTCCGCGGCCACGTCCGCGCCGCCGACCAGGTGCACGCTGCGGCCTTCCGCGACCAGCGCGTCGTAGAGCTCGCGCTGCGGCTCCTGTCCGGTGCACAGCACGACGGTGTCGACCTCCAGGACCGTGCTCTCGTCGCCGACCGTGATGTGCAGTCCGGCGTCGTCGATACGGTCGTAGCGCACGCCGGGCACCATGGTCACGCCGCGGTGCTTGAGCTCGGCGCGGTGGATCCAGCCGGTGGTCTTGCCGAGGCCCGCGCCGACCTTGGTGGTCTTGCGCTGGAGCAGATGGACCCGGCGCGGCGGGACGGGCCGCTCGGGCGCGGCGAGACCGCCGGGGGCCTGGTAGTCCAGGTCGACGCCCCAGTGACGGAAGTACGTCCCGGGGTCCTCGTGCGCCTTGTCGCCGCCGTCGGTGAGGAACTCGGCCACGTCGAAGCCGATGCCGCCCGCGCCGAGCACGGCCACGCGGTCGCCGACCGGGGCGCCGTCGCGCAGCACGTCCAGGTAGCCGACGACGCTCGGGTGGTCGACGCCCGGGATCTCGGGGGTGCGCGGGGTGACGCCGGTGGCGACGACGACCTCGTCGTAGCCGGCCAGGTCCGCGGCCGCGACCCGGGTGTCCAGGCGCACGTCGACCCCGTGGGCGTCGAGCTGGTGACGGAAGTAGCGCAGGGTCTCGTCGAACTCCTGCTTGCCGGGGACCTTGCGGGCCACGTTGAGCTGGCCGCCGATCTCGCTCGCCGCGTCGAACAGCGTGACCTCGTGGCCGCGTTCGGCGGCGGTCACCGCGGCGGCGAGGCCGGCCGGGCCGGCGCCCACGACGGCGACGCGCTTGCGCAGCCGGGTCGGGGACAGCACGAGTTCGGTCTCGTGGCAGGCACGCGGGTTCACCAGGCAGGAGGTGATCTTGAGGCTGAAGGTGTGGTCCAGGCATGCCTGGTTGCAGCCGATGCAGGTGTTGATGGCCTCGGGGCGGCCCTCGGCGGCCTTGTTCACGAACGCGGCGTCGGCCAGCATCGGGCGGGCCATCGACACCATGTCCGCGGTGCCGTCGGCGAGCAGCTGCTCGGCCAGCTCGGGGGTGTTGATGCGGTTGGTGGTGACCAGCGGGATGCTCACCTCGCCCATCAGGCGCTTGGTGACCCAGGTGTAGGCGCCGCGCGGCACGGAGGTGGCGATGGTGGGGATACGGGCCTCGTGCCAGCCGATGCCGGTGTTGATGATGGTGGCGCCGGCCGCCTCGATCGCCTTGGCGAGGGTGATCACCTCGTCGAGCGTGGAGCCGCCGGGCACCAGGTCCAGCATCGACAGCCGGTAGATGATGATGAAGTCCTCGCCGACGGCCTCGCGCACCCGCCGCACGATCTCCACCGGGAAGCGCATGCGGTTCTCGTAGGAGCCGCCCCAGCGGTCGGTCCGCCGGTTGGTCTGCAGGGCGATGAACTCGTTGATGAGGTAGCCCTCGGAGCCCATGATCTCGACGCCGTCGTAGCCGGCCTGCCGGGCGAGGCGGGCGGCGCGGGCGTAGTCGTCGATGGTCCGCTCGACCTCGGCGTCGGTCAGCTCACGGGGCGGGAAGGGGCTGATCGGGGCCTGGAGCGGGCTCGGGCCGACCAGGTCCTCGTGGTAGGCGTACCGGCCGAAGTGCAGGATCTGCATCGCGATGCGGCCGCCCTCGCGGTGCACCGCCTCGGTGATCTCCCGGTGCTGCTCCGCCTCGGCCTCGGTGGTCATCCTGGCGCCGCCGGGGTAGGGCCGGCCCTCGTCGTTGGGGGCGATGCCGCCGGTGACGATGAGGCCGACACCGCCGCGGGCGCGCTCGGCGTAGAACGCCGCCATCCGCTCGAAGCCGCGCTCGGCCTCCTCCAGTCCGACGTGCATCGAGCCCATCAGGACGCGGTTGGGCAGCGTGGTGAAGCCCAGGTCCAGCGGGCTCAGCAGGTGGGGGTAACGGCTCATCGGGCCCTCCGTGCGCGGTGTCGTACCTCTGTTGTAGAGGACTGCGCACGGATTATGCAACTAGTTGCAGAAGAGGTCGGGGGCCGTGTGGCCGGGGCCACCGCTCGGATCAGGGCGGCCATGAGGGCGCAGCACCTTCTCGGCCGGCCCCGAGCGGGGTCCGGTGCGTGCGACTGCAGGCGGAGGAGGGCGCCGACGCGATGGGGGTCCCCCGCACGAGCGAAGCCGGGCGCGGGAGAGCCGGCAACCGACGACAACCCCGCCGGGGGCACCCCCTCCGGGGGAGCGCGTGCCGGACCCCGCGACGCCGGCATGATCCGAACGGCAGCCCCCAGGTCACCGCCCTTCGAGGAGGACGTGCAGCTCGCGCTCCTGGTCGCCGGAGGCGGAGGTCAGGTCACGCACGGTGAACATCGAGTCCAGCGTCAGGCGCAGGCGGTCGATCGCCCAGTAGCCGCCGTGGGCGTCGGCCTCGACGGTGGAGGCCAGCCGGGCCGGGACCGGACACTCGCGCGCCTCGGTGACCTCGAAGGTGCCGAGCCACACCATGGGGCGGGTCTCGTGCAGTTGCTGCGGCACGTCGTCGCTGCCGCGGTCCGATTCGAAGCAGGCGCACAGGGCGTCGAAGACGATCCGGGCGTCCTCCTTGCTGCATCCGCTGATCTCGACGGAGACGGACTCCTCGTGCGGTCGCTCGCGGTCCATCGTGATCGCTCCTCTCGTGCGGGGCACATCCCCAGAAAACCACCGATTTCCCAGGGAGGCACGAGCGATGCGCCCCGCGGTCCGCCGATCCGCGGATTCGGGCGGACCGGCGGACCGAGGGAGCGCTCAGCCGCGGGTGAACCGGTAGGTCCTGCTGTCCGTGAGGATGCAGAAGCCCGGGGACATCACGATCACCCTCAGGGTGCCGCTGCGGCGGTCGTAGTCGACGCCCTCCGTCTCGAAGTCGCCGGTGCAGCCGCTGCGGGTCGGCAGCCGGCGCAGGGCCGTGACACGGCCAAAGACGTCGGAGGCGCCGGCCGGGGCGGAGAGGTCGACCTGGAGGAGCGGCTTGGTCATGCCGAAGAGGCTGCCCTCGGGGTCGTCCGAGGAGCACAGCAGCGTCGTGGGACCGGAGAAGTCGCACCCCTGGACGTCCCGCACGGCGCGGTCCAGGCGGACGGTGGCCGCCTGGGGAAGGTTCGCCGAGGGGGAGGTGGCCGGGTTGGCCCCGGGGGTGGGGAACACCAGCAGCCGCGTCATGGTGCCCCACTCCCCCGCCAGCATCCACTGGCCGTCGGGCGAGATCGCCACCCAGGAGTTGTTCGACGCCTCGCCGGGGCTCAGGGTGTGCACGTACTCGGACCAGCCGCCGCCGGGCGCCTGCACGCGGAACATCTTCGCGCCGCCCGAGTCGCGCTGGTAGGGCTCCACGTAGTGGCCGTCGTACGACGCGTCGGGGTCGCCGACATGGTTCCAGCCGCGGGTGGAGACGCCGACCGGGATGGTGCCGATCCCGGTGTAGCGGTTGGGGCTGCCGGCCGGGAACTCCACCGACGTCAGCCCCTGGCTCTCGTCCAGCGGGCGGGCCCGGTCGGAGCCGGTCTCCGTCCAGGCGTCCGCTGCGGCGGCGGGTTGCCCGGCGGTGAGTACGGCGGCGGCGGTGGTCAGCGCTAACAGTCCGGCCAGCAGACGCATGTGTCGGCTCCTCGATGGGGGGTGGATCTCGCTCGGCGGACAGTCTGGCCCGAGCCGATGGTCATGTACAGGCCAATATTGAGGTTGTCGCGCGGGTCACCGTCCCGGGACCGCGCGATCCGCGGCGCACCGGCCGTTCGGAGCTGGTCACGCCCCTTCCGCGCCCCCGCGGGTCCGCTTCTCGCCCCCTTCGGGCGCGCGGGGGCGTCCTATCCCAGGACGACTCGGTCGGTGCTGAGGGATGGTGGAGAAGGGCGGGGTGGCGTAAGAGAAATGGTTGAGCGTGGTACGGCATGGGGAGTCGGCACGGGGGACAACGTGCCGTGAGGACGGGCGAAGGCGGTGCGTGGGATGGGTGCAGCCGGACCTCCCGTGACAGCGGGCGGCGAACCGGTCCGCGGCCCGGTGCGGCCCAGCGGACTGCTGGACGTCATCGGTGTCGCCTCGATCGTCCTGGACGACGAGGGCCGCATCGTGCTGTGGAGCCCGCAGGCCGAGGAGCTGTTCGGCTATCCGGCGGCGGAGGCGCTCGGCCGGTACGCGGCCCAGATCATGGTGCACGAGCAGCACATGGACGTGGTCGTCAAGCTGTTCGCCGACGTCATGGCCACCGGTGAGGGCTGGGCCGGGGCCTTCCCCATCCGGCACAAGGACGGCTCCACCCACATGGTGGAGTTCCGCAACATGCGGCTGACGGACGCCCGCGGCGACGGCTACGCCCTCGGGCTCGCCGCCGACCAGTCGACGGTCCGCCGGCTGGAGCGGGACGTGGCCCTGTCCACCCGTATGGTCGCCCAGTCCCCCATCGGTCTGGCCGTGCTGGACACCTCCCTGCGGTACGTCTCCGTCAACCCGGCGCTGGAACGCATCGACGGCGTGTCCGCCGAGGACCATCTGGGCCGCACGATGGGCGAGGTGCTGCCCCGGCTGGACGTCGGGCACCTGGAGACCGCGGCCCGGCGGGTGCTGTCGACCGGGCAGCCGCTGGTGGACCGGCCGGCGGTCGGGCGGACCCCGGCCGACCCGGAGCAGGACCACGCCCTGTCGGTGTCGATGTACCGGCTGGAGGACGCGCTGGGCACGGTCCTCGGCGTCGCCCTGTCGGTCGTCGACGTCACCGAGCAGCACCGGGCGGGCGTGGAGGCCGAGGCGGCCCGCCGGCGGCTGGCCGTGATCGCGGACGCCTCCGCCCGTATCGGCACCACCCTGGACCTGTACCGCACGGCGGGCGAGCTGGCGGACGTGGCCGTCCCGGAGCTGGCCGACATCGCGGCCGTGGATCTGCTGGACGCCGTCGTGGGCGGCCGTCCCACGAACCTCGGTCCGGCGCAGGCCGCCGTGATCCGGGCGCTGGCCGTACACGCCGACCGCTCGCCGATGGCCCTGGAGGCGGCCGACCGGCCCGGACAGGTGGCCCGCTACGGCGCCGACCGTCTGGTCACCGAGTGCGTCCGCACGGGGCTGCCGGTGCTGCTGCCGCACGTCGACGAGGCGGACCTGCCGCGGATCGCCCGCTCCCCGGAGGCGGCCGTGCAGCTGGGCCGCGCGGGCGTCCACTCCTATCTCGCCGTACCGCTCATCGCCCGCGGCGAGGTGCTCGGCGCCCTCGACCTCAAACGCACCCGCAATCCGCTGCCGTTCACCGAGGACGACGTCCTGCTCGCCCGGGAGCTGGCGGCGCGGGCGGCCGTGCAGATCGACAACGCCCGCTGGTACCAGAACGCCCGCGACACCGCGCTCACCCTCCAGCGCAGCCTGCTGCCCAGCCATCCCCCGGTGACCGGCGGCCTGGAGGTCGCCTCCCGCTACCAGCCGGCCGGCGCGACCACCGAGGTCGGCGGCGACTGGTTCGACGTCATCCCGCTGGAGGGCGGCAAGACGGCGCTGGTCGTGGGCGACGTGATGGGCAGCGGCATCTCGGCGGCCGCGACGATGGGGCGGCTGCGCACGGCCACCACCACCCTCGCCGCGCTCGATCTGGACCCCGCGCTGCTCCTGGAGCACCTCGACCGGATCACCGCGGGCCTGGACCAGGCCATCGCCACCTGCCTCTACGCCGTCCACGACCCCGCCGTCGGACAGTGCAGGATCGCCAACGCGGGCCATCTGCCGCCCGCCCTGATCCGCGCCGGCCACGACCCCGAACTGCTCGACCTGCCCACCGGGGCGCCGCTGGGCGTCGGCGGGGTGGCCTTCACCACGACCGCGTTCGGCTTCCGGCCCGGCGATCAGCTGGTGCTGTACACCGACGGGCTGGTGGAGACCCGCCGGCACTCCCTGGACGAGCGGCTCGACACCCTGCTCGACCTGCTGCGCGGCCCCACCCTTCCGCTGGACGAGATCTGCGACCTGCTGGTGCGCACCCTGCACCACCCCGACAACCACGACGACGTGGCGCTTCTCATCGCCCGGGCGCGGGAGTCGGACTGAGCCGGTTCAGTCCCAGGTCGGCTTGCGGCCCTGCTCGTTGCCGTAGGACACCGGCCGGCCCGTGAAGGCGTCCAGCAGCACACGGTCGCCGAGGGGCCGCCCGAGCCGCACGGTCACCTCGGTCATCTTGAGATCCGCGGTGCAGTCCCCTTCGCTCGGGTTCCGGATCGACGCGGACAGCACGACGGAGCCGCCGGTCTCCAGCACCTCCACGGCCGGCCCGTCGTCGCAGGAGCCGTGCGCGGCCAGGACGGTGACGGACCGTCCGTCCTCGGCCGTCTCCATCAGCTGCTCCAGCGGCCACAGTTCGTCGCTCGGGGTGTCGGCCGCGGGCCCGATCGGCGGCTTCGGCTGCTTCGAGGGGCTCAGGGCGACGCGCTTGAGCGGGGTGTCGTAGCCGCGCAGGGTGAACAGCCAGGCCGGGACGGTCGCCGGGCCGCGGCTGGTGGCCAGTTCCATGGTGCCGAGCCGGGCCGCGGTCACCACGAGCGCCGGGCCTTCCCCGCCGCTGCGGTCGAGCGTCCCGAACGCCTCGCGCGCGTCCGTCAGCGGCAGGTCGAGCGTGGCCCCGCCGTCCCACTTCACCGTGCCCTGCCGCGGGTGCCGTGCGGGCAGGACGCCGCGGAGCTCGAAGTTCTGCGTCAGGTACGCCTCCTTGTCGGCGCCGCTGCGGAAGGCGTTCTCGGGCAGCTGGACGACGTCGGCCATCGGGTAGAAGCCCCGCCGCCACGCCTCGGCGGCGTCGG
Organism: Streptomyces sp. NPDC093094; assembly: GCF_044754345.1. NCBI lineage: Bacteria > Bacillati > Actinomycetota > Actinomycetes > Kitasatosporales > Streptomycetaceae > Streptomyces > Streptomyces sp. NPDC093094. Next base: position 360,367 of record NZ_JBIVOX010000003.1, on the reverse strand, counting down.
AACCGTCCCAGGCCGCGGCGACCCGGCGGGCACGCTCGTTCTCCCCGGCGGGGGCGGTACGCCCCGAGCCGTCAGCGGCGTGTTCCTGACCGCAGCCGGCGGACAGGACGGCGACAAGGCAGAGAAGTGACGCGGTACGGATGCGCATGGGTTCCCCCTGGGACCGGCGAAGTGGTGACCCTTCGACGCACGGAAGCCGTACGACGTTCACCGCTCCCGCCGGCCCCACCGCGGGGCCCTGGGCCCGGGGGCCGGTTCAGCCGGTGCGGGTGCCGATCACGACCTGGGCGTGGAGCTCCTCGTCGACGGCCAGGCGGGTGGCCAGTCCGGCGGCGGTGAAGGCCGCGACCGCTCGGGGGGCCTGACGCTCGCTCGTCTCGACGAGCAGCCGCCCGCCCGGCGCCAGCCAGCCCGGCGCCCCCGCGGCGACCCGGCGCAGCACGTCGAGACCGTCGGCACCGCCGTCGAGCGCGACGAGCGGCTCGTGGTCACGGGCCTCGGCGGGCAGCAGGCCGACCTCGCCGGTGGGGACGTAGGGCACATTGGCCGCCAGGACGTCGACCCGGCCGCGCAGTTCGCCGGGGAGCGCCTCGAAGAGGTCGCCCTCGTGGACGCGGCCGCCCGCGGCGGCGGTGTTGCGGCGGGCGCAGCGCACCGCGGCCGGGTCGATGTCGGCGGCGTGCAGTTCGACCGGACCGAGAGCCGCGGCCAGCGCCGCGCCGACCGCGCCCGAGCCGCAGCACAGATCCACCACCAGTCGGGCGCCGGGGACCTCGGCAAGGGCCTGGCGGACCAGGAACTCGGTGCGGCGGCGCGGCACGAAGACACCGGGTTCGACGGTGATCCTGCGGCCCGCGAACTCGGCCCAGCCGAGGACCAGTTCGAGGGGCAGCCCGGCCGCGCGCCGGCCGGCCATGTCCGCGGCCTCCCGCGGGGTGCGGGCGGTGGCGAGGATCAGCTCGGCCTCGTCCTCGGCGAAGACACAGCCGGCGGCGCGCAGCGCGGCGACCAGCGAGGCGCGGGACGAGGGATCGGGCGCGGCGGCGGAGGGCGGCGGGGAGACGAAGGACGCGGAGGAAGAAGCCGCGGAAGGGGAGGACGCGGAGGAAGAAGGCATGGAAGCCGAGAGCCTTTCGAAGAGCCGAAGGGCGCTCCCGTGGGTCACCCGGTGACGGTGGCCCGCAGTGGCATGAGGTGAGAGCACCCGACCTGACCAGCGGTAATGGGTCTCACCTCCTCGGTCTCGCCCGGCCGGGAGGTTCCACGGCCGGGTGCCCACCCTACACCGGTGATCACACGCCCACCGGCTGTTCCTCCGCCTGCTGCTGGGGTGCCCTGGCCGCCAGGAAGGCCGTACGGCGGCGCAGGCGGAAGCCGAGGGACTCGTAGAGGCGGATGGCGTCGGTGTTGCGCGCGCTGGCGTGCAGGAACGGGGTCTCGCCGCGGGCGCGGATGCCGTGGGCGACCGCGAGGACCAGCCGGCCCGCGAGGCCCTGGCCACGGGCGGCCGGGTCGGTGCAGACGGCGCTGATCTCGGTCCAGCCCGGCGGGTGCAGCCGCTCCCCCGCCATGGCGACGAGGGCCCCCTCACGGCGGATGCCCAGGTAGGTGCCCAGTTCGACGGTCCGCCGGAGGAAGGGGCCCGGCTGTGTGCGGGCGACGAGGCCGAGCATCTCGGGCACGTCGGCGGGGCCCAGCCGGACGGCCTCCGGGTCGGGTGCGGCGGCCAGGCCGTCGTCGGTCATCTGCACCCCCTCCGCCTCGAAGGTGATCTCCCAGTCGGACGGCACCCGGCCCGCGAACCCCGGCAGCGGCACCTCCGCACCCGGGCCGGCGAGCTCCGCCAGGTCCGCCCAGTCCCGGGCGTCCGGCTCGTCGGGCAGCGCCAGCCAGGGCGAGACGTCCAGCGGGTAGCGCATCACCCGGCCGCGCCGTTCGGCGAAGCGGGCGTGCGGGCCGGTGAGGGAGGCGAGGGCCGGGTTGTCCAGCACGTGTGAGCTCATGCCAGGGCAATCCCGCCGGACCGGGGTGCTATTCCCGCAGCTCGGGAGTGTTCATACGGCCTTAACGATCGAGGGTCCGCCCCCGGTCCGGGGCAGCGCCCGCGGACCCGTACGGTTGAATGAGTGAGCAACCCGCACGTCACCTCGTAGGCAGGCACCACCTCCATGAACGTCACCCGAGGCTTCTCCGGACGGCCGCGCGTCGACCGTCCCGGGCTGCCGCCCGGCCAGTACGACGCGGGCGACGACTGGCCCGTGCTGTCCGCGGAGGTCACCCCCGACCTCACGCCCGCGGACTGGACCTTCCGGATCGACGGCCTGGTGCGGCGTCCGAGCAGCTGGGACTGGGACGCGGCGCACGCGCTGCCCGCCTCCGTCTACGAGGGCGACATCCACTGTGTGACGAGCTGGTCGAAGTTCGGCGTCCGCTTCGGCGGGGTGTCCCTGGACGTGTTCCTGGAGGCGGCGGGCCCGCTGCCCGAGGCCACGCACGTCGTCGCGTACGCGCACACCGGGTACACCACCAACCTGCCGCTCGCCGATCTCACCGGCGGCAGGGCGTGGGTCGCATGGGAGTTCGACGGCCGGCCGCTGGCGCCCGAGCACGGCGGCCCGGCCCGGCTGCTGGTGCCGCACCTGTACTTCTGGAAGAGCGCCAAGTGGGTCGCGGGCCTGCACCTCCTCGACCACGACGAGCCGGGATTCTGGGAGCAGAACGGGTACCACCAGCGTGGCAACCCCTGGGAGGAGCAGAGGTTCTCCGGTGACTGACACCGCTTCCACGGCCCCGGTCTTCACTCCCGCGAGCCGGTTCGCGATCCCGGGCCGGATCTCCGTGCCCACCCATGTGGCGACCGTGTGGCAGACCGCCACGCTCACCGGCATCCGCCGCGAGACCCCGCGTACGGCGACCTTCCGCTTCGCGGTGCCGGACTGGGCCGGTCATGTGCCCGGCCAGCACCTCCAGCTGCGGCTGACGGCGCCGGACGGCTACACCGCCCAGCGCCACTACTCGGTCGCGTCCGCGCCGGACGACAGCGGGCACATCGAGCTGACCCTGGACCACGTCGAGGGCGGCGAGGTCTCCGGCTGGTTCCACACCGAGGCGCGCCCCGGCGACACGGTGGAGGTGCGCGGCCCGCACAGCGGCTTCTTCGCCTGGCCGGGCGACCGGCCCGCGCTGCTGATCGGAGCCGGTTCCGGGGTGGTGCCGCTGATGTCGATGCTCCGCCACCACCGCGCGCGGGGACTGGCCGTGCCGCTGCGGCTGGTGGTGTCCGCGCGCAGCCCCGAGGACCTGATCTACGCGGCCGAGTACGGCGCCGAGACGACGCCCGTGTTCACCCGCGGCGCCCCCGAGGGCGTGCCCGTGGGCCGGCTGAGCGCCGCGCATCTGGCCGGGCTGACGGCCGAGCCGCCCGCGGGGGGCTGGGAGGCGTACGTCTGCGGCTCCGACTCCTTCGCCGAGCACGCCTCCCGGCTGCTGGTGGCGGCGGGCCAGCCGGTGGACCGGATCCGCATCGAGCGCTTCGGCTGACCGGCGACGCGTCCGGCGGGCCCGCCCCCAGGGCTCCTCGGGGCCGGCCCCGCTTCCGGCGCGTTCCCGCTCTCCGGTGATCGACTCCGCCCGTACGGGGTACCCGGCCACGGAGGGCACTCCACGCCCCGGCGAGGAGATCGGTATGCGGAACGGGTGGGGCGGCCGGCGACGGCGAACAGCGTGCCGCGCCTCCGGCCGGACGTCGTCGAGGTGCGCACCGCCCGGACCGCGGTCCCGGCCGGCGCCGCCCGCGGCGACCTGGTGGATCCGTGGCCGGACTCCCGGCACCGGCCGGCGGAACGGGAGCGCGACAGGGCACTCACCGAGCCGTGGCGGACCGGCGCAGCAGTGCGTGAACCGCGTGCGGCGAACGGGTCCTGGCGGCTGTGCACGCTCCCACGTACGGTGTGGATCAATCATCCGGCCCTCATCGAAGATCATCCGATCACCAGCGAAGGCGGTCCCGTATGGCCCTGTTCGACCTTCCCCTCGACGAGCTCCGCGCGTACCGCAGCACCTCGGCCGCGCCCGAGGACTTCGACGCCTTCTGGGCCAAGACCCTTCAGGAGGCACGTGAGTTCGACCTGGACGCCCGGTTCGAGCCGGTCGACACCGGCCTGACCACGGTGCGGGTGCACGACGTGACGTTCGCCGGGTTCGGCGGCCATCCGGTGAAGGGCTGGCTGCGGCTGCCCGCGGACGCGGAGGAACCGCTGCCGCTGGTGGTGGAGTTCGTCGGCTACGGCGGCGGGCGCGGACTGCCGCACGAGAACCTGCTGTGGGCGTCGAGCGGGCGTGCGCACTTCGTGATGGACACCCGGGGCCAGGGCAGCGCCTGGGGCGGCGGCGGTGGCACCGCCGACCCGGTGGGCGGGGCGCCCTCCTACCCCGGCTTCATGACCCGGGGCATCGACGCGCCGGAGAACTACTACTACCGCCGGGTGTTCACGGACGCGGTGCGCGCCGTGGAGGCGGCCCGCTCGCATCCGCTGGCCGACGCCTCGCGGACCGCGGTGCTCGGCGCGAGCCAGGGCGGCGGCATCACCCTCGCCGTGGGCGGCCTGGTGCCGGACCTGGTGGCGGTCGCGCCGGACGTGCCGTTCCTGTGCGACTTCCCGCGCGCCACGACGCTGACGGACCGTCACCCGTACCGCGAGGTCGGCCTCTACCTCAAGACGCACCGCGGCCGCACCGAGGACGCCCTGCGCACGCTGTCCTACTTCGACGGCGTGCACTTCGCCGCGCGGGGCCGGGCTCCGGCGCTGTTCTCGGCGGCCCTGGAGGACCAGACCTGCCCGCCGTCGACGGTGTTCGCCGCGTTCAACGCCTGGGGCGGCGCCGACAAGGCCGTCGAGGTCTACGACTTCAACGACCACGAGGGCGGCGGCCCGTTCCACGAGGCGGAGAAGCTGCGCTGGCTGGCGTCGTACGCCTGACGATCCTCGGCCTGCGGCCTTCCCGGCCGTGGACGAGAAAGCCCTGGTGGGGGCCTGGTCCAAGACTTCGGGAGCGTACGGTTTCGGCCGAACCGGCGGTCCGCCCTTCCCTGGTGGTTTAGACCAATGCTAGATCTGGTGGCACAATGAGCCCGCACGGCTACGGTACGTCACCAACAGGAGGCGCGGCATGGACCGCACCATCCCGCACGACCCCCCTCCCCCGGGGGAACCGCTCTATCTGCGGATCGCGGCGGAGCTGCTCGGCGAACTGCGCGACGGCACCATCCCGCCCGGCGAACGGCTGCCGGGGGAACGCCAGTTGGCCGAGCACTTCGGCGTGAGCAGAGAGACCGTACGACAGGCGCTGGAGGTGCTGCGCCGCGACGGCCTCGTCGCCACCGACCGGCGCGGCAGCCACGCCACCCTGCCCGCCGCGCCGGTCGAGCCGCCGTCCGCGCTGGCCTTCCCGGTCGGCTCCCGCGACCTGGGCGGGCCGGGCGCCGTGGACCGGGCCACCGTCACCTGGGAGACGCCCCCGCCGGAGCACGCCGAGGCGCTCGGTCTCGCCCCGCACCGGCCGACCCTGGTCCACCGCTACGAGTCCGCGGCCGCCGACGGACACGGCCGGCGCAGCGCAGTGACCTCCTTCTCGGCGGTGGCGCTCGCCGAGGTCGAGGAGCTGGCCCGTTACCGCTACCGCGCGAACGGCACGGCCTCGGCCCAGCTGCGCCGGGCGTACGACTGGATGCGGCGGGCCGGACTCGCCCTGCACCACCGCGACAGCATCACCCGCCTCACCGACACACCGTCGGTGAGGGTGACACGGCTGGTGCACGACCAGTACGCGCGGCCGCTGGAGATCACGGACCTCGTGATGGACGACCGGCAGGACGCCCTGGTCTACGAGTTCACGGTGCCGGCCGCGGGCTGACCCTCACCGGTCCCCCGCCGGCGGGCCAGCACCGCGCGGACGCGCGGACTGCCGTCGTCGCGCCGCCCGAACTCCGGCAGGGCGAGCAGGTCCACCCGGAATCCGGCCCGCTCCAGCTCGCGCGACACGTCGTCGAGCCGGAAGGTGCGGTAGTACATCACGAACGGCGGCCGCCACACGGCGTTGCGCACCCGCATCACGGCGTCGAAGCCCAGCAGCGTCCAGTAGGCCCGGGACCCCGGGCGCGGCGGGGCGGCCACCGGGAAGGCGAAGCAGCCGCCCGGCCGCAGCGCGGAGTGCACCCCGGCGAACAGTCCGGGCAGCTCGCGCGGCAGGAAGTGGCCGAACGCCCCGAAGCTGACGACCAGGTCGAACGCCTCGCGGAACGGCAGCGCCCGCGCGTCCGCCCGCACCCAGGCGAGCCGTGGCCCGTCGGAGGTGACCTGCCGACGGGCCACGTCGAGCATCCCGGCGCTGAAGTCGACCCCGGTGACGCTGCGCCCGCACACCCCGGCGAGCGCGGCCGTCCCGGCACCCGTGCCGCAGCACAGGTCCAGTCCGTCGTCGTGGGCGCCGGTGCGGCGCAGTGCGGCCGTCATGGCCTCAAGCACCGAGTCCGGCGTGCGGAAAGGCGTGCGGTCGAACTTCGGCGCCAGCAGGTCGTAGCCGTGCTCGACGGACGACAGGGCCTGGACGGCCAGTTCGCGCGGGGTGGGGCCTTCGGGACTGAACATCCCCGTCAGCGTAGTCCCGCCGCCGTCACTTCAGGCGCACCGGCAGCGTGCGCACGCTGTTGCCCACGAAGCTGGAGTGGCGGACCAGCTCGTCCTCCGGGACCGCGAGGCGCAGGCCGGGGAAGCGGGCGAACAGCCGCTCCAGCGCGATCACCGCCTCCGTCCGGGCCAGCGGGGCGCCCAGGCAGTAGTGGGCGCCGTGCCCGAGCGAGAGCGGGCGCACGGCGTCGGGGCGGCGCGGCCTGGTGACGTCGAACCGGCCGGCGTCGGGGCCGTGCACGGAAGGGTCGCGGCCCGCGGCGGAGTAGCCGGCCAGGACCGGGGTCCCGCGGGGCACGAGGGTGCCGCCGACGACGAGGTCGCGCACCGGGTAGCGGAACGGGAAGTAGCTGACCGGGGCGTCCCAGCGCAGGGTCTCCTCCACCACGTCGTCCCAGTCCGCCTCGCCCGCGCGGACCAGGTCGAGCTGGTCGGGGTGGCCGCACAGGGCGCGGACGGCGTTGGTGATCAGGTTGAGGGTGGTCTCGTGCCCGGCGATGATCATCAGGACCAGGGTGCCGATCAGCTCCTCCTGGGACAGCCGGTCGCCGTCCTCCTCGCGCGCGGCGATCAGCGCGCTGGTGAGGTCGTCGCCCGGCGACGCGGCCTTGGCCGCGGCGATCGCCGCGAGGACGGAGACCAGCTCCCGGTTGGCGGCCACGGCCTGCGCCGGAGTGATGTCGGTCGCCACGACCTGACTGGACAGATGGTGCAGCCGGTCGCGGAACTCCGGCTCCACACCCAGGAGTTCACTGATCACGCTCATCGGCAGCGGCAGCGCGAAGTGCCGCCGCAGATCGGCGGATCCTCCCTCCTCGGCGGCCGCACGGGCCAGGCCGTCGAGCAGCTCGTCGGTCAACTCCACGATGCGGGGACGCAGTTGTGCCACCCGGCGGGCGGTGAACGCACGGCTCACCAGGGAGCGCAGCCGGCGGTGGTCGTCGCCGTCGGCGGTGGTCATGCCCCGCACGGTCGCGAAGGTCATGAGCGGCCAGCCCTCGGGTATGCGCCCCTCACGCAGGGCGGTGAAGTGCCGTGCGTCCTTGGCGACTTCGGGGTGGCCGAGGAACTCCTTCAGCGCCTCGTGCCCGAGCACGGCCATGCCCTCGATCCCGCCGGGCATGACGACCGGCGCGACGGCGCCCCGGGCGAGCAGCCGGGCGTTGTCCGCATGCGGGCAGCCCCCGGCCGGGTCCAGGCGATGGGGCGTGGCGGGCGAGGTGTCCACCGGCGAACTCCTTTGTCGTGAGGGGGCGCTCGGGTGCCCCGCGGCGTTCGATTCTGCCTGCCCGCGCCACGCCGAGGAAGGCACCGCCGGAGGCACCGCCGGAGGCACCGCACCGAGCCGCAGCGGAAGACGGCGGGAAAGACACCACGCCAGGCCGCCGAGGAGAACCCCGGACAGACATCACGCCGAGCCGCCGGCAAAGACACCGGACAGGCCGCCGGGGCTGGGAGCCGGGCCCCGAGGCCCCGAGGCCCGGAAGTCGGGGACCGGAGGCCGGAGGCCCGGGAGTTGAGGACCGGGAACCGAGGTCGGGAGTTGAGGACCGGGAGCCGTCGAAAACCGGGGCCCGAGGGTCGAAGCCGGGAGCCGAAGCCCAGGGGTCGGGGACCGAGGCCGGGGCCGGGGGCCGAGCCCCGAGCCCCGGGAGCCGGGGGTCGAGGCCCGGAAGTCGGGGGTCGAGGCCCGGAAGTCGGGGGGCGAGGCCCGGAAGTCGGGGGTCGAGGCCCGGAAGTCGGGGGGCGGGAGTTGGGAACAATTGCGGCTGTCGAGGTGTTCTCCTGATGCCGCCGTATCCCTGTGGTACGGTGCGAACAGCACCTGTGCACGCCCCGTCCGGGGCGCCGGTGCCAGTTCTTCCTCGACCGTCGGCCGATGTGCCGGCTTTCCCCGCACCACCTCGTGAGCAGGGCGTTCCCGCCGTACCCCGAGGTGCTGTCCTCCGCCGCCCGAAGGCCCGCCCCTGTGCCTTCCCTCGCGGCCTCTCCCCTTCCCCACGCACGTCCCGTGCCGTCCGTCCGCGAAAGGACAGTCTCATGACGACCACACTCGAACACCCCCCGGTGCAGCCCCCTGCGGCCCGGCTCGCCGCCGGTGTCCTGGACGTCGACGGCAGCGGGAAGGGGCGTCTGCGCCCCCTCGACTGCCTCGCCACACCCGCCGACCCGCAGGTCTCCCCCGCCCTGATCCGGCGTCACGGCCTGCGCAAGGGCGACGTCGTCGAGGGCGTCCTCGGCGACCGGCACGCCCTGGCCGAGGTGGGCCTGGTCAACGGCCGCCCGCCCGGGGAACTGCGCGGGCGGCCCCTCTTCGGCGACCTCACCCCGCTGCACCCGCGGGAGCGGCTGCGGCTGGAACACCCCGCGTCCGGGCTGTCCGGCCGGGTCGTCGACCTGCTCGCGCCCGTCGGCAAGGGACAGCGCGGGCTGATCGTCGCACCGCCCAAGACCGGCAAGACCGTGCTGCTCCAGCAGCTCGCGGCGGCCGTCGCGGGCAACCACCCCGAGTGCCGGCTGATGGTCGTGCTGCTCGACGAACGCCCCGAGGAGGTCACCGACATGCGGCGCTCGGTGCGCGGCGAGGTGTACGCCTCGACCTTCGACCGCACGCCCCGCGAGCACATCGCGCTGGCCGAACTCGTCGTGGAACGGGCCAAGCGGCTGGTGGAGGCCGGCGAGGACGTCGTGATCCTGCTCGACTCGCTCACCCGGCTGTGCCGGGCGCACAACAACGCGGCCGTCCCGGGCGGCCGGACGCTCAGCGGCGGTGTCGACGCGGCCGCGCTGCACGGACCCAAGCGGTTCTTCGGCGCGGCACGCCTCGCGGAGGAGGGCGGTTCGCTGACCGTCCTGGCCACGGCGCTCGTCGAGACCGGCTCCCGCGCGGACGACTTCTTCTTCGAGGAGCTCAAGGGCACCGGCAACATGGAGCTGTGCCTGGACCGCGAGCCCGCCTCCCGGCGGGTCTTCCCCGCGGTCGACATCCACCGGTCCGGCACCCGCCGTGAGGAACTCCTGCTCACCCCGGCCGAGTCGGCGGCCGTACGCGCCCTGCGCCGTGCCGTGACCACCCGTGACGGCCGCACCCACCTGGAGACCCTCCTGGACCGGCTGCGCCGGACCCCGGACAACGCGGCCTTCCTGCGGCTCGTCCAGCCGACGCTGCCGCCGTCCGGCTGAGGGCCGGGAGCGCGGACGCCGGCCCGTTCCGTGCGCCGGGCCCTTAGGGCATCCGGGTGCTCGCGCGGCACTCTCGGCGAGGGCAGCACGGTCCGGCGACAGCACGTTCCTACGTTGACCATATGAAAATCGGATCCTCCTCCCTGCATTCCCGAACGGCCGCGTCGACCTGCGCGTTCTGCGTCGCGGGCGTCCTCGCCCTCGGCCCCGTGGCGGCGGCGGCCCCGGCCGGGACGGATCCCGGCGCCCCCGGCGGCTCCCGGGCCGCGGCATCACCGGCCTCGCTGCTGTACCGCCCCGGTACACATGTCCGGCCCCGCGCCGGGTCGCCCGCGGTCCCGGACGTCTCCGCCCTGTCCTGGGTGGTGGCCGACGCGGACAGCGGCGCGGTGCTGGCCGCGCACGACGCGCACCGCAGGCTGCCGCCCGCCAGCACCCTGAAGACGCTGTTCGCCCTGACGGTGCTGCCCTCCCTGCCCGCGGGCCTGCGGCACCGGGTCCGGGAGGAGGAACTGTCCGGCATCGGAGCGGGCAGCAGCATGGTCGGCGTGGCCGAGGACAACACCTACCGCGTCTCCGACCTGTGGCGCGGCGTCTTCCTCAGCTCCGGCAACGACGCCGTCCACGTCCTGGCCTCCCTCAACGGCGGCTGGCGCACCACCACCGCCCGGATGCAGGCGAAGGCCCGCGCCCTGGGCGCCCGGGACACCCATGTGCGCTCCCCCGACGGGTACGACGCGCCCGGCCAGGTGTCGTCGGCGTACGACCTGGCCGTGTTCGGCCGCGCCGGGCTGCACAACGCCGACTTCGCCCGGTACTGCGGCACCGTCGAGGCGATGTTCCCGGGCCGCGGCGGAGGCTCGTACGGGATCCGCAACACCAACCGGCTGCTGACCGGCTCCGACGGTGTGGAGCGGTATCCGGGGCTGATCGGCGTGAAGAACGGCTACACCACCCAGGCCGGTCACACGCTCGTCTCCGCCGCACGCCGCGACGGGCGCACCCTCGTCGTCACGGTGATGAACCCCCAGGCGGGCGGCAGCCTCACCGTCTACGAGGAGGCACGCTCGCTGCTCGACTGGGGGTTCGACGCCGCCGACCGGGTCGAACCGGTGGGCTCGCTCGACGCGTTCAGGGCCCGGCCGGTGACCGGACCGCAGGCGTCGCCCGTCGCCGCGCCCGCGGCGGGTCCCACCGCCGCCGGTCCCGTCGCCTCCGCTGCGGCGGCCGCTCCCGCCGGGTCCGGACCGGACTGGCCCAAGGGGCTCGCCATCGCCGGGGCCACCGCCCTGGGCGCCGGGATCACCGCGCTGGTGACCAGGCGGGCCGCCCGGCGCTGGGCGACGGGCGGCTGACCGGCCGGCAGCCACAGCAGCAGGCCGAGGGTGATCCAGACATAGGCGTTGGAGCCGAGGAACCCGTCGACGCCGGACGCGTCGTGGAACCACAGCCACACCACGCTGGTGCACGGCACGGCGTACAGGGCGGCCGCGAGGCGCGTCCGGCCGGCCCCGGCCGGCACCGCGAACGCCGGGAGCAGCCACACCAGGTGGTGCACCCAGGTGATCGGGCTGACCAGACAGGCCGTCAGGGCGAACGCGGCCCGCCGGTCGCCGTCGGCGGCCGCGCGGCGTGCCCGCACCGCCCACACCACGAGGACCGCCGAGACGGCCGCCGCCCACACGGCGCGGTCGCCCGCGCCGAGCCGGGCCAGGACGCCCTGGAGCGACTGGTTGGACACGTACTCCAGACGGCCGATCCGGTCGGTGTCCCACAGGGCCCGCGTCCAGTAGAACCGCGAGGCGTCCGGGGCGACGGCCGCCGCCAGAGCCGTCGCCCCCGCGGCGACGCCCGCCGCCGTGCCCGCCGCCGTGCCCGCCGCCCGCCGCGAGGACGGCGCTGCCGGTCGGACCGATGACCGTGCAGGGGCGGAGGTCGACAGGGTGCGTGGTGGCCGGCACGTCGGCAGCGTGTCACCGCCGGACGGCCGGAAGGCGACGGGTGGCTCTCGGCCCGGCCGTCTGTGCGTGACGGGCGTGTGAGTACGGCCCGGTTCAGAAGACCGACAGGCCGGTCAGTGTGGTGAATCTGTCCAGGGCCGCCACTCCCGCGACCGAGTTGCCGCGCTCGTCCAGGCCCGGGCTCCACACGCACAGGGTGCAGCGGCCCGGCACCACCGCGATGATGCCGCCGCCCACGCCGCTCTTTCCGGGAAGCCCGACCCGGTAGGCGAAGTCGCCCGCCGCGTCGTAGGTGCCGCAGGTGAGCATGACGGCGTTGACCTGCTTGGCCTGGCTGCGGCTGAGCAGCCGGGAGCCGTCGGCGCGGACGCCGTGACGGGCGAGGAAGGCGGTCGCGAGGGCGAGGTCGGCGCAGGACGCCCGCAGGGAGCACTGGAGGAAGTACTGGTCAAGCAGCTCCGGGACCGGGTTGTCGATGTTGCCGTACGACGCCATGAAGTGGGCGAGGGCGGCGTTGCGGTCGCCGTGCGCGGACTCGGAGGCGGCGACCTCCTCGTCGAAGCCGAGTGTGTCGTTGCCGCTCTCGGCGCGCAGGAAGGCACGCAGTGCTCCGGCCGCGTCGCCCGTACGGGTGTGCAGGCGGTCGGTGACGACGAGCGCGCCCGCGTTGATGAACGGGTTGCGCGGGATGCCGTTCTCGTACTCCAGCTGGATCAGGGAGTTGAACGGGTTGCCCGAGGGCTCGCGGCCCACGTGCTCCCACAGTTCGTCGCCCTCGCGGGCCAGGTCGAGCGCGAGGGTGAAGACCTTGGTGACGGACTGCGTGGAGAAGGGCTCGCGCCAGTCGCCGACGCCGTACACCGTGCCGTCGAGTTCCGCGACGGCCATGCCGAAGCGGCGTGGGTCGCAGGCCGCGAGCGCCGGGATGTAGTCGGCGGGGCGGCCCCGGCCGGGCGTGTGCTCGATCTCCTCGGCGATGCGCTCCAGGACCGGCTGGAAGGTCAGGGACGAAGACGCGACAGGCATGATCGCCATTCTGCCTCCGGGCCGGCCCCGACGCGCCTGCGCCCGCCGGCCGAGAGCCCCCACAACCACCGACGCCCCTCGGCCCACACCCCCAGGGGCGCGGGGAACCGCGCGACCAGCCCCCTCACCCCCGGCGACCAGCACCCCGCACACCCCGGGCCGGCGACAAGGGCCTCCTGGACGATGCCGGTGGCCACGGCGCAACCGACGCGCAGGATGAGGGCGGCGAGCAGGCCGCCGACACTCACTCACGCCCCAGGGGCGCGGGGAACCGCGCGACCAGCCCCCCACGGCCCGCGGACCGGCGACGGCACCCCGGCCGATCCCCCTCGCCCCCGGCGACCAGCACCCCGCACACCCCGGCAGGGCACGGCAGGACAGGCCGGGCGACCGGCCCTACAGGGCGGCCGCGGGCGCGGCAGGGTCCAGCGCCCGCACCACCCGCACGGACCCCACCGGCTCACCTCCGCCGAGCAGCACCTCGCCCCCGAACGCGCCGAGCAGCTCCGGGGCGACACCCGCCCGGGCCAGCGCGGCGGCGGTCACCGGGATCCGTGCCCGGTTCGCCCCGTCGGCGATCTTCACGGCGACGGCCCGGCCGTCCGGCAGCGCGGCCACCTCGACGCCCTCGAACCCGTCCTTCGCCAGCAGCCCCGGCACGGCCCGCATCAGCACGGCCACGTCCCGGTCCGCCCCGGAGGCCATCTCGGCGTGCGCGCGCACGGCATCCGCGACACGCGCCTCGGGGGTGCCGGGCGCGGCGGCCGCGATGCGGGACACGGCCCGGGCGAGGCCGTGGAGGGAGACCGAGAAGAGAGGCGCACCGCACCCGTCGACGGTGACCCGTGCGACCCGCTGTCCGGTGAGGTCCTCGACGCTCTCGGCGACAGCCTTCTGGAGGGGGTGGGCGGGGTGGAGGTAGTCCTCCAGGGACCAGCCGTTGAGCTCGCAGGTGTACAGCATGGCCGCGTGCTTGCCGGAGCAGTTCTGCGCCAGGCGCGAGGCCGGACGGCCCTCGCGGACCCAGGCGTCGCGCACCCGCGCACCGAACGGCATGTCGGGCGTGTTGCGCAGGTCGGTCTCGGTCAGTCCGGCGGCCTCCAGGATGCGCCGGGCGCCGTCGAGGTGGCGCTCCTCGCCGGAGTGGCTGGCGGCGGCGAGCGAGAGCAGCTCGCCCCGGAGCGGCAGCCCGGCACGGACCATGGCGACGGCCTGGACCGGCTTGAGCGCCGAGCGCGGATAGAACGCGGCCTCGATGTCGCCGAGCTGGAACTCGACACGGCCGTCGGCGCCCAGGACGACGACGGAGCCGTGGTGGACGCCCTCGACGACGCCGCCGCGTACGAGGTGGGCGACGGGCGCGTGGAGGGGCTCGCGGATCACGGGGGCGGCCGCGGTGGCGTTGCTGTACATCTCTGCCTGCATCACTGGTGGGTCGGTGGGGGCCGGCCCTCGGCCGGAACGTTTCTTCAGGGTCTTCGGAGGCGTCCGCGCCTCCGCGCGCGGCGACTGCCCGCTCACGCCCGGGGCCCGCCTTCCATGGTGGCGCTCGCGCGGGACGCGCGCACGATGTCGGTGAGGCTGGTCTCGACCCGGTCGAGGTGATGGCTCATGGCCTCGATCGCGTCGTGCTCGGAACCGTCGACCAGCGCCTCGACGATCGCCCGGTGCTCCCGGTCGGACTGCTCACGGCGCCCGCCCAGCTCGTTGAGGAACGCCGACTGGCGTGCCAGCGCGTCGCGGATCTCCTCGATGACCCGGCGGAAGACCGGGTTCTGGGCGGCCTCGGCGACGGCCAGATGGAACAGCGTGTCCATCGCGGCCCACGCGATGGTGTCGGTCTCCCGCTCCATGCGCTCCAGCAGGTGCGCGAGACGGTCGAGGTTCTCCGGGGTGCGGCGCACGGCGGCGTACCCGGCGACCGGGATCTCCACATGGCGGCGCACCTCCAGCAGGTCGCTGGCCGCGTAGTCGCCGAAGGTGGGGTCCTCCACGGCATCGGCGACGACGAAGGTGCCCTTGCCGGTGCGGGACACGGTCAGGCCCATGGTCTGGAGCGCGCGCAGGGCCTCGCGGAGGACAGGCCGGGACACCTCCAGGGTGCGGCACAGCTCGGCCTCGGAGGGGAGCTTGTCCCCGATGGCGTGGTCGCCGCGCTCGATGGCGCCGCGGAGGTGGGCCAGCGCCGCTTCCATGGCGCTGACACGCCGCGGGGCCGCTCCACCTGTCTGGCTGTCTGACAGGTTCACGGGAGAGATGGTCCGGGTGACCGCGGGGCGGTGTCAAGGCGAGCGGGTGCGCCCCCGCCTACCCCCACAGGGCGTCGGCCAGCGCCACCCCGGCGAAGGCGGCCCCCAGCCCCACCAGGACACTGGCCGTCACGTTGGCCAGCGCATAGCCCCGGGCGCCCGTCTCGGCCAGCCGCAGTGTCTCGTAGGAGAAGGTCGAGTAGGTGGTCAGCGCCCCGCACAGGCCGGTGCCGAGCAGCAGCTGCACCGAGGATCCGGCGGCTCCCGCCGCGACCGCGCCGGTCAGCAGGCCGAGGACCAGACAGCCGGTGACGTTGACCGCGAAGGTGCCCCACGGCATGACCGAGTCGTGCCGCGACTGCACCGTACGGTCGGCGAGATAGCGCAGGGGTGCGCCGATCATGCCGCCGACCACAACCAGCAGCCAGTTCACGTGCCGTTCCTCCCGTCCGCCCCACGGCCCGGGAACCGGACCACCTCGACCTCGTCGAGCGTCACGAACCCCTCGCCGACCAGCTCGCCGATCATCGGCAGGAAGGCCCGTACGTGTTCCTCGGTGTCGACGACCACCACCGCCACGGGCAGGTCCTCGCCGAGGGAGAGCAGCCGCGAGGTGTGGATCAGGGAGGAGGCCCCGAAGCCCTCGACGCCGCGGAACACGGAAGCTCCGGCGAGGCCGGCCTCGTGCGCCCGGTGCACGATCTCCGCGTACAGGGGACGGTGACGCCAGGTGTGGTCCTCGGCGACGAACACGGTCAGACGCAGCGCCCGGCCGGCCGGGCAGCCGGTCACCGGGGGCTCCGCAGCAGGACGCGGCGGGCGGCCGTCACCGCCAGCCACACGGCGGTGACCGCGGACAGCAGGGTCGCGGCCAGACAGGCCAGGGCGGTGGCGGGCCTGCCGTGCTGGAGCAGTTGCTGGATGTCCACGGCGTACGTCGAGAACGTGGTGAAGCCGCCGAGGACGCCGGTGCCGAAGAAGGGGCGCACCAGCCGGTGGACGGTCCTCGCCTCGGTCACCAGCACCATGAAGGCGCCGATCACGGCGCAGCCGCAGACGTTGACCCAGAACGTCGTCCAGGGGAAGCTGCCGGCCCGGGCGGGCCACTGGAGGGAGGCCGCGTAACGGGCCGTGGCGCCGATCGCGCCGCCGACGGCGACCACCGCGACGACGGGTGCCCGGGCGTGCCGCCGGGCCACCCTCACCCCGGCTCCCGCCTCGGTCTCCTGGGCTGTCATGGTCGTACGTCTCCTGCTCGCCGGTCCGGCACACGGGCGCGTGCCGCCCGTGCCACGGAACCGCCCACGGGGCGCCGCCACGGTCCGGGCCCGGCGGACCCCGTCGCCGCTCCGCGTGATCGCGGACGGGGCAACAGCGTACGCCGGGCGGCCGACCGGGTCATTTCGCACGGCCCGCCGCGGGGACCGGCGGGGCGTCAGGGTGCCGGACGCTCGCAGACGGCCACGCCCCGTTCCCACAGGCTGCCCAGGACCAGCCGGCCGGCGGCCTCGCAGACGCTGGTCGTCATGCGGTAGCGGGAGCGACGGGCGGTGAGGTGGTGGAGGATGCGTCCGTGGTCGTCGAGGGCGAGGGCGCCGATCGTGCCGGTGGGCCGGTACGGGGCGTGCACCGCGGCCCGTGCGGCGGTGCGGCGGATCGCCGGGGCGGCCCGGTGGAACAGGTCCAGGGGCGGTACCCGGGGCCCGGCGAGAGCCACCCAGAGGGGTCCGTCCGGTCCGCCGCGCCAGAGGTTGTCGGGCATGCCGGGCAGATTCCCGGCGAAGGTCTCCGGGTGCCCGGCGCGGGGCCCGGTGAGCGGGACCCGGGTCAGCCGGCGGGCGCCGGTCTCGGCGACGACCAGGAAGGACTCGTCGCCGGACGGGGCGATCCCGTTGGCGAACTGGAGTCCTTCCAGGACGAGTTCGGGCTCGGACGCGCCGGGCGCGAGGCGCAGCAGCCGGCCGGTGCCGCTGTGCTCGACCAGGTCGCCGATCCAGCGGGCGAGCGGGTGGCGGGTGGTGGCGACGGTGAAGTAGACACTGCCGTCCGAGAGGGCGACGGCGTTGCTGCAGAACCGCAGCCGCTCCCCCGCCACCGTGTCGGCGAGGACGCGCACCGCCCCGGACCCGAGGTCGACGCGGAGCAGCCCGCGTTCGGCGTCGCACACCAGCAGCCCGTCGTCGGGGAGGAGTTCGAGGCCGAGGGGGCGCCCGCCGGTCTGCGCGAGCACCTCGACCCGGGGCCGGGCGGGCTCCGCCAGTCCGTCGACGCGCAGGATGCGGCCGTCCTCGACACCGGTCAGGACGCGCCCGCGGGCGTCGGCGACGACGTCCTCGGGACCGCGGCCGGGGAGCGCGACGAACCGGTGCGGCACGAGTTTCCCGGATGAGGTCATCGGCGTCCGCCCTTCACGAGGAGAGACGGACATCCTCGCAGGCGGGCCGATGCCGTCCGGGCACTACCAGCCCTTCTCGAACATCCGGGCCACCTCGGCGATGCGGACCTCGTCCCGCCGGTAGTGGATGCTGCGGCGGATCCGGCAGACGCGCAGCAGGCCCAGATCGGCGAGGAGGCCGAGGTGGGTCGCGGCGAGCTCACGGCGCACGCCGAGCCGGTCGGCGACGGCATCGGAGGTGACGCCGTCCGTGAGCGGGTCGCCGTGCGGTCCGGGCGGGAAGTGGGCGACCGGGTTCTTCAGCAGCTCCAGTATTTCCAGGCGCAGTTCGCTGGTGGGAGTCCTCAGCATCTCGTCCCCTCGGCAACGGGCGCTCGGGCAGCGCCTTTCCACTCTGGCGGCGCGCACGCCGCCACGTCCCCGACTTCACCGCTCTTGTCCGGATCGAACTCTCGTACGGAAGCACGGAGTTGGTTCCAGCGCCCGGCGGGACACCGGTGCGCTCCCGGCGTACGCCGTGTCCTGTCGGGGCGCGTGGCCCGCGGGGGCCCGGCCGCCGGGTCTGCGACCGGGGGGCGGCCGGGCCCGTCACGCGGAGGTCAGCGGTGGCCGAACCACGACATCGACGTGAGCGCCCTGTCGTCGTAGCCGAACAGGGCCTGGTTCTCCCAGGCGTTGCCGGAGGAGGCGTCGGTGGGGTCCCATCCGTTGCCGGTGACCGCGGTCCAGGTGGCCTCCCAGTAGAAGACGCCGAGACCGCGGCCGTTCGGGACGGCCTCCACGATCCCGGCGACGTCGTTCATCCACCGGGTCTGGCCGGCCACGGTCGCCGGGTAGCCGGGGACCAGTTCACCGGTGAGGTCGATGACGTCCTCGTGCCCGTCGTCGCTGCCCAGGCGGTGGGGGTAGGCCGTCTCCGCGACGAAGACCGGCTTGCCGTAGCGGGCGGCGGCGTCGTCGAGCGTGGTCTGGAAGTCGGAGAGCGAGCCGTGCCAGTAGCCGTAGTAGGACAGGCCGACGGCGTCGAACCGCACACCGTTCGCGACCGCGCTGTCGAACCACCAGCGGGTGCCGGCCAGGTCACCGCCCTTGGCGAGGTGCAGCGCCACGGTGGTGGAGGAGCTGACCGCCTTGACCGCGTCGTAGCCGGAGTTGAGCAGGCCGGCCAGCTGGGTCCAGTTGCCGGTGGAACCCTCGGACCACAGCATGCCGCCGTTGATCTCGTTGCCCACCTGGACCATGTCGGCGGTGGTGCCCTGGGCCTTCAATGCGCTCAACACGTCGTACGTGTGCCGGTACACGTCCGTCCTGAGTTGACTGTATGTATGGCCCACCCATGCGCTCGGCTTCGACTGGGCGCCGGGGTCCGCCCAGACGTCCGAGTAGTGGAAGTCGACCAGCAGCTTCATGCCCTGCGCCTTGATGCGCTTGGCCGTCGCGAGGACCTGCGCCTTGGTGTTGTAGCCGTCGGCGGGGTTCACCCAGACCTTCAGCCGTGCGTAGTTCATCCCGGCGGACCTGAGGACGGCGACCGGGTCCGCGGCGGTGCCGGAGCCGGTCCGGTAGACACCGCCCTTCGCCTCGCTCTTGGCGAGGGAGGAGATGTCGGCACCATGGATCGATGTACCGGACGTACCGGACGCGAAGGTCAGGTCGTCAACATTGATCCAGTTGCCCGCGTTCGCGTCACTGTTGATGCTGATCGTGCACTGGTTGCCGGTCACCTTGACCGGCACGACGACACGGATCCACCCGCCGGCCGACACGGGCAGATCGGTGCGCTGTTCCGTGCCGCCGCAGTTCTTGAGGGACATGTACGCGGAGTTCTGGCCGCCACCGGAGCGCACCCACGCGGTGAGCTTGTAGTTCCCGTCGGTCAGCCCCGACAGGTACTGGTAGGTCTCGACCTTGTAGGCGGAGGCCGACCAGTGGCTGAGGCGATGGCTCCCGCTGCGGCCGCCGGCCTCGGCGAACGAGGCGCCGGTGTCGCCGTACTCGGCCCAGCCGCTGGGCGTGGCCGCGCCGGTGCCGTCGGACTCGAACCCGCCGTTGGTGAGGGTGCTCGCGGCCCGGGCGGTCTGCGCGGGCAGGGAGGCCAGGGCGAGCCCCGCGGCGAGCGGCAGAAGCAGGGCTCTGATGGTGCGTCCGGGATGGAACATCGTCGTCCCTTCGACGTGAGGGGTGATGAGGCCCCCGCGTCCGCGCCCGGTGCGGCCGGCGCGGACTCGGGGAGTCCGGGAGTCCGGGAGTCCGGGAGTCGGCTCAGCCGTCGAGCCGGACGACCCGTACGGCTCCGGCGGGCACGGCCAGGCGGCCCGCGGCGCGTTCGCCGGTCAGCAGTTCGGTGCCGGGCGTCTCCAGCGGCACCTTCGCCTGCGTGGCGGTGTGGTTGATCGCGAACAGATAGCTGCCCTGCTCGCCGGTGCGGCGCACGACCTCGACGTCACGGGGCAGCCCGGCGCGCGCCGCGACGCCCGCGTCCGCGAAGGCCCGGGCGAGGACGGCGTCCAGGCCCTCGGCGCCGAGACGGGTGGAGAGGTACCAGGCGGTGCCCTCGCCGAGGCGGTGCCGGGTGACGGCGGGGTGGCCGGCGGTGAGACCGTCGGCGTACGTCCACACGGTCTCGGCGCCGCGCGGCACCACGAACTCCGTCCACACGTCGCCGTTCAGCTCGGCGCCGCCCGGCCCGGTGAGCCGCACCCGCTCGCCCTGGAGCAGCGGGGAGAACTCCTCGACGGTCAGACCGAGGACATCGCGCAGCACGCCCGGGCAGGCGCCCTCGTGGACGGCGTCGTGCTCGTCGACGATGCCGGAGAAGTACGACACCACGAGGGTGCCGCCCTGCTCGACGTAGGCCCTGAGGTTGGCGCCCGCGGCCTCGGACATCAGATACAGCGCGGGGACGGCGACCAGCGGGTAGGCCGACAGGTCGGCCTCCGGGTGGGCGAAGTCGACCGTGAGATGACGGTCGTAGAGGGCCTCGTAGAAGACGTCGGCGCGTTCGCGGGCGTCGTGGTCCTCGCTCGGACGCCAGTCGAGGCCCTGCGCCCACCAGGAGTGCCAGTCCCACAGCACGGCCACGTCGGCGACCGTGCGGCTGCCGCGGACCGGGGCGAGGGAGTCCAGGGCCGCGCCCAGTTCGACGACCTCGCGCCACACGCGCGTGTCGGTGCCGCCGTGCGGGACCATCGCCGAGTGGAACTTCTCGGCGCCGCGCCGGGACTGGCGCCACTGGAAGAACATGGCTCCCTCGGAGCCGCGCGCCACATGGGCGAGGGAGTTGCGGGCCATCTGGCCGGGGGCCTTGGCGGGGTTGCGGGGCTGCCAGTTGACCCCGGACGTGGAGTGCTCCAGCAGGATCCAGGGCGCCCCGCCGGCCACGGAGCGGGTGAGGTCGGCGGCCATGGCCAGATTGACGTGGGTGCGGCGGCCGTCGGTGATCAGATAGTGGTCGTTGGTGACGATGTCGACCTCGCGGCCCCAGGCCCAGTAGTCGAGGGAGTCGCACTGGCTGAGCGCGGTCATGAAGTTGGTGGTGACCGGGACGCCGGGCGAGAGACGGTGCAGGATGTCCCGCTCCATGACGAAGTTCTCGCGGACCGTGGCGTCGGCGAACCGGCGGTGGTCCAGCGCCTGGGCCGGGTTGCCCACGGTCGGGGTGACGCGCGGCGGGTTGATCTCCTCGAAGTCGCCGTAGCGCTGGCCCCAGAAGGCGGTGCCCCAGGCTTCGTTCAGGGCCTCGACGGTGCCGTAGGTGTTGCGCAGCCAGCGCCGGAAGTGCGCGGCGCAGGAGTCGCAGTAGCAGGCGGAGACGGGGACGCCGTACTCGTTGTGCACGTGCCACATGGCCAGGGCGGGGTGGTCGCCGTAGCGTTCGGCGAGCTTCGTGGTGATGTCCGCCGCGGCCGCGCGGTAGTCGGTGCTGCTGTGGCAGACGGCGCCGCGCGAGCCGAACTCGTAGCGGGTGCCGTCGGCCTTCACGGGCAGGGCCTCGGGGTGGGCCCGGTAGAACCAGACCGGCGGGACGACCGTGGGGGTGCCCAGGCCGACGCGGATGCCGTTGGCGTGGAGCAGGTCCAGGACCCGGTCCAGCCACGCGAAGTCGTACACACCGGGTGAGGGCTCCAGGAGGGCCCAGGAGAAGATCCCGGCACTCACCATCGAGACGCCGGCCTCGCGCATGAGCCGGACGTCCTCCTGCCAGACGCTCTCCGGCCACTGCTCCGGGTTGTAGTCCCCGCCGAAGGCGAGCCTGGTGAGGCCCTTGGGCGTGATCTCCGGCATGAATGTCTCCCGATTATTCGATCATTTGGGAACGTGCACACACATGCTCAGCGGTGCTGGCCCAACATAACCGCACAGCAACAACCATTGACAAGTGTCTGGGATGTTTCTCTACTGTGAACGCTCACAGAAGCATGGCAGGTCCTCGCAGCGGGCGAGGACCCCAGGTCAGGGGAGAGTTCCATGCCCATCACGAAGCGCCGCGGGCTCCGGCGGATCACCGCCGCCGCAGTCGCCGTCACCCTCGGCTCCACCGCCCTCGCCGCCTGCGGCGGGTCCGACGACGAGGCGGAGACCCGGTCCGGACCGGTCTCGCTCACGTACTGGACCTGGACGCCCGGCATGGACAAGGTCGTCGACCTGTGGAACAAGGGACCGGGCAGGAAGGAGCAGATCACCGTCACGGTGAAGAAGCAGGCGTCCGGCGACACCCTGGTCACCAAGATCCTCACCGCGCACAAGGCCGGCAAGGGCCCGGACCTGGTCCAGGCCGAGTACCAGGCCCTGCCGACCCTGGTCAGCAATGACGCGGTCGCCGACATATCCGGCGAGGTGGACGGGGCGAAGGACCAGTTCGCCGAGGGCGTGTGGCAGCAGACCACACTGGGCACGGACGCGGTCTACGCCGTCCCGCAGGACATCGGCCCGATGATGTTCTACTACCGCGAGGACCTCTTCGAGAAGTACGGCCTGAAGGTCCCCACGACCTGGGAACAGTTCGCCGAGACCGCCCGCGCGCTGAAGAAGGCGGCCCCGGACACCGACCTCACCACCTTCTCCGCCAACGACTCCGGCCTCTTCGCGGGCCTCGCCCAGCAGGCGGGCGCGAAGTGGTGGACCACCTCCGGCGACACCTGGAAGGTCGGCATCGACGACGCGGCGACCCGGAAGGTCGCCGCGTTCTGGGGCGGCCTGGTGAAGGAGGGCGCCGTCGACAACCAGCCGATGTACACCCCGGCCTGGAACAAGGCGCTCAACACGGGCAGGCAGATCGCCTGGGTCAGCGCCGTGTGGGCGCCGGGCACGCTGACCACCGCCGCGCCCGACACCAAGGGCAAGTGGGCGATGGCCCCGCTCCCCCAGTGGTCCGGCAGCGAGAACGTCACCGGCAGCTGGGGCGGCTCCTCCACCGCCGTCACCACCGACTCCCCGCACAAGGAGGCCGCCGCGAAGTTCGCCGCGTGGCTGAACACCGACGGCGACGCCCTGAACGCGCTGGCCAAGGAGAGCGGCATCTACCCGGCCTCCTCGTCCGCCCAGCTCAGCGGCGCCTTCACCACCCCGCCGGACTACTTCTCCAACCAGCCCGACTTCTACCGGCGGGCCGCGAAGATCGCGAAGACCACCGCGCCGTCCGCGTGGGGCCCGAACGTCAACGTCGCCTACACCACCTTCAAGGACGCCTTCGGCGCCGCCGCGAAGAACAAGTCGGACTTCACCGCCGCCCTGACGAAGATGCAGGACGACACGGTCGCCGACATGGAGAAGCAGGGCTTCGAGGTCTCCGAGTGACCACCGCACACCGGCAGGCGTACGGGGCCGGCGAGGCCCCGGACGCCCACCCGTCCCCCCGCCCCACCCGCGAGAAGGCGCGCAGCGCGCCCTACTTCTTCCTCCTTCCCGCGACGGTCCTGTTCGCCCTGTTCTTCGCGCTGCCCATCGGCTACGCGGTCTGGCTCAGCTTCCGCAAGGTGAAGGTCTCCGGGCTCGGCCTGGGGTCCGGCGCCCGCAGGGAGGTCTGGGCCGGGCTGGAGAACTACACCTCCGCCCTGTCCGACAGCGAGCTGGCCGCCGGCGCGCTGCGCGTCCTCGGCTACGGCTGCATCGTGGTCCCCGTGATGCTGGGCCTCGCCCTGCTGTTCGCGCTGATGCTCGACTCGGACAAGGTCAGGCTCGCCCCCGTCACCCGCCTCGCGATCTTCCTGCCGTACGCCGTCCCCGGCGTGGTGGCGGCGCTGCTGTGGGGCTTCCTCTATCTCCCGGACGTCAGCCCCTTCTCCTTCGTCCTGGACCGGCTGGGCCTGCCGCAGCCGGACCTGCTGGACGGCGGGCCGCTGTATCTCGCCCTGTCGAACATCGCGGTCTGGGGCGGCACCGGCTTCAACATGATCGTCATCTACACCTCGCTCCAGGCCGTCCCGGCCGAGGTGTACGAGGCGGCGAAGCTGGACGGCGCGACCCCGCTGCAGATCGCCCTGCGGATCAAGATCCCGATGGTGGCGCCCTCGCTGGTGCTGACCTTCTTCTTCTCGATCATCGCCACACTCCAGGTGTTCAACGAGCCGACCACGCTCAAGCCGCTCACCAACTCGGTGTCGACGACCTGGAGCCCGCTGATGAAGGTGTACCGGGACGCCTTCGGCACCGGTGACGTCTACGCGGCAGCCGCCGAGGCCGTGATCATCGCGATCGCCACACTGGTGCTGTCGTTCGGCTTCCTGCGCGCCGCGAACCGCCGCGGCAGGCAGGGTGCCCCTCAAGGAGCCGCACGATGAGTTCTCTCGCCGTCCACAAGGCCCCCTCGGCGGCCGGTGCCGCCGCTGCCGGACCGAGCAGGCCGCCGCTGCGGCGCCGTGTCGCCCTCGTCCCGACGGTGACGCTGCTGCTGGGCGCGGTCTACTGTCTGCTGCCGGTGGCCTGGGTGGTGATCGCCTCCACCAAGTCGGGCCGTGAACTGTTCTCCACGTTCACGTTCCTGCCGGGCACGGGCTTCGCCGGCAACCTCGCCGACCTCGACGCCTACCGCGACGGCGTCTACTGGCGGTGGATGGGCAACTCCGCCCTCTACGCCGGGCTCGGCGCCCTGCTGTCGGCGGTGGTCTCGGCGTTCAGCGGCTACGCGCTCGCCACCTACCGCTTCCGCGGCCGCGAGGCGATGTTCAACGTCCTGCTCGCGGGCGTGCTGATGCCGCCGATCATCCTCGCCGTCCCGCAGTACCTGCTGCTGGCCGAGGCGGACCTGACGGACTCCTACCTGTCGGTGCTGCTGCCGCAGATCCTGTCGCCGTACGGCGTCTATCTGGCGCGGATCTACGCCGCCGCGGCCGTGCCCGGTGACGTGGTGGAGGCCGGCCGGATGGACGGGGCGGGCGAGTGGCGGATCTTCACGCGGATCGCGCTGCCGATGATGGTCCCCGGGATGGTCACGGTGTTCCTGTTCCAGTTCGTCGCGATCTGGAACAACTTCCTGCTGCCGTACATCATGCTCAGCGACGACGAGAGGTTCCCCCTCACGCTGGGGCTGTACACGCTGCTGGAACAGGGCTCGAACCAGCCCGCGCTGTACACCCTCGTCATCACGGGCGCCTTCCTCGCGGTGCTCCCGCTGATCGCGCTGTTCCTGGTGGTCCAGCGGTTCTGGAGTCTGGATCTGCTGTCCGGAGCCGTAAAGTCATGACCATGAGCAACACGGGGGGCCGGCGCAGACCGCCGACGATCCACGACGTGGCGCGCGAGGCCGGTGTCTCGCGCGGCACCGTCTCACGCGTCCTCAACGGCGGGCACTACGTCAGCCCGACGGCGCAGGAGGCCGTGAACGCGGCCATCCGCAGGACGGGTTACGTCGTGAACCGGCACGCCCGCTCCCTGATCACGGGCCGCTCCGACTCGGTCGGCTTCCTGCTGACGGAACCCCAGGAACGGTTCTTCGAGGACCCCAACTTCAACGTCCTGCTGCGCGGCTGCACCCAGGCGCTGGCCGCCCACGACATCCCGCTGCTGCTGATGATCGCGGGCACCGAGGACGAGCGGCGGCGCATCACGCGGTACATCACCGCGGGGCACGTCGACGGCGTGCTGCTGGTCTCCAGCCACTCCGGGGACCCGGTCGCCCAGGAGCTGCGCGAGGCGGGTGTGCCGCTGGTGGCGTGCGGCAAGCCGATCGGGCTGGGCTCGAAGGTGAGCTACGTCGCCGCGGACGACCGCGACGGCGCCCGGGACATGGTCCGCCATCTGCTGTCCCTGGGACGCCGGCGCATCGGTGTCGTCACCGGTCCGCCGGACACCCCCGGCGGTGTCGAGCGTCTCGCCGGATACCGGGAGGTCCTCACCGAGGCGGGTATCGCCGTCGACGACCGTCTGATCGTCTCCGGCGACTACAGCCGGGCCAGCGGCGAGGCCGGCGGTGAGCGGCTGCTCGCCCAGGCCCCGGACCTGGACGCGGTGTTCGTCGCCTCCGACCTGATGGCCCAGGGCGTCCTCACCGCCCTGCACCGGGCCGGGCGGCGGGTGCCCGAGGACATCGCGGTCGGCGGCTTCGACGACTCCCCCGCCGCGGTGGCCGCGAGCCCCGAGCTGACGACCATACGGCAGCCCTGGGACCGCATCAGCGCCGAGATGGTCCGGGTCCTGCTCGCCCAGATCGGGGGCGAGGACCCGGCCGCGGTGATCCTGCCGACGGAACTGGTCAAGCGCGAGTCGACCTGACGTGCGGGCCGGCGGGCCGGGCGTCGGCCCGGCTCCCCGGCTCCCGGGCGGCAGGGCGGCGGTCGCGGCCCCCGGTGAACGGTGGGCGATGCGGGCGCTCGACCGGAGCAACCGGTCAGGATCGGAGAAGCCTCCGCCGCACGGCCGGGCCTAGCGTGGGACCACCGGCGCACAACGGGCGCCGGATCACACGGCACAGCACGGAGGAGTACGCCATGACCGCCGGCCTGAGGACGATCGTCTACCCCGTCAAGGACCTGGAGAAGGCCAAGGCCCTGTTCGGCGCCCTGCTGGGCGTGGAGCCGTACGCGGACGAGCCCTACTACGTCGGCTACAAGGACGCCGGCCAGGACATCGGACTCGACCCCGACGGCCACGCCCAGGGCATGACCGGCCCGGTCCCCTTCTGGCACGTCGAGGACGTCCGGGCCACTCTCGCGGCACTGCTGGAGGCCGGGGCACAGACGCTCCAGGACGTGCGGGACGTCGGCGGCGGCCGGCTGATCGCCTCGGTGAAGGACGCGGACGGCAACCTCGTGGGCCTGCTCCAGGACACCGAGGGCTGAAGCCCCACACGCACCATTAGTTGCACGCTCAACGAGTGGCTGGATCGGTGTTACCGTGCGGGTATGGCAGTCAACACGGCCGAGGCCCGGCTGGAAGAGCGGTGGCGGGACATCCTGTCGGTGCACGCGCGCACGATGTGCGAGATCGACCGGGCCCTGCACCCGCACGGCCTGGGCGCGAGCGACTTCGAGGTGCTCGACATCCTCGCCCTCGAACAGCTGTCCGAGGGCGAGCAGTGCCGGGTGCAGAACCTCGCCGGACGGGTGCATCTCAGCCAGAGCGCGCTGTCCCGGCTGATCGGCCGGCTGGAGAAGGACGGGCTCGTCGAACGCTCCGTGTGCGCGGAGGACCGGCGCGGTGTGTGGGTGACGCTCACCCGCAGGGGCCGCGATCTGCACACGGAGGTGCTGCCGCTCCAGCGGGCCGTGCTGGCCCGCATGCTGGGTTCCGCCGAGGACGTCACGGACCAGGTCGTCCAGGGCCCGTGACCTCGCTGCCCTGACCGCCCTGCCGTCCCGGCCGCCCCGTGCACGGGACTCCACGGGGCTCCGGCCCCCTTCACCGGGTCCGGCCTCCTCACAGAAGCAGCTCGGCCCCGTCCGCCAGGACCTCGACCCCGCCGGACCCGGACCCCGTCCCCAGGAGCGGGTCCGTCATGCCGAGCCGGACGGCGACCGTACGGGCCGACGGCGCGGGCGTCCGGCCGCCGGCGAGCAGGGCCGCGTCCAGCAGGGCGCAGTCGGCCGTGGCGAGGGCCTCGTCCAGGCCGGGCCGGGCCGGGTCCGCGCGGGGCGCGTACACGAGCACACCCCCGGTGGCCAGATCCTCCACCCGGTAGGCGGTCGCCCAGCGGGGGTCCGCCGCCCGGCCCGGCAGATACCCGGGAGGCCGTGCGCCGACGGCGTACGCGGTGACGACGAGCCCGCCGGAGAGCACGAAACCGCCCTCCGCGGGCCCGTCGCGCCACTCCCAGGGCGCGTACCGGCCGAGCACCTCCCGCGCGGGGGCGAGCGCGTCGAGGACCGGCGCGGCGGCGTGGACGGTGAGCCCGGCCGCGCCGCGCAGCACGGACAGCCCGGCGGCCTGGGCGGGCTCGGCTCCCGTGAGCAGCACTCCGCGCACCGGGGCGGACCGTCCGGCGGGGCCCGGCCACAGCGCGGGCACCGCGGTGAGCTGGGCGCGCAGATCGGGTGAGGCGTCGAGCAGCCACCAGTCGCGGGAGTTCCCGGTGACGGCCGCGGCCGTCTGGGTGCGGGCGGGCACCTTGCCGTCGCGGGCCGCCGCGCACCGCGCGCAGACACAGTCCCATCGCGGGATGCCGCCGTCGGCGGCGGTGCCGAGCAGGACGACCCTCAAGACGATCCCCGTTTCTCGCTCGCGGCGGGTGCTCCCGCTGAGGTCTTCCCGCGCGGAACGGCCGGAGCACCCCGGCGCGGGGGACTTTTCCGGCCGTTCTCGTCACGGGTGAGGGCGGTGTCAGCCCTGGGGGCGGCCCAGCAGGGAGCGGACACCCTCCGGGGTCAGGGTCAGGCCGTGCTCGGAGGCCGCGTCGATCGTCAGGGACAGCCTCTCGGCCGCGGGCCACTGGGAGGCGAGGGCGCCCAGCGGGACGAGACGGTAGCGGGAGACGTACGGCAGCAGGTCGGTCATCTCCGGCTCGGACGTGAACACGGGCACCACGGGGTCTCCGCCCGGATGCTCGATGACGGGAAGGGTCACCGTCGTGGGGTCGGTGGCCTCCGCCTCGGTGGCGTCGTCGGGCACGGGCACCAGCACCTGGCTGTCGGCCAGGGTGTCCAGTGCCGCCTTGTCCTCGGTGTTCAGGGCCAGCGCGTCCAGTGCGCGCGCGGCGGGCGTGTGGTGGTCGCGGTGCGCGGGTGTGTCCATGGTGTTTTCCCTGGTGGCGGCGGCGTGGGGGCATGTCCGGGGAAGATCCGCCCCGGCGCGGTGTCCCCCGCGTACCCGGTCCGGCCCGGACCATGCCGGTGGCCCGGCGACCGCCCTGCGGACCGTCCGCCGGGAACCGGGGGCTGCCGGGTGACCGTGCTGCCGGGTGACCGTGCTGCCGGGTGACCGTGCTCCCCGGCGTCGGCGGTCCCCGCCCTCGGGGTGACCGGGCGGCCGGACGCGCCGGTGCGGTCACGGACGGCCGTCCGGAGCTCCTCTCCCTCATGGACGGTGACGTTCCCGGTCCGGAGAGCCGGAGAGAGCGCCGTCGCCGTGGGGCGGCCGGGCCGCCCCGGCCGTCCGGGGTGCCGCCCGGTCCGCCTCCCGGCCGACGCGCCACCGCCCGCACGCCCTCACCGATCAGTCCCGGCCATGGCGACGCGAGAGTCTTCCGGGGTTCGGGGGCCGTCCGTATGCTCCTGCGCCCACCCAGGGGTCACCTACGGCAAAGGGGCTGCGTCATGGGGCGGTTCAGCGAGGGCAGAGGCAGTGGGCGGCGCGGGTTCCTGGCCGGGGCGGCCGCGGCGGCGGCGGGCCTCCCCGCGGCCGGGCCCGCGGCCGCCGCTGCGGCGGGAGCGGCGACCGGTACAGAGGTCACGGAGGTCACGGAGGTCACGGAGGTCACGAAGACCGCGGACGGGACCGCGGTCGCCGTGCTCGGCGGCGGTGTCGCCGGTCTGACGGCCGCTCATGAACTGGCCGAGCGCGGGTTCCGGGTGACGGTGTACGAGCGCCGCGCGCTGGGCGGCAAGGCGCGCTCCATGGACGTACCCGGCAGCGCGCGCGGCGGACGCCGGCCCCTGCCCGCGGAGCACGGCTTCCGCTTCATCCCGGGCATCTACCACAACCTGCCGGACACGATGCGGCGCATCCCCTTCCCCGGCAACGCGAACGGCGTCTGGGACAACCTCGTGGCCCCGCCCGAGATGTCGTTCGCCCGCACCGGCCGCGAGGATCTGCGCGCGCCGCTGCCCTGGCCCGGCCACCGGGGCGCGGAGCTGACCCTGGACGAGATCCGCAGAGCGCTGACCGCGCTGCTGGAGACCGTGTCGAACATCCCGCCGCACGAGGTGGTGTACTTCGTGAACCGGATCGCCGTCTTCCTCACCAGCTGCGACGAGCGGCGCAACGGCACCTGGGAGGCCCGTCCCTGGTGGGACTTCACCGGCGCCGCCCGGATGTCGCGCGACTACCAGCGCGTCCTCGCCGTCGGGGTCACCCGCAACATCGTCGCCACCAAGGCCGAGGAGGCGTCCACCCGCACGGTCGGCTCCCTGCTGGAGGCGTTCCTGTTCAACGCGCTCGGCCGCGGCGCCGACGGACCGCTGGACCGGATCCTGGACGCTCCCACCAACGAGGCGTGGATCGATCCCTGGACCGCCCATCTGAGGTCGCTGGGCGTGGAGTTCAGGATCGGCTGGACCGTACGGGAGGTGCTGTACGGCGACGGCCGGGTGACGGGCGCGCTGATCGAGGACCCGCAGGGCGTCCGGCAGCGCGTGACGGCCGACCACTACATCTGCGCGATGCCGGTCGAACACGCCCGCCGCACCTGGGGCCCCGCCCTGCGCGCGGCCGACCCCCAGCTGGCCCGCTGTGACGCCCTGCGCACCGACTGGATGACGGGCATCCAGTTCTATCTGACGGAGTCGGCCCCGCTGCTGCGCGGGCACCTCAACCTCGTCGACTCCCCCTGGTCGCTGACGGCGATCCAGCAGGCCGAGCACTGGCCCGGCCGTGACTTCCCCGCGGACTACGGCGACGGCACGGCGGTGAACTGCCTCTCCGTCGACATCTCCGAGTGGGACAAGGAGGGCGTCCTCTACGGCAGGACGGCCAAGCAGTGCACCCGGGAGCAGGTCGCCCGCGAGGTGTGGGCCCAGCTGAAGGCCGCGCTCAACGACACCGGCCGCACGGTCCTGAGGGACGGCGCGCTGCACTCGTGGCACCTCGACCCGGGGGTGTCGGGGCTCGGCACCCCGGCCCCGGCCAACGACGACGAACTCCTCATCCATCCGGTGGGCACCTTCCACAACCGCCCCTCGGCCCGCACCCGTGTCCCGAACTTCTATCTCGCCGGGGACTATGTGGCCGTGGACATCGACCTCGCCACGATGGAGGGCGCCAACGCCTCCGCACGTCAAGCGGTCAACGCCCTTCTGGACCGGACGGGTTCGGCCGCGGCGCGCTGCACGGTCACACCGCTGTTCGAGGCGCCGGAGCTGGCGCCCCTGCGCCGGCACGACCTGACGCGGTACCGGCTCGGGCTGCGCAACGCCCTCGACCTGGGATGACCCGGGGGCCGTGACCCGGTGGACAGCTCCCCCACCGGGTCACGGCCACCGCGTCACGGCCCCCGGGTCACGGCCCCGGGCCGGTCGTCGGGACCGGTCGCCGAGGTCAGTCGCCGGGGAACTCGCCCGCGAACGCGGCGGCCGTCCGCAGCCAGGGCTGCGCCTCCTGCGGGCGCCCCTGGCGCTGCAGGGTGCGGCCCAGCATCAGATGGGCGTAGTGCTCGACGGGGTCGCGTGCGACGACGATCCGCAGCTGCTCCTCGGCGCGGCCGAGTTGCGCCGAGTGGTAGTAGGCGCGGGCCAGCAGCAGCCGCGGCCCGGTCTGTTCCGGGACCTCGTCGACGACGGCGGCCAGCAGCCGGGCGGCACCGGCGTAGTCCCGGGCGTCGAACAGCAGCCGCGCCCGCTCCCAGCGCTCGGCGGTGCTCTCCTCGCGCGGCGCGCCGGGGCCGTTGTCGAACAGGTGCAGGGCGCTCGCCCAGCGGTCCGGCGCGACGCCGTCGCCCGGGGCGAAGCCGGTGAGGTCGCGGTTCATCGTTCCTCCGTTCAGACCGTTCAGGCATCAGCTGCCTGCCGGAACGCCTGCCCGGCCGCCCCTATTCCGCTCACTCCTCCAGCAGCCGCCGGGCCTGCGAGAGGAGGTGGAGCAGTTCGGCGCGCGAGGGTTCGGCCGGGGAGGCGGCCCGGGGTGCGTGGGTGGTCAGGACGTGCAGGGCGACGGCCGCCTGGCGGGCGAAGAGGCACAGCAGGTCCAGCTCCGGAAGGCCGGACCGGGCCTGCGGAGAGGGGTCGAGCACCTCCAGGACGCCGAGCACGCGGTCGCCGCGGACGAGCGGGGCGGCCATCAGGGCGTCGGGGACGTAACCGGTGGACTCGGCGATGTCCCGGTCGAAGGCGGTGCTGCGGTGCAGGTCGTCGACCACCATCGGCTCTCCCGCGGCGGCGACCCATCCGGCGATGCCCCGGCCCGCCGCGAACCGCCGGCCCACCAGGAACTCCTGCCCCTGCCCGGAGACGGCCTCGAAGACGAGTTCGTCCGTCGCGGCCTCCAGCAGCAGGACGGAGCTGGCCTGGGCGCCGAAGAGGGCTCGCGCGGTGTCGACCACCGACTGCAGGAGCTCCGCCAGGGCCGGGTCCGGCCGGGGTGTCGGGGACGCGACGGGGGTGATCGGCTGGGCCATGTGGGGTTCCCTTCCGGCGCCGGTCGTCACCGGCGTCCGTGGACACGGACGTTGGCTGCGGACAGGTACAGGGCGTTCTTCAGCTGGAACGGCGTCAGCCGCGGGCGGCTGGACAGGATCCGCGCGCACAGTCCCGCGACGAACGGGGTGGCGAAGCTGTTGCCGGAGCTGCGGATCGACGTGCCGCCGAGCCAGGCCACCTCGACGCGCTGCCCGGGGGCGAAGAACTCCACCGGCGGCTCGGGGTTGTAGAGGTGGAGGTCGGGGTCGTCCTCCTGGTGGCTGCCGACCGAGATCACCGAGGAGAAGCGCCAGGGGAAGCTCTCCACGTGCGTGTTGTGCGCCGCGGCGACGATCACCGTGCGGTGGAAGTACGCCTCGTCGGCCAGCCGGCGCAGCTCCGCCGCGAAGCGCTCGTGGCTGGTGGACAGGCTGAGGTTCACCACGTCGAACCGCTGCCGCACCGCCCACCGGATCCCTTCGAGCAGGACGTCCCCGCTGCCGGAGAAGCGCTCACCGAGCACCCGTACGCTGGTCAGCTCGCAGTCCGGCGCGGTGCGGCGGATGATCCCGGCGCAGGCGGTGCCGTGACCGCAGGCGTCGCCCTCCTCCGTCTCCTCGACATGGACCCCGTCGTCGTCCTTGAAGACGCGCCACGAGCCGTCGAGCGGGCCGATCAGGGGGTGGTCCCGTTCGACGCCCGAGTCGACCACGCAGACGCGGACACCCCGGCCGGTGCCGCCGACGAGTCCTCCCTCGGCGGGGTCCGGCGGGCCGTCGGCCTCCACGGGCACGTCCGCGGGGCCCCGGCCGCGCAGGCCCCAGGTGAGGGCGGGCGCGGGTCGTCGCGCGGTGGTCATCGCGGTGTCTCCTGTCCGGCTCCGGTGGCCCGTACGGCGGCGGGGCGGGGCTCCGGCGGCCGGTCCCGGCAGCGGGCGGCCACGGCCTCGGCCTGGCGCACGGCGGGCAGATGGCCCTTGGCGCCGAAGCACCGCAGGGCCCGCGCCGCCGCCTCGGCCGCCTCGGCCGGCCGCTCCAGGTCCAGGGCGGCGCGGGCGTGGTCGAGGGCGGCGAGGCCCTGCACCACGGGCGAGTCGGTGCGGGCCGCGGTGGCGAGCGCGCGTGCCGAGAGCCGGTCCGCGGTGGCGGCCTCACCGCGTGCGGCGGCCAGCCGGGCGCGCAGACCGTCGAGGTCGGCCGACTCGGCGTGCGGCCGGGCCGGTTGCGTCCGCTGCGTCTCCAGTTCGGTGAGGGCGCCGAGCGCGGCGCTCCGGTCGCCGAGGTCCAGCCGGATACGGGCGGCGTCCAGCAGGGCACCGCGCAGCAGGGCCGCGGCGCCCAGGTCCCGGGCGGCGGCGGCGGCCCGCTCCAGGCTCACGAGGGCCTCCTGCGGGCGGCCTCCCAGGTCGTCGACGGTCGCGGCGAAGATCGGCAGGAAGGCATCGGCCTCCGCGTAGCCGAGCCGCTTCGCCAGACGCCCGGCCTCCGCGAGGCAGGCCCTGGCCCCGGCGCGGTCGTCGTGCAGGGCCAGCAGCACCGCGAGCGGGCAGTTGAGCGTCAGCCGGACGGCCCGGCGGCCCGGCCCCTGCTCGGCGAGGAGTGCCCGGCAGCGGGTGAGGGCGTCCGGGACCGGCTGGGGACCGCGCCAGAGGGAGACGCCCAGCGCGCCGAGGGCCGCGGCCCGCTCCGGCTCGGCGTCGGCGTGCACCGCGTGGTCCGTGGCCCGGGCCAGCAGCCGTTCGGCCGTCCCGTGCCGGCCCTGTTCCTGGGCGCGCTGCGCGAGCCGCAGACAGGCTCTGGCCTGGCCGAGTTCGTCGCCGGCGGCCGCGAAGACGGGCAGGACGGCGCCGGCGGTGTCGGCCGGTGACCCGCTCTCGTCCGTCCGCCCGCCGGCGAAGGCCAGGGCGAGGCGCGCGTGGGCCTCTTCGACCGGGTCGCCGCCCCCGGCCAGCACCTCCTCCAGCAGCGCCCGGCCCTGCGGTCCGCGCCCGAGGTCCAGCAGCGTCTGTCCGAGGCGCCGGCGGGTCGCCGTGCTGCCGGGCTCGCCCGCCTCGTACCGGGCGGCGGCCCTGGAGAGCAGGTCGGCGGCCCACACGGGGTCGGCATGGGCGAGCGCCAGCCGGCCGGCCTCGGCGAGGGCGTCCGCGGCGCGCAGCCGCAGCCCGTCGGTGTGCGCGTCCTGGGCGCCCAGTTCGGCCCGGTAGCGGTACGCCTGTTCCAGGTGGGCGCCGACCGCGGCGCCGCCGCGTGCCCGCACCGACGCCAGGCGTGCCGCCCGTTCGTGCCGGTCGGCCCGGTCCTGCTTGGACTGGCTGGCGTAGACGACCTCCTGGATCAGCCCTCCGGCGAAGCGGAAGACCTCGCCGTCCGGCCGGATCAGACGGTGCCGGACCAGGCGGTGCAGGGTGGAGCGGAGCCCGGAGCCGGTCCACGGCTGCGCGGAAGGTCCGGCGAGGGCGGTCAGTTCCGCGGCGGTGAAGTCGCCGCCCAGGACCGACGCCAGGCCCAGGGCGCGGTGTTCGGGCGGGTCGAGCGCGTCGATCCGGGCGCCGATCAGCGCCTGGAGCGGGAGCGGGACGCTGTCGGCGTCGACGGACCCGCCGGCGAGGAGCAGCTGTTCCAGGTGCAGCGGATTCCCGCCCACCCGTGCCAGGACCGCGGGGGCGAGCGGTTCGCCGTCGCCCGTCCGTCCGGTCAGCTCGGCCGCGAGCAGTTGCGCCTCGGCGTCGGACAGACCGCCGAGCGGTACGGAGTCCAGGGCCGTCTCGGGCCGCACGTCGAACAGCTGGGGGCGGGTGAGCAGGACGATCAGCACGGGCGCGTCGGTCAGGGCGCGCAGCAGCCGGTCGAGGGCGTCGAAGAGCGGCTGCGCGGCCCAGTGGCAGTCGTCGAGGACCAGCACGACGGGCCCGTTCCCGCCCAGGTCGGCGAGGACCTTGGCGAGCGCGGCGCAGGTGTCGGCCGGTGACGGGTTGGGGGTGCCGTCCAGGAGCAGGCCCTGGCGCAGCAGGTCCAGTTCGGGTGACGGCGGGGCGGGGCCGGTCTTCAGCAGATCGGCCACGGCGTCGGCGAGCGGTCCGAGGCTGGGCTGTTCGCCGCGGGCGCGGCAGCGCCCGACACCGTGGCGGGGGCCGTCGGCGCCGTCGGCCGTACGGTGCAGCCAGGCGCGGACGAGCCGGGTCTTGCCCTGGCCCGCCTCGCCTCCCACCACCAGACGGGCGGCCCGGCGGGTGCGGGCGGCACGGTCCAGCGCCGCGTCGAGGAGGTCCAGTTCGCGGGTGCGTCCGACGAAGGCGAGGTCGAAGCGGCGCAGCGCCTCGGGGCCGTCCTCCTCGTCCAGGCCGAGCAGGCGGTGGGCGGTGACCCGGTCGCGCTTGCCCTTGAGCAGCAGCGGGCCGGTCGGTGTGGTGCGGACACCGGGGCCGGCGGCCGCCAGGGTGCCGGGCCCGAGGAGGATCTCGCCCGCGGCGGCGTTCTGCTCCAGACGCGCGGCGACGTTGACCGCCTCGCCGGAGACCATGGCCTGCCGCTCGGTGGCCGAACCCGTGACCACCTGGCCGGTGTTGACGCCGATGCGCATCTCCAGCCGTACGCCGACGGCTTCTTCCAGCCGGGTGTTGAAGCCGTCGAGCGCCTCCCGCATGGCCAGGGCCGCGGCCACCGCGCGGCGGGCGTCGTCCTCGCGGACGGTCGGCACGCCGAAGACGGCCATCACGGCGTCCCCTATGAACTTCTCCACCGTGCCGCCCTGCTCCTCGATCCGCTGCCGCATCAGGTCGAACCAGCGCAGTGTCACCGACCGCAGGGTCTCGGCGTCCAGGGCACCGGACAGCGCCGTGGAACCCACCAGGTCGCCGAAGAGGAGGGTCACCACCTTGCGGCCGGTCGGCCTGGCCGTGACCGGCCCGGGGGCGCAGGGGCTGCCGCAGGAGGGGCAGAACCGGGCGCCGGGCGGAGTGGCGCTCCGGCACGAGGCGCAGGACATGGGTTCCTCCGGGGGGACGGGGCGGCGGCGGTCAGAAGAGGGCGCCCCCCGCCACGTCGGCGTGGGCCTGCACCTCCGGGGCCGCCGCGTCGAGCCGTCCCCGGATGTCCATGAGCAGGGCGAGTTCCTCGGGGGTCAGCGCGGCCACGACCTCCAGCTGCTCCTCGCTGAGGGCGTCGACGTCGAACCCCGCGGCGGTGAGTGCCTCCAGGGTGGGCCGGGGGGCGGCGTTGTCGTTCACGGGTGTCCTTTCGTCAGTCGGCGGCGAGGGCGGTGAAGAGGCGGGCGAGCAGAGCGGCCGTGTGCAGTGCGCTGACACAGACGGTGGTCTGCCGGTGCGCCGGCAGTGCGAGGGCGTCGAGCACCCGGTGCAGGTCGTCGACGTGGCCGCCGTCCAGCTCGGCGTGTTCCCTGAGGGTGCGGAACGCGGCGGCCGGGAGTCCGGTGGTCCGGGCGAGGCGGTCCGCGAGCCGGGGCCCCGGGGCGTTGCCCTCCAGGACGGCGATGTAGCCGAGCAGGGCGACGGGGTGCTCGTGCTCGATGCGGTAGTACTGCGCCCCGGCGAGTTCCACGACGGCCGTGGGGGGCACGGCGGCGGGTCCTGCCCCGACGACGGCCAGATCCTCGAGCAGCCAGGCGTCGTGGTCGCGCTCCTCCTCGGCGTGGCGGGCGCAGTAGACGGCGAGGCGGCGCGCGACCGGGTCGTCCAGCTCGGCGCACCGCGCGGCGGCGCGTTCCAGCAGCGGCACGGACGTCCGTACGAGGGCGTGCATGGCGGCCAGGTAGCGGGGGTAGCGGCGGCGCAGTCCGTCCGGTCGCCACAGGGCCGCGGCGGCGGCCCGCAGGACGGGGGCGGTGGGCGCGAGTCTGGTCTCCAGCGCGAGGGACGCGGCGGCGGGCGCGAGTGCGGTGCCCGGTGCGGGGGACGCGGCGGCGGTCATCGGCCGCTCCCCTCCGGCGCGGCCGGCGACTCGACCAGGTGCGCGTACGGGGCGCAGCCCATGCGGCGCACCAGGGCGGCGGGTCCGGCGGCGAGCTGCGTCTGCGCGCCGAGCCGGTCGAGGAGTTCCCCGACCCGGCCGCCGGCGTCCCGGGCCGCGCCCGCGAGGACGTCGGGCCGGTCGGCGAGCGCGTGGCAGGCACGGCAGTAGCCCGCCGGGGCGGGCGCGGTGCCGGAGCGGGCGTGCATCCGCAGCGGTCCGACGGTGCGCAGCATGCGCAGCACCGGGGAGCCGAGGGAGCGGGCGCGGACGGTCTGCCAGTCGTCGTCGGCGATGTGTCCGAGCCGCAGGTGCGGGGGCACGGGCCGCAGGTCCACCGTCCACTGGTTGCAGCAGGCGGTCACGGTCCCGTCGAAGGCGACGACCGGCCAGGCCGCGAGGGTGCACGGCGCGGCGACGGTGCCTTGCGGACCGGGCGGGGTCACCGGTACGAGACCCCCGGCGGCCCGGCCCAGCGGCCGTGTCTCGTTGACCAGCAGGGGGACCCGGGTCCCGAAGGTCCGGTGGACGTCCGCGACGGCGTCCGCCGTGTAGGGGTCGTCGGGGCCGTTCGCGGTGAGGTGGACGCTGACCGGGGTCCCGGCGTCGAGCACGGCGCGCAGGGCGCTCAGCACGTGCGGGCGCGGGATCTCGCGTTCGTGGTGGACGTCCATGCTGGCCGAGAAGTGGTCGAGGGCCGTGATCGCCCGCATGATCCGGTCCGGGACGCGGCCGTCGCGGGCGAAGAACATCCCGCTGAGCAGGGCCACCCGGGTGCCCTTGGCCTGGGCGAGGCGGGTCAGCCGGACGGCGAGTTCCGGCAGCAGCAGGGGTTCGCCTCCCGTCAGCATGACCGCCTCGGGGCGGTCGTCCGTGCCGAACGAGGCGACGAAGCGCAGCAGTTGCTCCGGGTCGGGCCGCTCGGAGACCGACGGCGAGGATCCGGTGGAGCAGTGCGCGCAGCTCATGGGGCAGCGGCGGGTCAGCGCCACCAGGAGGCCGCCGCAGGGCACAGGGCGCAGGCCGATGAGCTCCGCCAGGTCCACGTCGCCTCCTCCGGGTCGGCCGCCGCACGCTCGTGCCGCGCGCGGGGCATGGCCCGGATCGTGCCCGGGCGCGGCACACTTCCGGTTCACGAACGCCTGGGGATCGGTTAAGTCCCAGGCCGGCGCCGCCGGAACCCTGGGTGCGGCGGGGCGGGCGGCGGGGCTGCGGGGCCGTCACGGGCCCGCGTCGTCGGGGTATACCGGCGCCGAACCGGCGGCCAGGTGTTCCCATACCGGGCGTCCGTACGTTCTTCTCAGCCGGCGCAGCGACGCCGTCGACCAAGGAGGATCACATGCCCGAGAACACGAACCCCGAGTCGACCGAGAACGAGGACATCGAGGTCGTCGCGCACAGCGAGGACGAAGAGGCCGAGGCCGGCTGCGTCGTCAACCACTCCAGCGAGCTCAACTGACACCTCGTCACTGAGTTCTGAGCACCGCGCGGGCCCCCCGGTTCCCGGCAGACCCTGTCAGGAACCGGGGGCCCGCGGCCACCTCGGCAGCGGACCGGTCACATCGAGGGAGCGGCACGTCGTGAAGATCCTTCTCTGCCCGCTCAGCGACGGCGGCTATCTCTACCCGGTGATCGCGGCCGGCCGGGAACTGCGGCGCCGGGGTCATGACGTGGGTGTGCTGGGCCGGTCCACCGCGGCACCCGTCGCGGCGGACGCCGGGCTGCCGTTCGCGGCGGCGGAGGACTTCGGCGGCCGCCGGGCCTTCTCCGCCACGTGGTGGGGGCCGAGCGGTCCGGCGCAGTACCGCGCGACCGTGCGCGCGGCCCGGGAGACGGGCGCCGACCTGCTGGTCACCTCCGTGCTGTGCACCGGGGCCCTGCTCGCCGCCGAGACCCTGGACGTCCCGGTGGTGGTGGTCGGGCTGTCGGTCCATCTGTGGGACTACCGCTCGGGGGGAGACGGTGAGCCGCAGCTGGGCCGGACCCGGGACAGCCGGACCCGGGACTGCCTGCGGTTCTACACCGACCTGCGGGAGCAGGCCGGTCTGTCGGGGCGTGCCTCCCGCTGGGAGGACGGACCGCTGCTGGGCGACGCCCTGCTGCTGCGCGGGGACCCGGAGCTGGAGCATCCGGGGGCGCGGCTCCCCGGGCGGGTGCGGCACGTGGGGCCGCTGTCCTGGGAGCCGCGGCCCGACGCGGCGGACGTCGAGGAGATCGAGGACCGTCTGAGGCGGTCCGGCAAACCCGTCGTCTATGTGCATCTGGGCCGGTTCTTCGAGGGCAGGAGCCTGTGGCCCCGGCTCAACGAGGCGTTCACCGGCGGCCGGTTCCAGGCCGTGGTGGAGCAGGGCCGGTCCACCGATCCGCGGCCCGCGCCGGGCGCCGACATCCTGCTCGTCCGGAAGCGATGGATGGGGCCGCTCGTCGACCGCGCCGGACTGGTGCTGAGCAACGGCACCTCCGCGCCGGTGCTCGCCGCGCTGCTGCGCGGTCTGCCTCTCGCTCTGTCGCCCAACGGCTCGGAGCAGCCCCTGCTCACCGGCGCCTGTCTGCGGACCGGCGTCGCCGTCCATTTTTCCAAGAGCCCGTCCGTGCGGGCTTCGGCGGTGCTGGAGTCCGCGTGGCGCGACGAGGCTCTGCGGGGCCGCGCCCGGGTGCTCGGCGCCCGGCTGGCCGCCGTGGACAGCGCGGCGCGCGCGGCCGACGCCGTCGAGCGGGTGGCCGGGACCGCCGCCGGGGTCTCCTCCGCCGGGACCGCCACCGGGGCCTCCTCCACCGGGACCGCCACCACGGTCTCCCGGTCCGGGACCGCCGCCGGGGCGCCCGCCGGCTCCCCCGGCGCCTCCTCCGCCGGGGCGCCCGTCCCTCCCCCGGCCGGGGCCACCGCTTCCTCGAAGGAGAACTATGAGTACGCGACCAGCAGACCTCGATGAGGCCGTGACCAGCCTGTCGGCGGGAGCACGGGGGTGGGTCGGGCGGCACGCCGCCTACCTCGACTCCCCGGCCGCGCACGCCGAGCTGCCGGTGACCCCGCGCGTGAAGGCTCTCCTCCAGCTGGCGATGCTCCGCCGCTACTGGGAGAGGTGCGCTCCCTCGGACCCCGCCCTGGCGGAGGTGACCGCGGTGGTCGAACAGGTCTGGCGGCGCCCGGACTTCCCGCGTCTGCTGGCCCTGGAGAGCAGGTACACACGGCAGTTCGAGCTGATGTACGCGGCGCTGGCGCCACCCGGCGCCGCCACCGGGGCACCCGCGGCCGTCCGGGCCCGGCTGGCGTACGGCAGCTACCTGGCACCGGGTCGCAAACCGCCGTTCCTCCACCTGGAGGCGAGGTTCTACGCCGAGACGGCCGGTCTGGGACACCGGTTCGCGACGTACGAGGAGCTGTACGAGGCGAGCCCGCTGCCCCGGGCCGGCACGCTGCCGGCCGCCGATCTCGACGGCTGCCTGGTCGCCCACACCCTCTTCTACCTGAGCGACTTCGGCTTCCGCGATCCCGGTCTCACGGGGGAGGACCGGGACCGGGCGCTGCGCGTGGTGGAACGGCTGACCGACCACTGTACGGGTCTGGGCGACTGGGACGTCGTGGCGAAGCTGCTGCTCGCCCAGCACTGTCTGGGCGCGGATCCGCGACGGACCGCGTCGGGCGCGGCCGGCCTGCGGATGCTCGTCGGGGCGCAGGTTCCCGACGGGGCGGTCCCCGGGCGCTGCGCCGCCGAGCGGCCCTCGGCCGGGGCGACGCCCGTGGAGCGTTTCAGGAAGTCCTACAAGGTGACCCTCGTCGTGGCGCTGATGACACTGATCGTCACCGGCGGCCGGGCGGAGGAGCCTTCCCTGACCGGGGCGGCGTCCCTGCGGGAGGCACGATGAGCATCGACCGAGCGGTGGGCACAGGCACGGCGGCGGGAGCCGGCGGGGTCCTGGGCCTCGGCCGGACCGTGCGCTCCGCACCGGCGGGGGCCCCCGGCGGGACCGCGGTCCTCCCTTCCGGGGCACGTCTCCTCAAGGGCGCGCGGAACTGGTGGTTCCTCGGTCCGGGCGGGGTGGCCCGGCTGGGCGAGCGGCACGTCACCGCCGACGGGGCCCTGCTCCCCGGGGCGGAGCAGCGGCTGCGGGAGAGCGGCATGTTCACCGCGCCCGGGATCCACGCGTACGCGCTGACCGTCCTCACCAGCACCCACTGCAACCTGGGCTGCGGATACTGCTTCCAGAACACCGCCCAGGACGAGGGCGGCGGAAGCCGGCCGCCGCGGATCGGACGCAGCCGCCTCACCTCGGAGACGATCACCTCGATCCTCGGCTTCACCGAGCGGCGGATGACGGCCGCCGGCCTGGACAGGCTCAGGATCCTGCTGTTCGGCGGCGAGCCCCTGCTCAATCCGCGCGGCTGCACGGAACTGCTGGAGCGCGCCGCGCGGATCGCGCCGGTCTCGGCCTGGATGATCTCCAACGCCACCCTGCTCACCCCGTCCCTGGCCCGCCGGCTCGCCGGTCTGGGACTGACGTCGGTCCAGGTCACCTTCGACGGGGACCG
Source organism: Streptomyces sp. NPDC093094 (assembly GCF_044754345.1). Lineage (NCBI taxonomy): Bacteria > Bacillati > Actinomycetota > Actinomycetes > Kitasatosporales > Streptomycetaceae > Streptomyces > Streptomyces sp. NPDC093094. The sequence continues at coordinate 318,673 of NZ_JBIVOX010000003.1, read as the reverse complement.
CGGCGACCACGACCGGATCCGGGTGGGCCGGGCCGACGGCGGCGCCACCTTCGACAAGATCGTCCGCAACATCGTGAAGGCGTCCGAGGCGACGCCGATCAGCTGGACCCTGCGGGTGAACGTCTCCCAGGAGACCTTCCACGGTGTCGACGCCCTGATCGACCGGCTCGCCGCCACGCTCGACCCCGCCCGGTGCACGCTGTACTTCGCCCGCATCGGCGACGTGGGCGTCGGCTACGCCAACAGCCTGCTGCACACGGGCGAACTGGCGGCCTCCTTCGTCCGGTGGCAGCGCCGGGCGCTCGACCTCGGGTTCACGGTGAGCCGGCCCGGTGCCCGCAAGACCTGTGTCACCTGCGGCCACACCGACGGCCGCTACGGCGCGGTGGTGAGCGCGGACGGCACCCTGGCGAGCTGCTGGGAGACCGCGGGCAAACCCGACTGGGAGGTCGGCACGGTCACCGACGGCTATCTGCCCGGCGCGGTGACCCGTGACCGCTGGGTCGCCTGCCAGGACCTGTACCGCTACGACGAGGACGCGGCGACGCTCGCGAGGTTCCGGGACTCCGTCGACACGGCCCTGCTCGACCATCTGCACGAGACGGGGCGCCTGTAGACATGTCCTCATCCCTGGAGCGGCTCTCCGCCGGCGCGCTGCGCTGGCTGGACGGGAACCTGGAGTTCTTCGACCCGTTCTCGGCGAGCGGCCGGCCGGCGACCCACGCGAAGGCGAAGGCCGCGCTGGAACTGGCGCTGCTCTGCCACTGCGCGGCACGCCTCCCGGACCCGCCGGACACACTGGACGGGGCGACGGCCCTCGTCCGCAAGCTCTGGCAGGACCCCGGCCTCCCGCGGCTGTTCGAGGACGTCCCGAAGCACGCGTCCGCGTACCGGCTGATCTACGCCGCGCTGGCCCCCGACGCGATCGACGGCACCCAGGTCCGGGCGGCGCTCGCCCGGCTGGAACCCGGGTTCCTCACACCGCGGGACAAGTCCCCCTACCAGCGCATCGAGATCCGCCACTACGCGGACAAGGCCGGTGTCCGCCACACCGTCGAGCCGTACGCCGAACTGCTCCCGCACAGCCCGCTCGTCGCGTTCCGTGCCGCCGGGCCCGGGGACGGGACGACCCAGGACGGGGCTCCGCTGACCGGTCCTCAGGCGTACGCACTGACGCACACCGGCTTCTACCTCAGCGACTTCGGACAGACCTGGCCCGGTCTCGGCGGAGGCGCGCTGACGCACGCGCGGGACCTGGTCCGCCGGATGCTGTGCCACTGTGTCGAGCACGACCGGTGGGACCTGGCGGCGGAGCTGGTCCTCACCCAGTTCGTCCTGGGCTGCGAGCCGCTGGACACGTCCGAGGGCGCCGCCGCCGTGGACCGCCTGATACGGGTCCAGCGGTCCGACGGGGCGATCCCGGGGAGGTCCGCGGCGCTCGAGGCGCCCGCGTCGGCCTCGCCCGGGGAGTTCTTCCGGAAGGCGTACCACACGACCCTGGTCACCGCCCTCATGGCGCTGGTCGTCTCGTCCCCGAGGCCCTCATGACCTGGCGTCCGGTGCTGATCAACCGCGACTACACCCGGCTCTGGTTCGGCCAGGCCGTGTCGTCGGTGGGCGACGCGGTCTTCAGCACGACCCTGGTGCTGTGGGTGGCGACCGTGCTGGCGAAGGACGAGCCGTGGGCGCCGATGGCGGTCGGCGGGATCCTGATGGCGTCGAGCGTGGCCGTGCTGGTCGTCGGACCGCTCGCGGGCGTGTTCGTCGACCGGTGGGACAAGCGCGCCACGATGCTGCGCACCGAGGTGGTCCGGGGGGTGCTGGTGGCCGTGCCGGCCGCCGTCGCCTTTCTGCCGGCCGGGGCGCTGGCGGACGGGGCCTGGCTGGCCCTGGTCTACACGACCGTCCTGCTGCTGCACTCGGCGGGCCAGTTCTTCGCCCCGGCGCGCTTCGCGGTCCTCGCGGACCTGGTGACCGGGGAGGCCGACCGCGCCCGCGCGGCGGGCATCGCGCAGGCGACCGGTGAGACGGCCTGGATCGTCGGACCGCCTCTCGCCGCACCGCTGCTGTTCACCGCAGGTCTCCAGTGGGCCCTGCTCTTCAACGGCCTGACGTACGTGGTGTCGTACCTCGCGATCCGCGCCCTGCGCGTACCGGCGCAGGACGCGGCGGGAGAGCCCGCCGCGCGGCGGCGGGCCGGTCTGCGCCGGGAGTTCGTGGACGGACTGAGGTTCTTCGCGGGCAGCAGGTTCCTGGTCGCGCTGCTGGTGCTCGCCGTGATCGGCCAGTTCGGGGTCGGCGCCCTGAGCACCCTCAACGTCTTCTTCACCACCGACAACCTCCACGCGGACGCCCATCTCTACGGATACCTCGGCATGGCGATGGGGGCGGGCGGGATCGCGGGCGCGCTCGGCGGCGGCCGGGTGGTGCAGTGGCTCGGAGCGCGCCGGACGACCTGGCTCGGTCTGCTGGTGAGCGGTGTGCTGCTGGTGGCCTACTCCCGGCAGACCGGCTTCCTCGGCGGCGTCGCCCTGCTCTTCGTCTTCACCGTTCCGCTCACCGTGCTGAACACCGCGATGTCGCCGCTGCTGCTCGCGGCGGCGCCGCCGGACTACCGGGGCCGGGTGATGGCGGTGTTCTACCCGGTGACGAAGCTGGCCTCGATGCTGTCCGCGGTCCTGTCCGGCTGGCTCGCCGGCTCCGTGCTGCGAGGCGTCGACGGCTCTCTGGGCGGCTTCCGCTTCGGCCCCGTCGACACCGTCTTCGCCGTGTCGGGGCTGGTCGTCGTGGCGGCCGGGGTCTTCGCCTGGGCCGCCCTGCCCGCCACGCGGGACGCCGTCACGGCGGCGGACGCTCCCCCTTCCAGGATCCGTGCGTTCATCCGCGTCCGGCCCGCCGGACGCCGTCACCCGAGGAGGACGACCGTGCCCGAGAACACGCACCCCGGCACCGGCCCGGAGCCGGCCGAGAACGACGACATCGAGGTCGTCGCCCACAGCGACGACGACGAGGAGCTCTCCGCCTGTGTCGTCAACCGCTCCAACGAGCTCTGACACGGCGACGGACGAGGGAGGATCGCGTGACTCCGCAGGACCGGCGCCACCCGGACGCGCAGCGGCAGGACGTCGTCGAGGAACTGCACGGGCTGCGCGTCGCGGACCCGTACCGCTGGCTGGAGGACGCCGGGTCCGCCGCGACGCTCCGCTGGGGTGCCGGGCAGGACGCGCTCTACGAGGCGGAACGGGCCTCCTGGCAGGACCTGGGGCGCTGGGAGGCGCAGGTCGCGGCGGTCGAGGCCGTCGACCGCGCCCGGTCCCCCGAGATCCGCGGCGACCGGCTCTTCTGGCTGCGCCAGGACGCGGGCCGGGAACATCCCGTGCTGATGGTGGCGCAGGCCGGCGGCGAGGAGCGGGTGCTGCTGGATCCCGCGGCCCTCGACCCGTCGGGACGCACCGTGCTCGACGCCTGGGAACCCTCGGTGGAAGGTGATCTGCTGGCCTTCCAGGTGTCCCGGAACGGCACGGAGGACTCGCTGCTCCAGGTGATCGACGTGGCCGGCGGGAAGGTCGTCGACGGGCCCGTGGACCGGGTGCGGAAGTCGTCGATCGGCTGGCTGCCCGGCGGCGAGGCGTTCTACTACGTCAGGAACCTCGACCCCCGCGACCACCCCGGTGAGGCGCGCTACCACCGCCGGGTCTATCTGCACCGGGTGGGGACGGACCCGGGGACGGACGCCCTCGTCTTCGGCGAGGGGCGGGACAGGACCCAGTTCTACAGCGTCTCGGTGACCGCGGACGGCCGCTGGCTGGGCGTCACGGCCACGCTCGGCACCGGCCGCGGCACCGACCTGTATCTGGCCGACCTGCGTGCCGGGCCGCCGGAGCGGCCGCGGCTGCGGCCGGTCCAGGAGGGCATGACGGCCGCCACCCGCCTCAGGGCGGTCCCCGGTACGGGGCCCCGGGACCAGGTGTGGCTGCGGACCGACCGCGACGCCCCCCGCGGGCGCGTCGTCGCGTGCCGGCCGGCCGAACTGCACCTGGGTCCCGGCGCCTGGCGGGAGGTGGTGCCCGAGCGGCCCGACGCGGTGCTGACCCACCTGGTCGTGCTGTCCGGCCCGGAGCTGAAGCATCCGCTCGGCCTGGTCGCCTGGACCCGTGACACGGTGGCCGAGGTGACCGTGCACGACCTGGTGGAGGGGCGGCGGATCGCCACCGTCCCGCTGCCGGGCACCGGCGCCGTCGGCGACTTCTCGGCCACGCCCGGCGGTCACGACGCCTACTTCGCCTACACCGACTTCGTGACACCGCCGCGGGTGCTCCGCCTCGACGCGCGCACGGGCGAGGTGACGCGCTGGGAGCGCGACGCGCCCGACGCCCCGGGGACCGGCGGGGCGGTCACCCGCCAGGTCGCCTTCCCCTCCCGCGACGGCACGACGGTGCGGATGTTCGTCATCTCCCCCACCGGCCGCCCGGACGTGCCGCGTCCGGCGCTGCTCACCGGGTACGGCGGCTTCGGCCGGACGATGTCGCCCCGGTACCGGGCCCAGGTGCTGGCCTGGGTCAGGGCCGGCGGGGTGTTCGCCTGGGCGGGGCTGCGCGGCGGGGGCGAGGAGGGCGAGGCATGGCATCTGGCCGGCAGCGGGAAGGACAAGCAGAACACCTTCGACGACTTCGCCGCCGCGGGCGACCGGCTGATCGAGGAGGGCTGGACCGCGCCGGGCCGGCTCGCCTGCACGGGCGGCTCCAACGGCGGGCTGCTGGTCGGCGCCGCCCTGACCCAGCAGCCGGGCAAGTACGCGGCCGTGGTGTGCAGTTCGCCGCTGCTGGACATGGTCCGTTACGAACTGTCCGGGCTCGGGCCCAGCTGGACGCCCGAGTACGGCAGCGCACGGGATCCCGCGATGCTGCCGACGCTGCACGGCTACTCCCCCTATCACCGCGTCACCCCCGGGACCGCCTATCCTGCGGTGCTGCTGACCGCCGCGGACGGCGACACCAGAACCGACCCGCTGCACGCCCGCAAGATGTGCGCGGCGCTCCAGCACGCCTCGACCGGCGCCGGGCCGGTGCTGCTGCGGCTGGAGCGGGGCGTCGGCCACGCGGACCGGTCCGCGTCCCGTGCGGCGGCCCTTCAGGCGGAGTGCCTCGCCTTCCTGGCACGGCACGTGGGCCTGCCGGCCCCGGAGGGTCCCGGCCCGGCCGTCCCCTGAGGCCGGGGAGGCCGACAGCGGCCGCGCCGGTCAGCCCTGGACCGGCGCGGGCTCGGCGGACCGGACGCAGCGCGCGTACAGCCGTATCAGATGCGGCAGTTCGTACCGGGCGGCGTGCGCGGTGACCTCTCCGCAGGGCGAGGTCACCATGCCGGCCTCGATGAGTTCCTCCACCACCCGTACGGCGTGCCGCTCGTCGCAGCCGAGGGCCTCGGCCGCCTCGGTCAGGCCGAACGGGCCGTCCCCGGTGCCCAGGGCCAGCCGGTTCGCGTCCCGGCCGCACTCCTCGGGCAGCGCCGCCCAGCCGCGGGCGAGCCACCGCCGCACGGACACGTCCCCGGAGGTCAGTTCGTCCAGCGCCCCAACGGGGTCGGTGAGCCGGTCGGCGAACTCCCGCAGCGGCACATGGCGCAGGACAGCGAGCCGCATCCCGCTCACCCTGACCGCCAGGGGCGACCCGCCGCAGGCACGCACGATCCGCAGCGCGGCCTCCCGGTCGGCCCGCACCCGGCCCGGGCCGACCAGCCCTGCGAGCAGTTGCAGGGCCTCGGCGGTGCCGAGCGGCGGGAGGGGCAGCCGGTGCACGGGGGCCAGTCCGCCCAGCTGGCCGCGTGCGGTGAGCAGCACTCTGCCCTGCCCGCCGTACGGGAGCAGCGGCCGTACGGCGCTCTCGTCGGGCACGTCGTCCAGGATCACCAGCGCGCGATGCCTCGCCAGCCATTCCCGCCACTCCTGCGCCCCCGGCGGCCCGGCCCTGCCGGTGAGTCCCGCGGTCTCGGCGAGTACGGCGGACAGCGGCCGGGGCCGGCCGTCCGCGTCCCGCAGGGAGAGGCACAGCCGCCCGTCGGGGAACCGGCCGCCGAGCAGACGGGCGGCGCGCACGGCCAGCGTGGTCTTCCCGGACCCGGCCGGGCCGGACAGCAGCACGACGCCGCCGGCGCCGTCGTCCGCCAGCAGGTCCAGGAGGTCGTGCAGTTCCTCGCCGTGGCCGGTCAGGTCGGCGAGGTCGGGCGGCAGCGCGGCCGTGGCCGGACATCGGCCCGGGCCGGGCGGTGCCTTCGGCGGGCCGGCGTCCGGTTCCGCTCCCGCCCGCTCCTCGCCCGCGAGGACCGCCCGGTAGCGGGCCGCCATCGCGCCGCTCGGCTCCAGTCCCAGTTCCCGGGCGAGAAGCTGCCGGTAGTCGTCGTACACCGCGAGCGCCTCGGCCCGCCGGCCGGACGCGCTCAGCGCGCACATCCAGGCGGACCGCAGCCGCTCCCGCAGCGGATGCCGTTCCACCAGGTCGCGCAGCCCCTCGACCACCGCCGACGCGCCGCCCAGCCGCAGCTCCGCCTCCGCCCAGGTCTCGTACGCCGTGAGACGGCGCAGTTCCAGCCGTTCGGCCTCCTCGGCCAGCCGGGGCGAGCGCCGCAGGTCGTCGCCCAGCGGTGCCCCCTCCCACAGGTCGAGTGCCTGGCGCAGCAGCCGGGCGGCCTCGCGGGGCTGCTGCCCCTCGGCGGCCCGTACCAGGGCGCGGAACCGCAGCAGGTCGAGCTCGTCCTCGGTCGCGCGCAGCACATAGCCGGCGCCCGTGTGGGAGAGCCGGGGGCGGCCCGGGTCGCCGTCCGCGAGCAGGGCGCGCAGGGCACTGACGTACACCTGGAGGTTCTTCCGGGCGGTGCGAGGGGGTTCCTCGGGCCACACCGCGTCGGTCAGGGCGTCCACGGAGACCGGGCTGTTGGCGGAGCTGAGCAGCGCGGCCAGCACGACGCGCTGCTTCAGCGGGCCGAGGGGCAGCGGGCGGCCGTCCCCGTGCACGGCGAGCGGGCCGAGGACGGAGAACCGGAGCGTGCCGGGCGACGCTGCGGGCGGTGACACGGCGGGCTGCGCGGACGGACGCGGCATCGAGCGGACCTCCGTGGGGGCGAAGGGAATCGGTCGCTCGATGATCCGCCGCGTCCGTCCTGCCCCGCATCGGTGCCGGTCCCGCAGACTCCTCCCGCCGGCGGGGGTGTTCTGGGGGTCCGGACCCCCGTACCGGGGGCCGGACCCCCATGAAGACGGAACCGGCCCCCACCCACGGCCGCCATGCCGCACCCTTCCGGCCCGGGGAGGTCCCTTCTGCCGTGACCAGGGGGGCGCGGGAGCCTCGCCGGACCCACTGGGACGAAAACCCTGCGACACGGCCACCGGGGTACGGACGCTCCACCGGGGCGAGAACCCTTCGCCGGAACCACCGGGGCGCGGAACCTCCTCCAGGACCGCATGGATACAGGCGCTCCACCGGGGCCGCGGGGGCGGGGGCGCCGTACCGGGATCACCGGAGCGCGGGCCCTTCATCGGGGCCGCCGAGGTGAGGGCGCCGTGTCCCGGCCGCCGGGCAAGGACCTTCTGTCCGGGCCGTGGTGGTGCGGGCGCTCCACCGGACCGGCGGGGCGCGGGCCCTTCACCGGGACCGGCGGGGCGCGGGCCCTTCACCGGGGCCGCCGAGGTGAGGGCGCCGTGCCCCGGCCGCCGGGGGCGGGGGCCTGTGCCGGGACCGGATGGGTTCGGGCTCTTTCCGGGCCGCAGGGGCGGGGTCCTCAGCCCCGGCTACAGGGGCGAGGGGGCCGTGGCCGCGGTGCCGGATGTCTCCCGGCCCTGCGGCGCCTGCTCGTCCGCCCTCCGCGCGGACAGCGCGCACAGCTCCGAGCGGCCGGTGCTGCCGGTCTTGGTCATCAGGCTCGCCATGTGCTTCTCCACCGTCCGCGGCGAGATGCACAGCCGCCGGGCGATCTGCTGGTTGCCGGGCCGCTCCGCGAGCAGCACGAACACCTCGTACTCGCGCGGGGTGACGCCCACCGCGCGCAGCTCCGCGGGGATCCGCTCACGGCCGCCGCGGCGCTGCGGGACGCTGACGCCCGCCTGTCTCAGCAGGGCCCGGCAGGCCCCGGCGACCGGCTGGACGCCCGCCTCGTGGAAGTACTCCTCGGCGGTGCGCAGCCAGGCGACCGGCTCGCCCCAGGAGTCGTCGAGGGCTCCCTCGGCGGTCAGCCGCAGGGCGAGGTGCCACGCCTGCGGGAACGCCCCCGCCGCCCGGCCGGCCTCCCGCACGGCACGCCGCGCGCCCGCCTCGTCGCCCGCCCGGCCGCGCAGCAGCGCGTCCGCCAGGCCGAGGAACATCCGGTTCCAGGCCAGTTGCCCGCCCGGCGAGGCCAGCGCCTCCCGGTACGCCCGCGGGCCGCCGTCGTCGCGGGCGAGGATCCGCAGCAGGGGGCGCAGCCCGTAGCGGCCGCTGAGGTAGAAGAAGCTGGGGTGCTCCCGCTCCCAGGCCGAGGCCGCGTCGAGCTCCGCGGCCGCCCGCTCCCGGTCCTCGGCCATCAACGCGCCCACGGCCTGGCACAGTCCGCGCTGCAGGGGCACCAGCATCGACTCCTCGCCGCCCGCCCGGCGGAACCGCGCGAGGGCCCGTTCCTGCTCGCGGGCCCGTCCCCGGTGGGCGGCGAGCGTGGCGTCGACGAGGAGCAGATAGCGGTGTGCCGACAGGTTCCCCAGACGGGCGCTGGCCTCCACGGACCGCTCGACGGTCTCCCGGGCGCGGTCCCAGTGGCCGGCCAGGACCCCCTGCATGGCGAGCAGTCCGTCGGTGGTCTGGAGCAGGGCGAGCGAGCCGAGTTCGTGCGCCGCCGCCCGGGCGGACTCCAGCTGGGCCGCCTCGCCGGTCCGCATGAACGCGTTGGTGCCGAGCCGCACCAGTGCCTCGGCCCGGCACACCGCGAGCCGGTGCCGGTCGGCGACCGCCAGCATCCGCACCAGACAGGCATCGGCCTCGTCGAACCCGCGCTCGCGGGACAGCAGCGCCAGCAGCTGCCAGGCCCGGCAGGCCACCACGGGCCGGCCGCGTTCCTCCGCGGTGAGCGCGGCACGCCGGGCGGAACGTTCCGCCTCCTTCAGCCGCTCGCGGCCGCCCGGGCCGTCCTGCCCGGCCCGGGCCTCCTGGCCGTCCTCGCCGGCCCCGCCGTCCTCGCCGTCCTGATCGACCCGGCCGTCCTGATCCGGCAGCAGCAGGAGATGCCCCTCGACCACGACCAGCGCCGCCTCCTGTTCCGGACGCAGCGGCGTCCCGAGCAGGGCGCGGGCCGCCCGGATCCGGCGGCGTGCCTCCTCCTGCTGCTCCGCCATGGTCGCGACCCATGCGACCTGCGTGTGCGCCTGCGCCCGTTCCTCCGCCGTACGGGACCCGGCGGCGGCCGGCGGCAGATCGTCGAGCAGCGCGGCCGCGACGTCCAGCCGTCCGGACTCGGCCTGGGCGATCGCCAGATGCACCGTGACCTCGTCCCGCTCCCCGTCGGGCGCGAGCCCCCGGGCGCGCTCCAGCAGCACGGCCGCCGAACCCGACGCGCCGGCATCCAGCATCTGCCGTCCGACCCGGGCGAACTGCCGGGAGGCGGTCACCTTGTCCCCGGCCGCCAGCCGGAGCGTCGCCACCAACTGACGCTGCTCGCCGGACAGTTCGACGGCGGACTCCTCGACGGCCGTGGCCGCGCGACGGGCCAGCGCGGCCTGTTCGGCGGGCGGCAGCGAGGCCCTGAGCGCGTCGGCCGTCAGGACGTGGCGGAAGGTGTAGTGGTCGTGCGCCGCCCCGTCCGGGGCGATGATCCCGGCCTCCGAGGCCGACCTCAGATGGGCGAACAGCGCCCGGTCGTCGAACCCGGTCACGGCCGCGAGCGCCTCGACGGAGAACCGGCCGCCGAGCGTGGCCGCGACGAGCAGCAGCTCGCGCACGGGTTCGTCGAGCCGGTCCAGCCGGCGTGCCCAGCTGCGCACCGCGCCGGTCGGCACCGGCGCCTCGCCCTGCTCGGCGAGCCGCCATCCGTCGCCCGCCCGGCTCAGCCGCCCCGTGTCCACCAGGTCGGCCAGCAGCACCTCCACCAGATAGGGGTTGCCGCCCGCCCGTCGTGCCAGATGCCGGTGGGCTGCCGGGGGCACCTCACCCGGCGCGGCACCCAGACACGCGTCCACCATGTCCCGTACGGCGTCCTCGGCCAGTGAGCCGAGCTCCCGTAACTCGGCGGTGTTGCGCAGCTCCGCCGCGAGCGCGAGATCCAGCGCGGGGCCGGGGTCGGGGCGGAGCGTGCCGACCAGCAGGACCGGCAGGTCCGCCACGTTGTCGGCGAGGTACTCGACGACCGCGATCGTCTCGGTGTCGGAGTCGTGCAGGTCCTCCAGGAGGATCACGCAGCCCCGCTCGCGGCCGAGCACGGCCAGCAGCCTGAGCAGCGCCTCGGCGAGTTCGACCAGGGAGATCGCGTAGCCGGGTGCCGCCGCGGCGGACCGCCACTCCGGCACGAGTCCGGCCAGGGCGGGCCGGTAGGGGTCGAGTTCGGGGTCGTCCGGGGCGCCGGCCGCCCGGAACCGCGAGGCCAGCGCCTCGACCAGGGGCCGGAAGGGCACCACCAGCCCGGTGGACGTGGCCCGGCCGCGCAGCACCGGCATGTCCCGGGCGTACGCGCGCAGGGCGCACTCCCCGGCCAGCCGCGACTTGCCGATCCCCGCCTCGCCGACGAGGAACACCGCCCGTCCGGCGCCCTTGCCGACACTGTCGAGGACCCCGTCCAGCAGCCCGATCTCGGCGTCCCGCCCCACGATGACCGACGACATCGCACGCATGAGCGCAGGCTACTTGATCCTTTTCGCACATGGCAGAGGGCCGGGGAACCCCCCGGCCTCCGCCTCCTCCGTCAAGACGTCATCTCCGACACGTCGCCGGACGACGTGCCCGTCCTTCTCTCAGGCCAGGGTGATGGTGCCGGTGGTGAAGGGCAGGTCTATCGAGGCCGCCGTGTCGAGTTCGGCCGTCCTGAGCAGCCGGCTGCGCAGCCCCAGCGCGCCGCCCGCGCCGAGTGTCACCTCCCCCACCGGGTGCTCCTGGGCCGCGGTCCTCGCGCCCGCCCCGCCGTCGACGTACAGCACCGAGTCAGTGATCTGCATGGTCCCTCGCTCGTCCTTCGTGTCCGCAGGAGTGGTGGTCGTGCCGGGTCGTGCGGTGGTGCGGTGGTGCGGCATGAGATGTGCGGTGGTACGGCATCAGGTGTGCGGTGGGCGTGGTGGTGCGGCCGGGACCCGAGGCGCGTCCCGGCGCCGGCTCGTTCGTGGTGCCGGCTCGTTCGTGGTGCCGGGCCGGGCGCTAGGGCGTCGCCGCCGGGTCGGTCCCGTGGCCGGGCGTGCGCAGGAGGAGCAGGGACGGCACGCGTTCCGGGAAGCCCGCGCGGAGGAGGCCGTGGCCGATCCCCGCCAGGCCGGTCAGCATGCCGGGGTGCGGGACGCCGCCCGGGGCGCCGCTGCGGGCGCCGGACTCCTCGGCGGACGCCAGCAGTGCTCCTGCCCTGCGGACCCAGTGACGGCGTGCCTCCGGGAGCGCGCCGTGCGCCAGCAGCTCGCACAGTCCGGCCTCGCCGTGGCAGAGGCTGTCGTCCGGAGCCGGCCGCGACCGGCCCAGTTCCCCGGCCCTCTCCCGGGCCCAGGCCGCGAGGCACGGATCGTCCAGGGCACCCGGCGCGTCCAGCACCGCGAGCACGACCCCGGCGCTCCCCCGGCACCAGGCGGAGTCCCGGGCTCCGTCATCGGACCCGGCGCCCGCCGTGCGGGAGACCGCGTCCGGCGCCCGGGAGACCGTGCCCGCCGTCGGGTGCCCGTCCGCCGCCGTGCCGCCGCCCGCACCGGCCGCCCTGCGGGAGCCCTCCTCGGCCGCGCCGCGGAGGTCCCCGCCGGCCGCCGCCCGCAGCGCGGACAGCCCCGCGGTCCGGTAGCGCTCGGCGGCCTCCGCGCCCGCCCCGGTGGCGGTCTCCGTGTCCGCGAAGCGCATCAGCGCCCAGCCGGCGCCGGCGGCCCCGTTCGTGAAGGACCGCCCGAGGGAGGTGAGGTCGGCGGCGGCCAGCCGGTCCGCGCAGGCCCGTGCGGCCTGCCGGTTCTCCCGCTCCCCGCCGGGGCCGGCCCGGCGCGCTGCCAGCAGGACGGCCAGCCCTCCGGCGGCACCTGTGGCCAGACCGTGGTCGCTCTCCGAGCGGGTCGCCTCGGCGGCCAGCCGCAGCGCGCCGGACCCCCATGAGCGGATGTCCGGGTCGTCCAGCAGCCGGGCCGTCTCGGCGAGGGCGTACGCGATGCCGCCGAGGCCGGAGAAGGCCCCGGAGCCCACCGCACCGAGGTCGGCGGGCCTGGCGGCCAGCGCGTCGAGCAGCGCGGGCACCGGCGCCAGGGCGGTGCGGGCCGCCTCCGCGTAGTGTCCCGCTCCGGTGAGGTCCGCCAGCTGGGCCAGGAACAGGGCCGGTCCGGTGTAGCCGCCGGCCAGGTCGGCGGCCATGGGGCCGATCCGCCAGTAGCGGTCGTCGAGGAGCTCCAGGCCGATCCAGTTGCTGCGGGGGCCCTCGCGGTAGGCGCGGGAGACCAGCCGGTCACCGATCGACCGGGCCGCCGACAGCAGCCGCTCCGGCTCCGGGGCGAGCTCAGCGGTCCGGGGCCGGCGGCCCTCGGCGGGCCGGTGCGCGGGTTCACGGGAGGCGGTCGCCATCGCGGCCCGTACGATCCACTCCTGGTCCTGCCGGTCGACCGTGTCCAGGGCGGCGAGCTTCGCCGTGACGCGCTCGATCCCCGGCAGACCGGTGCTCCCGACCGGCGGCTCCCCCGCGCCCCGGAGCCGGTCGCCGCCCGGCCGGGCGGTGAACAACGGCACGTCCCCGGACCAGAGCTGGGCGATCTCCTCCTCCACCGCGCCGGGTTCGGGGACCGCGCCGAACCGGCCGGTGCGCAGCGTCGCGAGAACCCGCTGCCGTTCGCCCGCGTCCTTCAGCAGATCGGGATGGGTCGTCTCGTCGAGGAGCATGCTGTACACCCAGGTGGGGCGCAGCACGACCCGCACCTCGTCCTCGGCAAAGGCGGTCAACGGGCCCGGTCCGGCGAGCAGTTCGTCCCAGGCCCCGCTGATCGCCGAGTACGCGGCGCGGAACCCCGCACACAGCGCCTCGACGTGGTCCCCCGGTTCGACGGGCGTGCCGTCCGCGAGCCACGGCCGGTTGGCGGAGTCGCCGAACCTCCCGGCCCTGCGCACCAGGCGCATCCGGTCGGTACCGGCGTCGGCCCAGTCCGCCCGGTCCACGGGGGAGGCCGCCGCACGGCCGCCGCCGACCGCGGAGACGTCCAGGGCGCTGTCGTCACCGACCAGCAGCTGGGGCAGCAGTCCGACGCGGTACACCGAGTCGTGCAGGGCACGGGCGGCGGGATCCTCCGTGACGGCACCGGGCAGCGGCGGGTGGAACAGGGTCTCCACGTCGACCAGCACCGGGTGGGCGCCGGCGGCGATCAGGTTCTCGTGGTGCAGGTCGGTCCCGTCGAGCAGGTGCAGCAGCGCCAGCAGGGCGCCCTGGCGGCGGTAGAAGGTCTCCACCTCGGCGCCGGAGGCGCAGGGCCGCGCCTCGACGAACTCCACCCATCCGTAGGCGCCCCGGTCGAGCAGTTCCAGGGTGCGCAGGTCCACGGAGCCGGGCAGCCGGCCGAACCAGGCGACGAGATCGTTGAAGTGACGGTGCGCGGCGAGCGGCCGCGGCTTGTACACGAGCCTCGTCCCGTCGGCGAAGCGCAGCAGCATCACGCTGCGGCCGCCCCGGTGCCGGTCGCCCGCGCCGGGCTCGACCCCCACGAGCGGCCCCGGATCCCGGCCGGACTCCCCCAGCAGTCCGGCGGTGAGCCGGGCGCGGTCGTGCGCGAGCCGCTCCAGCGCCTCCGCCGTCGCGTCCGCCGCGTCGAGTGCCGTCCGTCCCAGGATCCGTGCCAGCACCGGCCGTCCGGCCAGCAGGTCCGTCAGACCGCGCCGGGCGGCGACCCGTCCGAGGAAGTGCCGGAACCTGGCCCGGGGGTCGTCCCCGTCGAGCCGCCCCGCGGTGCGCGCCTCGTGCAGTTCCAGCACCAGGGTGCGCGCCGCCGCCCGGGCCAGTGCGGCGCCGAGCTGCCGCTCCAGGTCGCCCCGTACCGCGGCCAGGTCCACGAGGCGTCGTGCCGGGGCCGACAGGCTCCGCTCCAGCCGCTCCCCGGCCAGGAGGGTGAACGGCCGCAGCACCCACGCGAACCCGCTCAGCCCCGGAAAGTCCCGCTCGGGCGCCACGGTCTCCTCGGGCGCGGCCTGCGACGCCTCCTCGGCGAACGCGGCCCAGTCCGGCCGCTCGTGCTCCGCGTCCGCGCGGACCAGCCCGGCCTCCCACCACCGCCCGGTCTCCGGCAGCGCGGCCGTGGCCCGCCCCTGTCCGGTCTCCGCCGCCATCGTCCCTCCCCCGCCGTCCGGCCCGCCCTCACCGACAGGGCCGATCCTCGTACGGCGGGCGCCGGCGCCGCATGGGGGAGAACCCCCCATGTTTACGGGTCCTCGCGAGTCCCTGTCCCGTCGAGCCTCGTGAGACGTCCCGCCCGGGGGCCAACCCCCCTGTCGTGGTGGGGCGAAGCCTCGGGTGCACAGGGTGGCTGGCAGGCTTTCCGAGGTCGTGGGGCCGTTCCGAGAATGACCGGCATGACGATTACTCCCGACGCCTCCGCCGGAACACGCCGCTCCGGCGTCGGCACCGGCTCGCCCTCAGGTGCCGGCAGCGACTTCGCCGTGCTGGCACGACGCGTGACCGAGGCGGGGCTGCTCCGGCGGCGCCCCGGCTACTACACCGTGCGGCTCGGTCTCGTGATGGGCTCGTTCGCCACCGGCTGGGCGGCGTTCTTCGCCCTCGGCGACAGCTGGTGGCAACTGGCCGTGGCGGCCTTCCTGGCCCTGGTGTTCGGACAGGTCGCCCTGGTGGCGCACGATCTGGCGCACCGCCAGGTCTTCCGCCGGCGCCGGCACAGCGAGATCTGGGGACGGCTGTTCGGCAATCTCGGCATCGGCATGAGCTACGGCTGGTGGATGAACAAGCACACGCGCCACCACGCCCATCCCAACCACGAGGAACTCGACCCCGACGTCGCCCCGGACATCCTGGTGTGGTCGGCCGGGCAGGCCCGCTCCAGCCGGGGCCCGGCCCGCCTCGTCGGAGGTCACCAGGCGCTGCTGTTCTTCCCGCTGCTGACGCTGGAGGGGTTCAACCTGCACGTGGCGAGTGTCCGGGCGCTGCGTTCCTCCTCCATGAAGAACCGGCTGCTGGAGGGTGTCCTGCTCCTGCTGCACCTCGCCGCCTTCTTCTCCGCGCTGTTCCTGGTGCTCCCGCCGGGCAAGGCGGTGGCGTTCGTCGCCGTGAACCAGTGCCTGTTCGGTGTCTACCTGGGCTGCACCTTCGCTCCCAACCACAAGGGCATGCCGACGCTCACCGGTGACCAGGAGCTCGACTTCCTGCGGCGCCAGGTGCTGACGTCCCGCAACGTGCGCGGCGGCCGGTTCACCGATGTGATGCTGGGCGGTCTGAACCACCAGATCGAGCACCACCTGTTCCCGAGCATGCCGGCGGTGCATCTGCGCCGGGCCCGGCCGATCGTGCGGCAGTACTGCGCCGAGATCGGGGTGCCGTACCACGAGACCGGGTTGCTCCGGTCCTACCGCGAGGCCCTGACGCACCTGCACCGTGTGGGTGAGCCGATCAGGCGGCAGCGCGCGGCGTGACGCCCCGGGCTCCATGGCGGCGCGTCCCGCGGACGCCCGCACCGTCCGGCCCGCACCCGGCCGGCCCCCGTTCGCGCCCCGCGCCGACGGGGGTCAGTGCGGTGCGGGGGACGCCAGGCGGTGCAGCCGCAGGGCGAGCTGGATCTCCAGGACGCGGGCCGGGCTCTGCCAGTCCTCGCCGAGCAGGCGGCCCACCCGGTCCAGCCGCTGGGCGACGGTGTTGACGTGGACGTGCAGATCGTCCTTGGTGCGCGCCGGGCTCATGCCGCAGGCGAAGTACGCGTCGAGGGTGTGCACGAGGTCGGTGCCGCGGCGTTCGTCGTAGGCGACGACCCGGCCGATGGTGCGCTCGACGAAGCCAGGGACGTCCCGGTCCCCGGCGAGCAGCAGGCCGAGGAATCCGAAGTCCTCGGCGGCGGCCCCGTCGCCGGTACGGCCGAGCAGGCGCAGCGCGTCCAGACAGCGGCGACCCTCCTCGTAGGCGGCGACGACGGCGTCCGGGTGACCGTCGAGGTGCTCGACGGGCGCGGACGCGCCGACGGTGACGGCCTCGTGGACGGCGGTGCCCAGCTGGCGCGCGGTGCGGCGGGCGAGGGCGGTGGCGGTGTCGCCGGGGTGGAGCGGCAGCAGCAGGACGGTGCCGCCGTCGCGGGCGGCGGCGAGGCCCTGCCGGGTGGCGGCGAGGTGGGAGGCGGCGGACCACAGTCGTCTGCGGGCGGCGGCCTCGTGTTCGGCGTCGGCCGTGGTGCCGTCCAGCCGGGCGGCCAGGACGACATGGGTGGCGTCGAGGTCGGCGCGCAGCCGGGCGGCGCGCTCGCGCAGCAGGCGCGGGTCGCGGTCGCGGGCGTCGAGGAGGTCGTCCAGCAGTTCGCCGCGCACCCGCTGCTCGGCCTCGGCGGCGGAGCGCCGGGCGAGCAGCAGCAGGGAGGTCACCATCGCGGCGCGCTCCAGGGTGCGCTGGTCGACGGGGTCGAGGCGGGGGTGGCCGCGCAGCACGAGAGCGCCGAGCAGTTCGCCGCCCGCGGCGACCGCGGCGATCCAGTCGTCCTCGTGGCGGACGGCGTGTCCGTCGGCGCGGGATGCCTCCAGGGCTCCGGCGGGTGCGGCGTCGGCCTCGGTGAAGCGGACCGTGCCCTCCAGGACCTCGGAGACGGCGGCCGCCACGTCGTGCACCCCGCCGCCGCGGAGCACCAGCTCGGCGAGCCGGTCGTGGACGTCGGAGGCACGTTCGATGACGGCGCTGCCGTCCCGGATGATCGCGTTGGCGCGTTCCAGGCCGGCGAGGGCGGAACGGGTCTCGGTGAGCAGGTTGGCGGTGTCGAGGGCGGCCGCGGCGAGCGCGGCGAAGGAGCCGAGCAGGGCGATCTGCTCGCGTTCGAAGACCCGGGCGCGCCGGTCCGCGGCGAACAGCACGCCGATGACGTGGTGTCCGAGCATGAGGGGGACGCCGAGGATGGCCACCAGGCCCTCGTCGTGGACGCCCGCGTCGATGGCGGTGGTGTGCTGGAAGCGCGCGTCCTTGAAGTAGTCGTCGGTGACGTAGGGCCGCGCGGTCTGGGCGACCAGGCCGCCGAGCCCCTCGCCCATGCCGAGGCGCAGCTGCTGGAAGCGGGCGGCGACCGAGCCCTCGGTGACCCGCATGTAGGTGTCGCCGCGCGCGGGGTCGTTCAGGCTCAGATAGGCCACGTCGGTGCCGAGCAGGGAGCGGGCGCGCTGGACGATCGCCTGGAGGACGGCGTCGAGGTCCCTGAGGCCGGCCAGGTCGTGCGCGGTCGCGAAGAGGGCCGACAGCTCGGCCTCCCGGCGGCGGCG
Organism: Streptomyces sp. NPDC093094; assembly: GCF_044754345.1. Taxonomy (NCBI): domain Bacteria; kingdom Bacillati; phylum Actinomycetota; class Actinomycetes; order Kitasatosporales; family Streptomycetaceae; genus Streptomyces; species Streptomyces sp. NPDC093094. The sequence continues at coordinate 301,070 of NZ_JBIVOX010000003.1, read as the reverse complement.
CCCCTCCAGTTCGGAGCGGACGCGCAGGGCGAGCAGCTTGGCGCGGTCGAGCGCGGCGATCCGCTCGGCGGGCTGTCCCTGGGCGCGCGCGGTCAGCACCGGCTGCTCGTAGGCGTCGGCGGCGGCGCCCCGGGCCAGCAGCTCCAGGAAGGGCACCTCGGCGTCGAGGGGGGCGGGGGCGCCTCCGGCCGGGCCGCCGGCGGCCTGCTCGGCCGGGCGTTCGGCGGACTGCACGTGATCGCGGGACATGCTCACAGGATTCCCCATGACCCGGGCGGCCCGGCAGTCCTGGGGAGAACTCGGGGCCGCCCCGGTCCCGGTGCGGCTCGGTGGGCGGTCCACCCGCCGCCGAGGACGAGGCAGGTGCCGGTGACGAGGGCGGTGCGGCCGCCGAGGTCGGGTGCGGGGGCCTGGGGGCCGGGGACACCGGGGACACCGGGGACACCGGAGAGGGGAAGGGCGGGGTCATGGTTCGGCCCTGGGCAGCGCCCGCGCCCCGCCCCGTGCGGCCCGGCCCCGCACTTCCTCAGGAGGCCGTGGGCTCGAACCACGTGGGTTCGTCGGCGAGCGCCTGCTTGATCCTGAACTGCTGGGGCTCGCTCATCGGCGGCAGCGCGTCCACCTCGAACCAGCCGACGGCCACCGACTCGTCGTCGCCCACGACGGCCTCGCCGCCGACGGCCCGGCAGCGCAGGGTGATGTCCATGAACTGGCACCGGTCGCCGTTGGGGTAGGTCATCGGCCCGGTGGAGCGGACGGCCACGACGCGTTCGACGACGCACCTCACCCCCGTCTCCTCGTAGACCTCGCGCACGGCGCACTCGGCGGGCTGCTCGCCCGGGTCGAGGATGCCGGAGACGACGCACCACTCGTGGTTGTCGGAGCGCTGCCCCAGCAGCACCCGGCCCCGGTCGTCGAGGACGACGGCGCTGACGCCGGGGAGCCAGAGCAGCGCGTGGCCGACCGAGGCCCTGATGTCTCGGATGAAGTCCGGTGTAGGCATGCGCCGACCCTAACCGGGTCGGTCACGGGACCCCCGGGCGTCCTGCGGGCTCACCCCTGTACGCCGCCCGCGCGCCGCCCGCGCACCCCGGCGCCGATCGCCCAGCCGAGCCCGCCCGCCGCGACCAGCACGAGGGCGATCTCGGGCAGGATGCCGAGCCGGGTGGCGGGCGTCTCGGAGGACCGCAGCGGGATCTCCTGGACGAGGGAGTCGGCCACGAACATGCCGGTGCGCCGGGTGACGGTGCCGTCCGGCAGGATGACCGCGCTGACCCCGCTGGTCACCGGGACGGTGACGGTCCGGCTGTGCTCGACGGCGCGGATCCGGGACATGGCGAGCTGCTGGTAGGTCATCTCGCTGCGGCCGAAGGTGGCGTTGTTGCTGGGCACGGAGATCATCTGGGCACCGCCGGTGACGGTGTCGCGCACGGCCCAGTCGAAGGCGGCCTCGTAGCAGGTGGCCAGGCCGATCCTGGCGTCCGCCACCTCGAACACGCCGGGCTCGTCGCCGCGGCTGAAGTCCTGGCGGACCATGCCGGTCCAGCTGTCGTTGATCGCGCCGACGAGCGGGCGCAGCGGAAGGTACTCGCCGAAGGGCTGGATCTGCCGCTTGTCGTAGGTGTCGACGGGGCCCTTCTCGGGGTCCCACAGGATCTGCTCGTTCAGGAGCTTGCCGTCCCGCTCGACCACACCGCCGACGGAGATGGGCGCGCCGACCGCCTCGGCGGCGCCGTCGATGACCGCGCGGGCGTCGTAGTTGGCGAAGGGGTCGATGTCGGAGGAGTTCTCCGGCCACAGCACCACGTCGGGCCGGGGCACCCGGCCCGCGTCGATCTCGGCGGCCAGCCGGCGCGTCTCGCGCGCGTGGTAGTCGAGCACGGCCCGGCGCTGGGCGTTGAACTCCAGGCCGGCCCGCGGCACGTTGCCCTGGATCACCGCGACGGTGAAGGTGCCGTCCTCCGCCTTGTCGCTGACGAGGGTCCGGGCCGCCAGCGCGCCGCCCACCGGCACGGCCACGCTCAGCGCGGCCACGGCCGCCGCGGCCCGCCGCCACGTGCGGGTGCGCCGCCAGGTGACGGCCTGGCGGACGATCTCGCAGAGGCCGAAGCCGCACAGGACGACCGCGAAGCCCAGGACCGGGGTGCCGCCGAGAGCGGCGAGCGGCAGGAAGACGCCGTCGGCCTGCCCGAAGGCGACCTTGCCCCAGGGGAAGCCGCTGAAGGGGAAACGCGCGCGCGCCGCCTCGCCGGCGGTCCACACCGCGGCGGCCCACAGCGGCCAGCCGGGCAGTCTGGACACGGCGGCGACACCCGCGCCGACGAGCGCGACGAAGACCGCCTCGATCACCACCAGGGCCAGCCAGGGTCCGGGGCCCACCTCCACGCCCGTCCACACCAGCAACGGCAGCAGGAAGCCCAGGCCGAAGAGGTAGCCGAGGCCCAGGGCCGCCTTCCAGCCGCGGCCGCGCAGGACCCAGCCGAGGACGGCGAAGGCCGGCAGGGCGAGCCACCACAGGATGCGCGGCGGGAAGCTGACGTAGAGCAGCACTCCGGAGAGTGCCGCGGCGGCGGCCGGTGCCAGGCGCGCGAGCCGCGCGCCGCGCGAGGCGGGTGCGGTCTGCGACGGGGCCTGGCCGGACTCGCCGACGGAGGTTGCGGTGACGGTCACTCCCGGAGTGTACGGCGGGCGGCGGGCGGGCCGACAGCGCGGTCCGGGGCGCTGACCTCGGCCGCGGCGGGACGGGGCGGCGGTCCGGGAGCGTCGCGGGCGGGGCGGTGCGGGCGGTGCGGTGCGGGGGTGCGGGACCGTCCGGGAGGTCCGGTTTGCCTCAACGTTTCTGCGCAGCTCGCACCTGGTCATCCACATTCCGCCCGGCACCGATTACGGTGAGCCGGAGCCGTACGGCCGGGCCATGGGGGGCACGGGGGTGCGGGGCAGGTCGGGGGTGACCGTGGTGCGGGGGAACAGGTGAGGGCGACAGGGATGACGTCCGCGGCCGGGGCACAGGCCGCGGGCGGCGAGAGACGAGGGGGCTCCGACGGCGCGGGCATGGTGATCCTGGGCGCGTGCGCGCTCTGGTCGCTGATCTCCGCGGCCGTGCACGGCGGGCGTCCCGAGGGAGTGCTGCTCGCGGTGCTCGCGGTGACCGCCGGTTACGCGGCCGGGCGGATCTCCGGCGCGCTGCTGCCGGTGGCCGCGCCCTGTGCCGCCGCGCTGGCCGGGCTCGGGCTGGCCGTGGGCACGCCGTATCTGACGCCGGGACCGCAGTCGCAGGTCCCGCTCGGTCACGCGGGCTCGACCGCGGCCCTGCTCGTGCTGTGCACCGGTGCCGCCTGCTGTGCCGCCTGGGCCACGGCCGTGCCCCTGGCGCGGCACGCGCTGCGCGCCCTGGCCGCGGGGATCGCCGTCACCGCCGCGCTGCTGGGTTCACCGTCGGGGGCCGCGCTGTGCGCCGCCGTGCTGCTGTGCTCCCTGGCCGCGGGCGGCATGCGGAGCCGCGGGGCGGGCGTCGCGGGCCTCGCCGTCGCCGCCGCGCTGGTGACGGGGACGATCTGGGCGGTCGCCGAGAACGCCCTGCCGGACGGTCTCGCCCTGTCCCTGGAGGGACGGCTGACCGGGCAGCGCGTCGAGCTGTGGCAGGACGCCCTGCGCCTGACGGGCGAGGATCCCCTGCTGGGAGTGGGCCCGGGCCGGTTCGGCGAACTGAGCCGGGCAGCCGCCGCGGCACCCTTCCCCGACGGCAAGCCGCACTCGGCGCCGCTCCAGCTGCTCGCCGAGCAGGGGGTGGTGGGGCTGGTGCTGGCGGCGGCCGCCTTCGCGTGGGTGCTCCTCGCGCTGTGGCGCACCGCCCGGCCCACCCGGGTCGCCCTGACCGCCGGAGCCGCGCTCACCGCGCTCGTGGCCGTCGCGTCGGTGGGCAACGCGCTCAGCTTCACGGCCGTGTCGGTCGGCACCGGCCTGCTGGCGGGCCTGGCGACGGCACGGCCCCTGAAGGACCCGTCGTACGGGGAGCCGGCGCGGGCGGACGGCTGACGGCACCGCCGGACGGACGGCGGCGCGCGCGGAGCGACGGCGCCCGGCTCAGAGTGCCGCGCCCTGGCGGCTCGCGCGCAGGCGGTCCCTGATCACCCGCACGGCCGCCTCGGCGTTGTCCACCGTGATCGTGAAGGTGTGGCCGTCCCACAGCCGCAGCACCACGCCCTCGCCCCGGCGCACGACGACCGCGGTGCCCTTCTCCGGACGCCAGCGGTAGCCCCATCCGCCCCAGTGGCGTGGGGTGACGTGCGGCTCGAAGTCGGCTCCGGCCACGTGCGACAGCGGAATGCGGCGGCGCGGGACGCCCATGTGTCCGCAGCGCACCTCCAGCGACTCCCTGTCGACCTTCAGGGCGACGTGCACGAAGGCGAGGGTGCCGAAGAGGACCAGCAGACCGGCCGCGATGCAGCCGACGACGGACATCACCAGGGGTGCCGTGGAGAAGGTCCGCGGGGAGTCCACGGCCAGCTCGACACCGAGGGCCACGCAGGCGGCGCCGAACAGCGCCAGCAGCCATTGGAACCGGTTGGTCGCCCGCCCGGTCCAGACCTCGGGATGCGACGGGTCGTCGCCGTGGGGGTGCTCCCTCATGCTTCGAGATTACTCAGGTTTCGCTCCGCCGGTACCCCGTCGCGGACCGTGACTGGTCCGGACGGGCGGGGCCGGTCCGGTGAGACCCGTGCGCGCGGGCGAGGCCCCTGCTCAGCGCAGGTCCGCCGCGGTGCCGGCCGCGGGCAGCAGGCGCCCCTCCTCGTACGCCAGCGCGGCGTCGGGCAGGGTGCCCTCGCGCCCGCTGAGCAGCACGGTCAGGGTGCCGGCGGCGGGGGCGTCGGGGGCCGGCCGCTCACCGATGCGGCGCAGCGCCTGCGCGGCCACCGCTCCGGCCGAGCCGTGCAGGGCGAGCGGCGGACGGCCGGGGCGCTGCACGGCGGCGCGGATGCGGTCGGCGACGAGTTCGTAGTGGGTGCAGCCCAGCACGACGGTGGTGACGTCGCGCGGGGTGAGGGCGGCGGCCGCGGCGACGGCGGCGTCGACGGCCGCCTCGTCCGCGTGCTCGACGGCCTCGGCCAGCCCCCAGCAGGGCACCTCGGCGACCTGGACGCCGCCCGCGTGGTCACGGATCAGGCCGCGCTGGTAGACGCTGCCGGTGGTGGCGGGGGTCGCCCAGATCGCCACGGTCCCGCCGCCGGCCGCGGCCGGCTTGATCGCCGGGACGGTGCCGACGACCGGCAGCGTGGGCTCCAGCCGGGCGCGCAGCGCGGGCAGGGCGTGCACGGTGGCGGTGTTGCAGCCGACGATCAGGGCGTCGGGCCCCTGCGCGGCGGCGGCCTCGGCGACCGTCAGGGCCCGCCGGGTGAGGTCCTCGGGGGTGCGGGGTCCCCAGGGCATGCCCTCCGGGTCGAGGGAGAGCACGAGATCGGCGTCGGGGCGCAGGCGCCGTACCGCGGCGGTGGCCGCCAGCAGGCCGATTCCGGAGTCCATGAGCGCGATCTTCACCCGGCCACGATAGACGATGTGCCGCCGCGGCCCGCGGGCGTGGGGCAGACTGCGCAGGTGGGCGCCTTCGTGTGGATCTCCGCCGTGTCACTCGCCGCCTGGCTGTGGCTGCTGCTCTGCCAGGGCTTCTTCTGGCGCACCGATGTGCGTCTGCCGCCGCGCCGGGACCCGCGGGACTGGCCGTCCGTAGGGGTGGTCGTACCGGCCCGGGACGAGGCGGACGTCCTGCCCCTGAGTCTGCCGTCGCTGCTGGCGCAGGACTATCCGGGGCGGGCGGAGGTGTTCCTCGTCGACGACGGGAGCACGGACGGCACCGGGGAGCTGGCGTGTGAGCTCGCGCGGCGGCACGGGGGGCTGCCGCTCACCGTCGGATCGCCCGGTGAGCCGCCCCCGGGCTGGACCGGGAAGCTCTGGGCGGTGCGCCACGGCATCGGGCTGGCCCGCGCGCGCGGGCCCGAGTTCCTGCTGCTGACCGACGCCGACATCGCGCACGCCCCGGACAGTCTGCGGGCGCTGGTCGCGGCCGCGCGCACGGGGGGCTTCGACGCCGTGTCGCTGATGGCGCGGCTGAGGGTGGCGAGCGGCTGGGAGCAGCTGATCGTGCCGGCGTTCGTCTACTTCTTCGCGCAGCTGTACCCCTTCCGCCGGATCGGCCGCAGGGGGTCGCGGACGGCGGCCGCGGCGGGCGGCTGTGTGCTGCTGCGGACCGAGGCCGCCGAGCGGGCGCGGATCCCGGACTCGATCCGGCAGGCGGTGATCGACGACGTGGCGCTCGCGCGGGCGGTGAAGAAGGGCGGCGGACACATCTGGCTGGGGCTCGCGGACCGGGTGGACAGCGTGCGTCCGTATCCGCGGCTGGCGGACCTGTGGCGGATGGTGTCCCGCAGCGCCTACGCCCAGCTGCGGCACAGTCCGCTGCTGCTGGCGGGCACGGTGGCGGGACTGACGCTGGTGTACCTGGTGCCGCCCGTGGCGCTGGTGGCGGGCGCGGCCGCCGGGAGCGCGGCGGCCGCGGTGCTCGGGGGCGCGGCCTGGCTGGTGATGACGGCGACGTACGTGCCGATGCTCCGCTACTACGGGCGGCCGCTGTGGCTCGCTCCGCTGCTGCCGTTCACGGCGGCGCTGTACCTGCTGATGACGGTCGACTCCGCGGTGCAGCACCGCCGGGGGCGCGGCGCGGCCTGGAAGGGCCGCACCTACGCCCGCCCGGACGCGGTCGGCGACTAGGGTCCTCGTGCCGTCGTTCGGATCATGCCGGTGTCGCGGGGCCCGGCGGGGTCGCGGGGGCTACTTGCGGCCCGGGGTCCAGTTCATGCCCCAGCCGTAGGCGTAGTCGACGGTGCGCTGCGGGCTGACCCCGCGTTCGGGGACGAGGTAGCGGGCCTCGCGCTGGATGATCAGGTCGTCGCCCTGGGCGGTGATCAGGGCGAGGGCGCACACCGTGGAGGGGACCGTGCACTCGTCCAGGGAGAACTCGACGGGGGCGCCGAACTGCGGCTGGAGGGTGACCGTGGCGTGCAGGTCGGCGAAGGAGCGGGCGCCCTCGTAGATGGTGACGAAAACAAGGATGCGGCGGAACCACTGCTTGTGGTCGAGGCTGATGGTGAGGTTCTCGCCGGCGGACACGGCCCCGGTGCGGTCGTCGCCGTCGAGGTGGATGAACGGCGGCTGGTGCAGGGCTCCGAAGGCGTTGCCGAGAGCCTGGACGACGCCCTTGCTGCCGTCGGCGAGCTCGTAGAGGGCGCACAGGTCCAGGTCGAGGTCGGAGTGCATCGCGACCGGCCGGCCGAACTTGGCGGCCCAGCCGGAGAACTGCTTGCGCACCTCCCAGTTGAGGTTCACGCGCATCGCGCCCGAGGTGCCGCCCTGCTTGGCGAGCGACACCGTGGGGGCGGCCTTGGTGAGCGTCACCTTGGACAGGCTGACGGGCGCGGCGGGAAGTGCCGGCGGGGGCGGCGGCGCGGTGACGGGCGGGGCGGGCTGGGGCGGGACGGCGGCCGTGAAGGGCTGCGGTGCGCCGATGGTGGGGGTCGCGTGCGGCGCGGGCGGGGTCACGGGCGGGGCGGTGACCGTGGGCGGGGCCGCGTGCTGGGGTTCGTCGACCGTGATGCCGAAGTCGGTGGCGAGGCCCTCCAGGCCGCTGTCGTAGCCCTGGCCCACGGCGCGGAACTTCCAGGCGCCCTGGCGGCGGTAGAACTCGCCGAGGACGAAGGCGGTCTCGACCCGGGCGTCGGTGCTGTCGAAACGCGCGGCCACCGTGCCCCGGCCCGCGTCGCGCACCTCGATGTACAGGCCGGGCACCTGGCCGAACGTCCCTCCGTCGGCGGAGGCGGCGAGGACGACGGTCTCCACCGAGGGCTCCACGCGCGTGAGGTCGACGAGGAGCGTGTCGGTGACCTGTCCGCCGGAGACCCGCTTGCCCTCGTGGCGCACGGCCCCCGAGGAGTGCGCGGGCTGGTTGTAGAAGACGAAGTCCGCGTCGGAGCGGACCTTGCCGGCCACCAGCAGCAGGGCCGAGGCGTCGGCGTCGGGCACGCCCGGCCCGGAACGCCAGCCCACCTCGACTCTCAGGGCCGTGGTCGGCACCGGAACGTTGGATCCCTTCGGCATTGACATGTCCGCCCCCATTGCGGGTCCCCGCGCCGGGCGGCACGCGCCCGGCGGTCTCATCGGCTTGTGTGCGCGCCCAACCTATTCGTCATGGCGCGGAAGGCCCATCCGGGGCACCGGAACCACAGCCGGTCAACCGCCGGTAACCCCCTCGGAGCTGAGCTTTTACACGATCGGGACCGGCTTCGCCGCCCCTTTTTCTCCGAATTCGCTCGCATTGGGGATCCCAGGTCACCGTGGACACGGAAAACAACCCTCTTATCGGTCTCCCCAACCAGCACATCGTGGGCTTAACTTATGGCCATGACCTCCCCCCGCTCCACCTATGGCGGCGGCTACTACTCCGCCTCCTTCCCGGACACCCCGATCTACGACTCCCTCGTGGCCGAGCGGGGCACCCCGCAGATCGCCCCGATCCGGGTCCCCGCCGCATACGACACGCCGGTCAGCAACCTGCCCGCGCTGCCGTCGGCGCTGCCCGCCCTCCCGGCGGCCCCGTCTCCCCAGCCGGCCTACGGCTACCCGCAGGCGTCACAGCCCGCTCCGCTGCACCAGGCGCCCACGGCCTACATCCCTCAGCAGGCCGCCGCGCCGCGCGGGTACCCCGGCACCCAGCCGCCCCGCCCGCCGATGTCCGGCGCGGCCGGCTACGAGGCCATGCGCCCCGCGGCTCCGCGTCCGGCCCCCGCGCCGTACCAGGATCCGTACAACAACCAGCAGTACCGCGGCTACTGAGACGCTCCCCCGGGCCTTCGGCGCCGAGTGGCACGATGGCCCCATGGGGAACGCGAAACTGCAGTCGATACACGTCCATCCGGTCAAGGCGTTGCGGGGGCAGGCCCCCCGGGAGGCCGTCGTGGAGCCCTGGGGGCTGGCCGGGGACCGACGCTGGGTGCTGATCGACGACGGGGGAAAGGTCGTCACGCAACGCCAGCAGCCACATCTCGCGCAGGCCGCCGCCGGGCTCGTCCCCGGCGGCGTCGTGCTGTCCGCGCCCGGTCTGGAGGCGCTGACCGTCACCGTCCCGGAGCCGGTGGACACGGTCGCCGTCGACATCTTCGGCGACAAGGTGGAGGGCGTCCTCGCCGACCCCGCCGCGCACGACTGGGCCAGCACGTATCTCGGTGTCCCGGTGCGTCTGGTCCACATGGACGACCCGGCGAGCCGCCGCCCCGTCGACCCCGCGTTCGCCCTGCCCGGCGAGACCGTCTCCTTCGCGGACGGCTATCCGCTGCTGCTCACCTCGGTGTCGTCGCTCGACTCCCTCAACTCCCTGATCGCCGAGGGCGTCCACGCGGCCGAGGGGCCACTGCCCATGAACCGGTTCCGGCCGAACGTCGTCGTCTCGGGCACCGGCCCGTGGGCCGAGGACGACTGGTCGCGGATCGCCGTCGGCGAGGTCACCTTCCGGGTGGCGAAGATGTGCGGACGCTGCGTGGTGACCACCACCGACCAGGAGACGGCCGCGCGGGGCAAGGAACCTCTGCACACGCTCGCACGCCACCGGCGCTTCGCGGGCTCCCTGGTCTTCGGCCAGAACCTGGTGCCGCTGTCCGGAGGCACCGTCCGGGTCGGCGATCCGGTGCACGTCCTGGAGTAGCCGCACGGGCCGCGGTCCGTGCGCACGCGCGGGAACCCCGGCCGGGGCCCTGTGCGTTGGGCTCTCGTGAGACGTTCGTGACAGGTCCCGGCCGGCACGGTGTCACCCTCCTGCGGAAGTGACGCCGCCTCCCGTCCGGCCGGACCCACGGCGGACGCCTCCGCCGGAAGGTGTCACGGAGCGGGGAAGGGGGCGGGACACGTGCAGGCCATCCGCGGCATCCGGCGCTGGCGGCACAATCCGCTGCGCCGCGGGACGGATCTGGCCGAGGGCTGGGTGTGCCTGACGGCCCTGCTGCTGATGCTCGTCGCCGCCCCCCTGACCGGCGCGCTGGTGGGCTCCGCCGCGGAGGACTCTCTCCAGCGTGCGGTGCGCCAGCAGCAGCGCCAGCGCCATCAGGTGACGGCCCGTGTGGTGCACGAGCTCAGAGACGGCGCGCCGGACGCCGACCCGGAGACGGCCGCGCGGAATCCGCACACCCGCGTCCTCGCCTCCTGGACGGCGCCGGACGGCACCGCCCGGCAGGGCCCGGTGCTGTCACCGCTGCGCGATCCCCGCCCCGGCGACCGGTTCCGGACATGGACCGACCGGCACGGCGGGCTCGCGGTCAGACCCCTCGACCCGGCCACCGCCACCACCCACGCCGTGCTCGCCGGCACAGGCGCCACGCTGGTGGCCGCCGTCCTGGTCGAGGCGGCCCGGCGGCTGATCGTCCGGCGCATGGTCCGTGAGCGGTACGCGCGTTGGGACCGGGCCTGGGAGCGGGCGGGACCGGACTGGGGCCGGACCGGCACCGGGAGCTGAACCGGCCGCCGGCCGGGTTCCGGCTCCGGTCATCCCACCGCCTTCGCGCACGCTACGGTGGACCGGCCGGACCCCGTTCGGCATCGGCCCGCGCGAGCGGGTCGCCGGTACGACGAGGTGGGGGCACGGCAACACCATGGCACAGGGCACGGTCCAGGTGACGCACACCGGCACTTCGCGGTGGCGGCGCCGCACAGGTGAGTACGCATCGCTCGCCGCCGCCCTGGAGGCCGCGGCCGACGGTGACGTGCTCACCGTCGCCCCCGGCACCTACCGGGAGAACCTCGTCGTCGAGCGCGCGGTGACCCTGCGCGGCCCCGAGGGCTCGCCCGGTTCGGTGCGCATCGCACCCCCGGAAGGGGTGCCGCTGACCGTGCGCGCCGCCGCGGTCGTGCAGGACCTGCATGTGGAGGGCCAGGACTCGGCCGCTCCGGCGCTGCTGGTCGAGGAGGGCGGCCCGGAGATCACGGACGTGCGGATCGTGACACGGTCCTCGGCGGGCATCGAGGTGCGCGGGGGCGCGCGGCCCACCGTGAGGCGCTGCACCGTCGACAACCCCGGAGGCATCGGCATCGCCGTCGTCGACGGCGGAGGCGGGGTGTTCGAGGAGTGCGAGGTGCTGGCCGCGGGGCAGGCCGGCGTCGCGGTCCGCGGCGGCGGTCGTCCCCGGCTGGAGCGCTGCCGGGTGCACCACGCCGCCGGGACCGGTCTGACGGCCACCGGCGAGGGCTCCGTGCTGGAGGCGGTGGGCTGCGAGGTCTACGAGGTGCGGGGCAGCGGGGTGCAGATCACCGCGCACGCCACCGGCCATCTCGTCGACTGCGACGTGCACCGCACCACCGGCGACGGGGTCACCCTGGACACGGACGCCGTGCTCACCCTGGCCGACTGCCGCATCCACGACATCCCGGAGAACGCGGTCGATCTGCGCTCCCGCTCGGTCCTCACCCTGACCCGCACGAGCGTGCGGCAGTTCGGGCGCAACGGCCTGTCGGTGTGGGACCCGGGCACCCGGGTGGACGCCGACCAGTGCGAGATCTTCGACAGCACCGGCGACTACCCGGCGGTGTGGGTCAGCGACGGCGCGACCGCGGTACTGGACTCCTGCCGGATCCACGACGTCCCCGACGCGCTGTTCGTCCTCGACCGGGGCTCGCGCGCCGACGTCGTGGACACGGACATCTCGCAGGTGCGCAACACCGCGGTGTCGGTGAGCGACGGAGCGACGGCGCAGCTCGACGACTGCCGCATCCGGGAGGCGGCGACCGGCGCCTGGTTCCGCGACCACGGCAGCGGGGGAACCCTCGGCAACTGCACCGTCGACGCCACCCAGACCGGTGTGATCGTCACCAAGGGCGCCGACCCCACCGTGGAGCGGTGCACGGTCGACTCCCCCGCCGAGGCCGGGTTCTACGTGTCGGCGGGCGGCCGGGGCAGCTTCCTGGGCTGCCGGGTGACCGGCAGCGGCGGCTACGGCTTCCACGTGATCGACGGCTGCCGTGCGACGCTGCGGAAATGCCGTACGGAGCGGTGCGCGCGCGGCGGTTACGAGTTCGCGGACGGCGGCCCGGACACCGGGTCCGGTTCGGGACCGGTCGTCGAGGACTGCACCAGCGACGAGAGCGCCGGCGTCCGGCAGTCCGCCCTGCCCGAACCGGCCGTCCAGACGTCCTCGCAGACCACGGGACTGCTCGGCGCGGTCCCGGGGCAGCGCGCCGCGGCTCCCGGCCCGGCGGTGAGCCCCGCCCCGGCGGAGCAGGCCCGCACCTCGAAGGCGGTGCTCGGTGAACTGGACGCGCTGGTGGGCCTGGAGAGCGTCAAGCGCGAGGTCCGCGCCCTGACCGACATGATCGAGGTGGGCCGGCGCCGGCAGCGGGCCGGGCTGAAGGCGGCGTCCGTGAAGCGGCATCTCGTCTTCACCGGCTCCCCCGGCACCGGCAAGACGACGGTGGCCCGGCTGTACGGCGAGATCCTCGCCTCCCTCGGGGTGCTGGAGAAGGGGCATCTCGTGGAGGTGTCCCGGGTGGACCTGGTCGGCGAGCACATCGGCTCGACGGCGATCCGCACGCAGGAGGCGTTCGAACGGGCCCGTGGCGGTGTGCTGTTCATCGACGAGGCGTACGCGCTGTCACCGCAGGACGCGGGCCGCGACTTCGGCAAGGAGGCCATCGACACGCTGGTGAAGCTGATGGAGGACCACCGTGACGCGGTCGTGGTGATCGTCGCGGGCTACACCGCCGAGATGGAGCACTTCCTGTCCGTCAACCCGGGTGTCGCGTCACGTTTCTCGCGGACCATCACCTTCGGCGACTACGGGCCCCTGGAACTGCTGCGCATCGTGGGACAGCAGGCCGAGGAGCACGAGTACCGGCTGGCGCCGGGCACGCCCGAGGCGCTGCTGAAGTACTTCACCGACCTGCCGAAGGGACCCGCGTTCGGCAACGGCCGGACCGCGCGGCAGACGTTCGAGGCCATGGTGGAACGCCACGCGAGCCGGGTCGCGCAGGTGGCGGAGCCGAGCACGGACGATCTGACGCTGCTGTTCGCCGAGGACCTGCCTCAGCTGCCATGAACCCGCTCCCCGGCGGGCGCGGGGCGCGGGGTCGGCACACCGTCGGGGCGCAGCCTGGCCAGCAGCCGCTCGCGTTCCTCGGCGAAGGCCGGGTCGGCCTGGTAGCCGGAGTGGCCGAGGAGGGGCGCGGGCAGCGGATGCCGGTCGGTGCGGCCGTGGGCGAGGGGGTCCTTGAGGGCGGGCCGGTCCACGGCCGGGCCGTGGTCGCCGGGCAGGCCGATGGGCCCGCCGATCGGGTCGGTGCGCCGGTACAGGTTGCGCCAGCAGTCCACCTCCCGGTGCAGCGCGCCGAGCGCGGCGGGCCCGAAATGGGCCGGGAACCAACGGCCGTAGAGGCGCTCCAGCGGGGAGCCGTAGGTCAGCAGGGCGACGCGGCCGCGGTCGGCGGGACCGAGCTGCCAGACGGCGGCAGCCGCGAGGACGCTGCCCTGGGAGTGCCCGGAGATGACGAGCCGCCCGCCGGTGGCCCGCGTCCAGCTCGTCATCCGCCAGGTCAGGTCGGGCACCGCGCGCTCGGCGTAGCAGGGCGGGGCGAAGGGGTGCGCGGCGCGCGGCCAGAAGGTGCCGACGTCCCAGAGGATGCCGATGGTGCGCCGGGCCGAGGGGTCCTTGTAGGCGCGGCGGCCCCAGGTGACGAACAGTATGAAGCCGAAGCCGATGAGCCAGGAGCCCAGCGCCTGCGCGGTGTCGGCGGCGCCCTGCACGAAGGGGTGGGCGTCCTCGGCGGCCAGGCCGGGCGTACGGCCGCTGAGCCGGGCGCCCACGAGGGCCCCGGCGCCCAGCAGCAGTGTCGTGGCAGCGGTGACGGCGACGACGAGGGGCGCGCTGTCGGTGAGCGCGGCCGTCGCGCGGACGCGGGCGATCCGGCGGGTGCGCGCCGGTTCCTTCGTCTCGTCGGGGTAGTCGCGCTCGACGGTCGCGCGCTCGGCGCGGGCGAGCCGCAGGGTGCGCCCGGCGAGCAGGCCGCAGACTGCGAGGAGGACGAGCAGCAGCGGCGGGATGACGGCGGCCTGCCAGGTCAGCAGGACCGGCGGGCCGGGAAGGAAGGAGCCGGTGCCGTCGAGCCAGTCCGCGACGCGCTGGGACACCCCGCCCGCCATCACCCCGCCCAGGGCACAGGCCAGCAGGGTGACGACGGGCCCGCCGAGGCCCCGCAGCGCGGCGCGCGGGTCGGGCAGGACACGGTGCAGCAGACGGGCCACGACCGCCAGGGCGATCACGAGCAGGCCCTGCGCCAGGGCGATGCCGCCGAACGCCGCGTCACCGGGGAGCCTGCCCGCGGAGCGCCAGCCGGGACGCTCCCAGCCGGCGTGGACCAGGGCGAGCGCCAGCACGGCGAGGGCGCCGAGCGGCAGCAGCCGGACCAGACGGGCATCGAGTGCGCGGTCCAGGCGGTGCTCGCTGCGGCCGCGGCGGCACACCACCCACAGCACGCCGAGCGCCCCGGCGGCCAGGGCCGCTGCGAGGAGACGGCCGAGCAGGTCGAGGGCCGCGGGGCCGCCGGGCCCGCGGTCGTGGCCGGAGGCCGCCGCCGTGAGCACCGCGGCGACGGTCAGCAGGCCCGCCGCGGTGTGCGCGGCGCGCAGCCGGGCCACCAGCCGGCGACCGTACCAGAATCCGGGCCGGCCGAGCGCGGTGCCGCCGCCCGCCTCGTCGGTGTCCGGGGCCGGGGTCAGGGGGCGCTGGGACTCGTAGGCGTTCCAGGTGCGGTGGGACAGGTACCAGAGGAGACCGGTCAGCGCGACGGGCACCGCGGCGGCGAGCGCGAGGCGGCGGCCGGGGCGGCTCCACCAGCCGTTGCCGGAGACGGCCGGGGACAGGAAGCCCAGCCAGGTGTGCCGCTCGGCGCACGCGCGCGTGCCCGCGCACTGCCATGCCACGAGGTCCAGCGCGACCTCGCAGGCCCCCGCCACGAGCAGCACGGTCAGCGTGAGCGCGGCGAGCCGCACGAGCAGGCCGTACAGGCGGACGGTACGGGCCCGGCCGAGCGTGCCCGGGCGCATCCAGTGGGCCAGGTTGACCACCATGAACGGCAGGAGCAGCAGCCACAGGGCGCGGGTGCCGTTGCCGGAGGTGAGGTTGCACCACACGTACGCCTCGGGCACCGGGCGGATGCCGGCGTCCGTGCCGCCGGTCCCGGCGCCCGGGCCGCCGGACCGTACGTCCGCGCCACCGGACCACCCGTCCGAACCGCCGGTCCCGGCGTCCGCGGCGCGGCGGAAGACGGCGGCCGTGTCGTCCCCGGTGATCCGTACGGTGCGCGGGTCGTCGAGCATCCGCTCCGGTGTGGTGCCCCCGACGCCGTGGACCAGGAGTTCCAGGGCGGTCGGGGGGTCCTCGGCCCGCGACGGCGGGCCGGACGGTGTGCCGTCGTCGGCACGTTCCTGCGCGCGTTCCACTGTGTGCCACTTCCCCGTGACGCCGTGTCGGCCATGCCCGTGCGCGCACCAGGATCTCCGCCGGACGCCCTGAGTACACGCGTCGTCACGGAATCTCCCCGATCCGTGACCCGATCCGCGTCCCGGACGGGGACGCGCGCGGCACGGGCGCGGCGGGACTGCGGTGGCGCGACGGGTGCCGGGCCGTGCGAGGATGAGACGCCCGTGCCCCCGAGGAGACGGGGAACGCCCTTGTCGGGGCGGGTGCGAGGGAGGATCGGACCGCAGTGGACGAAAGGACCGGAGCGTACGTGAGCGAGAATCAGAACCTCCTCGCGGAGCAGCGCCGCGCCGTGATCCTTGACGAGGTCCGGCGCCGCGGCGGGGTCCGGGTGAACGAGCTGACCCGTCAGCTCGGCGTGTCGGACATGACGGTCCGCCGTGACCTGGACGCGCTGTCCCGCCAGGGTCTGCTGGAGAAGGTGCACGGCGGGGCGGTCCCGGTCGTGGAGGCGAGCACGCACGAGCCCGGTTTCGAGGCCAAGTCCGGTCTGGAGCCGACGGCCAAGGAGGACATCGCGCGGGCCGCGGCGGAGCTGGTCGCGCCGGGCAGCGCGATCGCCCTGTCGGGCGGTACGACGACGTACGCGCTGGCGCAGCGGCTCGTGGACGTGCCCGATCTGACGGTCGTCACCAACTCGGTGCGGGTGGCGGACGTGTTCCACTCGGCCCAGCGGATCTCGGGCCCCCGCCAGGGCGCGGCGACGGTCGTGCTGACCGGCGGGGTGCGTACGCCGTCGGACTCGCTGGTGGGGCCGGTGGCCGATCAGGCCATCTCCACGCTCCACTTCGACATGCTCTTCCTCGGTGTGCACGGGATATCGGCGGAGGCCGGCCTGTCCACGCCGAACCTCGCGGAGGCGGAGACGAACCGGCGGCTCGTGCAGGCGGCACGCCGGGTGGTCGTGGTCGCGGACCACACCAAGTGGGGCACGGTGGGCCTGAGTTCGTTCGCCACGCTGGACCAGGTCGACACCCTGGTGACCGACGCGGGACTCGCGGCCGAGGCACGCGCGCAGGTGTCGGAGCATCTGCGGAGCCTGGTCGTGGTGGGCGAGGCCGAGAACGAACCGTCGGGGGAAGACGCCTGACGTCCGGTCAGGTAGGGTGACCGGCCTGCTGTCGCACCTCGGCTGTCTCGACCGTGTCGTCCGCGCGTTCCAGGGGGTTGGTATGGCTCGCCGTCTGCGTCCGGTGGAGGCAGGCTTCGTACGGGACGCTCCCGTACGGCATGTCTTCGCCCGCAACATCGCCGCCGCGCCCGAGGACGTCTTCCGGGCGCTCGCCGAGGACGTGCCCGGGTGGAGCGAGTGGTTCACCGCGGTGACGCTCGCCCGGCCGGTCCGGGACGGGGCCGGGCGCGAGATCGGGCTCAGGGGCGGCACACGGTTCGAGGAGACGGTCCTCGTCACGAAGGAGCCCGAGCTCTACGTCTATCGCGTGGACGTCACCAACGTGCCCGGGGCCCGCGCCCTGGTCGAGGAGTGGCGGCTGGCGCCCGTCGGTACGGGCACGCGGGTGTGCTGGACCTTCGCCGCCGACGGCGCGGCGCCCTTCCTGTTCGCTCTGCGGCTCGCCCGGCCGGGCCTCGCGCGTGCCTTCCGGGAGGCGGTGACGGCGCTGGACCGCCGCCTGGCGGCACGCTGACCCACGGCCGGTTCCGCCGTACCCCGCCCGGCGCCCCGCACTGCGGCGGGCGCGGTCTCAGTCCGGCCAGACACCGGTCCTGAGCAGGGTGTCGACGGCCGCGGCGTAGGGGGCGACGTCCAGCCCCTGCGCGGCGACCCAGTCGTCGGAGTAGTACTTGTCGAGGTAGCGGTCGCCGGGGTCGCACAGCAGGGTGACGACACTGCCGGTCCGCCCCTCGGCGACCATCTCGGCGACGATCTTCAGCGCGCTCCACAGCCCGGTGCCGGTCGAGCCGCCCGCCTTGCGGCCGATGACGCGTTCCAGGGCGCGCACGGCGGCCACGCTGGCCGCGTCCGGCACCTTCATCATCCGGTCGATCGCGCCGGGCACGAAGCTCGGTTCCATGCGCGGGCGGCCGATGCCCTCGATGCGCGAGCCGCAGTCGCAGGTGACGTCCGGGTCGCCGCTGGTCCAGCCCTCGAAGAAACAGGAGTTCTCCGGGTCGGCCACACAGATGCGGGTGTCGTGCTGCATGTAGTGGACGTAGCGCGCGATGGTCGCGGAGGTGCCGCCGGTGCCGGCCGTGGCGACGATCCAGGCCGGTTCGGGGAACCGCTCCAGTTCCAGCTGGCGGAAGATGGACTCGGCGATGTTGTTGTTCCCCCGCCAGTCCGTGGCCCGTTCGGCGTAGGTGAACTGGTCCATGTAGTGGCCGCCGGTCTCGGCCGCGAGACGGGCGGATGCCTCGTACATGGTGCGCGGGTCGTCCACGAAGTGGCAGCGGCCGCCGTGGAACTCGATCAGGCGGATCTTCTCGGCGCTGGTCGTGCGCGGCATGACGGCGATGAAGGGGACGCCGATCAGCTTTGCGAAGTACGCCTCGGAGACGGCCGTCGAGCCGCTGGACGCCTCGATGACCGGCCGGTCCGGCCGGATCCAGCCGTTGCACAGGCCGTAGAGGAACAGAGAGCGGGCGAGCCGGTGCTTGAGGCTGCCGGTCGGGTGGGTGGACTCGTCCTTGAGGTAGAGGTCGATGCCCCACTTCTCCGGCAGCGGAAAGCGCAGGAGATGGGTGTCGGCGGAGCGGTTGGCGTCGGCCTGGACCTTGCGGACGGCTTCTTTCAGCCAGTCGCGGTAGTCGGCGTCGGTGCGGTCGACATCGAGGGTCACGCCGGTCGGGATCTGCTGGATGGTGCTCACGGCGGTGCTCCTCACGCTTCGCGGCAACGGTGGTCCGCGCGGCCGTCTCTTCGATCATAAGCACCTTCCCGCACGCTTCCCACCTGCATAAACGCATCTTTGGGCACCTCAAAGACCGACTGGGGCACAGGCGCGCGAAGCCCCAGGGGGCGCATTCGGCCGAGTGCTTCCGCGCCCGGCGCGTACCCGACGCGCGCACTGGTGCACGGCGTCCACTGGGGGCAGACTGCACCGCGCGGGGTACCCGCACAGGTGGCCCCGTCGGTGTGGACGGGGAGCCGGGGGCGGCCCCGCTCTGCGCCCGTTCGGGCGTACGGCAGGACGCGGGAACGCGACGAGGGGGCAGGACGGCATGGCGGAGCCGGAGTTCACGGCCACGGGCGTGCGCATCGGGAAGGGTCTTCGGTCACTCACCCGGGCCGGCCAGGTCCGGATCAGCGACGGCAGGCTGGAGCTGCTCACCAGTTACGGCAGCGAGATCGACAGCGCGCCGCTCGGGGCGGTGCGGGCGTCGAAGCCGTGGTTCGGGGCGGAGGACCGGGCGGTCGCCGACCTCGACGGCAAGCGCTACACGCTGACCCTGGGCGACCACGACCCCGCTCCCGGCGAGCCGGGACCGCCCGCCGCGCGCCGGTTCGTCGAGGCCGTACGGCGCGCTTCGAGGCGTGACCGCTGAGGCGCGGCGAGTTGCGGGTGTGCACCCCTTGCGCCAGTCTGGTCTCACGTCACTCTGGGTTTACCGGCGACTACGCTGCGAACCAGCCCGCCGGGCACGACAGCAGGCGGTCGTCTCGAATCCCACTTCCTGCTGGATCCGTCCTCCGTGTTCTTCCGGACCTCAACGTCGGGGAGTCGCAGCCGTGATCAGTCACCCAAGCAGACTTTGCACGGTGGAGCTGCAAGCTCTGCCGTCGCGGATCGGCCAGGTCCGCAGAATCCTTTCTGCGCAATTGCGCTACTGGCACATGGATCCCTTGATAGACCGGGCGGCGCTCGGTGTGACCGAGCTTCTGTCGAACGTCCACCGCCATGCCCAGCCCGACAAGACCTGCACCGTGGAGATCGAGCTGCGGCTCGACCGGCTGACGGTCTCGGTGCACGACCACGATCCCCGTCTCCCCGTGGTGGAGGTGGCCGACCCGCTGGCGACCTGCGGCCGCGGGCTCGCGATGGTGGCGGCGGTCAGCGACAGCTGGGGTGCCCGGCCGGACGGCGACGACGGCAAGGTCGTGTGGTTCAGCCTGCCGACGCCGGCCGCCGCGAGAGCCGGGACGGCACGTCCGGCACGCCGGACGGCCGCGGATCGGTCCGTGCCCGGGTTCACGGAGGTCGAACGCGTCGCCCTGACGCCCGAGCCCGTCACCCTGACGGCCGAACCGGTGGCCCTGACGCCCGAGCCGGCCGCACGGACGGCGGCACCGGTCCCGCTGACGCCCGAACCGGTCGCCCTGACGGCGGTGTCGGTCCCGTCGGCCGCCGAAGCCGTCACCGGGACGGCGGCACGGACCGCGACGCCCGAGCCCGTCACCCTGACGGCCGAGCCGGTCGGTCTGTCGGGCGAGGCCGTGGGTCTCACGGCCGACACGCCGCGGCCCGCACACGCTCCCGCCCGGTCGGCCGTTGTCGGCTGACCGGGCGGTGAGGGGGTGCTCCGTCGTGGAGAGACCCGTCGGCTGCTGACACGTCGTGGCCGGTCGCACAGTCCCCCGCGCCCCGAGGGCATCGCCGCCGCGGTCACTCCGCCACGATCACCGCCCGCGGTACCTCACCCCACCGGCGCGAACCACACAAGCGGCCTCCCCCACGCCCCCGAGGGCGCCGCCGCCGCGGTCACTCCGCCGCGATCGCCCGCAGCACGTCCAGCCGGGCCGCGCGCCGGGCAGGACGCAGCCCCGCGAGGGCACCCGCCGCCAGCCCGACGAGGGCGACGACCGTGAGCTGCGCGGGCGGCACCGCGAAGGCGAAGGCGCTGTCGCTCGCCCCGTCGGAGGCACTGACCAGCACCCAGCCGAGGAAGGCCCCGAGCCCCAGGCCGCCCGCCGTGCCGAAGGCGGCGACCAGCACGGACTCCCAGCGGACCATGGCCCGCACCTGGGACCGGGTCTGTCCGACGGCCCGCAGCAGCCCCAGTTCCCGGGTGCGCTCGTGGACCGCGAGCGTCAGGGTGTTGGCGATGCCCAGCAGGGCGATGAGCACCGCGAGGGCGAGCAGCGCGTAGACCAGGGTCAGCATCATGTCGATGCCTCCGGCCGAGGACCCGGCGTACTCCTCACGGGTCTGCACCTGCGGGTTGCCGTACCGTCCGGCCACCTTCTCCACGGCCGCCCTGCCCCGGTCGGCGTCCACGCCGTCCTCGAACGAGACGGCCACCAGCGTGTCGGCGTCCTGGGTGCGGTGCGGGGCCCATGCCTCGCGGGTGACGACGTAGTCGCCCGCCAGTTCGGAGCGGGCGTAGAGGGCGCGGACGGTGAAGGTACGCCGCTCGCCGTCGGTGAAGGCGAGCCGTGCGGTGTCGCCCACCGCGAGGTGCCGCCGGCCGGCCTCCTTCTCGGTGACGGCGATGCCGTCCGTGCCGAGGGCGTCCAGGGAGCCCTGGACCCGCCCGAGGTCGAAGGTCCGCTCCAGCGCGCGGGGGTCGGTGACGGTCAGCGCCCGCCCCTTGCCGTCCACCTCGGCGACACCCCGGCCGAGCCCCACCGCCGTGTCCACCTCGGGCAGCGCGGCGACGGCCGCGGCGAGCCGCGGGCTCAGTCCGCTGCCGCCCGCGCCGAAGGAGGGGGTGCTGACGGCGACGTCCCCCGCGAAGGAGCGCGACACCGTCCGGTCCATGGTCGCCTTCAGCGAGGCCCCGAACACCGTGAACAGCGACACGACAGCCACGCCGATCATCAGCGCGCTCGCGGTGGCGGCCGTCCGCCGCGGGCTGCGCAGGGCGTTGCGCCGGGCGAGGGAGCCGGTGACGCCGCGCAGCCGGGCGAGGGGTCCGCCGAGGATCCGTACGGCGGAGCCGGCGGCGACCGGACCGAGGAGCACGAACGCGGCGAGGGCGAGGACCGCGCCCGCGCCGGCGAGCCACAGGGACGGGGTGAGCAGGACACCGGTGAGCGTGGCCGCGAGGGCGAGGGCGGACAGCAGGACACCGGTGACGGCACGCGGACGTGAGGCGCCCGAGGTGTCGACGGCCGTCTCGCGCAGCGCGGCCAGGGGCGCGGTGCGCCCGGCGCGTACGGCGGGCAGCAGGGCGGAGACCAGGCAGACCAGGACGCCGACCGCGAGCGGGAGGAGCAGGGACGCAGCCCTGACGACCAGGCCGCCCTCGGGGAAGGGGAATCCGATCGCAGGGAACAGCGCCTGGAGTCCGGCCGCGATACCGACGCCGCCCGCGAGTCCGGCCGCCGACGCGGTCACGGCGACGGCGGTCGCCTCGGCGAGGGTGCCTGCGGTGACCTGGCGGCGGGACGCGCCGAGAGCGCGCAGGAGGGCGTTCTCACGGGTGCGCTGGGTGACGACGACGGCGAAGGTGTTGTGGATCGAGAAGGTCGCCACGAGCAGGGCGACCCCCGAGAACACCAGCAGGAAGGTGGTGAACAGGGTGAGGAACCGGCTGGAGATCATGTCGGTGTTCTCGGCGGCCGACTCCTGGCCGGTGAGGGCCTCGACGCCGGCCGGCAGGGCGGGTGCCAGCCGCTCGACGAGTTCGTCCTGGCCGACGCCGGGCTCGGCCCGCACCAGGATCGTCGAGGCTTCCCCGGGCCGGGCCGTGAGGTGCTTCTCCGCGTCCGCCCGGGTCAGGCCGGTGAAGGTCACCTGCGCCATGCCGTCCTCGCCGCCGAAGGTCGCGAGGCCCACGACGGTGACCCGTACGGGGTCCGGGGTGCGCAGGACCGTGGTGTCGCCGAGCTCCAGACCGCCCTTCTCGGCGGTGGCGCGGTTGACGACGACCTCACCCGGGCGTTCGGGCGCGCGGCCCTCGGCGAGCCGGTAGGGGTTCAGCTCGGGGTCGGTGATCCAGTTCCCGGCGAGGGTGGGCGGGCCCTGGCCGCCGATCGGTTCGCCGTCGCTGCCGACGAGCTGGCCCGCGCCCTGGATGTCGGGTGCGGCGGCGGCGACGCCGGGCACGTCCTCGATCCGGTCGGCGAGGGCGGCGGGCACGGGCTGCCGTACGCCCTGGCTCTCCCCCGGCGTGGTGATGGCGTCGGCGCTGCGGACCACCGCGTCGGTGCCCGCGGCCGCGTCGCCGAACATGGAGTCGAAGCCGGCGCGCAGGGTGTCGCCCATGACCAGCGTCCCGGCCAGGAACGCCACGCCGAGGAAGACGGCGAGGAACGTGCCGGCGAAACGCCGTCCGTGGGCGCGCAGGGACGACACGCTCAGCCGCAGGGAGGCGTTCACGAGGGCACCTCGAAGGATTTCATGCGGTCCAGCACCCGGTCGGCGGTCGGGTCCTGCATCCGGTCGGCCAGGCGCCCGTCGGCGAGGAAGAGGACCTCGTCGGCGTGGGCGGCGGCGACGGGGTCGTGGGTGACCATGACGACCGTGCGGTCCATCTCGCGGACGGCGCGGCCCAGCAGGCCGAGCACCTCCTGGCCCGCCCGGGAGTCGAGGTTCCCGGTGGGCTCGTCGGCGAAGACCACGTCGGGCCGGCCGGCGAACGCGCGGGCGACGGCGACGCGCTGCTGCTGGCCGCCGGAGAGCTCGGCGGGCCGGTGGCGGAGCCGGCTCCGCAGGCCGACGACGTCGATCAGCGCGTCGGTCCATCCGGGGTCGCCGCCCCGGCCCGCCAGGTCCAGCGGAAGGGTGATGTTCTCCGCGACGGTCAGCGTCGGCACCAGGTTGAACGCCTGGAAGACGAAGCCGACCCGGTCGCGGCGCAGCAGGGTCAGCCGCCGGTCGTCGAGGGAGTCCAGTGCGGTGTCGCCGATGAACGCGGCGCCCGAGGTGAGGGTGTCCAGGCCGGCCGCGCAGTGCATCAGGGTGGACTTCCCGGAGCCCGAGGGCCCCATGATCGCGGTGAAGCGGCCGGCCGGGAAACCGACGCTCACCCCGTCCAGGGCCCTGACCTCGGTGTCGCCGCGGCCGTAGACCTTCACGGCGTCGGCGACCCGGGCCGCCGTACGGGTGGCGGTGGTGCCGGTCATGCGGCACCGCCCTTGGTGCGGCCGAACTGCTCGTCCAGGACGGACAGCCGACGCCAGTACTCGTCCTCGTCGATCTCGCCGGAGGCGAAGCGGCGGCCGAGCACCGCGAGGGGCGAGCCGCCGGAGAGCCGGCGGTCCTCGGACGTCCGCCAGGGCCCTGGCCGGCCGCGCCACAGGGTGCGCCGCAGCAGGGTGACGGCGGTGAGCACCACGACCGCCCAGACGACGGGGAGGAGCAGGATCCACGGCCCGGGGCCGCCGTCCCAGTGCGCGAGTGTCTGCATGTCGGTTCATCTCCTGCGAGAAGGACTTCGGGTGATGTCTGGATCCTGGCTCCGGCGGGGGGTACGGGTCGTCGTACGGCCGGGGACAGTCGGGATACCTCCCGGGGAGTAGCCGCCTCTGTACCTACTGGTATGTACAGTGGGGTCATGAGCACCTCGGAGCGTCTGATCGAGTCCACCCGGGAGCTGCTCTGGGAGCGCGGCTACGTGGGCACCAGCCCCAAGGCGATCCTGGAGCGTTCGGGCGCCGGGCAGGGCAGCATGTACCACCACTTCAAGGGCAAGCCCGATCTCGCCCTGGCCGCGATCCGCCGTACGGCCGAGGAGACGCGGGTGACCGCCGAGGCCGTGCTCGGCGGGCCCGGCACGCCGTACGAGCGCATCCGGGCCTATCTGCTGCGTGAGCGCGACGTCCTGCGCGGCTGCCCGGTCGGCCGGCTCACCATGGACCCGGACGTCGTCGCCGACGACGAACTGCGCGCCCCGGTCGAGGAGACGCTCGGCTGGCTGCGCGGACGGCTCGCCGGGATCGTCCAGGAGGGCAAGGAGCAGGGGCAGTTCGCTCCCGGGCTCGACGCGGGGGAGATCGCCTCGACGATCGTGGCCACCGTGCAGGGCGGTTACGTCCTGGCCCGCGCCTCCGGCTCACCGACCGCCTTCGACGCGGGAGTCCGGGGGCTGCTGACGCTCCTGGCCCCCTGAGGAGACACACGATGCACGCACTGCACTACGCCGTCACCCTGCCCGCCGGCTACGACATGGGGATCATCCGCACCCGGGTGGCCCGAAGAGGTCATCTCCTCGACGACTGGGAGGGGTTGGGCCTCAAGGCGTATCTGGTCCGCGAGCGCGGCAGGGACGGCTCGCCGGTCAACCAGTACGCGCCCTTCTATCTGTGGAACACGGTCGAGGGCATGAACTCCTTCCTCTGGGGAGGTGCGTTCCAGGGGATCCCCGACGACTTCGGGCGGCCGGAGGTGCGGCAGTGGACGGGGCTGGCGTACGAGGAGGGCGGCGCCGCGGACGCGCCGCCCCTGGTCGCCGTACGGCACATCCGGCCGGTGCCGGAGGGTGTGGTCCTGGCGGAGGTGATGGAGGACGCGGCGCGGGAGGCCGGGCGGCTGGCGGTACGGGACGGCGCGGTGTGCGCGGCGGCGGCCGTGGACCCGGGCCGCTGGGAGACCGTGCACTTCTCGCTGTGGGCGCACGAGGCCCCCGAGGCCGACGGCGACGTCTTCCGGGTGCTGCATCTGTCGGCCCCGGGACGGAAGCGGCTGCCCGGGGGACGCCGGTGGTGAGCGCGGTCCGTACGGGGCCCGGGGGCGTGCTCCCGGTGGAGCGGGACGAGCCGGTGGCCCGATCCTGACGGTCTGCGGCCCTTTGGAGCGCCGACCGGGGGCGGTCTCCGGGGCGATGATGAGACCGACCCGGCACCGTGACACGAGGAGACCGCCGATGGCCCTGGAGATGCGTGAGAGCTGCGAGCGCTGCACGACGGCGGAGCTGCCGCCCGACGGCCCGGCTCGGATCTGTTCCTACGAGTGCACGTTCTGCGTGCCGTGCGCCGAGGCCATGGAGGGCGTCTGTCCCAACTGCGGCGGGGAGCTGGTCGCCAGGCCCCGCCAGGCGGCGGCCGTCCGGCAGTCCGTCTGACAGGGTCCCGGGCGGGCCGGAACGCGAGGCGCCCGTTCCCCGGGGAGGGGAACGGGCGCCTGCGTCCGGAGTGCCGCTACTGCAGCTTCATGCCCTTGGGGGACGTGAGTCCCTTGTCGGGATGAGCGCGGTACGTCGCCGACCACGCGGTGGGCGAGCAGGACGGGCCGTTGGGCTGTTGCGCCGTCAGTCTGGCCCGGATGCTGTCCTCGACGACCGTGCCGCCGTTCTTCGCGGAGGTCACGGTGAGCTTCACCGGCACGGTGGACGGACCGATGTCGTCGGGGAGCCGGACCCGCATCAGGGCGATCGGTTCCTCAGGACTGCCCGAGGTCCGCTCCTTGCAGGTGCCGTCCACGCAGAGCCGGATCGTCACCGCGTCCGGGCCGCCGAAGTCGGCGGGCCGCCATCTGAGGGAGACGTCCGAGTCCGCGTCGGCCTGGGTGCACAGCGTGTCCGAGCCGAAGAGCGAGCAGCCGGTCAGGGCCACTGCCAGGAACGGTATGAAAAGGGCGCGGCGCATGTCAGAACCTCGCTACTGTGCCGGGGAAGGCGCTGTTGGCCAGCCCGATGTCGGTGAAGACCAGCGAGCACGGATCGAAGAACCCACCGCTGTGGTCGCTGCCACCGCCGCCGCCGCCCGAGACGATACCCTTCGCGTTGGCGCTTCCGGAGCTGTTCACGGTGTAGACGGGACCGCCGGAGTCACCGCTGATCGTGCAGGCTCCGGACGTCTTCCTGGCGACGACCATGTTCTTGGCCGTCGAGCCGCTGGTGTAGTGGACGGTCGCCTGCGTGTCGGTCACCTGCCAGCCGCACTGCTCGCCGGTCATCATGCCGCCGGTGCAGACCTTGTCGCCCTCCTGCGCCCAGCGTCGCCAGTAGTCGTGGACCGCGCGGGACGAGGTGGACGTCTTGCCGCCCTTGTAGATCCGGGCCGAGGCGAGACTGGGGCTCTCGACGCGGTACAGCGACAGGTCACCCGAGTAGTAGCTCTGGCCGGAGAGTTTCACCGAGCCGTACCCGTTCTTCCAGTTGTCCCGGACGACGGCCCCGATGAAGTCGGTGCCGCTGGGGTTCATGATCACCCCGTTGCCGGTGGTGCAGTGGCCCGCCGTCACCATGTACCACTTGCTGTTGTACCTCCAGGAGAATCCCGCTGTGCACCAGGTCTCCTTGTTGCTGGTCAGCAGCGAGTTGATGCGTGCCCCGCCGTAGTAGGGCGAGGTGTCGCTGTAGCGGTTCGCCCGGGTCGCCAGCTCGTCGGCTCCGGGCAGGAGCTCCAGGGCCACGATGTCGGTGCCGTAGCGCTCGCCCAGGGCGGCGACCAGTTCCGGGGCGGCCGTCTCGGTCCCCACGACCACACGGTTCTCCGCGGCGTCCACGGACGCGATGCGCAGTCCGCTCACACCGGGCAGTTCCGTCTCCGACAGCTGGAAGACCTCGTCGCGCACGGACTCCAGTGCGGTGACGCTGTGCTCCACCACCTCGGTGCGCGGGATGACCTGCTCGGTGACGGTCGGCCCGGTGGGCGCGGAAGGGGTCTCGGTGCCGTCCTCGGGCATCGGGAACGACTCCTCGCCGGTGGTCTCGGCGGACCCGTCGGCGGGCGGTGCGGGCGTCTGCGTCTCGGTGGTGGTCTCGTCGGGCTTGGTGCCCTCCTCCGTGTCGGGGGCGGGCAGGCCGCTGCCCTCGTCGGCCGGGACCTGAGTCACCTGGATCGGGGCTGACGCCTCGTCGGCCGAGGCCGATTCCACGACCGGCGCGACCAGTTCACCCGTCGCGGGGTCGACGTACGGCGGGGCGAAGGTGTCGGGGTCGCCGGCGGCGCGGGTGGCGGCCTGCTCCAGGGCGTACGCCTGGGCCGGTTCGGCCTCGGGCACCTCGGCGGTCCCGCCCTCGATGACCTCCACGCGGTCGACGATCACCGAGACCGGCTCGGCGTCGGGCGGGGAGTACGGGCCGCCGAAGCGGGCGCCGAGCTGGCGGCCTCCGCTGCCGGACAGGGACGAGGTGTCCCACAGCAGCTTGGGCGCGCCGCCGCCGGTGAGCGGGACCGGCCAGGTCACGGCCGAGCCGTCGGCGCGGGTGACCTGCGCGGCCGGGATCTCCTGCCACGGGTCGGCGGCCGAGGTCCGCTGGAGGAAGGTGACCCCCGTCAGGGACGCCGGGGCGTCGACCGCGAGGTCGACCGAGCCGACGAGCACCTCGCCGTTGCCGGGCGCGGTCAGGACGGCCCGTCCCGCGTGGAAGGTGTACCTGGTCTCGGCGGAGACGTTGCCGGCCCGGTCGGTCGCGGTGACGGCCAGCTGGTGGCCGCCCGCGGTGGCGGGGGTGACCGGCAGTTCCACCGGACCGCCGGTGGTGGTGAGCGTCTGCGCGGCGCCGCCGTCGAGTGTGTACGCCAGGCTGCGGGTGTCGGTGCCGCTGGGCGTCAGCGTGAACGTCCCGGTCACCTGTGCGCCGCCGGCCCAGGCGCCGGACGGGTAGGCCGCGGAGGTCACGGCGGGGGCGCCGGGCGCGGTGGTGTCGACGGTGAAGCGGAAGTGGGAGGTGCCGCCGCCCGTGCCGTTGCCGTCGATGCCGCGCACATGGAGGTACCAGGTGCCCTCGGCGCGGGTCGTGCCGTACGAGGTGGCGGTCGTCTCGGCCGTGCTGTCGGGCACGGTGTCGGCGGTGGCGTCGACGACCACGCTGTATCCGGCGGAGGCGCCGGAGGGTGCGGTCCAGGTGGCGCCGAAGGAGCCGCTCCTGTACGCGCCGGTCTGGTCCGGGTGGGTGGCGGAGCTGATCACCGGGCTCGGCGGCAGCGTCATGTCGACCTTGAACGGCAGGTGCGCCGCGGTGGACGACCAGGTGCCGGCCAGGTCCTTGGCCCGCACGTGCAGGTACCAGGTGCCGTCCGACGTGACGGTGGCGGTGTGGCTCGTCGACGTCCGGACGGTGCCGGTGGTGGGCGGCAGGGTGCTCGCGTTCTGGTCGACGGCGACCGCGTAGCCGGCCGTGCCGGACAGGTCGGCGGGCGCCGACCAGGTGAAGGACGCGGTGCGGTTCGCGTAGGCGCCGGTCGTCACCGGGTGGGTGGAGGAGACCAGGCCGCCGGGCGCGCCCGGGGCGGTGGTGTCGACGTTGAAGGAGAAGTGCCGGGGCGGCGACCACAGGCCCGCCGCGTCACGGGCGGCCGCGTGCACCCACCAGGTGCCGTCGGTCCGGCCGGACCAGCTGATGTCCGCCGTCGTCTGGGTGACGGTGGTGCCGGCCGCGGTCGTCGGGCTCTGGTCCAGCTTGACGGCGTAGCCCGTCACGCCGGAGGCGTCCGTCGAGGCGAGCGTGCCGGTGAACGTGGTGGCGGTGTACCAGGCCGACGCGGAGGGGTGGCTGGTGGAGGTGATGGTGGGCGTGGACGGGACGACGGTGTCGACGGTGAACGTCTGCCACGCCGACCAGGCGCCGGTGTCGGTGCCGTCCGACGCCCTGGCCCGCCACTTGTAGTCGCCGGGCACGAGGGTGCCGGCGGTGCGGGTCGCCACCGCGCCGGAGGCCACGGAGGCGGAGGTGCCGGTCTGCAGGGCCGCGGTGCCGTCGGCCGCCCAGACCTCGAAGGTCAGGGTGACGGACTGCGCGTCGGCGTCGGTGGCCTTGGCGGACAGGGTGGGTGTGGGGTCACCGGTGAAGGTGCCGGACAGCGGGGAGACGGCCGTCGCGGTACCGGGCTTGGTGTTGTAGGTGACCGTCAGGGAGGGCTCGTAGGCGGCGTTGTGGGAGCCGTCCGTCTGGTTCGCCGAGTGGTAGCGGCGCCAGGTGAGCGGGTCCGTCTCGTCGACCGCGGCGATCCGCACACCGTGGTTGGGCTGGCCGTCGGCCCACGACTGGACGATGGTGTCGATGTCCCAGGAGACGTGCCCGGCCGGGCAGCTGGAGCTGTAGCCCTTGGCTGCGGTGGAGGTCACGGCGCCGGTCGAGGTGGTCGTCGGCTGGTCGGCCCAGGTGATGGCGGACGGGTCCCAGGCGGAGGTGATCCTGCGGACCTGGTTGCCGGAGCCCGTGGTGCTGCACGTGGACGAGTAGTACGAGTAGAGCCGCAGGTCGGTGTCGAGGACGTGCTTGCCCGCGTACTTGGCCACGTCGAACTTCAGGTACGAGCGGGCCTTCTCGGTGCCGTTGTAGGTACCGGCCTTCAGCTCGGTCGAGCCGCGCTGGGAGGTGAGGTAGTCGTCGTACTGGACCCAGGTGTCGGTGACCGGGCCGAGCAGGGAGTCGGTCGGGTCGATGGTGACCGGGTACTCCAGGCCGGGGTCGGAGAGGAACTCCTCGTCGGGTTGGAGCACCAGGACCTGGTCGCCGGTGGCCGCGTCCCGCTCGACCGTGACGTCGATCTGCGCGAGGTCCTCGGGCTCCCCGGAGGCACGCCTCTCGCCTGAGCCCCACATCACGGGCAGGGGCGCGGTGGCCACCGTGCGGCCGCCGCCGTCGCTCCAGCGCAGCCGTTCGTCGGCGGTCTCGTGCAGGGTCAGGCCGTCGGCCGAGACGGGGAGCCGGAAGGTGACCGGGCCGTCGGGGCGCTCGTGCAGGACGACGGAGTGGGAGAAGCCCTCCTTGAGGGCGGTCACCACGAGGTCGCCGCCGTCGACCGCGCCGGGGTAGACGGCGGTCGGGCCGTCCAGGCGCGGCGCGGGCAGTTCGCCCGGCCAGTCGAGTCCGAGGGTGCGGCCGCCCCGGGAGACCTCCGCCAGCGGTTCGCCCGAACCGCCGCCGGAGAAGGTGATGTCGGCGGCCGCGGTCCTCGGCCGGACCACGCCGTCCTCGGTGACGAGGGTGGTGTCGACGGGCTTCCAGCCGCCACCGGGCTGCTTGACCCTGATCGGGCCCGTGTACGTCTCGACGGTGGTCGTGCCGTCGGCGTTGGCCCAGGTGGTGGTCGACTCGGTGCGCTCGGAGACGATCTCGGTCCGGGCCGCCGCGGGCGCCTGCCGCGCCGTCGGGGCCGGGGCGGCCCGCTCGGTGTCCTCGGCCGCCGCGGAGTCGGCGAGCAGGGGCAGCGGGGCGCACACGAGTGCGGCCAGCAGGGCCGCGGTCAGGGCTCGTCGCTTCCGGCGGGATCTTCGCCCGCCCGGGGCCGAGCCGGCCGACACGGAGTGGTGCACAGGGGGTTCCTTCCAGTCATCTTGGCTGAAGATCGACTGAGCGTAGACCCGTGCATGTCACGCCAACAATGGGAATCAGGAGCTCCGGTTCCACAAAGGGATACTTGACTGATCATTCTTGAACTACCTAAGGTTCAACTCATGGCCCGCAGCAAGGAGTTCGACCCCGACGCAGCTCTGCAGTCCGCCCTGGAGCTGTTCTGGCGGCGCGGCTACGAGGCGACCTCGATGTCCGACCTCGTCGAGCACCTCGGCATCGGCCGCGCCAGCCTGTACGCGACGTACGGCAACAAACGCGACCTGTACCTCAAGGCACTCGACCGGTACGGCGAGCAGCGGAATCCCCGTCTGCTGCGCGAGCTGTCCCGGCCCGGGCCCGCGCTGCCGGCCGTGCGCGCGGTGGTGCGCCGGTTCGCGGCGGAGGCGGCGGACGACGGGCTGCGCGGGACGGGCTGCTTCGTCACCAACACCGCCGCCGAACTGGCCCCGCACGACGACGCGATGGCCCGCCGGGTGGAACTGAGCTGGGAGCACGTCGAGACGCTGCTGCACTCCGCGCTCGTACGCGCCCTGGAACAGGGCGAACTGCCCGGGGACCGCGACCCGCGCGCCCTCGCCCGCATGCTGCTGGTGCTGCTCCAGGGGCTGCGGGTGGTCGGCAAGGCGTCGGCCGACACCGCCCGGGTGCGGGACGCGGCGGAACAGGCGCTGCGCCTGCTGGACTGACCCGCGCCGCGGGCCGGGCAGGGCGACTTCTCCATGGTTCCCGCCTGCCCGAATTCTGAACCGACCAGTCAAGAAACGGGGGGTTCATGACCGCGGCGCCGTGGTGCGCACGCGGAGCCGCCCCGTGGTTTTCTCCTCTTCGGAAGGAAGTTGATCCCATGTCAGCCCCCCGCTTCTCCGGCCGCACCGTCCTCGTCACCGGCGCCGGGTCCGGCATCGGACGGGCCGTCGCCCTCGCGTTCGCCGCCGAAGGGGCCCGTGTCGTGGCGGCCGGACGCCGGATCGCCGCGCTGGAGGAGACCGTCGCGCTGGCCGGGAGGGCCGGCGGCCGGACCGTGGCCCGCGTCGCCGACGTGTCGCGGGCGGACGAGACGGAGGCCCTCGTGCGGGACGTGGCCGAGGAGTTCGGGTCGCTCGACGTGGCCGTGAACAACGCCGGTGTCTTCCGGGGCGGCGGGCCGCTCGCCGGCATGCCCGAGGCGGACTGGCGGGAGCTGTTCGACACCAACGTCACGGGGGTGTTCCTCGCCCTGCGCGCTCAGGTGGCGCAGATGCGGACCCAGCCGCGCGGCGGCGCGATCGTCAACGTCTCCTCCAACCTCGGCCGGCACAAGCAGGCGCCCGACGTCACCGCCTACGCCGCGAGCAAGGCCGCGGTGACCTCGCTGACCCGGGGCGCGGCCCTGGAGCACATCGCCGACGGCGTGCGCATCAACTCGGTCAGCCCCGGCCCGGCCGACACCGCCATGTCGCTGCGTCCCGGGGAGACCGAGGCCGAGCGCGCCGTCCGGATGAAGGACCAGTCGCCGCTGGGGCGCGTCGCCGCGACGCGGGAGGTGGCCGAGGCGGTGCTGTACCTCGCCTCCGACGCGGCGGGCGCGCTGGTGGGCACGGACCTGGTCGTCGACGGCGGGGCGGAGCTGTAGCCGTGGACCGGTCCCGTCCCGTACGACCCGTCCCGTGCGACCCGTCCCGTGCGACCCGTCCCGTGCGGTCCCGTACGACCCGTCCCGTGCGGTCCCGTGCGGTCCCGTCCGGGCGTCGGTGCTCCCGGTGGGCGGCGTCAGCGCGCGGCCAGTGCCCCGAGGGGGTCGTCGAGGACCGGCTGCCAGGCCAGTTCGGCCGCGCCGACCAGGCTGTTGTGGTCCAGGGAACAGGCCAGGATGGGGACGCCGCCGCTGCGGC
Organism: Streptomyces sp. NPDC093094; assembly: GCF_044754345.1. NCBI lineage: Bacteria > Bacillati > Actinomycetota > Actinomycetes > Kitasatosporales > Streptomycetaceae > Streptomyces > Streptomyces sp. NPDC093094. Next base: position 268,552 of record NZ_JBIVOX010000003.1, on the reverse strand, counting down.
CCCACAGACTGCGGTCCGCGACGACCGCGCGCAGCCGGTCCGGGTCGGTGTCGAGCAGCGTGCGGTGCAGCCCGCCGAGGATGATGCGGTCCGGGTTGAGGATGTTCACCAGCCCGGCGAGGCCGAGACCGAGGCGGTCGACGAGGGCCTCGGCGGCGTTGCGCACGGCCGGGTCGGCGTACTCCTGGCGCAGCAGGTCGTCGGCCTGCTTGAGCAGGGAGCTCTCCGGGCCGGGGACACGTCCGGCCGTGGTGAGCAGGGCCAGCGGGTCGGCCTCCACGTCCAGGCAGCCGCGGCCGCCGCAGTGGCAGGGCCGGCCCTCGGGGTTGACGGTGAGGTGGCCGACCTCCAGGGCCAGCCCGGAACTGCCGGTGTGCAGCCGGCCGTCCAGCACCAGCGCGCCGCCGACACCACGGTGCCCGGTGGCCACGCACAGCAGGTCACGGGCGCCGCGCCCGGCCCCGTGCCGGTGCTCGGCCAGCGCGGCGAGGTTGACGTCGTTCGCGGCGAACGCGGGCCCCTCGATGCCGGCGGCGCGCACGCACGCGGCGAAGATCTCCCGCACCGGCGCGCCCGCCGGCCAGGCCAGATGGAGCGGGTTGAGGGCGAGGCCCTCCGGTTCGGCGACCGCGGACGGCACGGCCAGCCCGGCGCCCACACAGCGCCGCCCGGTCTCCCGCAGCAGCGCGGCACCCGTCTCCACGACCGAGCCGAGCACCTTCGCCGGGTCGGCGTCGACGGTCTCGCGGCCCGGCGCGGTCGCGACGATCCGCCCGCCGAGGCCGACCAGCGCCGCCCGGAACCCGTCGGAGTGCACCTGCGCGGCCAGCGCCACCGGGCCGTCCTCGGCGACCTCCAGCCGGTGCGAGGGCCGGCCCTGGGAACCGGCGCCCGCGCCGGGCCTGGCGTCCACCCGGATCAGCCCGAGCGCCTCCAGCTCCGCCGCGACCGCGCCCGCCGTGGCGCGGGTGACGCCGAGTTCCGCGGTCAGCACGGCGCGGGTCGGCGCCCGTCCGGTGTGCACGAGCTCCAACGCGGGACCGAGTGCGCCGCGCCCCCGGTCCAACCGCGTCCTCGACGTGGTCCCTTCCCCCGTCGGCCGGGGGTCCGCCTTGCCGCTCATGAGGGGGAGTCTCCCATGATCCGCATCAGGGGACGGACGCCGGGAACCCGCCGACCCGCAGCGTGATGTTGAGCCGTCCGGTCAGCCCCAGCCAGGCCGGCCCGGTGCCCGGCAGCACCTTCGGCACGCCGTGGAAGGCGAACCGGGAGGGCCCGCCGAAGACGAACAGGTCGCCGCTGCGCAGCTCGACGTCCGTCCAGGGCCGGCCCCGGGTCCCGGTGTTGCCGAACCGGAAGACACAGGTGTCACCGAGGCTCAGCGACACGACCGGGGCGTCGGCCTGCTCGTCGGCGTCGCGGTGCATGCCCATACGGGCGTCGCCGTCGTAGAAGTTGACCAGCGCGATGTCGTACGACGGCGCCTCGCCCAGGGCGTCCCGCGCCGCCTGCCGGCCGAGGTCGGCGAGCCGGCCCGGCAGGGGCTTGACGGGGGCGCCGTCGCCGTCGACGGCCGTGCGTGCGTAGCCGTACGGGTACCAGTGCCGGCCCAGGCAGACCTGGCGGGCGGTCATGGTGCCGCCGCCGGGAGTGCGGACCGTGCGCAGTCCGGCCGGCGGACGCGCCCACTCCCGGCAGGCGGCCAGCAGCTCGCGCTGGAGGCGCTCGTCGAGCCAGTCCGGCACATGGACCGCGCCCGGCGCCACCTCCGCGCGGTCGCGGGGGAACAGCTCCGCGTCCATGCAGCCATCCTCCCCCACCGGTGCTGAGCTGCGGCTCGGCTAGCCTGGACGCACGATGAACGACCGTATGACGACTCCCTGGGGCGAGCTCGCGCTGGCCCGCTTCCCCGAGGACCCGCGTGACACGCTGCGCGCCTGGGACGCATCCGACGAGTACCTGCTGCGGTACCTCGCCGACACGGGCGTCGGCCTGTCCGGCACGGTCGTGGTGCTGGGCGACCGCTGGGGCGCGCTGGTGACGGCCCTCGCGGCGCACCGGCCGGTGCAGATCAGCGACTCCTACCTGGGCCAGGAGGCGAGCCGGGCGAATCTCGCGCGGGCCGGTGTCGAGCCGGGTGCCGTGCAGCTGCTCACCACACAGGACACACCGCCGGGGCGGATCGACGTCCTGCTGGTGCGGGTGCCCAAGAGCCTGGCCCTGCTGGAGGACCAGCTCCAGCGGCTGGCGCCCTCGGTGCACGAGGGGACCGTGGTCGTCGGCACCGGCATGGTCAAGGAGATCCACACCTCGACGCTCCGGCTCTTCGAGCAGATCCTCGGGCCGACCAGGACCTCGCTCGCCGAGCGGAAGGCGCGGCTGATCCTCTGCACGCCGGACCCCGCGCTGGAGCGTCCCGCCAGCCCCTGGCCGTACCGGTACGCCCTGCCCTCGGACGTCGGGCCCGTGTCGGGACGGACGGTCGTCAACCACGCGGGGGTGTTCTGCGCCGACCGTCTCGACATCGGCACCCGCTTCTTCCTCGGTCATCTGCCCGCCACGCACGGCGCCCGCCGGGTGGTGGACCTGGGCTGCGGCAACGGCGTGGTGGGGACGGCGGTGGCGCTGGCCAACCCCGAGGCCGAGGTGCTGTTCACCGACGAGTCGTTCCAGGCGGTGGCCTCGGCGGAGGCGACGTACCGGGCCAACGGGGTGCCGGGGCACGCGGAGTTCCGGGTCGGGGACGGTCTTGCCGGAGTGGCGGCCGGCAGCGTCGACCTCGTGCTGAACAACCCTCCCTTCCACTCGCACCAGGCGACGACGGACACGACGGCCTGGCGGATGTTCACCGGGGCGCGACGCGTGCTGCGGCCGGGCGGCGAGCTGTGGGTGATCGGCAACCGCCACCTGGGCTATCACGTGAAGCTCCGCCGTGTCTTCGGCAACAGCCGGCTCGTCGCCGCGGACCCGAAGTTCGTGGTGCTGAAGGCGGTCAGACGCTGACCGCCCGGGCCGGCGGCCGGGACGGCGCACGGGCCCGGGGACCGGTCAGGCGGGAGCCCCGGGGGTGAGCGTGCGGACGATGGCCGTCACCGCCTCGGCCATCGCCTCGCGGCCCACGCCGAGGTAGGCGCGGGAGTCCACCGCCCTGGGGTCGGCGGCGAGGAACTCCCGGATGGCGCCGGTCATGGCGATGCTGAGCGCGGTGCCGATGTTAACCTTGGTAATGCCGCCCGTGACGGCGGCGGTGAGTTCGCCGTCGGGAAGGCCCGAGGAGCCGTGCAGGACGAGCGGCACGTCCAGCGCGCAGGACAGCCGCTTGAGCAGATCGTGGTCGAGGGCGGCGGTGCGTGTGGTCATGGCGTGCACGCTGCCGATCGCGACGGCGAGCGCGTCGACGCCGGAGTCGGCGACGAACGACCGCGCCTCGCCGGGGTCGGTCCGCGCGCCCGGCGCGTGCGCGTCCAGCGCGGGACGGCCCGCCTTGCCGCCGACCTCGCCCAGCTCCGCCTCGATCCACAGCCCCCGGGCGTGGGCCCGGTCGGCGGCCGACCGTGTGGCGGCGAGGTTCTCGGCGTACGGCAGCCGGGAGGCGTCGTACATGACCGAGCTGAACCCGGCGTCGGCGGCCTGCCGCAGCAGGGCGTCGCTCTGCACATGGTCCAGGTGCAGGGCGACGGGCACGGCGGCGCGCTCGGCGGCGGCGACGGCGGCACGGGCCAGCGGCAGCAGGTTCCCGTAGCGGAACTTGACGGCGTTCTCGCTGACCTGGAGCACGACCGGGGCGCCGGCGTTCTCCGCGCCCGCGACGACGGCCTCGATGTGTTCCAGGGTGACGATGTTGAAGGCGGCGACGGCACGCCGGCCCGCGGCGGCGCGGGCGACGAGTTCACCGGTGGTGGAGAGAGGCACGCGGGACTCCCGTGGAACGTGGACGAGGGCTGCCGGAGGACGGACAGGGGCACGAGGGCGCCCGGGAGGGCCTGCCCCGGCTCACGGCGTGAGGATCACGGAGCGGGTCAGATGGCGCGGGTTGTCCGGGTCCAGGCCGCGCGCGGCGGCGACGGCGACGGCGAGCCGCTGGGCGCGCACGAGTTCGGCGAGCGGGTCGAGCCCCCCGGCCAGCCACCGGCCCCCGGTGGCGCGCACCTGCTCGGCGAGCCCCTCGGGCGCCTCGCCGAACATCCACGTCGCGGTGGTGGGCCCGGTGACGCTGATCGGCCCGTGCCGGTACTCCATGGCCGGGTACGCCTCGGCCCAGGACAGCGACGCCTCGCGCATCTTCAGCGCGGCCTCGTGGGCCAGGCCCACGGTCCAGCCCCGCCCCAGAAAGGTGAACTGGGTGCATGCGACGAGACCTCGGGGCAGCGGCTCGGCGAGCGCGGCGCGGGCGCCGGCGACGGCCGCCTCGTCGTGCAGGCCCGCGTGGGCGCGCAGCAGCGTGAGCGCGGTGGTGGCGAACCGGGTCTGGACGACGGAGCGCTCGTCGGCGTAGTCGAGGACCACGATGTCGTCGGCGGTGTCCACGACCGGCGTCCGCGGGTCGGCGGTGATCGCGCCGGTGCGGACGTGTCCCCGCAACGCGGCGAGCAGTTCCAGTACTTCGGTGGTCGTGCCCGAGCGGGTCAGGGCGACGACCCGGTCGTAGACGCGCCCGCGGGGGAACTCGGAGGCCGCGAAGGCGTCGGTCTCGCCCTGTCCCGCCCCCTCGCGCAGGGCGGCGGCCGCCTGGGCCATGAAGTACGAGGTGCCGCAGCCGACGATCGCGACCCGCTCCCCCGCCGCCGGCAGCGCCGCGGCGTGCTCCGGCGCCTGCGCCGCCGCCCGTGTCCAGCACTCCGGCTGGCTGCTGAGTTCGTCCTCGACGTGGGTCATGCCGTACCCCTCCCGAGCGATGATTGTTCTTGCAAGTTAGCGTGAGTTTTCGAGCATGTTCAAGCATTCTGCTGGCATTTCCGTCGGCCTTTCCGTCGGCCTTTCCGTCGACGGCGGGTGCGCTAGGGTCGCCGGGACCGGTGACCTGGGGACGGCTGGAGGTGCGGATGTCGCGCGACGCCCGCTGGAAGACGCTGCTGGAACTGCTCGTGGAGCGGGGCCGGCTGGACGTCGAGGAGGCGGCCGCCGAACTGGAGGTGTCGGCCGCGACCGTCCGCCGCGACTTCGACCAGCTCGCCGAACAGCAGATGCTCGTACGCACCCGGGGCGGCGCGGTCGTGCACGGAGTGTCGTACGAGTTGCCGCTGCGCTACAAGACCGCCCGGCACGCCTCGGAGAAGCAGCGCATCGCCCGGGCCGTCGCGGATCTGATCGCGCCCGGCGAGGCGGTCGGCCTGACCGGCGGGACGACCACCACCGAGGTCGCGCGGGCGCTGGCCGTGCGCGGCGATCTCACCTCGGGTTCCCCCGCGCTGACCGTCGTGACCAACGCCCTCAACATCGCCAACGAGCTGGCCGTCCGGCCCCAGTTCAAGATCGTGGTGACGGGCGGGGTGGCCCGGGCGCAGTCGTACGAGCTGATCGGACCGCTCGCGGACGGCGTGCTCGGCCAGATCACGCTGGACGTGGCCGTTCTCGGCGTGGTCGCGCTCGACGTCACCCACGGGGCCGCCGCGCACGACGAGGCCGAGGCCGCCATCAACCGGCTGCTGTGCGAGCGTGCCGAGCGTGTGGTCGTCGCGGCCGACTCCAGCAAGCTGGGCCGCCGCGCCTTCGCCCGCATCTGCGCGGCCGAGGCCGTGGACACCCTGGTCACGGACTCGGCGGTGGACGAGGACACGGTCCGCCGCTTCGAGGAGGCGGGGGTCACCGTGCGGGCGGTCTGACCGTCCGGCCGGCCCCGGGGGTGCCCGCACGGGTTCACGCCTAAGCTGGTAGCCGCGCCGGTCGACCCGTGAGGGAGGCTGTGATGGCCGGGACACCGAGGTTCGAGCCGACCGGGGACGGCCGCTATCTGCCGATCTCCGAGCACGGCCTGATCGGCGATCTGCGCAGTGTGGCCCTGGTGGGCACGGACGGCACGATCGACTGGTACTGCTGCTCGGAGTTCGACGCGCCGAGCGTCTTCGCCTCCATCCTCGACGCGGACCGCGGCGGCCGCTTCGAGCTCGCGGCGATCGGCCCGGCCCGCACGAAGCAGTTCTACTTCCCCGACACCAATGTCCTGATCACCCGTTTCTACACCGCGGACGGCGTCGGCGAGGTGCAGGACTTCATGCCGGTCGACGACGGGCCGGCGGAGTCCGACCGGCACCGGCTGATCCGCCGCGTGGTGTGCGTGCGCGGCGCGCTGCCGTTCCGGGTGCGGGTGGCGCCCCGGTTCGAGTACGGCGCCGTGCCGCACACCCTGCGCATGGCCGGCGACATGGCGGTGTTCGAGTCGGAGAAGCTCACCCTCGCGCTGACCGCGACCGTGCCGCTGGAGACCGACGGACCCGACGCCCGGGCCGACTTCAAGCTCTCCGAGGGCGAGTCGGTGGTGTTCGCGCTGGACCGGGTCGGCGGCGCGGTGGACCCGCGCGGCTGCGCCGCCACCGAGGCGGAGCGGCAGTTCACCGCGACGGTGGCGTACTGGCGGCGCTGGCTGGCGCAGTCCCGCTACCGGGGCCGCTGGCGCGAGATGGTCCACCGCTCCGCCCTCACCCTGAAGCTGCTCACCTACGCCCCCACCGGCGCGATCGTCGCCGCGGCCACCACCAGCCTGCCCGAGCAGATCGGCGGCGAACGCAACTGGGACTACCGCTACGTCTGGGTGCGGGACGCGGCCTTCTGCGTCTACGCCCTGCTGCGGCTGGGGTTCAGCAGCGAGGCCGAGGCGTTCATGAAGTTCCTCGACCGGCATGTCACCACCTGCGACGGCGGCCCGTCCGGCCCGCTCCAGATCATGTACGGCATCGACGGCCGCAGCGACCTGACGGAGCGTGAACTCCCCCATCTGGAGGGCCATCGCGGCTCCGCGCCGGTCCGGGTCGGCAACGCGGCGGCCGGACAGCTCCAGCTGGACATCTACGGCGCCCTGATCGACTCGGTCTACCTCTACGACAAGTGGGCCAGGCCCATCTCCAGCGACCAGTGGGACGACGTGTGCGCACTGGTCGAGTGGGTCTGCGCGCACTGGGACCAGCCGGACGAGGGCATATGGGAGACCCGGGGCGGGCGCAAGAACTTCCTGTACTCGCGGCTGATGTGCTGGGTGGCGATCGAGCGGGCCATCCGGATCGCCAACCGGCGGGGACTGCCCGCGGACCTCAACCGCTGGCGCGAGTCCAGGGACTCGATCTACCGCCGGATCATGAGCCGGGGCTGGTCCCGGACCCGGCAGGCGTTCGTCCAGCACGAGGACGGCGACGTGCTCGACGCGGCCGTGCTGATGATGCCGCTGGCGAAGTTCATCGCCCCCACCGACCCCAAGTGGCTGTCCACCCTCGACGCGCTCACCCGCGAGCTGGTGTCCGACTCCCTGGTGTACCGCTACGACCCGCAGGCCAGCCCCGACGGGCTGCGCGGCGACGAGGGCACCTTCTCCATCTGCTCGTTCTGGTACGTCGAGGCACTCGTGCACGCGGGGCGGCTCGACGAGGCGCGGCTCGCCTTCGAGAAGATGCTGACGTACGCCAACCATGTCGGCCTGTACGCCGAGGAGATCAGCAGCACCGGTGAACAACAGGGCAACTTCCCGCAGGCGTTCACCCACCTCGCCCTGATCAGCGCCGCGTTCAACCTCGACCGCGCCCTCGGCTGACACCGCCCCGTGACGGCGCCGCCCCGGAGCGTCCTCGGGCGCCGGGGCGGGGACCGAGAGCGACGGCGGACAGGCGGGACGCGGCGGCGGTGCGGGCCGCCGCGCCCGTCCGTACGGCTGTCAGCCGAGCGCCCGCACCGCCTGGTAGTAGGTCCAGGCCGTGCCGTTGCACGACGTCTTGGTGGCGCCGCTGTAGTTGTTGCAGACCCGCTTGAGGTCCTCGTAGAAGGCGCTGTCGATGCGGGACTTGTTGGCGCTGAAGGTGCCGGCCGCCTTGTAGTTGCGGTAGCCGAAGTCGTGACGGGCGCAGGAGGTGCTGAAGGGGAAGCCGAAGGGGTTGTCCGGCGAGGACGAGCAGTAGTCGGTGGACCAGTCGAACTGGTAGGCGGCCCAGGCCGACTGGTTGTTGCGGGCCGAGACCCAGGTGTTGTAGCTGGACGCGCTGGTCTGGGTCCAGCTGGAGAGGACCTGGGGCTTGTCGGCGGGTACGGCGCCGGCGGCGGTGGCCGTGGCGACGACGGTGGCCAGAGCGAGAGCGGAGCCGGCCAGTCCCGTGGCGAGTCTGCGGTGCATCCCACACCTCCATGAGGCTGCGGCCCGCCCGTCGGGCCGCAGGTTCATGACAAGATGATGGGTCCCAGTGGCCTCTGTACACCCCTACGGCACCCCCAATGATCGGTGAACTCTCCAAGCTCAGGGGTCACTTGACGGCCATTCACCCGATACCGCCGGACGCCGTCCGAACCCCTCCGCAGTCGGCCACAGCGCCGCATTTCGGCCACATGCAGCGGGTCTTTGACCGGTCCGCGAGGTACGGCCGCGCCTCCTGGAGCCCGACCCTGGGTGCGTCGGGATGTGAGCGCTCGGGGAGTCGTGGGGGACGCATGGAACCGGACGTGGTGGCGGCGGTCGTACGGGTGATGTCGGAGCTGGCGCGGGGCGCCACCGCGACCGTGGGTACGGAGATCGGGCAGACCGTGTCCGATCTGGTCCGCCGGCGGCTCGGCGGCGACCCGTCGGGACAGCAGGCCCTGGCGGCCGTGACCGCGCGGCCCGACGACCCGGAGGCGCGCGCACAGCTCACGGACGCGGTGGCGGGCGCCGTGGCCCAGCACCCCGAGTTCGCCGCGCAGTTGGCCCAGGCGCTCGCCGGTCCGCCGCCGCCCGACGCGCCCCGGAGCTACACGCACAGCGTCGTGATCGACGGGAGCGCGAGCGTCCGCCGCAGCACCATCTCGCTGGGGCCCGTCACCTTCAACAACACGCCGTCCGGCCGGGCGGCGTTCGCCGTACTGGTCGCCGCCGTCGTCGCACTGGTGGTCCTCCTGGTCCGCGGAGGGACGCAGATGTTCGACGACGACGGCTCCCCCGGTGCGGGTCCGGGCACCTCCGGCGCCCCCTTCGGCCAGGGGGACGGGCAGGCGGGGAACGGGTCCGGCGCGGAGACCGGCGGCGGGAACGGCAGCGCCTCGGCGCCGCTGCCGGACGAGCAGGCCCTCGCGGCCGTCCTGCCGGACACGACGAGCCTGCCGAGCGGCTGGACCGAGGTCACCCCGCCCCACACCCAGGTCTCCGGACAGGAGGACGGCTCCTCCTTCGCAGGACGCGTCGCCTACGAAGGCCGCTACAGCATGCCGACCGAGTTCATCGCGTACGCCTACCCGGGCGAGACCGAGGCCCGCGCGGCCTTCGCGACGTACCGGCGCAAGGCGCAGGACATGCAGAGCGTGGCCATGCCGGAGATCGGTGACGAGTCCGCCGCGTACGCCCGGCCCAGCACCACCTACACGATGGTCCGCACCGGCACCGTCATCACGATCGTCGCTGGCTCGGACAACGAGAGCCGCAGCTATGACGCCGGCGACCTGGAGTCCGTCACCCGCCTCTTCTCCGACCGTGCCCGCGCGGCGCAGGCGGACTGACCGGACCCCCACCCCACCCCACGCAGGGGGACCGACCGGGCCCACCCCACCCCGACTCCCCCTGTCTCGCCCCCTATGCTCCCCCAGCCCGGATTCGTGCCGCGATGAACAGAACCCGATCGCACAGCACCGTGCCGCCGAGGGCGCCGGCGACCGACTCCGGCGGGGTGTCGGTGACACCCCGCTCGCCGCGCTCGGTCTTCCGGATCGTGCCGAGCACCATGCATGCCGCGTCGACGAGCCGCTGCCGTGTCATCGGCGGACGTACGACGCTGCGGCAGCAGGCGATCCGTCGGCCCACCCCGCCGTCCCCGAGTGCGGGCATCGTGACTCCGGTTCGGTACGTCCGCTCCGGGCGCTGCCCGGGTTCGCCGTCGCGGGGCCGGGACCGGCGAACCTGTTCCCCGTGGCCGTGGAGCGGGCCGGGGCACCGGCCGGGCCGAGCGGGGTGGCGACGGCCTCGACGCTCGGCTACGGCGGGATGCTGCTCGGGCCGCCCGCGATCGGGTTCATGGCGGACTGGTTCTCCCTGCCGGCCGCCCTGACCAGCGTGGCGGCGCTCGCCGCCGTCGCCGCGGCCGTCGGATTCCTCACCCGGCGGGTGGCGGCCGACTGACACCCGGGCACCCTGCCCGCGAGCGCACCCCATCGGGCAGACTTCACGCTCATGGAGACCGCACAGCACCTCGCAGCCCTGGACACCGCGGGCCGGTCGCTCGCCGACGCCGCCGAGCGGGCCGGTACCGACGCCGGGGTACCGACCTGCCCCGACTGGCGGGTCCGGGACCTGCTGCGCCACACGGGCGCCGTGCACGTCTGGGCCGCCTCGTTCGTACGGGAGGGACACACCGGCCCCCTCCCCCTCGGCGACGCACCCGGCCTCGACGGTGCGGAGCTGGTCGCCTGGTACCGGGACAGCCACCACGGGCTCGTCAAGACCCTGGCCGACGCCTCGCCCGACGTCGTGTGCTGGACCTTCCACCCCGCGCCGAACCCCTCGCCGCTGGCGTTCTGGACCCGGCGCCAGGCGCACGAGACGACCGTGCACCGCTTCGACGCACAGGCCGCTCTCGGCGTGGTCCCGGACCCCGTCACCACGGAGTTCGCGGTCGACGGCATCGACGAGCTGCTGCGCGGCTTCCACGCACGCCCCAGGAGCCGGGTCCGCACGGACGAGCCGCGGGTGCTGCGGGTGCGGGCGTCGGACACGGACGCGGTGTGGAGCGTACGGCTGTCGGACGGGCCTCCGGTGACCATGCCGGACGCGGACGGCCCCGCCGACACCGAACTGTCCGGCCCCGCGGAGGAGCTGTACTTCGCCCTGTGGAACCGGCTGCCCGCCCCGCGCGTCACGGGCGACCCGGCACTCGCCACGCTGTGGCAGGAGAGGTCGGCGATCTGACAGACCCTGGGAGCGGGTGATCCGGCGCGCCCCGGCGGTCGGAGGTCCGGCGCGCTCCAGGGCCCTTCTGGCGGGTCTCCGCGGGAGAAGGAGCGGCGTTCGGTGCGTGCGACCGGTGTGCGGCTGGGGGTCCCCCCACGCCTTTCGGGCAGTGAGGGAGTGCGTGCCGGGCGCCGCGGAGATCCGCCAGAAGGGCCCTAACGGCCGGCGGACCCGTGGGCCGCGGGCTCGCACCCGTCGCCGTGCGCCAGCATCCGCGACAGCACCGCCCGCTGCACCGGCAGCACGGCCTCGTGCAGCGTGCGCCCCTTCTGCGTGAGGGCCACCCGGACCCCTCGCCGGTCCTCCGCGCACAGACCGCGCTCGACCAGACCGTCCTTCTCCAGCCGGGCGATGAGCCGCGACAGCGCGCTCTGGCTGAGGTGGACCCGCTCGGAGATCTCCTGGACGCGATAGGCGGGGCCGCACTTCGGCGCACCGGTCCCGGCCAGTACGTCCAGCACCTCGAAGTCGCTCGCGCACAAGCCGTGCCCGCCCAGCGCCCGATCCAGCTCGCACTGGGTCCGGGCGTGCAGCGCAAGGATGTCCCGCCACTGGTCCACGAGCGCCTGCTCGCCGTTCTCGGCCGCCATGGGGCGCACCGTAGCAGAGAACCGACTTTGTTGCATCGGAATTAAATGCATTTGCATTCGATGCACATGCATGTAGTGTCTGCGCCATGACCTCTCCGCTCACCACCTCCGCGGCCTCGTCCTCGGCCGCTCGCTGGACTCCCCGGCTCTGGGGCACCCTGCTGGTGCTCTGCGCCGCGATGTTCCTCGACGCCCTGGACGTGTCCATGGTCGGCGTGGCCCTTCCGTCCATCGGCTCCGACCTGGGCCTGTCCACCTCGACGCTGCAGTGGGTCGTCAGCGGCTACATCCTCGGCTACGGCGGACTGCTGCTCCTCGGCGGACGCACCGCCGACCTGCTCGGCCGGCGTCAGGTGTTCCTGGTCGCCCTCGGCGTCTTCGCGGTCGCCTCGCTGCTCGGCGGGCTCGTCGACTCCGGCCCCCTGCTGATCGCCAGCCGCTTCATCAAGGGCCTGAGCGCCGCCTTCACCGCCCCGGCCGGCCTGTCGATCATCACCACCACGTTCCCCGAGGGCCCGCTGCGCAACCGTGCCCTCTCCATCTACACCACCTGCGCCGCCACCGGCTTCTCCATGGGCCTGGTGCTCTCCGGCCTGCTCACCGAGGCCAGCTGGCGGCTGACCATGCTGCTGCCCGCGCCGATCGCCCTGATCGCACTCGTCGCCGGACTGAGGCTGCTGCCGCGCAGCAGCCGCGAGCGCGACCACAACGGCTACGACGTCCCCGGCGCCGTCCTCGGCACCGCCTCGATGCTGCTGCTGGTCTTCACCGTCGTCCAGGCGCCCGAGGCCGGCTGGGCCTCGGCCCGCACCCTGCTGTCGTTCCTCGCCGTCGCCGTGCTGCTGACCGCCTTCGTCCTCGTCGAGCGGCGCTCGGCAGGACCGCTGGTCCGGCTCGGCGTCCTGCGCTCCGGCAGCCAGATCCGCGCCCAGCTCGGCGCGATGACCTTCTTCGGCTCGTACGTCGGCTTCCAGTTCCTGGTCACCCTGTACATGCAGACCCTGCTCGGCTGGTCGGCGCTGCACACCGCGCTCGCGTTCCTGCCCGCCGGCGCCCTGGTGGCGGCCTCAGCGACGAAGGTCGGCTCGATCGTGGACCGGTTCGGCACCCAGCGGCTGATCGCCGTCGGCTTCGCCCTGATGGTCGTCGGGTACGCGCTGTTCCTCGGCGTCGACCTCGACCCCGTGTACGCCGTCGCGATCCTGCCGAGCATGCTGCTGATCGGCGCGGCCTGCGCGCTGGTCTTCCCCTCGCTGAACATCCAGGCCACCAACGGCGTCGACGACCACGAGCAGGGCATGGTGTCCGGGCTGCTCAACACCTCCGTCCAGGTCGGCGGAGCGATCTTCCTGGCCGTCGTGACCGCGGTGGTCACCGCGGGCGCCCCCGAGGACGCCACCCCGCAGGCCGTCCTCGACAGCTACCGGCCCGGCCTGCTCGTGGTCGCCGGGACCGCCGCGGCCGGCCTGCTGATCACCCTCACGGGACTGGTCTCCCGACGCCGGCCGGGCTCCCGCTCGGTCGTCGTCGCCAGGTCCACCACGAAGGAGGCGGGCGCGGAGCGCATGGCGGTCCGCGACTGAACCGGGGGAACCGCCTCCCACGGGTGCCCGGCGGGGCCGTTTGCCCCGCCGGGCACCCGCCTGTTTCACTCCTGTCATGAGCACATACGGGGAACAGGAACACGGAGGACGGGAACACAGGGGACACGGGGGCCGGGGACACGGGGGACGGCGGACCCAGGCCGAACGGGACGCGGTCACCGTGGAGATCGGATACGCGCTGTGCAGCGCGTTCTTCGCGGCCGCGCTGGTCTTCGGGGCGGTCGCCGGACCCGCGTTCCTCTTCCGGCTGCCGTCCGGACCGAGGACGCTGCTCCTGGGCGCGGGCACGCTGTTCGCGGCCGTCCTCTTCTGTGTCCGGGTCGTCTCCGTGCTGGTGCGCTTCCAGCAGTCGGCTCAGCCCAGCCAGCCCGGCCGCACCAGGCCCGACTCATAGGCCAGTACGACCAGTTGGGCCCGGTCGCGCACGCCCAGCTTCACCATCGTGCGGCTCACATGCGTCTTCGCGGTGAGCGGGCTGACGACCAGCCGACGGGCGATCTCCTCGTTGGTCAGCCCGATCCCGACCAGCGCCATCACCTCCCGCTCCCGCTCGGTGAGCCCGGCGAGCGCCCCGGCGGCCGCGGGCTCCTTCGAGCGGGCGGCGAACTCGGCGATCAGCCGGCGGGTCACCCCCGGCGACAGCAGCGCGTCCCCGGCCACCACCGCCCGCACGGCGCGCAGCAGTTCGTCCGGTTCGGAGTCCTTGACCAGGAAACCCGAGGCGCCGGAGCGGATCGCCTCGAAGACGTACTCGTCGAGTTCGAACGTGGTCAGCATGACCACCTTCACGTCCGTCAGCCGCTCGTCCCCGGTGATGCCCCGGGTGGCGGCGAGTCCGTCCAGCACCGGCATGCGGATGTCCATCAGGACGACGTCCGGGCGCAGTCGGCGCACCGCGTGCAGCGCCTCCTCGCCGTCGGCGGCCTCGCCGGTCACCTCGATGTCCGGCTGCGCGTCGAGCAGCGCGCGGAATCCGGCCCGCACCAGGGCCTGGTCGTCGGCGAGCAGTACTCGGATCACCGGTCGGCCTCCTCGTCCGCCGTGGCGGTCAGCGGCAGCACGGCGAGCACCCGGAAGCCGCCGCCGGGCCGCGGGCCCGCCTCGATCGTGCCACCCAGCGCGGCCGCCCGCTCCCGCATCCCGGCCAGACCGTTCCCGCCGCCTCCGGCATCGGCACCGGTCGCCGGTCCGTCGTCGTCGATACGCAGCCGCAGCGCCGGGCCGCCGCGACCGTCGGAGCCCGCCGACCCGGCGAGGCGGTCCGTGTCGCCCGGGCCGCCCGTGTCGCCCGGGCCGTCGGTGCGGTCGAGCCGCACGCGCGCATGCCGCGAACCGGAGTGCCGTACGACGTTGGTGAGGGCCTCCTGCACGATCCGGAACGCCGCGAGGTCCATGCCCGGCGGCAGGCGCGGCGTCTCGCCCTCGACCCGCACGGTCAGGCCCGCGCTCGCCGCCTGCTCGACCAGCTCGGGCAGCCGGTCCAGGCCCGGGGCCGGGGTGCGCGGCGCGTCACCCGGGGCACGCAGGGTGCCGAGGACCTGGCGGACCTCGCCGAGGGCCTCCTTGCTGGCGGACTTGATGGTGGTGAGCGCGGCCCGTGCCTGTTCCGGGTCGCTGTCCAGCAGGGCGAGTCCCATGCCCGCCTGGACGTTGATGACCGAGATGCTGTGCGCGAGGACGTCGTGCAGCTCGCGGGCGATGCGCAGACGCTCCTCGTCGGCACGCCGCCGGGCGGCCTGGGCCTGCTCGGCCCGCTCCCGGGCCCACTGCTCACGCCGTACCCGGACCAGCTCCGCGAACGCCACGATCGCGGCCACCCACGCGGCGATCACCCCCTCCTGCCCCCAGGAGGCGGCCGGGTCGCCCGACGGCGGCAGCCATCGATAGAGCCAGTGCCCGACCAGCACATGCGCCGCCCACAGCATGCCCACCGCGGTCCAGGCGGCCCTGCGGTGCCCCGCGACGACCGCGCCGAAGCAGGCCACCGCCACGGTCACGAACACCGGCCCGTACGGGTAGCCGGCGCCGAGGTACACCGCCGTCGTCGCCGTCGTGCCGAACACCACCGGCACCGGACGGCGCACCCGCCACAGCAACTGCCCGCAGGCCAGCACCAGCAGCACCCGCGCGAAGACGTCCGGCGCCGTCCGCCCGCCCTCCTGCTGCCCGGCCGCGAAGTGCGAGCCGACCAGCACGAACACGGTGATCAGCAGGGTCGAGCGCCACGGCCACCGGGGGCCGGCGCCCTCCTCGCCACGGGCACGGGCCCACGGCGGCGGACCCCACGGGGGCCGTCGGACGTGCTGTTCCTCCATGCCCGCCACGCTAGACCGCGCACGGCGCACGACGCGTCAGCCGGACGAGGTGATCACACGTACTCCCCGCGAAGTACGCCGCGCGCTCTCCCCCGCACCCCGTGCCCCCCGTACCTCTTGCGTCGGGCCTCTTGCGTCGGGAGGCGGATCCGGCGAACGGCGGGCCCGCCGGGCTCACACGCGCCGGCCGGACCTGCCCTCCTGCGGATAGACCAGTCCCACCCCGTGGGCGAGCTGGGCCACGGCGTGCCGGAAGAACGGCTCCCGGTCCTCGACGATCCGGTTGAACTGGCCGAACACCTCGAAGCCCACCAGCCCGAACAGCTGGGCCCAGGCCGCGACGAGCGCGGCGACGACCTCGGCCGGCAGGTCGGGCGCCAGGTCGGCGGCGATCCGCTCCGCCTCCGTCCGCACCTCGTCGGGCAGCTTGGCGCGCGCCACACCGAGCCCCCGGTGGGCGTCCCGGACGACGGCGACGAGCAGCAGGCCGACCCGGGAGGCGGGCTGGACCGTGGCCTGCGGGGCGGCGTAACCGGGCACCGGGGACCCGTAGATCAGGGCGTACTCGTGCGGATGCGCCAGCGCCCAGCCTCGCACCGCCTCGCAGACCGCCGTCCAGCGCCGCACCGGCCCCGCGTCGGCCACGGCGTCGTGCGCGGACTCGGCGGCCTCGCCGAGGGAGTCGTAGGCGTCGATGATCAGCGAGGTGAGCAGGTCGTCGCGGCTCGGGAAGTAGCGGTAGACGGCCGACGAGGCCATGCCGAGCTCCCGTGCGACGGCCCGCAGGGAGAGTTTGGCGGCGCCTTCCGCGGCGAGCTGCCTGCGGGCCGCGTCCTTGATGGCCGCGGTGATCTCGATCCTGGCGCGGGCGCGGGCCCCTTGTGCGGTGGTCATGGGGGAAGTGTCCCACAGAGGGAGAGCGGTGCACACAAACGAGAGCGGCGTACACAGATGAGAGCAGTGAGCCGAGATGAGAGCAGCGAGCGCGATCGAGAGCGGTGCACGCGAGTGAGATCGACGCACATGGGTGAGATCGATGCACGCGAACGTGAGCGGCGAGCGCAGACAAGAGCGGCGCACCAAAGAGAGAGCAGTGCTCTTGCTTTTGAGCACCACTCTCCCGCACACTGTTCTCGAACGAGAGCGCCGCTCTCAACCGAGAGCACTGCTCACGTAATCCTGGGGGTCCCCATGTCACCGTCCACGCCGTCGCCCGCGCCCTACTACTTCCAGGCCGGCCCCGTCGCCACTCGCCTCAACAACGCCATCGGCTGGCTCGCCCGGCACGGCATCAGCCTCGCCGGCACGGCGGAGCTCTCCGTACGGGGACGCAAGAGCGGCCAGATGCAGCGGATCCCCGTGAACCCCCACTCGCACGACGGCGCGCAGTACCTCGTCTCGGCCCGCGGCCACTCCCAGTGGGTGCGCAACATGCGCGTCGCGCAGGGCGGCGAGCTGCGCGTCGGGCGGAAGGTGCGCACCTTCACCGCGGTGGAGCTTCCCGACGGCGAGAAGCTCCCGGTCCTGCGGTCCTATCTGGAGAAGTGGGGCTGGGAGGTCAACCAGTACTTCCAGGGGGTCACCGCGAAGTCCTCCGACGAGGAGATCCTCGCGGCGGCCCAGGACCACCCGGTGTTCCGGATCACGGTCAGGAAGTGACGTCCGGCGAGGCCCCGGCGGTCTCGTCCCCGCCGGTCTCGTCCCCGGTGCCGCTCCTCGGTGCCGCCGGCCCGGCGGCGGGCCGCGGGTCGAGGGCGGCGAGCGCCCGCTGGGCGAGCGGACGGTTGCGGACGAGGCCCCCGAGGGTCGTGGCGCCGCGCGTGATGTCCATGAACGCCTTCCAAGCGGGCCGGACCCCGGTCAGCGCGGCGTGGAAGAGGCCGGGACGGCGTTCGAACGCGGCCAGCATCCGCTTGCCGACGGCCATCTCCACGCCCAGCCCCGCCTTGATGGCGAAGGCGTAGTTGAGAGCCTGGCGGCGGGTGTCCACGGCGTCGTTCGCCTCGGCGATGCGTACGGCCCACTCCCCCGCGAGCCGCCCGGAGCGCAGCGCGAAGGAGATGCCCTCGCGGGTCCAGGGCTCCAGCAGTCCGGCCGCGTCCCCGCACACCAGCACCCGTCCGCGCGAGAGCGGCGAGTCGTCCGCGCGGCAGCGGGTCAGATGGCCGGAGGAGATGCTCGGTTCGAAGCCGGCGAGGCCGAGCCGCCCGATGAAGTCCTCCAGGTACCGCTTGGTGGCGGCGCCTTCGCCGCGCGCGGAGATCACACCGACGGTCAGCGTGTCGCCCTTGGGGAAGACCCAGCCGTAACTGCCCGGCATCGGACCCCAGTCGATGAGCACACGGCCCTTCCAGTCCTCGGCGACCGTCTCCGGCACCGGGATCTCCGCCTCCAGACCGAGGTCGACCTGGTCGAGTTTGACGCCGACATGGGCTCCTATCCGGCTGGCGCTGCCGTCGGCGCCGACCACGGCCCGCGCCAGCAGGGTCTCGCCGCCCTGGAGCACCACGGCGACCGTGCGCCGGTCGGGCACCGCGGAGCCGTGCTGCTCGACCCGGGACACGGTGGCGCCCGTGCGCAGTTCGGCCCCCGCCTTCTGGGCGTGCTCCACCAGCTGCTGGTCGAACTCGGGCCGGTTGATCAGCCCGAACAGCATCTTCCGGGAGCGGCGGGTGCGGGTGAAGCGGCCGTTGTGGGAGAACGTCACCGCGTGCACCCGGTCGCGCAGGGGCAGTTCGAAGCCCGGTGGCAGGGCGTCGCGCGAGGGGCCGATGATGCCGCCGCCGCATGTCTTGTAGCGGGGCAGGTCGGCTTTCTCCAGCAACAGCACACGCCGTCCGGCGACAGCCGCCGCGTAGGCCGCCGAGGCCCCCGCGGGTCCCGCGCCCACCACGACGACGTCCCACACCTGCCGCTCGTCGTCCGCCGAAGAGTTCTCGCTGCTCACGATGGTCTACTGCTCCCGATCCAGCCGCCTGCCGCATCCTGTCCCCCGCATCCTACGGCGGACGTCGCCGCAGGCCGCTGTGGGAGGATCTCGATATCCAACAGGTCCAACGTCGCACCCACGAGGAGCGTGCCCATGTCGTCGAATCCGGTCGCCGAGACCGTCGCCTCGCTGATGCCCAGGGCGAAGGCGGAGCTCACCGAGCTGGTGGCCTTCAGATCGGTGGCGGACTTCGACCAGTACCCGAGGAGCGAGAGCGAGGGCGCGGCCCGCTGGGTCGCCGACGCGCTCGCCGCCGAGGGGTTCCAGGACGTGGCGCTGCTCGACACTCCGGACGGCACCCAGTCGGTCTACGGATTCCTGCCGGGGCCCGAGGGCGCGCGGACGGTCCTGCTCTACGCCCACTACGACGTGCAGCCGCCGCTGGACGAGGCCGGCTGGGACACGCCGCCGTTCGAGCTGACCGAGCGCGCGGGCCGCTGGTACGGGCGCGGCACCGCCGACTGCAAGGGCGGCGTCGTCATGCATCTGCTGGCGCTGCGGGCGCTGAAGGCGAACGGCGGCATACCGGTGCACGTCAAGTTCATCGCCGAGGGCTCGGAGGAGATGGGCACCGGCGGTCTGGAGCGGTACGCCGAGGCGCACCCGGAGCTGCTGGCGGCGGACACCCTCGTCATCGGCGACGCGGGCAACTTCCGTGTGGGCCTGCCGACGGTGACGTCCACGCTGCGCGGGATGACCATGCTCCGGGTGCAGGTCGACACGCTCCGCGGCAACCTGCACTCCGGCCAGTTCGGCGGCGCCGCGCCGGACGCGCTGGCCGCGCTGATCCGCGTACTGGACTCGCTGCGGGCCGAGGACGGCTCCACGACGGTGGACGGGCTCACCCGGGGGTCGTCGTGGGACGGGCTCCAGTACGACGAGGAGCAGTTCCGCGAGGACGCCAAGGTGCTGGACGGGGTCGGTCTGATCGGCTCCGGCACGGTCGCGGACCGCATCTGGGCGCGGCCCGCGGTGACCGTGCTCGGCATCGACTGCCCGCCGGTCGTGGGCGCCACGCCGTCGGTGCAGGCGAGCGCCCGGGCGCTGATCAGCCTGCGGGTGCCGCCGGGCGTGGACGCGGCCGAGGCGACCAAGCTGCTCCAGGCGCACCTGGAGGCGCACACGCCGTGGGGCGCCCGGGTGGCGACCGAGCAGGTCGGTCAGGGGCAGCCGTTCCGCGCGGACACCTCCAGCCCGGCGTACCAGGCGATGGCGGAGGCGATGGCGGAGGCGTACCCGGGCCAGGAGATGCAGTACGCCGGTCAGGGCGGCTCGATCCCGCTGTGCAACACGCTCGCCGCGCTGTACCCGGACGCGGAGATCCTGCTGATCGGTCTGAGCGAGCCGGAGGCCCAGATCCACGCGGTGAACGAGAGCGTGTCGCCCGAGGAGCTGGAGCGGCTGTCGGTGGCGGAGGCGCTCTTCCTGCGCAACTACGCGGCGGGCTGACGCTCCTGCGGACATGGGGGCGAGGGCCCCGCGGCGCCGGCCGCGGGGCCTCGTGCCGTACCGCCCGGACGTGAGCGGCGGTCGGGCTACACGGGCACGCCGGCCTCCAGGTAGAGCGCGGCGCCGCGTTCGCGTGCCCGCAGGGCCCAGCGCAGGCGTTCGTAGCGGACGGGCGGCAGCAGGGCGGCGGCCTCCTCCTCGGTGACGAAGCGCCAGCCTCGCAGTTCCGGGCCCGGCAGCAGCAGCCCCTCGGTGGCCGCGCGGTCCAGGCGTCCGCCGTCGAAGAGGAGCCGCAGTCCGCCGTATCCGGGCGGTGCGGGGCGCTCCCAGTCGACGACGAGCAGTTTCGGTACGTCGTCCAGTCGGACGCCGGTCTCCTCGGCGACCTCGCGCACACCGGCCCGGGCCGGTGCCTCGCCGGGTTCGACGACGCCGCCGGGGAACTCCCAGCCGGGCTTGTAGGTGGGATCGACGAGCAGCACGCGGTCCTGTTCGTCGAAGAGCAGCACGCCCGCGGCGACGGTCTCGGCGGTGGGTTCGGCGGTCTGCACGATGGCGCAGGCGGGCACGGTCTCGGAGGAGACGGCCTCGGCGATGCGCACGGCGGTCTCGTAGGGGGTGAGGGCGCCGTTGTCGACGGGGTGGGCGTCGGTGCCGAGCCAGCCCGCGAGGGCGGCGTTGTAGGGCTCGATGTGGTCGTAGGACCACTGGCGTGTGCGTGTCCCGGTCTCGCCGTCGGGCGGGTCCGCGGGGATCTCGCGGTCGGCGATCCGCTTGCGCAGGATCGTTTCCGCCGGGGTGAGCACGAGGTGTCGTACGGTGATCCGGCGGGCGGCGAGCGCGCCGAAGATCTCGTCGCGGTACTCCTCGCGCAGCAGGGTCATGGGCACCACGAGGGTGCCGCCGAGCTCGTTGACCAGCGCGGCCGCCGTGTCGGTCACGAGCCGCCGCCAGATCGGCAGGTCCTGGAAGTCGGTCACCTCGGCCAGGCGTTTGGCCGGGAGCAGCTGGGTGAGCGCCCCGCCGACGAGCTCGGGGTCGAAGAGCGTGCTGTTCGGGATCAGGTCGATCAGCTCCCGTGCGGCGGACGTCTTCCCCGCACCGAACGCGCCGTTGATCCAGACGACGGTCACGTCTCCCCCTCTTCTGTCGGCCCCCTGTGGCTTGCCCGCTCCACCCTGTCACGGAAACCAGGCACAGTTGAGGGCCGTACACGGAGCAGGGCGCCGGGCCCCCGAGGCGGGGCCCGGCGCCCTGTGGCCGGATCGGGTGACCGTCAGCCGTTCTGGCCGAGGGCGGACTCGTCGACGTCCAGGCTGTCGCTGGCGATCGTGCTGTCGAGGGTGCTGAGGGTGCCGTTGACGTCGACGTCGTCGAGCTTGTCGCCGAGGCCGTGGGAGGGGGTGATCGCCGCGACGACGAAGCCGGTGGCCAGGGACGCGAGGGCGAGCATGCTGCGCTTCTTCATGACCGTTCCAACTGCGTCTGCCGGGTGGAGGTCACGCGTGGCCGTCCGGCCTGGTGGGCGGGCGGGGTGGGTGGAACCTGATGAGCGTCGTCGGCCGCGGGTCGTGTGCGGCTGGCCGCACAGTTCCCCGCGCCCCCCGAGGGAAGCTCCCGCAACGACATGCGTCGACACGGCCCGGATCCTTCGAGCGTCGTCGACTGCGGATCGTCCCTGGCCGATCGCGCCGTTCCCCGCGCCCCCCGAGGAAAGCTCCCGCAACGACATGCGTCGACACGGCCCGAAGCCTTCGAGCATCGTCGACTGCGGATCGTCCCTGGCCGATCGCGCCGTTCCCCGCGCCCCCGGGGGCGCTTTCTTCGGGTGGGGCGGGGGAACGTTCCTTCCTTGGGGTCAGCGGGTCGTCGCGAGGGTCAGGGCCGCTGCTGCCGCGCCGACCAGGCCGGCGTCCGTGCCCATGCGGGCAGGGGCCACCTTCAGGTGCCGGACGAAGGAGAGCGTGGCGTAGTCGACGAGGGCCTTGCGCAGCGGGACGAAGAGGACGTCGCCCGCGTTGCCCACTCCGCCGCCGACGACCGCGATGTCGATCTCGACGAGCGTCGCCGTGGCGGCGATGCCGGCGGCCAGGGCCCGGGCGGCCCGCTCGAAGGAGGCGACGGCGACGGGATCGCCCGCACGGGCGGCCGCGGCCACCGCGGCGGCGGACGTGTCTCCGTCCGGACCGGGACGCCAGCCCTCCTCCAGCGCGCGCCGGGCGATGTTGGGGCCGCTCGCGATGCGCTCCACGCAGCCGCGCGAGCCGCACGGGCAGAGGTCTCCGTCGAGGTCGACGCTGATGTGTCCGATGTGACCGGCGTTGCCGGTGGGGCCCGGGTGGAGCCGGCCGTCCAGGACCAGCCCGCCGCCGACCCCGGTCGACACCACCATGCACAGCGCGTTGTCGTGCCCTCGGGCGGCGCCCTGCCAGTGCTCGGCGGCGGTGACGGCCACGCCGTCCCCGATCAGTTCGACCGGCAGCCCCCCGGCCGCGTCGCGCACCCCGGCGACGAGCGGGTAGTCGCGCCAGCCGGGCACGTTCACCGGGCTCACCGTCCCGGTGGAGGCGTCCACCGGTCCCGCGCTGCCGATGCCGACGGCCTTCGCGCGGCCCCACAGCGGCGAGTTGCCCAGCTTCCCCAGAACCTCCAGGACGGCGCCCATGACCGTGTCGCCGTCCTTCTTGGCGGGCGTGGGGCTCTGGGCCCGCGCCAGGATCCGGCCGTCGCCGTCCACCAGGGCGCCGGCGATCTTGGTGCCGCCGATGTCGAGCGCGGCCACGATGTCGGTGTGCGTCAAGGTCTGTACTCCCGGTCGGCCATGGAAAGGGCAGGTAAAAGGCGGCCTGTCCGGCGGTGGGGTCGCGCGGGCCGAAGACTGCGGTGGACAGTGTCCCCTGTCTCTGACAACGTTGTCCAGGCTCTATGCTCGACGCCACATCCTCATACAATCCACGGATCGACGCACCCCGTGGATCACACGTGGAGCACAGGACAGGACAGGACACCCCACCGTGGCCGATGCCATCCGCCGAACCGACGGGCTCTCCGCCGCCCGTTACGGGACCCGCCCGACGATGAAGGACGTGGCCGCGCGGGCCGGCGTCGGCCTGAAGACGGTCTCCCGGGTCGTCAACGGCGAGCCCGGCGTCACGCCCGACACCGAGCGGCGCGTCCAGGACGCCATCGAGGCCCTGGGCTTCCGCCGCAACGACAGCGCACGGGTGCTGCGCAAGGGCCGCACCGCGAGCATCGGGCTGGTCCTGGAGGATCTCGCCGACCCGTTCTACGGCCCGCTCAGCCGGGCGGTGGAGGAGGTGGCCCGCGCCCACGGCGCGCTGCTGATCAACGGTTCCAGCGCCGAGGACGCGGACCGGGAGCAGGAGCTGGTGCTGGCGCTGTGCGCACGCCGGGTGGACGGGCTGGTGGTGATCCCGGCCGGTGACGACCACCGCTATCTGGAACCGGAGATCAGGGCGGGCGTGGCCACGGTGTTCGTGGACCGGCCGGCCGGCCGGATCGACGCGGACGTGGTGCTGTCGGACAACTACGGCGGGGCCCGTGACGGGGTCGCCCATCTCATCGCGCACGGCCACCGCCGGATCGGGTTCATCGGCGACATGCCGCGGATCCACACCGCGGCCGAGCGGCTGCGCGGCTACCGGGCGGCGATGGAGGACGCGGGGATCCCCGTGGCGGACTCCTGGATGTCCCTGGGGGTGACGGACCCCGAGCGGGTGCGCCGGGCGGCCGAGGAGATGCTGTCCGGCCCGGATCCGGTGACCGCGGTCTTCGCGGGCAACAACCGGGTGACCGTCACCGTCGTGCGGGTGCTCGCCGGGCACGACCGGCGGGTCGCCCTCGTCGGGTTCGACGACATCGAGCTCGCCGACCTGCTCCGGCCCGGCCTGACGGTGGTGGCCCAGGACGCGGCGGCGCTCGGCCGTACCGCCGCCGAGCGCCTCTTCCGCCAGCTGGACGGCACGCTGATCGCGCCCGAGCGGATCGAGCTGCCCACCCGGCTCATCACCCGCGGCTCCGGCGAGCTGCCGCCGGCGGACTGAGCGGCCCGTGGACGGCGGCCGCGGCACGGACGCCCGCACCCTGGAGGCGCTGGGGCTGGCCGGGGTGCCCCGGGACGACCCGCTGAGCTATCCGGGGGTGTGGCCCGAGCGGTCCGGGCTGCTGGCCGGGGACCGTCTGCTGCCGCTGGACGTCCTGGTCCACGAGGACCGCACGCCGGTGCTCGCCGTGGGCTCCAACGCCTCGCCCGGCCAACTGCGCCGCAAGATGGCCCTGTCCGGGATCCGGGCGCCCGTGCCGATGGTCAGGGCGCGCGTCACCGGCCTCGCCGTGGGTGTGTCCGCGCATGTCAGCCGTATGGGATACGTCTCGGCCTCTCCCGTCCGCGCGCCGGACTCCGTGGGCGAGCTGTTCGTGACCTGGCTGGACGACGAGCAGCTGGCGGTCGTCGACACCAGCGAGGGCGTGCCGCTGCCGGGCGGCAACTTCCGGCGGGCCTGGCTGCCCGCGCCCGAGGTGCGCGTGGAGCTGGAGGACAGGCAGGTACTGACAGGGGTGTACGCGTACGTGAACCGGCGTGGTGTGCTGCACGACGGCGAGGGCGTGCCGCGTGCGCATCCGGGCCAGCGGGCGCTGATCGGCGAACTCCTCGTGCGGCTGCCGCGTCTCAGGGAGATGTTCGGGGTGACGCCGGAGGAGTTCGTGGCCCGGGCACGGGCCGACGCGGCGCTGTGCGAGCGCGGCACGCTGCTGTTCGCCGAGGAGAAGCTGGTGACGGCGTCCGGGCTGGAGGCGTACGTCCGGCCACGGCGTCCGGACGGCCCCGCCACGGGCGCGTCACTGTCCCCGCCCTGGATGTAGCCGGTGTTCACATATACGTCCTCACCGGACGTCCGCTCGCGTGGCGGTGGTGTCCCCGGCGGCGCAGACTGGCCCTGACCGGCGGCACTCGGGAAGGGCCAGGAGCGATGGGTGACTACGTCGAGCTTCCCGGCGTCAGGACGTGGTACGAGACCGAGGGGGACCCCGGCCACGAGCCTCTGCTCCTGCTGCACGGCGGTTTCTGCACGAACGAGACCTGGGCGGCCCAGCGCGCCGATCTGGCGGCGGAGTACCACGTCTTCCTGCCCGAGCGGCGCGGTCACGGGCGCACTCCCGACGTCCCGGGGCCGCTGACGTACCTCGACATGGCCGCGGACACAGCGGACTTCGTCGAGACGATGGTCGGCGGGCCCGCGCACCTGGTCGGCTGGAGCGACGGCGGGATCGTCGCCCTGCTGGTCGCCCTGCGCCGTCCCGACGTGGTCCGCAAGGTGGTGGCGATCGGTGCCAACTGGCGGCCGACGCCGGAGTGCGTGGCGGCGCCGTGGCTGCTCGACCACATGACGGCGGACGGCCCGGAGATGGCGCCGTTCCGTGAGATGTACGCGGCCGTGTCGCCGGACGGGGCCGGGCACTGGCCGGTCGTCGCCGGAAAGCTGCTGGAGGAGTACGGCAGGGCGCCGGATCTGTCCACGGAGGAGCTGGCCCGGATCGAGGCGCCCACGCTGGTGCTGGTGGGGGACGACGACATGGTCACCCTGGAGCACACGATCGCGCTGTACCGTGCGCTCCCGCGTGGCGAGCTGGCCGTGGTCCCCGGGGCCTCCCACATGGCCCCGATGGAGAAGCCGGCCGTGGTCAACCGGGCGGTGCTCGACTTCCTCGGCGCCGGGCCCGCCGAGACGATGTTCCCGGTCCGGCGGGCCGTGGCGGCGGGTGGCGCGACCGCCTGATCCGGGCCGGGCCCTACTGGGCCGAGGCCGTCAGGTCTCCGCGCCGGGGCGCCGCGAATCCCTCCAGGTCGGCACGGGTGAGGCCGGTGAGGCGGGCGACCTCGGCGATGTCGAGGGCGCCGCAGTCCAGGCCGCGCAGGAGATGGCCGGCGAGGGCCTTGGCGGTGGCGGGCTCGTCCATGACGTCCCCGTCGACGTGACCGGCGTACCGGGCGAGGCGGGCGGCGGCCTGCTCGAAGTCCTCGCGGTAGAAGGCGAACACGGCGGCGTAGCGGGTGGGGATGTGGCCCGGGTGCATGTCCCAGCCCTGGTAGTAGGCACGGGCGAGGGCACGGCGGGTGAGGCCGTAGTGCAGGCGCCAGGCGTCGTGGACCTTCTCGGTCGGGCCGACCGGCAGGACGTTGGTGGAGCCGTCGCAGACGCGTACGCCGGTGCCCGCGGCGGCGACCTGCATGACCGCCTTGGCGTGGTCGGCGGCCGGGTGGTCGGCGGCCTGGTGGGCGGCGGAGACGCCGAGGCAGGCGCTGTAGTCGAAGGTGCCGTAGTGCAGGCCGGTGGCGCGGCCCTCGGCGGCCTGGATCATCCGGGCCACGGTGGCGGTGCCGTCGGCGGCGAGGATGGACTGGCTGGTCTCGATCTGGATCTCGAAGCCGAGCCGGCCGGGCTCCAGGGAGTGCGCCTTCTCGAAGGCGTCCAGGAGCCGGACCATGGCGGTGACCTGCTCGGGGTAGGTGACCTTGGGCAGGGTCAGGACGAGCCCGTCGGGGAGGCCGCCGGAGCGCACGAGGCCGGTGAGGAAGATGTCCAGGGTGCGGATGCCGCGGTCGCGTACGGGCGCCTCCATGCACTTCATGCGGATGCCCATGCAGGGGGCCGCCGTGCCGTTCTCGTACGCCTCGGCGATCAGGCGGGCGGCGCGGGCGGCGTCCCGGTCCTCGTCCCGGCCCCTGTAGCCGTCCTCGAAGTCGACGCGCAGGTCCTCGATCGGCTCGCGCTCCAGCTTGGCGCGCACACGGGAGTACACCGGCTCGGCCAGTTCCCCGGGGAGGCCGAGGACGGCGGCGAAGGAGGCCGCGTCGGGGGCGTGCTCGTCGAGGGCGGCGAGGGCCTGGTCGCCCCAGGAGCGGACGGTGCCGGCGGCGAAGGCGTCACCGGGGACGTAGACCGTGTGGACGGGCTGGCGGGTGCCGGGGTCTCCGGGGTAGAGGCGCTCCAGTGCGGCGTCCACCTCGGCGAGGGAGGCGCCGATCTCCTCGCTGACGGTGCCCGCGAGACTCGTCGCCACCTTCTCCTGCTGGCCCTGACCCATCCCACACCCTCCAATTTTCCGCTCTACGGAATCAACAATCCGTAGAATGAAGTTATCCGGGGAGATCGCGCCGGTCAACACCCTCAGTACAGCACCGGGGACAGGGCGAGGCCCCCGTGACCGGTGCGGGTCACGGGGGCCTCGTACAGCGGGTGCCGACCGGAGGATCAGCCCTTGCGGGTCTTGATCTCCTCGGTGAGCTGCGGGACGACGTCGAACAGGTCGCCGACGACGCCGTAGTCGACCAGGTCGAAGATCGGGGCCTCGGCGTCCTTGTTGACGGCCACGATGGTCTTCGAGGTCTGCATGCCGGCGCGGTGCTGGATCGCGCCGGAGATGCCGTTGGCGATGTACAGCTGCGGCGAGACCGACTTGCCGGTCTGGCCGACCTGGTTGGTGTGCGGGTACCAGCCGGCGTCGACGGCGGCACGCGAGGCGCCGACGGCCGCGCCGAGGGAGTCGGCGAGCGCCTCGATGACCGCGAAGTTCTCCGCGCCGTTGACGCCACGGCCGCCGGAGACGACGATCGCGGCCTCGGTCAGCTCCGGGCGGCCCGTCGACTCGCGCGGGGTGCGCGCGGTGACCTTGGTGCCGGTCGCCTTGTCGGAGAAGGACACGGCCAGCGCCTCGACCGCGCCGGCGGCCGGGGCGGCCTCCACGGCGGCCGAGTTCGGCTTGACCGTGATGACCGGGGTGCCCTTGGAGACACGGGACTTGGTGGTGAAGGACGCGGCGAACACCGACTGGGTGGCCACCGGGCCCTCGTCGCCGGCCTCGAGGTCGACGGCGTCGGTGATGATGCCGGAGCCGATGCGCAGCGCCAGACGGGCGGCGATCTCCTTGCCCTCGGCGGAGGACGGCACCAGCACGGCGGCCGGGGAGACCGCCTCGACGGCGGCCTGGAGGGCCTCCACCTTCGGGACGACCAGGTAGTCGGCGTACTCGGACGCGTCGTGGGTGAGGACCTTGACCGCGCCGTGCTCGGCGAGGGCGGCGGCGGTGTCGGCGGCGCCGGCACCCAGCGCGACGGCGACGGGCTCGCCGATGCGGCGGGCCAGGGTCAGCAGCTCGAGGGTCGGCTTGCGGACGGCACCGTCCACGTGGTCGACGTAGACGAGGACTTCAGCCATGGGATTGCTCTCCTGCGTAACGAAGTTGAGGGGCGGTCAGCGGCTCGGGGGGCCTTTAGATGAACTTCTGGCCCGCGAGGAACTCAGCGAGCTGCTTGCCGCCCTCACCCTCGTCCTTGACGATGGTGCCGGCCGTACGGGCCGGACGCGCGGCCGCGGAGTCGACCGCGGTCCAGGCGTTCTCCAGGCCGACCTCGTCGGCGTCGATGTCCAGGTCGGACAGGTCCCAGGACTGGACCGGCTTCTTCTTGGCGGCCATGATGCCCTTGAAGGACGGGTAACGCGCCTCGCCGGACTGGTCGGTGACCGACACCACGGCCGGGAGGGACGCCTCCAGCTGCTCCGAGGCGGCGTCGCCGTCACGGCGGCCCTTGACGGTGCCGTCCTCGACGGAGACCTCGGACAGCAGGGTCACCTGCGGGACGCCCAGGCGCTCGGCCAGCAGGGCCGGGACGACGCCCATGGTGCCGTCGGTGGAGGCCATGCCGGAGACGACCAGGTCGAAGCCGGCCTTCTCGATCGCCTTGGCCAGCACCAGCGAGGTGCCGATCGCGTCGGTGCCCTCCAGGTCCTCGTCCTCGACGTGGATCGCCTTGTCGGCACCCATCGAAAGGGCCTTGCGCAGGGCGTCCTTGGCGTCCTCCGGGCCGACCGTCAGCACGGTGACCTCGACGTCGTCGTCCGAGTTCTCGGAGATCTGGAGCGCCTGCTCGACGGCGTACTCGTCCAGCTCGGAGAGCAGGCCGTCCACGTCGTCGCGGTCGACGGTCAGGTCATCGGCGAAGTGCCGGTCGCCAGTGGCGTCGGGCACGTACTTCACAGTGACAACGATCCTCAAGCTCACGCCGGCTCTCCTACTGCATCGTCATTTTTCGGCTGCCTCTTGCAGGCAGCATAGGCGCCACAAGCGGCCGATCCCGATCGGGGCGATCCGGCGCTCCGACCGAAATATTACTCGTCAGTACACCCAGTTCCTGCCCGCTAAGCAAGCGCTTTGAACTGTGACCTTCGCAACGCAGCGTAACCGGAATCGGACCGTGCCGCAGAAGAGGGGGGCGTGATCAATCCCGCAGGGCGGTGAACCGGCCCTGGTGGTAGAGGAGCGGGCGGCCGGCGCCCGAGGAGTCACCGAGGAGGACCTCGGCCAGCACGATGCGGTGGTCGCCTGCGGGCACCCGGCCGACGACCCGGCCGACCAGCCAGGCGGGCACGCCGCCGAGGACGGGCACACCCTCGGGGCCCTCGCGCCAGACGGTCTGCGGGCCGAAGCGGTCGGCGCCGCTGCGCGCGAAGACGGCGGCGAGCTCCTGCTGGTGCTCGCCGAGTATGTGCACGCCCACATGCTCCGCCTCGGAGACGGCGGGCCAGCTGGAGGCGCCCGTGCCGATGCCGAAGGAGATCATCGGGGGCTCGGCGGAGACCGAGGTGAGGGAGGTGGCGGTGAAGCCGACCGGGCCGGCGGGGCCGCGTGCGGTGATCACCGCGACACCCGCCGCGTGCCGGCGGAAGACGGAGCGAAGCAGGTCGGGCGAGGCGAGGCGAGCGGTACCGAGGTCGGAGACGGCTGTCATGGAGTTGTCCTTCTGGCGGAGGGGACGAGCGGGTCGCGGAGGCTCAGCGACCCGGACAGCGCGCGCTCGCGGTGCGGGCCAGGTCGATGTGCACCCGCCCGTAGAGAAGGAGTTCCGAAGGCATGAAGGTCAGGCTGACGACAGGTGGTACGCCCAGTCAAGTACGTCCCGGGATGTGGGAGCAGCCTCACCAGGGGAATCACCGGCGGAATCACCCGGGCCTCACCGCCCGCCGACCGCCTCCCCCAGCGCCGCGATGACGTCCGCCCTGCGCGGCTGCCCGGCGGCGCGCCGGACCACACGGCCGTCCGCGTCGAGGACGAGCACCGTGGGCGTCCTGAGGACGCCGAGCGCGCGGACCAGTTCGAGGCGGTCCTCCGCGTCGATCTCGACGTGGGTGACGCCGGGCACCATGGCGGCCACCTCGCCGAGCACCCTGCGGGTGGCCCGGCAGGGGGCGCAGAAGGCACTGGAGAACTGCACCAGCGTGGCGCGCCCGCCCAGTTCCCCGCCCAGCTCGGCCGCACCGAGCCGCTCGCCCTCGTCGTGCCCGCGCACCCGTCTCTCCCGTTCCGCCGCCGACGCGGCACTCCGCAGGCGCCCGACGCCACGGGCGCACATCTGCCGTCCCCGGCTCAAGCGTCCACGGGGCCGCGAAGATTCCCGCCGCCTTCCCCGGCCCGGTGTTCGTCTACCACCCGAGGGGCGAGATGCGCCTGCTCCTGCGGAGGCTGACGGTACGCCCGGAGTAAAGGAATCTTAAAAGCCCGAGGTGGATCAAGGGGCGACGTGACGAGAATCTCGCCCGGGACGGGCACGCGGGCTGGCTCCCCACGCGTTCTTCGGGCACGATCTGCGGCAGGTCGTAAACCTACGGCTGCGTAACTTTCCCGCCGGGAGCCCCTTTCCCAGGCAGAGCAGAAAGGGTCCGCCCCACCCATGGCAGAGCTCGTGTACCGTCCCGTCGTCGGCATGGCCCTGACCTTGTTCAAGGCATGGGACCTGAAGATCGACTGCAAGGGCTCGGAGAACATCCCCCGCTCCGGCGGTGCCGTGCTGGTGAGCAATCACATCAGCTACCTCGACTTCATCTTCAACGGCATGGCCGCGCTCCCGCAGAAGCGGCTCGTACGCTTCATGGCCAAGGAGTCGGTCTTCCGCCACAAGGTCTCGGGTCCGCTGATGCGCGGCATGAAGCACATCCCGGTGGACCGCGCCCAGGGCGAGGAGGCGTACCAGCACGCGCTGCGGTCGCTGCGCTCCGGCGAGGTGGTCGGCGTGTTCCCCGAGGCCACGATCTCGCAGTCGTTCACCCTCAAGAGCTTCAAGTCCGGTGCCGCGCGCATGGCCCAGGAGGCGGGCGTACCGCTGATCCCGATGGCCGTGTGGGGCACGCAGCGGCTGTGGACCAAGGGGCACCCGCGCAACTTCAGGCGCAGCCACACCCCGATCACCATCCGGGTGGGCGAGGCGATCGAGGCGTCCAGGGACAAGTACGCCGGCGCGATCACCCGTCAGGTGCGCGAGCGGGTGCAGGAGCTCCTCGACGCCGCCCAGCGCGCCTACCCGGCCCGCCCCAAGGGCCCGGAGGACAGCTGGTGGCTGCCCGCCCACCTGGGCGGCACCGCGCCGACGCCCGAAGAGGTGAAGGCGGCCGAGGCTCGCTGACCCCGCGTCCGCCGCCGCCGCGGGCGGCCGGTAGGGTCCCGGCGGTAACCGGACAGCCTGCCGGGCTGTCGTCCGCCGACAGGGCTACGGGGGCTGTTCGATGCGGCGTTGGGTCAAGGCGGCGGTGACGGCCGCGGCCGTCGTGGGCATGGGCGGGTGGATCGCACAGCCGTACGTCCAGGACTGGATGCTGCTGAGAAGCGCGTGCGGGGGCGCCCTGCCCGCCGACGCGGTGCGCGAACTCGCCGTCGACGGCTCGCACTTCACCGGGGCGGACTCCGCCACGCACGAGCGGCTGGGCTCCTACCACTGCTCCCTGACGTTCGAGGGCGACGAGGTCGACAGCGATCTGCTGCTGACGGCCGAGGCGTACACCCGGCGGGACGACCAGGACCGGGAGTTCAGGAGCCTCTTCGAGGACCGGGGCTTCTCGCCGACCGCGGCGCTGCCCGGGGGGCTGCCGGGCTTCGTCGACCGGTTCGGCAGCATCCGGTTCCTGGTGCCCTGCCCCGGGCTGGGCCGCGACGACGACGGGCGCCGGCGCAGGATGCTGGTGCGCACCGCGTTCGGCCGGGACGCCGCCGCGGGGCAGCCCGCCGCCTACGAGACGGCCGTCGCCCTGGTCGACGCCGCCTCCGACCGGCTGGGCTGCGGCGCCGAACCGCTGCGCGTGCCGAAGGGCGACGACGGTCCCCCGGCCCCCGAGGACGACCCGCGCACGGTG
Organism: Streptomyces sp. NPDC093094; assembly: GCF_044754345.1. NCBI lineage: Bacteria > Bacillati > Actinomycetota > Actinomycetes > Kitasatosporales > Streptomycetaceae > Streptomyces > Streptomyces sp. NPDC093094. The sequence goes on along the minus strand of NZ_JBIVOX010000003.1, from coordinate 236,301 downwards.
CCCTTCGGGGAGGCGGACGGCGCCTGCGCCCGCGCGCTGGGTCCCGTCCTGCCGAGGCCGTCCGAGTGGCGGCTGGCGGACCGCCTCGGCGACGCCGCGCCGACGGGCCGCTGCGATCTGAGCACCGGCGAGGAGGACGAGAACGGCGGCGAGGCGCCGGGCATGACGTTCGCCGTCTGGTACGGCGACTGGAGCAGCCGTCTGATCAGGTACGACGGCGTGCCGCGCACCGGGACGGCGACCGCCCGCTGCGACGGCGAGACCGCGAGTTTCGCCCTGTCCGCCTCGAAGGACGTCCCGGGCGTCGGCAGGGCGGAGCAGCGGGAGCTGCTGGAGGCGTTCGCGACGGAGCAGATGCGGCGGCGGGGCTGCACGGACCTGCGGGTGACCGGCTGAGCCGACGCCGGTCAGAACCTCATCCACAGCCCCCGCACATAGGCGTCGTCGATGATCTGCCGCATGGCCGCGGCGCGTTCGTCCGGTACGGCGCGCTGCCGCGCCCAGGCGTCGAACGTGGTGAACATCTGGTGCCGGCCGTCCGTCAGGTCGCCCCGGACCGGCCCGGACACCGGGCGGGCGGCGACGGCGGCCATCGGCGGACGGGCCGTGACCCGGCGCGGGGCGGCCAGGTAGGCGCCCCGGGTGTGCCGGCGCACGGTCCCGTCGTAGGCGGCGAGATCGCCGGTCGTGCCCTCCCTGGCGTGGGCGGCCCGGTGCTTCATCAGGTTGCCGATGCGCTCGGCGATGTCCTCCAGGTCGTTGTCCGGCCAGGTCGTCGCGGTCCTGGCGTACTCGCTCTTCTCCTTCGGATCGGGCCGGAAGCCGGGGTCGCCGCCCTGGCGGGTGAGGCGCTCCAGGTAGTGGGCGAGGTAGGCGCGTTCGGCGTCGTAGAGGATCGCGAACGCCTCGGGGTCCTCGGCGAGTTCCGCCACGAGCTGTTCCGGGTCGGCCTCGGCGTCGCCGTAGGGCTGCTCGTACTCGAAGTCCGCGTGGGCCTCGCCGGGCGCGAGGAAGCGGCCGTACGGTGTCCAGCCCAGCGGGTCCGGCGCCGCCGCCCCGGCCGGGACCGCAGGGCCTTCGGCCTGGTCGCTGTGCGCGAGGTAGCGGGCCTCGTCGACGACGTAGTCGGCGAGCATCCGGGCGATCCCGGGGGCCATGCCGCCGGGCAGGTCGGCGCCGTCCAGCGCGGCGGCGACCCCGTAGGCGGCGCGGGCCTGGGCCAGGGTGTGCGGGGTGCCGGGGCCGGACGCCAGGGTGGCGGCCTCGACGGCCTCGCCCAGCACCTTCGCGCCGTCGCCGCAGGGGTTGTCGTACCGCAGGACGGCGCGCACGGCGTCCATCCGGGACAGGTCGTCGCCGGGGTCGAGCGCACGGGTCGCCGCCGCGGGGTCGGCGGCGAGGGCGCGGGTGGCCGCGGGGATCTCCCGGCAGGGCTCGTCCTCGTTCCCGGCGAGCGCGAGGGGGACGGCGGTGCCTGCGGCGAGCAGGGCGAGGACCCCGGCCGAGACGGGCAGACGGTGCCGGCGGAGCCGGGCCCACCGGCCGCCCCGCCCGTCCGTGGCCGCTGTCGCCGTGTCCTGTGCCGCTCCCCCGTCAGTCATGCGGTGACCCTAGCGGGGCGCGGGACCGGCCCGGTGCCGGGGGCCGGTGACCGTCACCGTGAGCCGGTCGCGCGCTTCCCCGCCGCCTCCGGGGCGCGGGGAGGCGCACGATCGATCGGCCATGGACCGCCGGCGGGCGGTGACGGCCGGCGGGCGGCCCCGTGCCCGTCCGGGCGCGGCCGCGCCGCCGGATCAGGCGCGTGCCGGCGCGGCCGGGTGCACGGTGACGTCGGCGCCGGGGCTGAACTTCTCCAGCAGGCCGGCGAGTTCCGCCGCGGCGGACTCCGCCTCGGCGACCGGCATCGGGGCCAGGGTCTCCAGCAGGAAGACGCCGGAGACCGTCCGTTCGGTGAGGCGGGTACGGGGACCCTGGCGCCAGTTCCAGCGACGGCAGGTGACACCGGTGTCGTCGCGCCAGACCACCTCGCCCGGGTCGGGGTGCTCGACGGTCTCCTCGCCGCCGGAGGCCGTCACGAACTCCTCGTCGCCACGCGCCCGCACCAGACGCATGCCGCCCCGGACATGGTCGATGTCCTCGCCGCCGACCGGGATCAGGCGGGCCGTGCTGACGGCGTTGTAGAGGTCCACGAGGACGTTGATGCGCGGCAGCCCGGCTTCGGACAGCGCGCGCCTGGCCAGTGCCTCCGCGGAGTTGCGGGTGCGTGAGGGCTTGGACCCGAAGGCCGTGTAGGTCTCGCGCCAGGCCGCCATGTGCGGGTCCTCGTGCGGTGCCCGCCCGTCCAGACGTACGGCCAGCCGGTGCGCGGCCTCGTCCAGGAGCCGTGCGCTCTCCTCGGTGCTGGGCCCGTTGGTGAGGCCGTGCGCCTCCACGGCGACATGGGTGAAGCCGGGTGCGAGGGCGCGCACCTCGTCGGACACGGTCAGGGAGAGGGTCATCGCCGGGCCTCAGAGTGTGGTGGGGAGCGTCTTCCAGAGGTACTGCCGGTCGGGGGCGGTCCGGAGGGCCTGCACGACCACCGGGTGAGGTTCAGCATACAGGACCGGATAGTCCACCTCATTGGACTCCGGGTCGACCGGGAAGGCCAGCCGTTCGCCGTCGAGGGAGAACCGCGCGTCCACGCCCGGCTTGTTGCCGCGCGGATCCTGGCGGTGCCAGGATCCGTCGAGGCGGACGGCGACGAGCCCGTGCACACAGTGACCCGAGCCGTCGTCCCGCAGCCGCTGGTAGCACAGCGCGGTCGGGATGTCCTCCGCCCGCAGCAGCGCGGCCAGCGCGTGGGACTTGGCGTAGCAGATGCCCGTCCTCAGCGCGATGACGTCGGAGGCACGCCAGGTCACGCGCGGGTCGCCGGCATCGGCGGAGTGCGGGATGGCGTCACGTACGTACTCGAAGGCCGCCCGCGCATAGTCATACGAGTCGGCGACCTCCGAGGCGAGGCGGGCCGCGGTTTCGCGCACCACCGGATGTTGATGGTCGATGACCTCGTCGGCGGCCAAGTATGCAGAAAGGTCGGGGGTGTTCTGGATCAGCTCCATGACGCCAGAGCATAGGAATGCGATCACCCGGTCGTCAATGACTTTCCGGGTGACCGCATATCTATGCATCACGGGGGAGGGCTCAGCGAGCCATCTCCTCCTTCAGCGCCGCGAGGAACGCGTCCACGTCCTCCTCGGTCGTGTCGAAGGAGCACATCCAGCGCACGACGCCTTCGCCCTCGTCCCAGAAGTAGAAGCGGAACCGCTTCTGCAGGCGCTCGCTCACGTCGTTCGGGAGCTTGGCGAAGACACCGTTGGCCTGCACCGGGTAGAGGATCTCCACGCCGTGCACGGCGCGCACGCCGTCGGCCAGGCGCTGGGCCATCTCGTTGGCGTGCCGGGCGTTGCGCAGCCACAGGTCCTTGGCGAGCAGGGCCTCCAGCTGCACCGAGACGAAGCGCATCTTGGAGGCGAGCTGCATGGACAGCTTGCGCAGGTGCTTCATCTTCCGCACCGCGTCCTGATCGATCACCACGACCGCCTCGCCGAACAGGGCGCCGTTCTTGGTGCCGCCCAGGGAGAGGATGTCGACGCCGGCCGCGTTGGTGAACGTCCGCATGGGCACGTTCAGCGAGGCGGCCGCGTTGGCTATGCGGGAGCCGTCCAGGTGCACCTTCATGCCGTGCGCGTGGGCGTGCTCGCAGATCGCGCGGATCTCGTCGGGCGTGTAGAGGGTGCCCAGCTCGGTGCTCTGGGTGATCGAGACGACCTGCGGCATCGCGCGGTGCTCGTCCTCCCAGCCCCATGCCTGCCGGTCGATCAGCTCGGGGGTGAGCTTGCCGTCCGGCGTGGGCACGGTGAGCAGCTTGAGGCCGCCCATCCGCTCCGGGGCGCCGCCTTCGTCGACGTTGATGTGCGCGCTCTCGGCGCAGATCACCGCGCCCCAGCGGTCGGTGACCGCCTGGAGCGCGACGACGTTGGCGCCGGTGCCGTTGAAGACCGGGAACGCCTCCGCCGTGGGACCGAAGTGGCTGCGGATGATCCCCTGGAGGTTCTCGGTGTAGTCGTCCTCGCCGTACGCCACCTGATGGCCGCCGTTGGCCAGCGCCAGGGCGGCCATCACCTCCGGATGCGCCCCGGCGTAGTTGTCGCTGGCGAAACCCCGGGTCCCGGGGTCGTGGCGGCGACGCGCGTCGGTCTTCGGCGGGTTCACGGCTTCTCGGTGAGCCACAGACGGTTTCCGTTCACTTCCGCGGCGGGCTTGTCCCAGACACCGACGACGGCCTCGGCGAGGTCCTTGACGTCCGTGAAGCCCGCGAACTTCGCGTTGGGCCGCTCGGCGCGCATCGCGTCGTGCACCAACGCCTTGACCACCAGGATCGCAGCAGCGGACGTCGGCCCCTGCTCGCCCCCGGCCTTGCGGAAGTAGTCGGCCATGGCGAGGGTCCATGCCTCGGCGGCCGCCTTGCCGGCGGCGTAGGCGGCGTTGCCCGCGGTCGGGGTGGTGGCGCCCGCCGCGCTGATCAGCACGTACCGGCCGCGGTCGCTGCGCTGGATCGCCTCGTGGAAGGCGAGCGAGGTGTGCTGCACGGTGCGGATGAGCAGCAGCTCCAGGAAGTCCCAGTCGTCGAGGCTGGTCTTGGTGAAGGTCTCGCTGCCGCGCCAGCCGCCGACGAGATGGACCAGGCCGTCGACGTGCCCGAACTCCTTCTCGGTGCGGGCGGCCCAGTCACGGGTGGACTGGAGGTCCAGCAGGTCGACCGTCTCACCGGTGACCGTGGCGCCGCCGGACGCGTACCGTGCCGCGTCCACGGCCTCGGCGAGACGCTCCGGGTCGTTGTCCGCGGCGACGACCGTCGCGCCCGCCTCGGCGAGCCTGAGCAGTGCCGCCCGGCCGGCGGGTCCACCCGCACCGGCCACCGCGATCACCGCACCGTTGAGAGCACCGTTCCCCATGTTCGTCCCCTTAAGAGCAGTGTTCTGGAGGCGGTCGCTCACGCGGCGATCCGCTCGGCTCCGTCCGCGGTGATCCCCTTGGTGGAGGCGATCACGTTCTTCAGCTTCTTGGACAGGGCCTCATAGAACATGCTCAGCGGAAACTCGTCGGGAAGCACGTCATCGACGAGCTTGCGCGGCGGCTGGTCCAGGTCCAGGGCCTCGGGACCCTTGGCCCACTTGGAGCCCGGGTGCGGGGAGAGGTACGTGGAGACCAGCTCGTAGCCGGCGAACCAGTGGACGAGCTTCGGGCGGTCGATGCCGTCGCGGTACAGCTTCTCGATGTCGGCGCACAGCTCGTTGGTGACCTGCGGGGCGCGCTGCCAGTCGATGAACAGCTTGTTGTCGGTCCAGCGGACGACGTCGTGCTTGTGCAGGTACGCGAAGAGCAGCTGGCCGCCGAGACCGTCGTAGTTGCGGTTGCGGTCGCCGGTGACCGGGAAGCGGAACATCCGGTCGAACAGCACGGCGTACTGCACGTCACGGGCCTGCGGGACGCCGTCGGCCTCCAGCTTCACGGCCTCCTTGAAGGCGGTGAGGTCGCAGCGCAGCTCCTCCAGGCCGTACATCCAGAACGGCTGGCGCTGCTTGATCATGAAGGGGTCGAACGGCAGGTCGCCGTGGCTGTGGGTGCGGTCGTGGACCATGTCCCACAGGACGAACGCCTCCTCGCAGCGCTTCTGGTCGTGGACCATCGCGGCGATGTCCTCGGGCAGCTCCAGGCCCAGGATGTCCACGGCGGCGTCGGTGACGCGGCGGAAGCGGGCGGCCTCGCGGTCGCAGAAGATGCCACCCCAGGTGAAACGTTCCGGCGCCTCACGGACGGCGATCGTCTCGGGGAAGAGCACGGCGGAGTTGGTGTCGTACCCGGCCGTGAAGTCCTCGAACTTGATGCCGCAGAACAGCGGGTTGTCGTAGCGGGTGCGCTCCAGCTCGGCCAGCCAGTCGGGCCAGACCATGCGCAGCACGACCGCCTCCAGGTTGCGGTCCGGGTTGCCGTTCTGCGTGTACATCGGGAAGACGACCAGGTGCTGGAGGCCGTCCGCGCGGCCCGCGGCGGGGTGGAAGGCCAGCAGCGAGTCGAGGAAGTCCGGGACCCCGAAGCCGTCCTCGGCCCAGCGCCGCAGGTCCTTGACCAGGGCCTCGTGGTACGCGGCGTCGTGCGCCAGCAGCGGCGACAGCTCCTGCACCGCCTCGGCCACCTGGTTCACAGCGGCCTCGGCCGCGGCCCGCTCCGGGGCGCCCTCCGCCTCGAAGTCGATCGAGCCGTCCTTGGACTGCCAGGGCCTGATCTGCTCCACGGCATCCTTGAGCCGGGGCCAGGCCGGGTGCTCGACCACCCTGCTCGCCGGAGGAACCTTCTCCCCCGAACCCACCTGCACAAGAATTTCCGTCATGTCCCATCCTCCACAGGAGAACCTCGCGTAAGGACACCGTAGGCATATGCGGTTTCCTCAAGCAAGGGGGGCCTCGGGAAATTATCCTGTCCGACCCCGGTCGTAACCGAAGGTTTTCCTGTCGGGCAGGTCGGGAAGGGATGCTTCCGCGCTTCCGTGCAGGTCCGGGTGCATCGGCGGCGCGGGCCATTAGGCTGCGGCCCCGACTGCCGTCGACGGAAGCGAGGTCTGCCTTGAACTTCCTCACCATCGGTCACCGCGGAGTCATGGGCGTCGAGCCCGAGAACACGCTCCGGTCCTTCGTCGCCGCCGAGCACGCCGGCCTCGACGTCATCGAGCTGGATCTGCATCTGAGCAAGGACGGCGCCCTCGTGGTCATCCACGACGAGGACGTGGACCGCACCACGGACGGCTCCGGCGCCGTGGCCGACAAGACCCTCGCCGAGCTGCGTGCCCTGGACGCCGGGCGCGGCGAGCGGATCCCGGTCTTCGAGGAGGTCCTGGACGCGGTGCGCTCACCGCTCCAGGCCGAGATCAAGGACGAGGCCGCGGCGCGGGCCCTGGCCGGGGTGCTGCGCGGGCGGAACCTCACGGACCGGGTGGAGGTCTCCTCGTTCCACGACGAGGCCGTCGCCGAGATCGCCCGCCTGGTGCCCGGCGTACGGACGGCGCTGATCGGCAGCCGCTACGGCACCGACATCGTCGACCGCGCGGTGGCGGCCGGGGCCGCCGGCGTCTGCCTGAACATCCGCAGGCTCACCCTGGAGGTGGTGGAGCGGGCACGCGAGGCGGACCTGCGGATCATCGGCTGGGTGGTCAACACCCAGGAGCACCTGCGGCTCGTACGGGCGCTGGAGCTGGACGGCGCGACCACCGACCACCCGGACATCAAACGCACCGGCCGCTTCACCGCCTGAGCACAGGTGCGGGCGTCACACCAGGGGCTTGACCAGCAGCTCGAACTGGAGATCGTCACGCTGCGGGACGCCGAAGCGCTCGTCGCCGTACGGGAACGGGGTCATCCGTCCCGTACGGCGGTAGCCGCGGCGTTCGTACCAGGCGATCAGGTCGTCCCGCACGGAGATCACGGTCATGTGCATCTCGGTCACACCCCAGGTCTCCCGGGCCCGCCGCTCCGCCTCCGCGATGATCACCTTGCCCAGCCCGGCGCCCTGGAGGCGGGGGCTGACCGCGAACATGCCGAAGTAGGCGTGGTCGCCGCGGTGTTCCAGCTGGCAGCACGCGACGACGGCGCCGTCGCGTTCGACCGTGAGCAGCCTGCTGTCCTCCGACTCGATCACCGCCAGCACGCCCTCGGGGTCCGTGCGCTGCCCCTGGAGGATGTCCGCCTCGGTGGTCCAGCCCGCCCGGCTGGCGTCACCCCGGTACGCCGACTCGATCAGCGCGACGAGGACGTCCACGTCGGCGTCGGTGGCATCGCGGAAGGTCGGTCCGGTGGCGGTGAGGGCGGATTCCATGGGCGCAACTCCCATCTGTGGCGCGGCTGGGGCAGGACGAGCCTAACCCCGCCGGTACGCTCCGCCGCATGGTGCACGTACTGAGCAGCCGCATCCTCCTACGCCCCCGCGACCCCGAGCGCTCCCGTGCCTTCTACGGCGAGACCCTGGGACTCGCCGTGTACCGCGAGTTCGGCACCGGCCCGGACCGCGGCACCGTCTACTTCCTCGGCGGCGGATTCCTGGAACTGTCCGGGCGCACCGGGGAGATGCCGTCCCCGGCGGTGCGGCTGTGGCTCCAGGTCGACGACGTGGCCGCGGCGCACGGGGAACTGCGCGACAAGGGCGTCGGCATCGCGCGGCCCCCGGTCACCGAGCCGTGGGGACTGGTCGAGATGTGGATCAGGGACCCGGACGGCACGGAGATCGTGCTGGTGGAGGTGCCGCGCGACCATCCCCTGCGCCACCGGCCGGGCCTGTGACACCTGCGGCCCGCTGACGCGGCGACGGGCCGCGCTCCGTCGAGTGCTCCCCGTGTACACCCTTGCGCTCGCGTACGCCCCGCACGGCCCGGGCATCGCTTCCGCTGGAGCGAGTGTCGAGCGGGGAGGTACGTGTGCACGGACCGGTGTCGCCCGGCTGGCTGCTCGTCGCGCTGTGCGCCGCGACCGGCGCGTACTGCCTGCTGCGCATGCGCAGCAGGGTCGAGGAGCAGCGCCGTACCGCGGGCACGGAGGCGCTCATGGGGTTCGGGATGGCCGCGATGGCCGTCCCCGCGACGGTGTTCACGCCCCCGCCGTGGGCCTGGCCCGGCTACGCCGCGCTCTTCGGCGGGGCGGCGCTGCACGCGCTGTGGACCGCGCGGGCCGACGCGCACCATCTGCATCATCTGGTGGGCGACGCGGCCATGGTGTACATGGCGGTCGCGATGGCCGCCTCCCCCGGCGGCCACGGCGGCTCCGGGGTGCCCGTGCTGACCGGTGCGCTGCTGCTGTACTTCACCGGCTACGTCCTCCTGTCCGGCGCCCGGCTCGTGCCCGTGTCCGTGCCCGGCGGCGCCGCTCCGGGCGGCGGCCGGGCGGTGGCCTGGGGGGACCGGCCCGAACTGGTGCGGGCCTGCCGGCTGTCGATGGGGATCGCGATGGTGGCGATGCTGCTGGCCCTGTGAACCCCGGCCGTACACGGCCGTGGTGTGCGTCACTTGGCGCTGCGGGCCGTACCGCGGGGCAGCCGGGCACTCATAGGGTGGCGGACATGATGGTCCCCGTGGCACTGCTGCTGCTCGGCGCCCTGACCGCCATGGCCGGACCCCGGATGCTGTCCCGGGCCGACTGGCCGGACCGTGAGCCGGTGGTGGCCCTGTGGGTGTGGCAGTGCGTGGTGGCGGCCGTGCTGCTGTGCTGCACGCTGTCGATGACGCTCAGCGCGGCGGCCGCCTGGCAGGCCGTGCGCGGCCATCTGTTCGCCCCCGCCCCGCGCCCCGTCGTGGAGGCGTACGCCCTCGGCGCGGCCGGTGGGCCCTGGGCCGCGGCCACCGCGGTCGCGCTCGCGCTGGCCGGGGTGTGGAGCGCGGCGATGCTGGTGCGTGAGGTCGTACGGGCGAGGGCGCGGCGCCGGCGGCGCCGGACCGAACTGCTGGTGCGGGCACCGCTGTTGCCCGGCGAGGAGTCCGCCGGCGGTCCGCTGGTGGTGCTGGAGGGCGAGCGGCCCGACGCCTGGTGGCTGCCGGGCCCGACGCCCCGCCTGGTGATCACCACCGCCGCCCTGCGCCGGCTGAAGGGGCGGCAGCTGGACGCCGTCGTCGCCCACGAGCAGGGACACGCCCAGGCCCGCCACGACTGGCTGCTGCACTGCTCGACCGCGCTCGCCTCGGGGTTCCCGCAGGTCCCGGTGTTCGCGGCGTTCCGCGACGAGATGCACCGGCTGGTGGAGCTGGCGGCCGACGACATGGCCTCGCGGCGGTTCGGCCGGCTCACCACCGCGCTGGCGCTGGTGGAACTCAACGAGGACCGGGGGGTGTTCGGCCCCTGCCCGACGGCGCGCGCGCAGGTGCCGCAGCGGGTGAACCGGCTGCTCACCCCGCCGGACCGCCTCACCGCGGCACACCGCCTGCGCCTGACGGCCACGGCCGCGCTGGTCCCGGCCCTGCCCGTCCTGGTCGCCCTCGTCCCGGGCCTGCGGGCGCTGGGCTGAGAGCGCTGGGCTGAGGGCTGTCGTCCGGATCGGGCCGGACAGGAAGGGCAGCCCCTTCCGGCCGGCCCCGGGCGGGCCCGGTGCGTGCGGCTGCGAGGCGGAGGAGGGCGTCGACGTGACGAGCCCCTCCGCACGGACGGAGCCGGACCGAGGGAGCCGGCGACCGACGGCAACGCCGCCGGAGCGGCCTCTCCGGGGAACACGCACCGGCCCTCACGCCGCCGGCAGGACCGGTCCGGAGACAGCTTCTGGGGCATCCGCACGCCTGCCTCACGGAGCGGCGGGAGCCCTTCCGCCGGAGCGGGCCGAGTGACGGCGGACCGCCTTCAGGACCTCTGGCGCCACACGCCCCTGCGGACCGGCGGACGGCCCCGCACTGCGGAGGAGTCGCGCGGCGGAAGGTCCCCTCCGGGACACCGACGCCCCGCACGGCTCCCGGACCGGCCCGGCCCTCGCGGCGGCGGCCCCGCCGCGGACCGCACGGCACATGTCCGACGGCGGCGGCCCGGCAGAGGCGCGGTCCGGCCCCGACGGACCGCGCGTCCCCCGGCCGGAACGGGCCCGCACGGCTACGGGGAGGGACCGGGAAACCGGTGAGACCGGTGACGGCGTGGAGACCGGTGGCGGCGTGGAGACCGGTGGCGGCGTGGAGACCGGTGGCGGCGTGGAGACCGGTGGCGGCGTGGAGACCGGTGGCGGCGTGGGGGCACCAGGACACCGATGAGACCGGTGGCGGCGTGGGGACGTCAGGACACCGGTGAGACCGGTGGCGGCGTGGGGGCACCAGGAGACTGGTGGTGGCACAGAGGCGCCAGGAGACTGGTGGTGGCACAGAGGCGCCGGGAGGCCGGTGGTGGCGGGTGGCCTCGGAGGGGGCCGTTCGGCGAGGATCGACAGCATGCACCCCCCGCACACCGCGTCCTCGCCCGAGACCCGCCGGAGTCACGGGCCGCTGCGTCTGGCGGGCGCCCTGGCCGTGTGCTCCGCCCTGCTGCTGGTGACGGTCGCCACCGCATGGCACCCGCTGATGTCCGTCGACGGCTCGGTCGCCCGGACCACGCACCGCTGGGCCGTGGACGAGCCGGCGCTCACGCGCACCTTCAGGATCCTCTCGGACTGGGTGTGGGACCCGCAGACCATGCGTCTGCTGTGCGCCGTGGTGGTGGCGTGGCTGGTGCTGCGGAGAGCCGCACTGTGGACGGCCGTGTGGCTCGTGGCGACGGTCGCCCTCACCACGGCCGTGCAGCAGGGCGTCAAGGCGGCGGTCGGCCGCAGGCGCCCGCACTGGCCCGACCCCGTCGACTCCGCCCACTACGCGGCCTATCCGTCCGGGCACGCCATGACGGCGACCGTGGTGTGCGGTCTGCTGCTGTGGCTGCTGTACCGCTGGGGTGCGGCCCGGACCCTCTTCCGGGCCCTCGCGGCCGTCGCCGCGGTCTCCGTCGTCGGCGTCGGCCTGACCCGCGTCTGGCTGGGCGTCCACTGGGGCACGGACGTCCTCGGCGGCTGGCTCCTCGGCGCTCTGGTCGTGGCCCTGGCGGTGGCGGCCCACCGGCGCTGGCTCCCCGACCCGCCGCGCCGAAAGCCCGACGCGACGCGGTAGACCGCCCGGCACGGGCCGCGACGAAGCCCGCTGCCGCACCCGGCCGCCCCCGCCGTTCCCTCCGTCCGCCGTTCCTTCCCCCTGCTGTTCTCTCCGCCCGCCGTTCCCCCCTGTCCGCCCGTCCCTTCCGCCCCCGGGTCCCCGGCCCCCGGCCGCGCCCCCGTGGCGCGTCGGGGGCCGCTCGTAGGATCCGCCCATGACGGCTGTGATGTTCGACTTCTCCGGAACGCTCTTCCGTATCGAGTCCGCCGAGTCCTGGCTCGCCACCGTGCTCACCGACGCCGGGATCACGCTGCCCGGGCGGGAACTGTCCGAGACGGCTCGCGCCCTGGAGGCGGCCGGGGCGCTGCCGGGCGGGGCGCCGCCGCAGCGGGTGCCGCGGGACCTCGCCGCGCTGTGGGAGACGCGTGACGAGAGCTCCGCACTGCACCGGGCCGCCTACACCGGCCTCTCCCGCCGGGTCGCGCTGCCGGATCCACGGCTGCACGACGCCCTGTACGAGCGCCATATGACCCCGGCCGCGTGGACGGCCTACCCCGACGCCGCCGAGGTGCTGGGCACGCTGCGCGAGCGCGGCATCGGCGTGGCGGTCGTCAGCAACATCGGCTGGGACCTGCGCCCCGTGTTCCGTGAGCACGGCCTCGACGCGTACGTGGACGCCTACGTCCTGTCGTACGAGCACGGCGTGCGCAAGCCCGATCCGCGGCTGTTCCGGATCGCCTGCGAGGCCCTCGGCGCCGAGCCGGAGCAGGTGCTGATGGTGGGGGACGACCGGCGGGCGGACGGCGGAGCGGCAGCGCTCGGCTGCGCGGTGCACTTCGTGGATCATCTGCCGGCGGACCTGCGGCCGGACGGGCTGCGCCCGGTGCCGGAGCTGGTGGGCTGACCACCGCCCGCACCCCGGGAAGTCGCCCGAGGCGACTTCATGAGTGCTGAACACGTCCACCCTGGACGATCCCCCGTGTCGCCCAGGGCGGACGGCAGCCGGAATCACGCCGGTCCTGAGGCGGATCCCGCTGCGCTGAGTATAGTTGGCTGGCAGCCAGTCAACGCAGGAGTCCAGGATGTCCCCGCGCAGCGCCCAGGTCAATGAAGAGTTGCGACGGCGTTCGCGCGAGCGGCTTCTGCAGGCCGCGGTCGAGCTGGTGAACGAGCGCGGGTACGAGGCGACGACCCTCGGCGACATCGCCGACCGGGCCGGCTCGGCACGCGGTCTGGTGTCGTACTACTTCCCGGGCAAGCGGCAGCTGGTGCAGTCGGCGGTGCACCGGCTGATGCACCGCACGCTGGAGGAGGCGCTGGAGCGCGAGCCTCGCACGGACGACGGCCGTGAGCGCATGGCGCGGGGGATCGACGCGATCCTCGGGCTCGCCCGGGACCGGACGGTGCTCATGCGGCAGCACATGGCCGGCCTGCTCCAGGCGGAGGGGTTCGTGCAGTGCCCGGAGCAGCAGCGGCTCGCCGAGCTGCTGCGGGAGACGGTCGCCCGGCGCGGCTGCGGGAACCCGGACACGGACTACCCGATGCTGCGGGCGCAGCTGATGGGAGCGGTGTACGCGATGGTGCTGCCCAATGTGGGCATGCCGATCGGCCCGCTGCGCGCGGAGCTGTTCCGGCGCTACGGGCTGGAGTGGGAGATGGGTGTCCCGCCGGACACCGGGGCGCCCGGCGGGACGTGCGAGGCGGATCTGTCGCGGTTCTTCGCCACGGGCACGCGGCCCGCGGATCAGCCGGAGTGACGCGGGGCGCCGGTCAGTCGAAGTAGTCCGGCTGGGTCTGCACGTTGAGTTCGCGCAGCCTGACCTTGCGGGCCGGGTCGGTGAGCCGGTCGCTGATCTTCAGCACGTCGAAGCCCTTGGCGATGTCGTTCGAGTAGATGTGACCGTTGTAGTAGTACGCCGACCAGGAGCCGCCGACCGTGAGGGCGTCGGTGGTCAGCGGACCGCGCTCGAAGTAGGCGATCTCCCTGGGCTTCGCGGAGTCGGTGAAGTCCCAGACGGAGACACCGCCCTGGTACCACGCCTGGACCATCAGGTCCTTGCCCTTGACCGGGATCAGCGAGCCGTTGTGGGCGACGCAGTTCTCGGTGTCGGCCTGATGGCGCGGGATCTTGAAGTAGCTGCGGAAGACCAGCTTGCGGTGGTCGCCGCGGCCGACGATGTCGTAGACGCCGTCGGCACCGCGGGTGGGGCCGGTGGCCTCGTTGCAGGTGGCGCCGACGCCGCCGCCCAGCTCGTCGGTGAAGACGACCTTGTTCGCCTTCTGGTTGAAGGTCGCGGAGTGCCAGAACGCGAAGTTGACGTTGTCCTGGACCCGGTCGATGACCTTCGGGTGCTCGGGGTCCTTGACGGAGAACAGGATGCCGTCGCCCATGCAGGCGCCCGCCGCGAGGTCCTTGGAGGGCAGGACGGTGAGGTCGTGGCAGCCGGTGGTCTTGGACACGCCGGGGTTGACGGGACCACCGGGGTTGCCGCCGCCGTCGGGACCCTCACCGGGGAAGAGCACCGGGAAGCCGACGACCGCGGCCTTCTGCGGGGCCTTGCGCGGCACCTTGATGACGGAGATGCCGTCGTGCGGGGGCTGGCAGTCGGGGTAGGCCGCGTTCGGCGAGTACGAGGAGACGTACACGTAGACGTCGCGGCGCTCGGGCACGATCGTGTGGGTGTGCGAGCCGCAGGCGGTCTCGACGGCGGCGACGTACTTCGGGTTCGTCTTGTCGCTGATGTCGAAGACCTTCATGCCCTCCCAGGAGGACTTCTCGGTCGCGGGCTGCGTGGTGCTGTTGCAGCTGCTGTCGCTGCGCGAGGAGTCGGTCGACAGGAACAGCAGGTCGCCGGAGACGGAGATGTCGTTCTGCGAGCCCGGGCACAGGACCTGGGAGACGGTCCTCGGGGCCTTCGGGTTGCTGATGTCGAAGATGCGGAAGCCGTCGTAGTTGCCGGCGAAGGCGTATCTGCCCTGGAAGGCGAGGTCCGAGTTGGTGCCCTTGACGAGGTCCTTGGGGACGTTCGCCAGATGCTGGATGTTGGCCGAGTGGACGATCTCGTCCTGGCCGGGTATCTCACCGCCGGAGATGGCCTCCCGCACCTCCGCCCGGGCGCTGCGGGACAACTCCTTGTTCGGGGCCGGGGCGTCCCCGGGGTCGGGGGTGGCGATCGCCGGATGGGCCGTCAGCAGAGCGGCCAGGAGTCCGGCCGCTGCGGTGGCAACTCCCAGACGTCTGTGCCGCGTTCGGGGATCGTTCGACAGGATCACTGCTTCCTCCCTTGTTCCGTTCACGAGGAACGGTTCACGGACCCCCGCAGTATCGTCTTCATCATGCACAGATCAACAGGGGTGAAACGTATATGTAATCCAGGTTTTTGATCAGTCGTGCTCGGAAGCGTGTTAGTACAGTCAGCAACACTCACGAGGTGTGCTCCCGCATCCCTCCCTCCGGAGGGCCGCCCTCAGCCACAGGAGGCCGTCGTGCACTTCCGCCGCCCGCTTCGCGCAACCCTCGCGACGGCGTCCCTCGCCGCACTGGCCGCGCTCACGCTCGCCGGCTGCGACACGGACTCCGGCGAGAAGGCCGGATCCCCCGCGCCGAGCGGCCCCTCGGTGCTGGTGCCGGGTCTGCCGGGCGAGGAGAACCGGACGCTGTCGGCCGGGGACGCGGCGGCGCAGCAGGCCGAGGACGACACCCCCAACTCGGCGGACGCGGCGTACGTGCGCCGGATGATCGAGCATCACGCACAGGCTCTGGTGATGACCGGACTCGCCCCGGAGCAGGCGGGGTCCACGCGGGTGAAGCGGCTCGCCGAGCGCATCGCCGCCGCGCAGGGGCCGGAGATCGGGGCCATGAAGGGCTGGCTGAAGACGCACGGCGAGCCCGGCGGGGGAACCGGGCACGACCACGCCGCGATGCCCGGCATGGCGACCGAGGCGCAGCTGGCGAAGCTGCGGGCGGCCCGCGGCACGGCCTTCGACACCCTGTTCGTGAAGCTGATGATCGCCCATCACGAAGGGGCGATCGCCATGGCCGCGGAAGTGAAGGCGCAGGGCAACAACATCCAGGTCGAGGAGATGGCCGACGACGTGGTGGCTCAGCAGACGAGCGAGATCACGCGGATGCGGGACATGGCCTGAGGCCGGTCCGGTCCGGCCTCAGCGGCGGATGTGACGTGGCGTCAGGAAGCCTGCGTCACGGGCCTGGGCGATCAGCCTGAGGGACCTGCGACGGCTGTGCCCCGTCGCGCACATCACGGCGAGGACGGGGTCGAAGCCGTCCTCCTGGGCGGCACGGTACTCCTGGGCGAGCAGCCGGCGGCCCTCGGCTCCGCGGGGCCAGGCCGGCCGGGCCCGGCGCGAGACCGGACCCCCGGGGAAGCCGCCTTCGGGGAACTCGCCCCCGGGGAAGCCTTCTTCGGGGAACTCGCCCCCGGGAGTCCGGGGTCCGGCGAGGAGGCCCGTCCGGGCGCCGGCCTCGCCGCAGGTGCCGCCTTCGCCGTACGTGCCGCCGCACGTGCCGCCGCCCCTGTCCCCGTCCTCGTCGCCGTCCTCGTCGCCTTCGCCGCCACCGCCGTCCGCTTCACCGCCGTACGCGTCGTCGGCGTGCACGTCACGGCCGTGGGTGCCGCTGCCGTACGTGTGGGCGCCGTACACGCGCTCCCCCGCCCCCTCCGCGCCCAGCTCGATCCCGCACGCCTCTGCCAGCGGCCCCCCGATCCAGTCGGCGAGCACGGCGAGGTCGGCGAGGGACAGTGCGGGCCGGCCCCGGACGTCCTCGACGGAGAGACACCCCGCGGCCGCCACGGCCAGCGCCTCGACCCGGGCTCCGTCGGCGAACTCCAGCCGCACCTGGTACCAGGAGGTGACGCCGCCGCTCTCCCGCACTTCCCAGGCGGGCCACACGGCCACCACGCCGTCCTCGAAACGGCGATCAGAAAGATTAAGAAAGGATGCTTCTAGCACACACGCAACGTAACCTCATGATCACATTCCATACGAAAGGGCGCGCACACCGGGCACCCCGACGGCGCAGCCGCACCCCTCCCCGAGCGGCCCCGCCGGTGCGATGCTGGGGGCGTCAGCGACCTCCTGCTCCACCGCCGGACAAGGAGTTCCGCCGTGCTGCGTGTCGCCGTCGTCGGTTCCGGACCCAGCGGGGTCTACACCGCCCAGTCCCTCGTCCAGCAGGATCCCGGCGTGCTGGTCGACGTACTGGACCGGTTGCCCTGCCCCTACGGCCTGGTGCGGTACGGGGTGGCGCCGGACCACGAGAAGATCAAGTCCCTCCAGACAACCCTGCGCACGGTGCTGGAGCACGAGCGGATCCGCTTCCTCGGCGGCGTCCAGGCGGGCGCCGGGGGTGTGCCCGCGGCCGGACTGCGGGAGCTGTACCACGCGGTGGTGTACTGCGTCGGCGCCGCCACCGACCGGCGCCTCGGCATCCCCGGCGAGGAACTGCCGGGGAGCTGGTCGGCGACACGGTTCGTGTCCTGGTACAGCGCCCATCCGGACGCCGTCGACGACGGGTTCGTCCGCGGCGCGCGGTCGGCCGTCGTCATCGGCGTGGGCAACGTCGCCGTGGACGTCACCCGCGTCCTGGCCCGCGGCGCGGCCGAGCTGAGTCCGACCGACATACCGCAGGCCGCGCTGGCCGCCCTCGCGGCGAGCGAGGTGACCGACATCCACATGGTGGGGCGGCGCGGCCCGTCACAGGCCCGCTTCACCACCAAGGAGCTGCGTGAGCTCGGCGGCCTTCCCGGAGCCGAAGTCCGGGTGGATCCGGCCGAGCTGGCGCTGGACCCGGCGTACGCGGACCCGTCGGGGCTGCCGGGCGCCCTGCGCCGCAACGTGGAGGTCCTGCGCGGCTGGGCCGCTCTGCCGCCCTCCGGCGCACCCCGGCGCATCCATGCGCGCTTCTTCCTGCGCCCCGCCGAACTCCTCGACGCCGGGGGCCGCGTGGGCGGGGTGCGCTTCGAGCGCACCGTCCCGGACGGGCACGGCTCGGTGACGGGAACCGGCACGTTCGAGGACATCGAGGCCCAGCTGGTGCTGCGCTCGGTCGGCTACCGCGGGGTGCCGCTGGAGGGCCTGCCCTTCGACGGGACGACCGGGACGGTTCCGCACACCGCGGGGCGGGTCGCTCCCGGCACGTACGTGGCGGGCTGGATCAAGCGGGGCCCGACAGGAGTCATCGGAACGAACCGTCCGTGCGCCAAGGAGACGGTGGCGTCCCTGCTCCAGGACGCGCCCGCGCTGGCCCGCAGGCAGGTGCCGGACGACGCGGTGCCGGCGCTGCGCGCGTACGGAGCCGACCCGGTCGAGTGGCCGGGCTGGCAGGCGATCGAACGGGCGGAGGCGCGACTGGGCGCGTCCCTGGGCAGGACCGTGGTGAAACTCCCCGACTGGCGGTCACTGCTGGAGGCCGCCCGCGGCGGGACGGTGTGACTAGAACTCGGTGAGCCGGCTGGACTGCCGCGCGGCGGCCGCCAGGAGGGCGTCCACCAGCCCCGGGAAGAGAGCGTCGAGGTCGTCCTTGCGCAGGCCGTTCATCTTGGCCGTGCCCCGGTAGATCTGGCGGACCACGCCGCTCTCGCGCAGCACGCGGAAGTGGTGCGTCGTCGTGGACTTGGTGACCGGGAGCTCGAACTGCGAGCAGGTCAGCTCCTCGCCCCCCGCGGCGGCGAGCTCCCGCACGATCTGGAGCCGCATCGGGTCCGAGAGCGCGTGCAGCACCCCTTCGAGCCGGATCTCCTCGCGTGCGGGATGGGGGAGGTCGCGGCTGCCTGCGGGAGCGGTGGTGGTCATGGGATCCATTGTACGAAGGGCTTCGTAGTTTGACATCCACCGTACTACGATGAGTATCGTACGAATCCGGTATCGGTCCCGTGACGAATGGAGGCGCCGTGAGCGCGCTCTTCGAGCCCTGCACCCTGCGTGAGCTGACCATCCCGAACCGCGTGTGGATGGCCCCGATGTGCCAGTACTCGGCCGCACCGGACGGCCCTCAGGAAGGCGCGCCGCACGACTGGCACTTCTCCCACTACGCGGCCCGCGCGGCCGGCGGCACGGGCCTGATCCTCACCGAGGCGACCGCGGTCGCCCCCGAGGGCCGGATCTCGCCGTACGACCTGGGCCTGTGGAACGACACGCAGGTGGAGGCGTTCCGCCGGATCACCCGCTTCCTCTCCGCGCAGGGCACGGTGCCGGGGATCCAGCTCGCCCACGCCGGGCGCAAGGCGTCCACCGACCGGCCCTGGAAGGGCGGCACGCCGGTCGGCCCGGACGCGCACGGGTGGACTCCGCTCGCCCCGAGCGCGGTGCCGTTCGCCGAGGGGCACTTCGTCCCCGACGAGCTGACGGTCGAGCAGATCGAGGGAATCGTCGGCCAGTTCGCCGACGCCGCCCGGCGGGCCCTCGCCGCGGGCTTCGAGGTCGTCGAGGTCCACGGCGCCCACGGCTACCTGATCCACGAGTTCCTCTCCCCGCACTCCAACCACCGCACCGACGCCTACGGCGGCTCCCACGAGAACCGCACGCGTTTCGCGCTGGAGGTCGTCGACGCGGTGCGCGCGGTGTGGCCGCAGGACAAGCCGGTGTTCTTCCGCGTCTCGGCGACCGACTGGCTGGACGAGGGCGGCTGGACCGCGGACGACACCGTCCGCCTCGCCCGTGACCTCCAGGCGCACGGCGTCGACCTGCTGGACGTCTCCACCGGCGGCAACGTCTCCGACGCACGGATCCCGGCCGGTCCCGGCTACCAGGTTCCCTTCGCCGCCCGGGTGAAGGCCGAGACCGGCCTGCCCGTCGCCGCGGTGGGTCTGATCACCGAGGCCGAGCAGGCCGAGAAGATCGTCGCCAACGGGGAGGCGGACGCGGTCCTGCTCGGCCGCGAGCTGCTGCGCAACCCCTCCTGGGCCCGGCACGCGGCCCGCGAACTGGGCGGCGAGGTGCGGGTGCCGGACCAGTACCTCCGGTCGGTGTGAGGCCGGACGGGTCCGGCCACGGCACCGCCCGGCTCCGAACCGGGCAGCCGGCCACGGGGCGCAGACCGCGCGACGGGACAGGAGGCGGACCGAAGCCGCGCGACACAGCAGGACGGGGGCACAGGCCGCGCGACACAGCAGGTCAGCGGCTCAGCGGACGCCGTCCTCGGCCAGCGTGTGCGCGACGAGGGCGTTGGCGTGGCCGTGCCCCAGACCGTGCTCGGACTTGAGCCAGGCGACGAGCTCCATGTGCCGGGTCAGGTGCGAGGAGCGGATGAGCTCCTTCCACTCCGCGACCGGCCGGCCGTACTTCTTCTCGATCGAGGGGAAATAGCTCGCGGGACCCTTCACCGGTGCGCTCATGCCGTGCGCTCCTCGGCGAAGAAGCCGGCGAGAACCGGGGCCAGGACCTTCGCGTCGATG
The DNA here is from genome assembly GCF_044754345.1 of Streptomyces sp. NPDC093094. NCBI lineage: Bacteria > Bacillati > Actinomycetota > Actinomycetes > Kitasatosporales > Streptomycetaceae > Streptomyces > Streptomyces sp. NPDC093094. The sequence goes on along the minus strand of NZ_JBIVOX010000003.1, from coordinate 216,222 downwards.
GCGTGCTCCTCGCCCGGGAAGATCCGCAGGGTGAAGTTGCCGCCCGCCGCGGCGAGTTCCCGCGCACCGGTCAGCATGTGCGGCGCGCCCGCGTCTCCGCTGCCGACGAGGACGGGAACGGTCACGGACGCCCACCGGTCGACCGGCAGGGGACGGCCGGACATGGTGTCGCCCATGATCCGGCCGTCGTAGGGAAGGGTGCGGGCGACGGCTTCCATGTCCGCCCAGAAGGGGGCCTGCCGCATGCCCGCGACGACCTCGGCGGGCACGCCGACCGCCGCCGTCATGAAGTGGGCGACGGCGTCCCCGTACGCCTCGCGGCCCACGAGGTCCGTCAGACGCTCCACGTAGTCGGCGGGCAGCGGCGGCCGGCTGTCGTCCGTGACGAACGGCGGCTCGTACAGCGCGAGGCGCGACACGGCACTGCCGGAGGCGGTGGCCTCCAGGGCCAGGACGGCGCCCGAGGACATGCCGAAGACCATGGCCGATCCGCCGCCCGGACCCGCGATCAGCGCGTCGAGGTCCTCGATCTCACGCCGCACCTCGTACACAGGAGCGTCCCCGCTGTCGCCGCGGCCCCGGCGGTCGTACGTGATCACCGTGAAGTGCCCGGCCAGCCGAGAGGCGAGTTCGGCCGAAGCGCCGCGGGTCATGAAAGCCCCGCCGACGAGCACCACGGCAGGGCCCGAGCCCTGCCGTTCGAAAGCGATGACCGTGCCGTCGGCGGACAACACCTTGTCCATGTGAAACCCCCATCGATGAGCGGCGCAGAGCCCGGGCCCTGCACTTTCAGAACTGGACGGTACAGTACTCACACCAGTACTGGTCGGTCCAGTACTCTCTCCCGAAAGAGAAGGCGGGGGCCGAGCGGGGAGAGGGAGCTGACGATGGACAGCCGGTCAGCGCTCAAGCACCAGGCGATCCTGGACGCGGCGAGCACGGTGTTCCTGGACAAGGGCTACGCGGGCACGAGCATGGACGACATCGCGAAACTGGCCGCGGTGTCCAAACAGACCGTCTACAAGCACTTCGCGGACAAGGAGAAGCTGTTCGCCGAGATCGTGCTGGCCACCACCGACCGTATCGAGGCGATGGTGGACCTGGTGGCCGACGTCCCCGCCGACGCCGACGCCCTGGACGGCAATCTGACCCGTCTCGCCCGCCGGCTCCTGGCAGCCCTCACCCAGCCCGAGGTGATCCAGCTGCGCCGCCTCGTCATCGCCAACGCCGACGCCTTCCCCGGTCTGGGCGCGGCCTGGTACGAGCAGGGCTTCGAACGGGTCCTGACGAACCTGGCGGCCACCTTCCGGCGCCTCACCGACCAGGGCCTGCTCAGGACCGGCGACCCGATGCTGGCCGCCCACCACTTCGCCGGACTGCTGCTGTGGATCCCGGTGAACCAGGCCATGTTCCACGGCGGCGCCCGGCACAGCGAGGCCGAGCTCGACCGCTGCGCCGAAGCCGGCGTCCGCGCCTTCCTCGCCGCCTACGGCTGACCCGGCCCCTGCGCGGCCCCGGGGCGGCGTCCGGGGCCGCGCACCCCCGTCCCGGCTGATGGCACAGACGGCCCCGTCGCGCGTGAAGGCCGCGAGGCCGGGGCGCCGCGAGCAGGGCGGGCACCAGTGACACCGGTGCGGCGGGAAGCGCGCGGCGGGCCTGGCGGGACACGTCCTCGTCCTTCCCGTCGCGGCTCCCGCGGGGCGGGAAGGGGAGGTCCGGGAGGATCAGCGGGATGACCGTTGTTCACATATGCGGATCTCTTGTCGACTCTCCTCCTTTCAGGGGAGGGCGTCCGCCCGGAATGATGACATGGGCAAGGCGGTCCATGGAAGCGCTCCCACTGCCTGTGGCGGCGAATTCACCTTCCCCGGGGCCGGCGCGGCGGACTCTCGCGCCACCCATTGACCAGAAAGCGCTTACCCTCTACGGTCCGTTCAGTAGCATGAACGCTTCGAGTGAACTCGAAGGTGACGATCATCCGACGACCCCCCACCACGGAAGAGGGAATCGGGACATGACTTCTCCCCGGAACGCACGCGCCGGAAGGCGTGCGGCGGCCCCGGCACTGGCCGCGGCCGCACTCTCGATTGGCATGCTCATGACTGGCGGGGCGCTCACTCCGGCGAGCGCCGCCACCTGGCCGTCCGCATCGGGCAGCCAGGCGGTCACCGCGACCATCAACCTGACCGGCTCCAAGGACTACGGGATGCTGCGTCTGTACGGCAGCGGCGCCCTCGGCACCGGCGACCAGGCGGAGGACCAGCAGCCGATCCTCACCCTCGCCAACGGGGTGACGCTGAAGAACGTCATCATCGGGGCGCCCGGCGCCGACGGCATCCACTGCCTGGGCAGCTGCACGCTGCAGAACGTGTGGTGGGAGGACGTCGGCGAGGACGCCGCCACCTTCAAGGGCGGCAGCGGAGCCACGTACAACGTCGTCGGCGGCGGGGCGAAGAAGGCGTCCGACAAGGTGTTCCAGCACAACGGCGGCGGCACGGTGAACATCTCGAACTTCGCGGTGCAGGAGTTCAAGACGCTCTACCGCTCCTGCGGCGACTGCTCCACGCAGTACACCCGCAAGGTCAACCTCAGCGCCGTCGACGTGACCGGCACCGGCTCCACGGCCCGGCTGGTCGGCATCAACGTCAACCGCAACGACGTGGCGACCCTGCGCGGCATCACGATCCGCAGCGACTCCTCGCGCAAGGTCGTCCCGTGCCAGAAGTACAACAACAACACGGCCGTCGGAGCCGGCCCGGACAGCACGAACTGCCTGTACTCCGCCTCGGACATCACCTACAGGTGACGCCCCGGGGACGAGACGGCCCCGCGGAGCGTCCCCCAGGCGCTCCGCGGGGCCCCGCCCCTCCACAGCGGGGCTCCCGTGCGGCACGCGCGCGTGGAGCCCCGTTCAGGTGTCGCGCGCCACGCGCGTGTGCACCTGCCGTTCCAGCTCCCGGCGGTACTCGGCGTAGGCGGCGCGCAGGGCCGCGCCCGGCCAGCCGGCGGGCAGCAGCGCTTCCGGCAGGACCGGGTCCGCCAGCAGATGGCGGACGACCGCCGCGTAGGCGGTGAGACGGTCGGCGGGCCGGCCGGCCCGGCCGACATGCGCCAGCAGGGCCTCCGCCTCGGCGGCCCAGGCGTCCAGCGGCCACAGGTGCGCCGCCAGCTCGGCCGCCGGCCGCGCGGGCCGGGACGCGTACCGCTCGGCCACCCGTTCCAGTTCGCCGGGCAGCTCCCGCACGAGGTTGGCCGGGCGCAGCCACACCCCTTCGCGCAGTTCGGCCAGGCGCAGGCCGGTCAGCCGGGTGCGCAGCTCCGCGCGCTCGGCGGGCCCGCGGCCCGACGCGGTGACCACCACCATCTCCCAGTCGCCGTCCCACGCGCGCGTGCGCGGCCGGACGGCGTCGTCCTGCCGCCGGCGGCGCTCCAGCAGACGCTCGCCGATCCGGTAGCCGGTCCCGGTACGGCGCAGATCGCCCGCGGCCGCCATCCGGCTGAGTGCGGCCCGCAGCGTCGACCCCTGGACACCGAAGGGCGCCACCACGCGCGCGAGGTCCTTCGCCGCCATCTCGGGAGGGTCCGCCCCGAGCAGCAGGCTCAGCACGACGGACCGCGCGGACAGCGGACGCGGCTCCGGAGCGCCGGGGCGGGCCGGGGCGGTCATCCCCGCGACCCGGTGTCGTACCTGTGCATGGCCTCGTACTGTAGGGGCCGGAACCCGATGTTGCACCATTGCTGCGACCGCAGAGAGAGTGCAACACTCCTTTCATGGTCTCGACACCCCCGCTGGAACCGCAGCCGCAGTACGCGACGCACGACGTCACCAACCAGGCCCCGCCGCTCACCCCGTACGACGCCTCCGAGGACGCGGCCCTGATCGAGGGCCTGCGCCGCGAGGGCGCCGGCTGGGCGGAGGCGGACGTCCGCCGGCTCGGCCTCCTCGCCGGCGGGGCCGAGGCGCAGGAGTGGGGCGAGCAGGCGAACCGGCACGAGCCGGAGCTGCGCACCCACGACCGGTGGGGCAACCGCGTCGACGAGGTGGAGTTCCACCCGAGCTGGCACCGGCTCATGCGCGTCGCCGTCGCCGAGGGCCTGGCCGGGTCCCCCTGGGCCGACGCCCGGCCGGGCGCCCATGTCGCGCGGACGGCGGGCGGACTGGTCTGGAACCACAGCGAGGCCGGGCACGGCTGCCCCACCTCGATGACGTACGCGGCCGTCCCGGCGCTGCGGCGCGAACCGGAGCTGGCCAAGCTGTACGAGCCTCTGCTGACCAGCCGGGAGTACGAGCCCGGCCTGCGCGTGCCGACCGAGAAGCGCGGGCTGCTGGCGGGCATGGGGATGACCGAGAAGCAGGGCGGCTCGGACGTCCGGACGAACACCACGGTGGCCGCGCCGACCGCGGAGCCGGGCGTCTACACCCTGCGCGGCCACAAGTGGTTCACCTCGGCGCCGATGTGCGACGTCTTCCTGGTGCTCGCCCAGGCGCCGGACGGCCTGTCCTGCTTCCTCGTGCCGCGGGTGCTCCCCGACGGCACCCGCAACACCTTCCGCATCCAGCGGCTGAAGGACAAACTGGGCAACCGTTCCAACGCCTCCTCCGAGCCCGAGTTCGACGGAACCGTGGCCTGGCTGGTCGGGCCGGAGGGACAGGGCGTCAAGACGATCATCGAGATGGTCAACTGCACACGGCTGGACTGTGTGATGGCGTCGGCGACGCTGATGCGCAGGACGCTCGTGGAGGCGGGCCATCACGCGCGCCACCGCAGCGCGTTCGGCGCACGCCTGGCCGACCAGCCGCTGATGCGCAACGTGCTGGCCGACCTGGCGCTGGAGTCGGAGGCCGCCACGACGCTCACGCTGCGCCTGGCCGGTGCGGCGGACCGGGCCGTGCGCGGGGACGAGGGCGAGCGGGCGTTCCGGCGCATCGCCACGGCCGTCGGCAAGTACTGGGTCACCAAGCGGGGTCCCGCCTTCACCGCGGAGGCCCTGGAGTGCCTGGGCGGCAACGGCTACGTCGAGGACTCCGGGATGCCCCGGCACTACCGCGAGGCTCCCCTGCTGTCCGTCTGGGAGGGCTCCGGGAACGTCAACGCCCTCGATGTGCTGCGGGCGCTCACGCGCGACGGGCGCACCGCGGAGGCGCTGTTCGCCGAACTCGCCCTCGCCCGGGGGGCGGACGCCCGGCTGGACGCGGCGATCGTGCGGCTCAAGGACGGGCTGGCCGCCGCCTCCGAGACGGGCGCCCGCCGACTGGTCGAGGCCATGGCACTCGCCCTCCAGGCATCCCTCCTCGTCCGCCACGCGCCCCCCGCCGTCGCCGACGCCTTCTGCGCCACCCGTCTCGGCGGGGACTGGGGCCACTCCTTCGGCACGCTGCCCGATTCGGCGGACCTGGAGGGGATTCTGGGGCGGGCGCTGGGGTACGGATCGGGCTCCGCCGCGGGCTGAGGAAAGAGGGTTCGGCCTCCGCGCGACGCCCCGGGGGCGTACCGGTTCTCCTCGGCCGCCCGAAGGACACACCGACTCCCTCGTCGGCGGGCGGGGGCGTGACGGCCTCTTCCGAGGTCCGGAAGGGCGCGGGAGCCTCGCCCCGGCGACCGGGGCGGCAGACGGCAGACCTGCTCCTCCCCGGCGGCGGGCCGCGGGCATGCAGACCCGCCTCTGCCGTCCGGGACATGCCGGTCCCCTGCCCGGCGGGCCGAGGGGCGTACCGGCTCTCCCCCGGGCCGCCGGGGCGTGCCGGTTCCCCCCTCCGCACCTCGACGGCCGGCGAAGGCGCAACGGGTCTCGCTTCGCCGCCCGGGGCGGCGGGCCGGTCTCCTCGGTGGCCGGGCGGCGGGCCGGGAAGGCGGGGCCGGGCGTGCGGTTCGGTCCCGTCCGGCGCGGTCCTCCGCCACAGCCCCGGCGTCATCCCGTCCGGTGGCCCCACAGAGGGTCGAAGCGGTACCAGTCCGCCTCCCACTGGTCCATCCGGCGGTCCTCCAGGCGCCCGCGGGCGGCGCGTCCGAAGGCGAAGGGGACGGCCGCCGCGCCGAGACCGGCGAGTACGCCGACCAGGGCCGCGCGGATCCTGGCCTGGTCGGGGGTGGCGGGCCGGCCGACGAGGCGGCCGTCACGGTCCGTCCACACGGTGACCGCGGTGCCGGCGGCGGCGCCGGGCGGAACCCGGGTCTGTCCGGAGTGCGCGGAGCCGTCCGGCGCGGTCCAGCCGGCCTTCGCCCACACCGAGGAGCCGCTCCCCGCCCCCGGCGCGGCGGAGGTGCCGGGGGCGCGCTCGGTGAGCCGGGCGGTCATCGGCCGCCACTCCGCACGCTCCCGGGCCATCCCCCGCTCGACGGACCCGGCCGCCACCACCCCGGCCGACACCCCGCACAGCACAGTGAACGTCCACGCCCCGAGCAGCACCCACGCCTCGACGACGTCGGAGCGGCGTCTGAGCGGATTGCGCCGCCAGCGCCACAGCCACACCCGTCGGACACGTCGAACCCTCAGACCCCGCAGGCCCATCGAAGGCCGCCTCCCTCACCAGCGCACCAGCATCCCCACCTGCCTCCCATACGGGCGGCGGCCCGCCGATGCTCAGGGCGGTTCCCACGCCCCGACCGTGCCACGGGCCGGGCGGCCGCACGGCCGGCTTCCCGAAAGACCCCTCGGCCGGGGCGCGAACGTGGCCCAGCCGCTGTCCCGGCCCCCGGCCCGACCACCTCTCCGAGCCCTGGGACAGGGACTGACCTGCGACGACTCCCGCTCCAGAGGTGACTGTCAGTGGTGAGGTGCAGACTGGCCCGTGTCTGAGACGAAGCCGTCGCGGAGGTGATCGGAATGACCGACGTACTGCTGGCCGTGGGCACCCGGAAGGGCCTGTTCATCGGACGACGGAGCGGTGACGCATGGGAGTTCGACGAAGATCCGTACTTCAACGCGCAGGCCGTCTACTCGGTCGCGATCGACACCCGCGGCGACACCCCGCGCCTGCTGGCCGGCGGCGACAGCGCCCACTGGGGGCCGTCCGTCTTCCACTCCGACGACCTGGGCCGGACATGGACCGAACCGGCCCGGCCGGCCGTCAGGTTCCCCCAGGACACGGGGGCTTCGCTGGAGCGGGTGTGGCAGCTGCACCCGGCGGCGGCCGAACCGGACGTGATCTACGCGGGCACGGAGCCCGCCGCGCTGTACCGCTCGGACGACCGCGGCGAGAGCTTCGAGCTGGTCCGCCCCCTGTGGGAGCACCCGACCCGCTCGCAGTGGGTCCCGGGCGGTGGCGGCGAGGGCCTGCACACGGTCCTCACGGACCGGCGGGACCCCCGGGCCGTCACCGTCGCCGTCTCCACGGCCGGGGTGTTCCGCACGTCCGACGGGGGCGCGAGCTGGGACCCCTCCAACTCCGGTGTGTCCGCGGTGTTCCTGCCGGATCCCGACCCCGAGTTCGGGCAGTGCGTGCACAAGGTCGCGCGGGACGCCGCGGATCCGGACCGCCTGTATCTGCAGAACCACTGGGGCGTCTACCGCAGCGACGACGCGGGCGCCCACTGGACCGACATCGGCGCGGGCCTGCCCTCGACGTTCGGTTTCGCAATGGCCGCCCACCCGCACCGCGCCGGCACCGCCTATGTGTTCCCGATCAACGCCGACTCCGACCGGGTCCCGGCCGGACGCCGCTGCCGGATCTACCGCACGCAGGACGCCGGCCGGACCTGGGAGCCGCTCTCGGCGGGTCTGCCGGAGGGGGACCACTACGGCACCGTGCTGCGCGACGCCCTGTGCACCGACGACGCCGACCCGGCGGGCGTGTACTTCGGCAACCGCAACGGCGAGGTGTTCGCCTCGGCCGACGACGGCGACAGCTGGCGGCAGCTGGCCTCGCATCTTCCCGATGTGCTGTGCGTGCGGGCCGCGGTCGTCGGATGACCCCGCAGCGATACACCTTCGGCCACCGGTTGATCGCCGTGCCGTGCGCGGCAGTAGGGTGACGCCGTGGCACCACGACCGTTGCATGAGATCGTCGAACCGGGCTGGGCCAAGGCCCTGGAACCCGTGGCCGGGAAGATCGCCGAGATGGGCGACTTCCTCCGCGGGGAGATAGCCGCGGGACGCACCTACCTCCCCGCAGGCCAGAACGTCCTGCGGGCCTTCCAGCAGCCCTTCGACGAGGTCCGGATCCTCATCGTGGGACAGGACCCCTACCCGACTCCGGGGCACGCGGTCGGGCTGTCGTTCTCGGTGGCGCCGGAGGTACGGCCGCTGCCCGGCAGCCTGATCAACATCTACCGCGAGCTGAACACCGACCTGGGGCTCCCCCAGCCGTCGAACGGCGACCTCACGCCGTGGACCCGGCAGGGGGTGCTGCTGCTCAACAGGGCGCTCACCACGGCTCCGCGCAGCCCGGCCGCGCACCGCGGCAAGGGCTGGGAGGAGGTCACCGAGCAGGCGATACGCGCGCTCGCCGCACGCGGCAAGCCCCTGGTGTCGATCCTGTGGGGCCGTGACGCCCGCAATCTGCGGCCGCTCCTCGGCAGCCTGCCCTCGGTGGAGTCCGCGCATCCCTCCCCGATGTCCGCCGACCGCGGCTTCTTCGGCTCACGCCCGTTCAGCCGGGCCAACGACCTGCTGATCCGGCAGGGCGGGCAGCCCGTGGACTGGCGCCTGCCGTGACATGGCCGGGGGGCGCGGCGGGGGGTCCCGCGGGCTTTCTGGCCGTGGACTCCGGGGGTTCCGGCCTCCGGGTCGTCGTCGGGACACCGGACGGGGCGGTGTCCGCGCGGCGGGAGTCGGCGGTCCCCGTGCGGACCGGCCCGCGGGGCATCGACGCGGAGCACCTGATGGGACAACTGCTTCCGCTGGTGCGCTCGCTGACGGTGGAGACCGGGGTGGGCGAGCTGCGCACCGCCGTGGTCGGCGCGGCGGGGCTGAGCACCCTGGGCGACGCGCTGCGCGCCGAACTGCCGGGCGCGCTGCGCCGGGAGTTCGGCGCCCGGAAGGCCGTCCTCGCCGCCGACGCCGTCACCGCGTACGTGGGTGCGCTCGGACCGCGTCCCGGTGCGGTGGTCGCCGCCGGCACGGGCATGATCGCGATCGGTACGGATCTGACGCGGTGGCACCGGGCGGACGGCTGGGGCCACCTGCTCGGCGACTGCGGCAGCGGCGCGTGGATCGGGCGGGCCGGGCTGGAGGCGGCGCTGCGCGCGCACGACGGCCGGGACGGCGGATCCGCTCTGCTGCTGTCCCGCGCCGAGGAGGTGTTCGGGCCGATGCCGGGGCTGCCCGGCAAGCTGTATCCGCGCGGCGACCGGACCGCCGTACTCGCCTCGTTCGCGCCTCAGGTGTCCGCGTGCGCGGACGACGACCCGGTCGCCGCGCGGATCCTGCGGGCCGCGGCGGGGCACATCGCCGAGTCCGCGGCGGCCGTCTGCCCGGACGGCGAGGACGCCGTCATCGCCCTCACCGGCGGCCTGTTCCGGATGGGCGCGCCGCTGCTCGAACCGCTGGCGAAGGAACTGGCCGAACGGCTTCCGCAGGTGCGCCGGGTGCCGGCCGAGGGCGACCCCCTGCTCGGCGCGGTACGCATCGCGACGGCGCTCGCCGAGGGGCGGCTCGCCCTGCCGGGCGACGAGCGAATGCTGCAGGTCGTGGCGGTGAACCAGGACTGAGGGACGGCCCGTTCGGGTACGGAGCGTGACCGATCCGTGCGTAAGTCATCAGAAGTCATCAGACAAAACCGGACGGATACCGCTCACCTGCCCCCTCCCCGAACAGGGGAACCGGGGAAACCAGTAACATGCGGCGCCATGAGCTCCCCCACTGGGCCCGCGTCCGGCCTGCCAGTACGAATGCCGCGCCCCCGTCAGCCCGGGCGCCACCGCCGACCCGAGCCCCTGGCGGCTCCCGAGGGCGCGCCCGCGCTCGTCCTCGCGGTTCCGGGCACGCCCAGCGCCGCCACCCGCGGCCTCGCCGAGGAGGTCGTGAGCATCGCCCGCTCCGAGCTTCCCGGCCTCGACGCCCGTATCGGTTACCTCGACGGGGACGACGCGGAGTACGCGTCACTGCAGGCCGTGCTCGCGCACGCGGCCGACGAGCGCACCGCCCGCTACGAGCAGGCGCTCGCCGCGGGTGTGGAGACGAAGGAGCCCGAGGGTCCTGTCGCGGTCGTCGTGCCGCTGCTGGCCGGTCCGGACAGCGCCCTGCTGCGCCAGGTCCGCCAGGCCGTCATGGACAGCCGGATCGCCGCCGAGCTGACGGACGTCCTCGGTCCGCACCCGCTGCTCGCCGAGGCGCTGCACGTGCGGCTGTCCGAGGCCGGTCTGGCCCGCGCCGACCGCGCCCGGCTGTTCACCGTGGCCACGGCCGCGGACGGCATCGTCCTGGCGTCCGTGGGCGGTGACGAGGCCGTGCAGGCGGCCGGGATCACCGGCATGCTGCTCGCCGCGCGACTGGCCGTGCCCGTCATGGCGGCCGCGCTGGACCAGGAGGGCTCGATCGCGTCCGTCGCCGAGCAGCTGCGCTCCTCCGGCTCGCAGCAGCTGGCGCTGGCGCCCTACCTGATCGGCCCGGAGATCGACGCCTCGCTGGTCGCCGCGGCCGCCGAGGAGGCGGGCTGCGCCGCCGCCGAGGCGCTCGGCCCGTACCCGGCGATCGGCAAGCTGGCGCTGGCGAAGTACACCTCCGCGCTGGGCATCGCCCCGCAGGCGTCGCAGGGCGCGCCCGTCCTCTGACGGGTCCGGCCGCGCACCGCGCCGCGGATCCGGCGGCACACCGTACGGCCGAAGGGCCCGCTCCCCCGCCGGGGAGCGGGCCCTTCGCGCATGCTCCGGGCACCCGCAAGAGGCGCGGGGGCGCTCCCGGCGGGGCGGATCCGCAGGCGGGGCCGTCGGCCGGGTCCGTCAGGCCACGACCACGCAGGACGCGGCCGGTACCCGTACCGAGCCCGCGCGGCGGGGCAGGCCGGTGTCCGGGTCGAGGCGGAACCAGGTGACGTCACCGGAGCGCTCGTTGGCGACGTAGAGGAAGCCGCCGGCCTCGGCGAGGGCGCGGGGCCAGTGGCCGCCGCAGGGGACGGTGGCCACGAGGCGGAGTCCCTCTCCCTCGACGGCGAGCACGCAGAGCACGTCCTCGCCGCGGACCGCGGTCCACACGAACCGGCCGTCGGGCGAGACCACGATCCCGGAGGGGTAGGCGTCGCCGTCGGGCGCGCCGGGCAGCACCGGTGTCTCGGTGAGCGGTCTGAGGGTGCCGTCGGCGGCGTCCCAGCGGCAGACGGTGATGGTGGGGGACAGCTCGTTGACGACGTAGGCGCGGTCGCCGCCGGGGTGGAAGGCCAGGTGACGGGGGCCGGAGCCGGGGCGCAGGGCGACCTCGCGGTGCAGGTCCAGCCGGCCGCCGGTCAGGGTGCACACGCGGACCGAGTCCGTGCCGAGGTCGACGCTGACGGCCCAGCGGCCGCTCGGGTCGGGCTGCACATGATGGGCGTGCGGGCCCTGCTGGCGGGGCGTGTGGGGACCGGAGCCGGTGTGCCGGAGCACGCCGGAGGCGGGGGCCAGGGTGCCGTCGGGGCGCAGCGGGACGACGGAGACGCTGCCGGAGCCGTAGTCGGCGGTCAGGACGTGTCCGTCGAAGACGCTGAGGTGTGTGGGGCCGGAGCCGACCGGCACGGGCTTGCCGACGGGTTCGGGTGCACCGCCGGTCACACGGTAGGCGGCCACCGTGCCGTCGGCCGTCTCGCTGACGGCGTAGAGCGTGCCGCCGTCGGGGGCGAGGGCGAGGTAGGAGGGGTCGGGGACGCCGTTGACGCCACCGAGGACCGCCAGGGAGCCGTCGTGGGCGTCCACCGCGGCCATGAGCACCCCCGGGCCGCCCGCCGCCGTGAACGATCCGATGAACGCCCGCCGCATGCCGCCGTCTGCCACCGCTGTCCCCTTTTCGGTCGACTGCCCGTCGCTGGTCGTCACTGCTCGCCGCTGTCCGTCGAGGGCGACGGTAGCAGTTGCGGTCTAGACCAAGGGTTCCGGCGGAGGCGGCTCGCGGCGCGTCACGCTCCGACCAGCGGCGAGCCCGACGGCGCCCGCAGCGGCGCCGCGAGTTCGGCGAGGGCGAGTTCGAGGCCGTGCAGGTGGGCGAGCGCGGGCTCGGTGACCGCCGGGCGCGGGGCAGGCAGGACGACGGCCTTCGTCGCGCGGCCCCGGCCGGCCGGGCTGTCGGTCAGCGCCTCCACGGACGACTGGACCCGCAGGCAGGCGGTGGCGAGGCGGGCGTCGTGCGATGCCTCGGGGTCGGCGGCGACGACGGCCAGGCCGCGGATCTCGCGGGCGCAGTCGTCGAGCAGGGCCAGCACCCGGCGGGCACGCCGCTTGCGGACGAACATCGGGTTCAGCGGGTGCACGAGGGGCGCGACGGCGAGCCGTACCCGTCCGAGCAGCTGCTCCAGCTCGGCCACGCGCGGCGAGGGGTCGGCGTCGGGCACCCCGGCCAGCCGCGCGACGGCCTCGGCGGTGGCGGCGTGGACACAGGCGAGGGCGCGCTGGATCCAGGCGCCGGTGACGGCGTGCGTGGTGACGGGCAGGACGAACAGCACGGCGAGGACCGCGCCGAGGGCTCCGACACCGGTCTCGGCCAGCCGCAGGGCGAGCAGGGCGGGGTCGAGCACGTCGAGCAGGCCGTACAGCAGGGAGGCCAGCACCGTGACGCACAGCATCATCCAGGTGTACGACACGGCGGCCGTGTAGAAGATGCCGAAGACGCAGACGGCGAGGAGCGCGGAGCTGGCCACGGGGTCGCCGTCGACGGGCACGGCGACGAGCAGGCCGAGTCCGATGCCGATCACGGTGCCGAGGACGCGGCGGAAGCCGCGGACCAGGGTCTCGCCGCGCGAGGTGGTGTTGACGAAGATCCACCAGGTGGCGCCGACGGCCCAGTACCAGCGCTGTCCGGACACCAGCTGGCCGACGACGAGGGCGAAGCCCGCGCCGGCGGTGGCCTGGACGGCCTGCCGTGTGGTGATGCGGGCCAGTCCGGTGCCGCCGGGCGGGGCGACGGCGGGCGGCGGGGGCAGCCGGCGCTCGTAACACCACAGGCCGAAGCGCACGGCCGCCGCGCAGAGCACGGACAGCAGGACCGCGGCGTACAGCTCGGGCAGCTGGCCGGGGACTGCGCGCAGGAACTGGGCGATGAAGTACGTCATGAACGCGAACACGCCGAGGCTGTGGCCGCGCGGACCCCAGCGGCGGGCGTACACTCCCGCGCCGACCACGGCGAGGAAGGTGAGGTCGCGGGCGACGGGACGGTCGTGGAGCTCGGCCGCGAGCGCGAGCACCGGCAGTCCGACGGCCGGCAGCAGGGCGGTGGTCACGGCCTGTGCGCGGATGCCGGCGTCCGTGACGGTGAACAGGGCGAGGAGCGCGGCGAGACCGCCGGTCACCGCGCCGACGAGGGAGTGCCCCGCCAGTCCGCAGACGAGGACGGCCAGCCCGACGCCCAGGACGGCCCTGGTGGCGAAGCGCAGCCGTGTCCGCCCCGGGTCCGGAGCCACGAACACCCTCTTCAGCACTGCTTGACGCTCCCTCGAACGACCGGCATGAAAAAGGCGCCGCGGGATCCGCAGCGCCATCGACGTCACCATGACAGCATCACGCCCGCCACTGGCTCAAGTCGCCTCTGGATCAATGGTCCAATGGCACAGTCGAGCGTCCTCGGATCCGGCCGCGGCCGGGCCAACGGACCACGGGTCACGGCCCGGCCCGGTCGCACGGCGCAGGGCCGTTGATACAGTCGGTGAAGATCAACACGCGACGAGGAGACCGTGCGTCATGGCCGTGGACGAACTCGACACCCGCATCCTGCGGCTGCTGCTGGAGCAGCCCCGCACGAGCGTCCGCGAGTACGCCCGCATCCTCGGCGTGGCCCGCGGGACGCTCCAGGCACGCCTGGACCGGCTGGAGCGGGACGGTGTGATCACCGGCACCGGCCCGGCGCTCTCCCCCGCCGCGCTCGGGCATCCCGTGCTGGCGTTCGTGCACATCGAGGTCACCCAGGGCCATCTCGACGACGTCGGTGACGCCCTGGCGTCCGTGCCGGAGATCGTCGAGGCGTTCTCCATCACCGGCGGCGGCGACCTCCTCACCCGGGTGGTGGCCCGCGACAACGAGCATCTGGAGGACGTCATCCAGAAGCTGATCAGCCTGCCCGGCGTGGTGCGCACCCGCAGCGAGGTCGCCCTGCGCGAGCGTGTCCCGCACCGGCTGCTGCCCCTCGTGGAGTCGGTCGGCAGGGCCGCGGCGAAGTAGAGCCGCCGGGCCGGTCACGGCCGATGCCCGGGTCACGGTGTCATCGCCGGGACGGGCCGACGCGGACACGGCCGTACGGGGACGGCGCAGCGGACGTCGTACCGGCGGTGAGCTCAGGGGTGAGCGGGGCGCGTACCGGCGGTGAGCAGTGAGGCCGGGCCTCACGCACGGATGCGGGTGCGGGTGCGGGCCCTCGGGGGACGGGCGCGGACTCAGGAGCGGCGGCGCGGCTTGCCGCGGGCGCCGCTCCGGCCCGATGCCTTCGCGCCGCCCTTGCCCCCGGCGTTCTGGCCGCCCGTGCGGGCACGGGGGTTCTTCGCGGGGGCCGGCTTGCGGCGGGCCGGGGTCTGCGTGCCCTGCTTCTGCTGCCCGCCCTCCTCGGGGCGCTGCCGTCCGCGCGTGCTGTTGACCGTGCGGCCGCGGACGATGCCGATGAAGTCCTCGACGAGGTCGGTGTGGGCGTCCTCCGGCCACGACAGGGCCACGCTCGACCGGGGCGCGTCCGTCACGGTGCGGTAGGTGAGGTCCTTGCGGTGGTGCAGCCGGGCCAGGGACTGCGGGACCACCAGCACGCCGACCCCCGCCGCGACCAGCTCGACCGCGTCCGCGGTGGTCGCGGGCCGCTCGACGGCGGGCCGGCCCGGCAGCCGCTCCCAGCCGAGGACGTCGTCCAGGGGGTGGAAGACGACGTCGTCGGCGAGGTCGTCGACGCTCACCTCGTCGGCGGCGGTCAGCAGATGGTCCTTCGGCACGACGACGACGGTCGCCTCGGTGTAGAGCGGGATCGCGCTGAAGACCGTACGGTCCACGGGCAGCCGGACGATCCCGGCGTCGGCCTCGCCCGCGCGCAGCGCACCGGGCGCCTCCTCGGCGGTCACGGGTACGAGGGCGAGCGGGACGTCGGGCAGACGTTCCTCCCAGGTCCGGACCCACTTGCCGGGTGTCGCCCCGGGGACGAACGCGAGCCGGAACGAGAGGGGTGCTTCCGAGCCTGTCACCCCGCCAGGTTACCGGCTGTGGTCGGCGGTCCCGCACCCGGCGGATAGGCTGGTCCGCATGAAGTCGCACCAGACCGCCCAGACGATGAAGCCCGCGACCGCGGCGAAGAAGCTGGGTGTGTACCTCCCCGCCACGCCCGCCGAGTTCCAGGAGGGCGTCGTCTCGCGCGCCGAGCTGAACGAGCTGCAGGCGAACCCGCCCGCGTGGCTGCGCGAGCTGCGACAGAACGGCCCGCATCCGCGCCCCGTGGTCGCGTCGAAGCTGGGCGTGTCGATCGCGGGCCTCGCCCGCAGCGGCGTCACCGAGGCGCTCACCACCGAGCAGATCGAGGCGATCAGGACCGAGATGCCCGAGTGGCTGCAGAAGGAACGCGCCACGCAGGCGGAGGTCCGCAAGGAGGCGGCCCGCCTGAAGCAGCGCGACGCGGAACGCGCGCAGCAGGGCTCCTGAACGACCGAGGTGCCGGAGCGGCCGAGCCGCCGCCCCGGCATCCGGTGCCGGCGTCCGGCCGGGCCGCTTCGCCCCCGGATCGCCGGGGAAGGAGATCCACCGGCAGGGGTGCGTGAGCCGGTCTCGGCGTACGAGCGCGAGGGCCGCGGCGCGCTGAGACGGTCGAGCCGCCCGCCCGGCACGAGGGCGGGTCCGAGCCCTGGCCGGACCGCTGTCCGCCGGACCGCTGTCCGCCGGTCCGCGACGCCCGGTGTCCCGTGGCCTCGGCCCCGCCCGGCACCGCCGCGCCTTTCCGGCCGGCCCCGAGGTCCCGCGGCGGCCGTCCGTGCGGCGGCGGCAGACCTGGATGCCGGAGCGCACCACGTCCGTCGCGCCGGCACCCCGCCCCGCGTCACCGGCCTGCGCGGGCTGCGGCCGCCGCCCGAGGCGGCCGGGCTGCGCCCGCGGCCGCCCGCACGCGAGGACGAGGACTGGACGCCGGCCGGCTCCGGCGAGGCGTCGGCCGCCCTGGCCGCGACGGCACACGGAACCCGGCTGCGGGGCGGCCGCACGGCCCCGAACCCGCCCGGGCCGGTGCCGGGCGAGCGGTTCGTCTGACCCCGGTCGCACAGCGATCAGGTGCCGTCCAAGTGCGTCACATTCTGTCATACCCCCAGGTCGGGACCCTGTCTGAGCCATCATCAGGTGAGGCCCGGGCCGCGCTCGGAGCTGCCGGGGTCCTCATGACCCGGAAAGGCTGCGCATGAGCGTGAAAACCGGTCCCCAGCGCTATCCCGGCTCCAGTCGCGCGAACTGGTACCAGGACGACTTCCCCGGTGATCCGATGGAGGTCGACGTCGTCGTCCTGCACACCACCGAGGGCCGAACACTGCCGGGGTACGGCGGCGGTGCCTCCGCGCCGAACCTGACCGCGGTGCCCGACTTCGAGGCCAAGCGGCTCAGGTGGTTCCAGCACTTCGACATCGAGGTCTCCTCCCGGGCCCTGGCCAACCTCCGGGGCGGCGTCGAGACGAACACCCTGAACGTCTGCCAGGTGGAACTGGTCGGCACCTGCGACCCGAAGACCCATGCCAAGTGGAAGGACGCTGGCCACACCCATGTCTTCTGGCCGAAGGCCCCGCAGTGGGCGGTCGACGGCATCGCGCGGTTCCTGTCCTGGATGCACGAGGAGCACGGTGTGCCGCTCAGCGGGCCGGGCTCCTGGCCGTCGTACCCGAAGTCGTTCGGCAAGGGCGGCGGGCAGCGCATGAGCGGCGCGCAGTGGCAGAACTTCCAGGGCGTGTGCGGGCACATGCATGTCCCCGAGAACGACCACGGGGACCCCGGCTCGATCGACTTCGGCCGGCTCCTGGAGATCGCCCGGGAGGATCTGGATCTGGAGGAACCGCCGCCGGCGGAGGCCGCCAGGCCGAAGGCGCCCGAGTTCCCGGGGCGCAAGTTCTTCCAGCCGGGCGAGGTCAACGACCATGTGCTCGTCCTCGGGAAGCAACTGGTCAAGCGGGGTTTCGGCCACCACTACCGGGTCGGGCCCAGCCGTTCCTGGGGCGAGGCCGACCGGCTCAACGTACGGGACTTCCAGAAGTCTCGGCCGGAGCTGCGCGGCGACGCGGACGGCTCGCCCGGGCCGCTGACCTGGCGGCTGCTGTTCTCCTGACCCGACCGCACCCCTCGGCTCCGGCGGTCAGCCGGGGCCGGGACCCACGCCGTTGCCCTGCAGCCGTTCCAGGTCCGAGGGGCGCACCTGGATGACGACCAGGGCGATGATCGCCGCCACCGCCGTGAAGATCGCCGCCATGACGAACGCCGCGGACACACCGGCGGTGAGGATCTCGTCGGAGAACGGCGGTGGGAGTTCCCCGGTGCGCTGGAAGCGCAGACGCTCGGCCGGGTTGGCCTGTTCCAGGAAGAGCGGGATCTGCTCGTCGGCCTCGTTGGCGCTGGCCGTGCCGAACATGGTGACGAGGATGGACAGGCCCAGCGACCCGCCGACCTGCTGGGTGGCGTTCAGCAGGCCGGACGCCGCGCCCGTCTCACGGGTCTCCACATTGGACAGCGCCATCAGGGTCAGCGACACGAACTCCATGCCCATGCCCAGGCTGAACACCAGCATCGGGCCCAGGACGCTGCCCGCGTAGGTGGAGTGGACGTCGGTCAGGGTCAGCCAGGCGAGACCGGCCGCCGCGAGGATGGCGCCCACCACCATGAAGGGCTTGGGCCCGTAGACGGGCAGGAACCGCGAGGCCAGTCCGGCGCCGACCGCGATGACCGCGCTGACCGGCAGGAACGCGAACCCGGCCGCGAGCGGGCTGAAGTCCAGCACGTTCTGCACGAACAGCGTGAGGAAGAAGAACATCCCGAAGATCGCCGCCGCGAGGCACAGCATGATCCCGTACGTGCCCGCGCGGTTGCGGTCGGCGAACATGTGCAGCGGCGTGATCGGCTGCGACGACCGGCGCTCGATCAGGACGAACGCGACGAGGACGACGACGGCCCCGCCGAAGGACGCCAGGGTGAGGGGGTCCCGCCAGCCGTCCTGCGCGGCCCTGATGAAGCCGTACACCAGCAGCACCATGCCCGCGGTGGAGGTCAGCGCGCCCGCGATGTCGAAGTG
This sequence comes from Streptomyces sp. NPDC093094, assembly GCF_044754345.1. NCBI lineage: Bacteria > Bacillati > Actinomycetota > Actinomycetes > Kitasatosporales > Streptomycetaceae > Streptomyces > Streptomyces sp. NPDC093094. The sequence continues at coordinate 197,886 of NZ_JBIVOX010000003.1, read as the reverse complement.
CCCCGGGTGGCGCTCGGACTCCTTGATGTAGCGCGGTGTGGCGAGGGCGATCAGCAGTCCGATCGGGACGTTGACGAACAGCACCCAGCGCCAGTCCAGCCATTCGACGAGGATCCCTCCCATCAGCAGCCCGATCGCGCCGCCGCCCGCCGAGACCGCGGCGAACACCCCGAACGCCCGGTTGCGTTCCGGGCCTTCGCGGAAGGTGGTGCTGATCAGTGCCAGGGAGGTGGGTGACGCGATGGCGCCGCCGACGCCCTGCAGGGCGCGTGCGCCGAGCAGTTGCCCGGAGTTCTGGGCGAGCCCGCCGAGCAGGGAGGCGAGGACGAACAGCAGCACGCCGAAGATGAACACACGCCGCCGGCCCAGGATGTCGCCGGCCCGGCCGCCGAGCAGCAGCAGGCCGCCGAAGGTGAGGGTGTAGGCGTTGACCACCCACGACAGGCTGGTGGTGGAGAAGTCCAGGTCGCGCTGGATGTCCGGCAGTGCGATGTTCACGATGGTGATGTCCAGGACCACCATCAGCTGGCAGGACGCGATGACCAACAGGGCCATCGCGTTGCCGCCGCCACCCTGTTCAGGAGTGGCGGTGCGCTCTGCGGGGCTCGGCTGGGGAGTGCTCATGGGCGTCACGCCCTCGTCACGAGGGTCCGGTGGAGATCTCCACCGCTGGTCCACCGTTCGACCGTACGCCCGCCCTCAGGCGATCACCACTCGATCATCGCGCCGCCGGAACCCGGACGGCGGCTCCCGGCTTGCGCGGTCCACGCGGCGGTCCCGCATGGTCCTCCGTGGCCCTGAGCGGTCGTGCACGGCTCCCTCTGCCGTCCCGCGTGGACCCGCTCGGCCCTATGCCGCCCGGAACCGCCCCTGCTCCACCTCCGCGACCCGGCCCGCGCCGATGAGCCGGTCCAGGTGCTGCACGGCCGTTCTGCGTTCCACCGGCCCCACATGGGGGCCCTCGACGTGGGGCCGGTAGACCAGCCGGTGTCCGGTGATCTCCTCGACGGTGCGGGGCTCGCCGAGGAACGCGAGCAGCGCGGCGTCCCGCCTCGCCACCACACCGGCGAACGCGTCGAGCCTGCGCCGGAACTCCGCCGCCCCCTCGATCACGCCCTTCTGGTGGAACGTTCCGTACCAGCGGGCGTCGATGTCCCGGCACCGGCGCATCGACGCCTCGAAGTCGACGAGGCTGCTGCCGAGGTCTCCGTAGTAGGGGCCGAACGACGTCAGGTCGATGTCGGCCACGAACAGGAAACCGTCCGGCTCGATCAGGAAGCCGCTGTGGCCCGGGGTGTGGCCGGGGAGGTGCACGACGGTCACCGTGCGCCCGCCGAGGTCGAACACCCTGCCGTCCTCGAACCCCGTCGCGTCCGGGCGTCCCCGGACCTGGAACTCGTCCCGCATCATGCGGTCGACCGCGGCGGCCTCGCCGGGCGGAAGGCCGATCCCCGCGACCATGACCGCGCGGGAGCGCAGCGCGCCGAGGTCCCCCTCGTGGACGAGGACGGGCGACTCGTAGCCGCCGAGTCCGGCGATGTGGTCCTCGTGCGCGTGACTGACCAGGACGAGGTCCGCGGGCGGCGGCGCTCCGACGAGGGCCAGGGAGGGGTCGACGACGAGGGACTCGGCCGTGCCGCGGACGAGCAGCGAGTTGCCGTGCGGGTAGGCGCCCGCCGCGTCGCCGACGAGCACGCCGACCGCGCCGTACTCCACCACCGTGCGTCCCGCGCTCCACGATGCCATCTCCGCCCCCGTCCCCGTCCGGCCCGCCGTCCCCGCCCTGCCCCGCCCCGCCCCGGAAGCTCAGCCCAGGAAGCCCAGGAAGCTCAGCCGGACCGTGCGCTCCGGGTTGTCCTTGCCGGTGTCCACCGGTCTCCGTCGAGGCAACCGCCACGGTACTGGCCGGATGCGACGGACCGGCAGGCCACATCCGCGCGGGCCGGAACGGAGGCCCGACGATCTTTCTGCGCCGGCCGCCGGCCACTCCGCGGGATCGCCCGCCGGTCCACGCCGGCCCCGGCATGGTCGACCGGTCGTCCCCGCGCCCGCGGGGACTGCTCGCACCCGGTTGCTCCGGGCCGGCCGTTCACTTCTCCCCTGCGAGCGTCGCGTAGACGACGACGTTGCCCTGATAGCCGGTGCCCTTGACGTATCTGCCGCCGCAGGTGATCACCCGCAGTTCCGGCCGACCGGAATTGCCGTAGACCTTGTCGTCGGGGAAGTCCGCCTTGTCGTGGACCTCCACCGCGTCGACGGTGAAGACGGCCGTGCGGCGGTCTTCGCGTACGACCTCGACGGTGGCGCCCTGTTCGAGAGCCCCGAGCCGGTGGAAGACACCGGGCCCGAGCGGGGTGTCCACGTGCCCGGCCGTCACTGCCGTCCCCACTGCGCCGGGAGCCGTGCCGTCGGCGTACCACCCGGCCATGCCGGGGTTGTCGGCGGGTGGCGTCTGCAGCGTCCCCTCGCCGTCCAGCTCCAGGGGCATCATGGGTGCGTCCACGCCGATGTCCGGAATCCGGAGCCGTACCGGGTCCGACGGCGGCAGGGGCACTTCGGCTGAAGGCTCGGGCGCGTGGCGGGGCGCCGGCTGTGCGGACGGGGGCACGGCATGGGCGGACGAAGGCTGCGGGGGGTGGTCGTCACGCAGCCCGTTGGACATCAGCAGGGCCCCGGCGATCGCCGCGTAGGCGAGCAGTCTGAACGAGGGGGCGCCGGACGACGGTGCGCCGGCGTCGCTCGCACTGGGACATTCGTGCATGGGTGCGGGCCTTTGCTGGGCGGCGGATCGCGGGCGGCGACGTGAGGGGGAACCCTCGCGGGCCCCGGACCGTTGTGGTGGCCGGGGGCCCGTGGGGCGTACGCGGCGTCAGGCTTGGGTCCCTGAAGGGCGGCGGCGCGTCTTGACGACCGCGCCGGCGACCGCCGCGCCGAGCAGCAGGCCACCGACGGCGAGCTGGCCGCTGTTGCCGTCGGCAGGGCCGAAGCCGGCGTCGAGCGCGCCGCTGGGGCGGCCGGCGATGTCGTAGTCGGCCGTGACCTTGGTCCGTGGCGGGCACTTGAGCGTGACGGTGTCGGTGCCGGGTTCGGCGTCCTCGGGAATCTGGAACTCACCTTCGAGGACGCCCTCGCGGTCGCCCTTGAAAAGGTGGAACTTCCCGCCCGCGACCGACTCGCCCTTGCCGTAGACCTCGTTGCCGCATGCGGTGGTGGTGACGGTGACCGTGGTGCCCGGTGACGCCTTTTCAGGACTGATACGGACGTCGCCGTCGCCTTCCCCGGCCGCTGCGGCAATCGGCGCGGACAGTGCGAGAGCGCTGACGACCAGGGCGGTCCTGAGACCGGCACGTGCGATGCGCATGGTTCCTCCAGGTGAGCAGCGTCCGGGCTGTCTGCGCGGCGCCTGTGGTGTGCTGCCTGCCCGAGCCAACCGCCGGCCCGCCGGCACCGCAATGCGACATGTCGCCGTATCTGTCACCCAGTCAGACTCAGAACCGCACCACCTCTCGGCGTTTCTGCAGGTCCGCAGCAGTGCGTGCATTGCGCCGAGCGCAGCGGCGGAGTGGGAGCGAACGGGTTAATCAGTCCTGGATGTGAACCGCCGTGGCTGCCTGCGCAACCTGATGGCGCGTCGGGCGCGTCGGCGAAGGCGGCAGCAAGGCTCGATCAGCCGTTGTCCCCGAGCCGCCAAGAGGCCGCGAAGCCGACCGGGATCCAGGAGACTCTGTTGCGGCAGTCCTGCGCGCTCGCGCCGGTTGAGTTCAACTCGGCTTCTTCGTCAGGTGATTGTGTCGTTCGCCGGTCCGGGAATGCGGCCGATCACCCAAGACGTGTGCGGCGGTCTCCCTCGGACATGGCGGACGCGGAGCGGGGCGTGGTCCGGCCGCTGCTGCCGGTGGTGCCGGCCTGGCTGCGCGGGCGGGGCGGGCAGTCTTCCGCCGCCGGGGTGATCGACTCACAGTCCGTCAAAGCGGACGCCGTCGTCGGCGCGGACGGCCCCGGCGTCGACGGGACAAACTGATCGACGGGCGCACGCGGCAAGTGCGGGTCGAAGATCCGCTTGATCACCGAGCGGACCGGGCTGCCCCTGCCGGTGGGCGCCCCGGGTGCGAACACGCACGACAGCCAGGGCCCGGAGCCGCTCGTGCGGGGCATCCCGCCGATCCGCCCCGTCGCGATCCGCCCCGCCGCGGTCCGCGCCGTCGCGGTCCGCGCCGCCGCAGGCCCGGCAAGCTGCACGGCGACAAGGGACACGACCACCGCCACCTGCGGAAGCGGCTCCGCAGCCGGGGCATCGCCCACCGCCCGGCCCGACGCGGCACCGGCTCCTCCACCCGTCTGGGCCGTCATCGCCGGGCCGTGGAGCGGTCCGTCGCCTGGCTCGCCGGCTGCCGCCGACCAGCCAGATGAGATGACTTCCGAGGGAGGCGGCGTCGGCGTGCCCGCACCGGGTGCGCGCCGTCGACCCTGCAGTGCTTCAAAGTCCCTGCACCAGGGCCGGCCTCAGGGAATGAGCCCGCCCGGCACGAAGAAGTGGCGGCACGTCCCTCAGACGGTGATCACGGTCAGCCGAGGAAGCTCAGCCGGACCGTGCGCTCCGGGTTGTCCTTGTTGGTGTCCACCAGGCAGACCGACTGCCAGGTGCCGAGCTCCAGGCGGCCGCCGACGACCGGGAGGGTGGCGTGCGGGGGCACGAGGGCCGGGAGGACGTGGTCACGGCCGTGGCCGGGGCTGCCGTGCCGGTGCTGCCAGCGGTTGTCGGCGGGCAGCAGCGTGTGCAGCGTGGCGAGCAGGTCGTCGTCGCTGCCGGCGCCGGTCTCGATGACGGCGATGCCGGCTGTGGCGTGCGGGACGAAGACGTTGAGCAGGCCGTCACGGCCCGCGGCGGCCTGCCGCAGGAAGTCCTCGCAGTCCGCGGTGAGGTCGACGATCCGCTCCGCGGAGCCGGAGGTGATGTGCAGCACTCGGGTGGTGAACGCGTCTGGCATGCCCCCATCCTGGCTCATCGGCGTGCGTCCGGCTCCGTACGGCTTCTTCGGCCCGGGGAGGGACGGCCTCCTCGGCCGCGGGAAGACCGGGTGGGTCCGCCGCGTTGGTGGAAACGTGAACAACACGCATGAGGTCGAGGTCGTCGTCATAGGCGCCGGTCAGGCGGGCCTGTCCAGCGCCTATCACCTGCGCCGCACCGGTTTCGGGCCCGGGCGCGACTTCGTGGTGCTGGACCGCTCCCCCGCCCCGGGCGGCGCCTGGCAGTTCCGGTGGCCCTCGCTCACGTACGGCAAGGTGCACGGCATGCACGCGCTGCCGGGCATGGAACTGACCGGCGCCGACCCCGGACGTGCCTCCTCGGAGGTGGTCTCCGAGTACTTCGCCGCGTACGAGCAGACCTTCGGCCTGCGGGTACGACGCCCCGTGGACGTCGGCGCGGTGCGCGAGGGCGCGGACGGGAGGCTGCTCGTCCAGAGCCCGGCCGGCACCTGGGCGACCCGGGCGCTGATCAACGCGACCGGCACCTGGGACCGCCCCTTCTGGCCGCGCTACCCCGGCCAGGAGACCTTCCGGGGACGGCAGTTGCACACGGCGCGGTACCCGGGGCCCGAGGAGTTCGCCGGGCAGCGGGTCGTGGTGGTGGGCGGCGGCGCCTCGGGCACCCAGCATCTGCTGGAGATCGCCCCGTACGCGGCCGCGACGACATGGGTGACCCGGCGGCCGCCCGTGTTCCGCGAGGGTCCCTTCGACGAGGGCGCGGGCCGGGCGGCGGTGGCGCTCGTGGAGGACCGGGTGCGGCAGGGGCTGCCGCCGATGAGCGTGGTGTCGGTGACCGGGCTGCCGCTGAACGACGCGATCCGGCAGGGGCTGCGGGACGGTGTCCTCGACCGGCGGCCGATGTTCGACCGGATCACCCCTGACGGCGTGGCCTGGGACGACGGCCGGCGGGTGGCCGCCGACGTCATTCTCTGGGCGACCGGCTTCCGTGCCGCGATCGACCATCTCGCGCCGCTGCGGCTGCGGGAACCGGGGGGCGGGATCCGGGTGGAGGGCACCCGCGCGGTCGCCGACCCCCGGGTCCATCTCGTCGGGTACGGACCGTCGGCCAGCACGATCGGCGCCAACCGCGCCGGGCGCTCGGCCGTGCGGGACATCAGGCGGCTGCTCGCCGGGGAGCCGGCCGCCGCCGCGTGACGCCCCGCCCGGTCACTTCGCGGGCTGGGTGCCCTTCTTCTGCCGGGCGGCGGACTCGGCGACGTTGCGCTGGTGCTCGGCGTAGTCGGCGGTGAACCGCGTGTCGCCGGGCTTGACGGTGACGAAGTACAGCCAGTCGCCGGGCGTCGGGCTGATGGCGGCGCGCATGGCGTTCTCGCCGGGGTTGGCGATCGGCGTGGGCGGCAGGCCCATGCGCTGGTAGGAGTTGTAGGGGCTGTCCAGCCGGGTGTCGGCCGGCGTGGTCCTGAGGCCGGAGCGGCCGAGGGCGTAGCTGAGGGTGGAGTCCATCTGGAGCGGCATACCGCGCTCCAGACGGTTGAAGACCACGCGGGCCACCTTGCCCATGTCGGCCTCGGAGGCGGCCTCGGTCTGGACGATGCTGGCGATGGTGACGGCCTGGTAGACGTTCATCGCGTTGCGCTGGGCACCGGCCGCGACGGGCGCTCCGTTGAACTTCCTGTTCGCCGTGTCGACCATGGCCGACAGCATCGACTCCGGCGTCGCCTTCTCCCGGAGCGGATAGGTCGCCGGGAAGAGGTAGCCCTCGGGGTTGCCCTCGGCGTCGCCGGGCAGCTGGAGGCCGGCCTTGGCCAGGGACTTCCTGGTGGCTCCCGGGGGCAGTTCGAGGGCCTTGTCGACGGCCGCGTAGATCTGGCTCGCCCGCCAGCCCTCGGGGATCACCAGCGCGGTGGGTTCGGCGGGCTGCTCGCCGCCGGCCGCCAGCAGCGGCACCGCCACGGCGGTACCGGCCACGACGGCCCCGGTCGCGATCAGGACGATACGGCCCCGGCGCGTCAGCCGGATCGAGCTCCGTGGCGGAGTGTTCATCTGCATGCGGGCACGGTAACCCGCATATCTCCCCAAACCCGGCATATCTTCATCTTGTCGGCTCCAGTCGGGCGTCCCGGCGGACCAGTGCCGCATACCGTCCGTCGAGCTCCAGCAGCTCCTCGTGCGTGCCCCGTTCGGCCACCCGGCCGGCGTCCAGGACCAGGATCTGGTCGGCACTCCGAACGGTGGACAGCCGATGGGCGATGGTGAGCGTGGTCCGGTCGGCCGACAGCGCGTCCACGGCCTCCTGGACCGCGCGCTCGGTGCGGGTGTCCAGGGCGCTGGTCGCCTCGTCGAGGATCAGCACCGGCGGGTCGCGCAGGATCGTGCGGGCGAGGGCGAGGCGCTGCTTCTCCCCGCCGGAGAAACGGTGGCCGCGTTCTCCGACGACGGTGTCGTAGCCGTCGGGCAGCGACGCGATGTGGTCGTGGATCTGCGCCGCCCTCGCCGCCGCGTGCAGTTCCTCGTCGGTGGCGTCGGGCTTGGCGAACCGGAGGTTGTCGGCGACCGAGGCGTGGAAGAGGTACGTCTCCTGCGAGACGACCCCGACCGCCCGGGCGAGCGTGTCGAAGTCCAGGTCGCGCACGTCGATGCCGTCCAGGGTGACCCTGCCGCCCGTCACGTCGTAGAGCCGGGGCACCAGATGGCCGAGCGTGGACTTTCCCGCGCCCGTGGAGCCGACCACCGCGAGGCTGCTGCCGGCGGGGACGGTGACGTCGATGCCGTCGAGCACCGGGCCGCTCCGGTCGTCGCCGTCGTAGCGGAACTCGACACCCTCGAAGCGGACCTCGCCCTTGATGTCGTCGAGACGGACCGGGCTCTCGCGCTCGGTGATGTCGATCGGCAGATCCAGGTACTCGAAGATGCGCTGGAAGAGCGCCAGCGAGGTCTGGATCTGCACACCGGTGCCGAGCAGGCTCACGGTGGGCCGGAACAGGCCCTGCTGGAGCGAGACGAACGCGACGACGGTGCCCAGCGAGACACCGGGCCCGCCCGTGTGCAGGGCGAGACCGGCGGTCCAGTAGATGACGGCGGGCATGGCGGCCATGACGACGGTGATGACGGCCATCCGCCAGCGGCCCGCCATGTTCGAGCGGACCTCCAGCTCGACCAGGCGCTCGGACTCGTCCTCGAAGGACTTCGTCAGCGACTCGGCGCGCCCCATGGTGCGGCCCAGCAGGATGCCGCTGACGGAGAGCGACTCGGTGACCGTGGCGGCCATCGCCGCCATCTGCTTCTGCCGCTGGGTGGTGATCCTCTTGCGCTCGTTGCCCACTCTTCGGCTGATCCACACGAACACCGGCAGCAGGACCAGCGAGACGACGGTCAGCCGCCAGTCGAGGGCGAGCATCGCGACGACGGTGGCCGTCACGCCGGTGAGGTTGGAGACGAGCGAGGTGGCCGTCGAGGTGACGGTGGCCTGCATGCCGCCGATGTCGTTGGCGATACGGGACTGGACCTCGCCGGTGCGCGTGCGTGTGAAGAAGGCCAGCGACATGCGCTGGAGCCGGCTGTAGACGGCGGTGCGCAGATCGTGCATGACGCGCTGGCCGACCGTCGTGGAGATCAGCGTCTGCAGGACACCGAAGACGCTGGTCAGCACGGCACTGAGGATCATCCCGAGGGCGAGCAGGGTGAGCAGGCCGGTGCGGCGCTCGGGGATCGCCGTGTCGAGGATCGCCTTCAGCAGGAAGGGCGTGGCGACCGACACCAGCGAGGCGGCGCCGACCAGCAGGCCGACGACGGCCAGGCGGCCGCGATAGGGGCGGAAGAGGGCCAGGATGCGGCGCACCTGCCGGGGCTGCTCGCCCGTGTCGGCAGGCGGGGTCCAGGCGGGCCGGCTGTCGGGATGCATGGGCTCCTACGGAGTGAGGTGGGGCCGGTGGTCCCCCTGGGCGGAGGGCCGCCGACGATCGCTGACGGATCCTAGCTCATTGTTACCTATACTCACAATGAACGAGGTCCTGATATTGTTCCCGCATGACCACCCCCGATCCCGAGGGTCTGCTCGCCGAGCAACTCCTGCGGCTCACCCGCCGCGTGCACCGCATCCAGAAACGCCATCTGGAGCGCCGCGACCTGGGCATCACTCCGGCCCAGTCCCGTCTGCTGCGCACCCTGGCGCACTTCGGTTCGCCGCCCCGGATGGCGGATCTCGCCGAGCGGCTGGAGGTCGTCCCCCGCGCGGTGACGTCCCTGGTCGACGGGCTGGAGGCGAGCGGGAGGGTACGGCGGGTGCCCGATCCGGCCAATCGCCGCGTGATCCGGATCGAGGTCACCGACGAGGGCCGCAAGGCCCTGCGCGAACTGCGCGAGGCGCGGCGCTCGGCCGCGGAGGAGATCCTGGCCCCTCTGACGGCCGATCAGCGGACGCTGCTGCGGGGGCTGCTGGACACTCTCATCGACGGGGATGTGAACGGGGCGGCGGAGGGCCGCTGCTGAAGCCCTCCGGCCGCGGCGAGGGGCGGGGACGCCCGGAGCGCCTCGATCGCTTCTCGGGGTGCCCCGTGGCCGTCCGGCCGCGTCCCCGCCCCCTGATCCTGCCGGATCAGCAGCGCAGACGGTCCTGGGTGAGCACGCCCTGAACCGTCGTCAGGGTGCGGTCGTGGCAGCCCGCCGAGCCGTACAGCCGGTAGCGCTCGCTCGTGGTGCCGACCGCGTGCCGCTGGTCGCGCGGCACGCCGGTCGTGTACGTGGCGTCTCCCGCGTAGGTGTCGTCGAGCCGTGACCAGGCGGTGCGGACGCCGCCGCGCGCCTCCACCACCGTGGCGCGGTCGCCGAGCGTCAGCACGGTGCGCAGCCGGTCCGCGGCACCGATCGTCGTCGTGCCGTCCATCGTGTACGTCCGCAGGGTGCGGGTCGTACGGGCCGGCCCCGGCCCGTCCACGGTGCGTGTCTCGGCGTCGGTCCACACGGCGTCGAGCCCGTCGGCCGCCTCGCCGTCGGTCCAGCGGTGGACCGAGGTGTGGGCCAGCACCCGGGAGACGGTGGTCATGACCCGGCCGTGCGAGGTGTCGACATGACCGGCGACGGTCAGTGCGTGCCGGCCCTCGGTGTCCAGACGGTGCTCGGGTCCGGGCGTGTAGGAGGAGTCGCCGCCGGGGCCGTCGGCCCGGGCCGACACGAGTGCTCCGGGGACATGGGCGCGGCCGGTGTCCTGCCACACCAGCACGTTCACCGGCGTGCTCCAGCCGCTCCGCCCTTCGGGAACCCCGGTGACGGACACCTCGACGCGGTGCGGGCGGCCGTCGTTGAGGAGCCCGGCGAACGGCGTGAGGTCGTACTCGATCGGCCTGACGTCCAGGGCACGCGGCCCCGGAACGACGTACCAGAGGAAGGGATTCGACCAGCCGCCCGTCCACACGGTCGGGAACGGGGCTGCGATTCCGGCCAATCGCCCGTCGACGCGGATCTGCACCTCGCGGTAGGGGCCGCCGTCGGCCTTGCAGGAGTAGGGCGCGGAGGCCGGCACGGTCAGGTACCAGTACTCCTCGCATCCGCCGCCCGATCCGGTGGCGTACACCTCCGCGACCACACGCTCGCTGTTGCGCGGGGTGGTGAGGGTGGTGCCGTCGGCCGTCTCCTCCAGGGTCAGCACCCGGTCGGGGACCCGGCGCGGAGCGGGGCCTCGGGTGTGGAAGACGAGGGTGACCTCGACGTCGATGACGCCGGTGTAGGTGTCGTCCACGACGTTGCCGATGAGCATCTCCACGTCCCGGGCGGCACGGAAGGTGTCGCTGTAACGGGTGACGTCCTTCTCCACGGACCACTCGATGCCGTCGGGCGAGGGCTGCGGGGTGGACGTGCGCAGGATCTCCACGCCGCCGACATGGAGGTGGCCGAGCCGGTCGTACTGCCGTCCCTTCACCTTGCCGTCGAGCCGCAGGACGACCTTGCTCCAGCGGTCGCCGCAGGTCTCGGGCGGGGTGTACGTGCCCCTGTACGGGGTGAAGTCACGGAACCGGGCCCGGGCGAGCGTGACCCGGCAGGTCCTGCCGCCGGGCCCGGTCACGGGCGGGGCGGCGGTGAGGGGATCGTGCCAGTCGGTGCCGAACTCGGCCGGGGCGCCGGGGACCTGGGCCTGGACCGGGGTGTCGGCGGCCCGGGCCGGGGTCTCGGCGGCCCGGGCCGGGGGCGCTCCGAGGAGGGTGCCGGCCAGGAGGGTCGCTCCGGTGAGCATGGACATGATGAGACGGTTTCTCATGGCCGGTGTTCTACGGGGAGCCGGGCACGCCCGCAATGACGCCTCCCCAAGTGGCCGATGCCTGTCGGGCGCCGGGAAAAGCGCTTGCCACCGACCACGCGATGACGCGAACCTTTCACGGTTTGCTGCCGCCTGTCGGCGGTCCCGCACTCCTGACACGAGCCACTGGGACGTCATGCAGATCCAAGACCTTCCGTATCCCGACCCCGGCGTCCCGGACGCGGCGTCGGGGCCCCGATTCCTTTGGTGGCTCGGCCGGAACCAGCTGGGCGGCCAGCTGAAGTCGCTGGCCTGGGGCCTGCTGCACTTCCTGTCCGTCTCCGCGCTGCCCTTCTGCGTCGGCCTGGCCGTGGAGGCGGTCGTCGCGCGCTCGGGCACCCGGCTGGCCACCGCCGGCGGGCTGATGGCACTCGCCTGCGCGGGCAACGCCGTCGGATCCACCGGCCTGCACCGCACCGCCGTCACCAACTGGATCACCGCCGCCGCGCGGGTCCAGCAACTCCTGGCCCGCAAGGCCGCACAGCTCGGCTCCGGGCTCACCCGACGGGTCGCCGCCGGCGAGGTCGTCGCCGTCTCCACGGGCGACGTGGAGAAGATCGGCTGGTTCGTGGAGGCGATGTCCCGGTTCACCGCCGCCGCGCTCACCGTCGTGCTGGTCTGCGTCGGTCTCGTGGTGTACCAGCCCGCGCTCGGTGTGGTCGTCGCCGTCGGACTGCCCGTGCTGGCCCTCGCCGTGCTGCCGCTGCTGCCCCGGGCCACCCGGCGGGCCGACCAGCAGCGCGAGAAGGCGGGACATGCCACCGAACTCGCCTCGGACACCGTGGCCGGGCTGCGCGTGCTGCGCGGCATCGGCGGTGAGGAACTGTTCCTCGACCGCTACCGCCGCGCCTCCCAGGAAGTACGGCACGCCGCCGTCCGCAGCGCCCGCATGTGGTCGCTGATCTCGGCGATCCAGGTGCTGCTGCCCGGGCTGCTGCTGATCGTGGTCGTCTGCTACGGCGTGCACCTGGCCCAGGAGGGCCGGATCACCGTCGGTGAACTGGTCACCGTCTACAGCTCCGTCATGATCCTCACCTACCCTCTGCGGCACTTCGAGGAGATCGCCATGGCGTACTCCTTCTCCCGGCCCTCCGCCCGCCGCGCCGCCCGTGTGCTGTCGCTGGAACGCGCCACCGACAGCGGCGGATCCCTCGCCGACGAGCCGCCGACCGGTGACCTGTACGACCCGGCGACCGGTCTCCTCGCCCCCGCCGGGCGGCTCACCGCCGTGGTGTGCGGCGACCCGGACGCCGCCGGCCGCCTGGCGGAGCGACTGGGCGGACACCCGGGCGAACCGGCCGCCCCGGCCCCACCGGGCGGCACGGCACCGGAGTCGGTCCTGCTGGGCGGCGTGCCGCTGGACGACCTGCCGCTGGCCACCGCGCGCACGGCCGTCCTCGTGCAGGACAAGGACCCGGTGCTGCTCTCCGGCTCGCTGCGGGAACTGCTCGACGTGCCCGCGTCCGGCGACGTCGATCCGCACGCGGCGCTGGCCGCGGCCCAGTGCGAGGACGTGCTGGCCGCACTGGTCCAGGGCTCGCTCGGCACCGTCGACCCGATGGGTGCCCGCATCACCGAACGCGGGCGCTCGCTGTCCGGCGGCCAGCGCCAGCGCCTCGCGCTCGCCCGGTCGCTGGTGACCGACCCGGAGGTCCTCGTCCTGGACGAGCCGACCTCCGCCGTCGACTCGCACACCGAGGCACGCATCGCGCAGGGGCTGCACGAACTGCGCCATGGCCGCACCACGGTGGTGTTCACCTCCTCCCCGCTGCTGCTGGACCGGGCCGACCGGGTCGTCCTCGTGCACGACGGCCAGGTCGCCGCGGTGGGCCTGCACCGCGAACTCGTGCACAAGGAACACCGGTACCGCGCGGTGGTCACCCGCGAGACCGACGACGAGATCGCCGCGGGTTCCGTGGCGCAGGCGGCGCTGACGGACGCCCTGGAAGAGATCGAGGAGACGGCATGATCGGCGTGGCGCCACCGGCGTACGATCCGGCGGCCCCGACGACGGCGAACACGCTTCCCGTCGGTGCCCCGGCGACCGTACGCGCCTATGTGAGAGAGCTGTTCCAGCGGCACCGCCGCGCCTTCCTGCTGCTCGTCGGGGTCAATACGGTCGCCGTGATCACCTCGATGGTCGGGCCCTATCTGCTCGGCGACCTGGTGGAACGGGTGTCGGACGGCGCCCGCGAACTCCATCTCGGGCTCACGGCCTCGCTGTTCGTGGCGGCGCTGCTGGTGCAGGCCGTCTTCGTGCGCGAGGTACGGCTGCGCGGGGCGATGCTGGGCGAGCGGATGCTGGCCGATCTGCGCGAGGACTTCCTGGTGCGCTCGGTCGGGCTGCCGCCCGGCATCCTGGAGCGGGCCGGGACGGGTGATCTGCTGTCCCGGATCACCACCGACATCGACCGGCTCTCCAACGCCATGCGCGAGGCCGTCCCCCAGCTGGCGATCGGCGTGGTGTGGGTGGCGCTGCTGCTGGGCGGTCTGGTCGTGACGGCGCCGCCGCTCGCCGCGGCCGTGCTGGTCGCCGTGCCGCTGCTCGTCCTCGGCTGCCGCTGGTACTTCGGACGGGCGCCCGCCGCCTACCGCTCGGAGGCCGCCGGGTACGCCGCCGTGGCCGCGGCGCTCACCGAGACCGTGGACGCCGGGCACACCGTCGAGGCACACCGTCTGGGTGAGCGCCGCGTGGCCCTGTCCGACCGGCGGGTCAAGGAGTGGACGGCCTGGGAGCGCTACACGCTGTGGCTGCGGTCGGTGCTCTTCCCCGTCGTCGACATCACGCATGTGACCGTGCTCGGCTCCGTCCTGATGTTCGGCGGGGTCTTCGTCCTGGAGGGCTGGATCGACGTCGGGCAGCTGACGACCGGCGCGCTCATCGCCCAGATGCTGGTCGACCCGGTCGGAATGATCCTCCGCTGGTACGACGAGCTCCAGGTGGCCCAGGTCTCGCTGGCCCGGCTCGTCGGCGTGCGGGACATCGAGCCCGAGGCGGGCGACGCCGCCGTGGCCCCGGTGGGGCGGGACATGCGCGCGGAGCGGGTGCACTTCGGCTACCTGGAAGGCGTCGACGTGCTGCGCAAGGTGACCCTCTCGGTAGCTCCCGGCACCCGGCTGGCCCTCGTGGGCCCGTCCGGGGCGGGCAAGTCCACGCTGGGCCGACTGCTCGCCGGTATCTACGCGCCCCGGGCCGGCCGCATCACCCTGGGCGGCGCCGAGCTGTCCCGGATGCCCGCGGAACAGGTCCGGTCCCATGTGGCCCTCGTCAACCAGGAGCACCACGTCTTCGTGGGCTCCCTGCGCGACAACCTCCTGCTGGCCCTCCCGGCCTCGCGCCTCGTGCCGGCCGGTGCGGTGCCACCGCAGGGTGCCTCGTCCGACGCGGCCTCCGGGGAGGGAGCCGTCGTGGCCGGCGCCTTTGCGAAGGCCGGCCCCGGGAGCCCGTCCTCCGCAGCGCCCTCCGCCGTCGGGGCTCCCGTCGCCGGGGCCTCTGCGGGCGGGGCGGCCTCCACCGTCGAGACGGCCGGGGCCGTCACGACGGCCGAGGCAAGGACGGCGGCCGAAGCCGTGGAGGCAGCCGTGGACGACGAGCTGTGGGCGGCCCTCACCGCGGTCGACGCCGACGGCTGGGCCCGTGCGCTCGACAGCGGGCTGGACACCGAGGTGGGTTCGGGCGGTCACGCCCTGACTCCCGCCCAGGCCCAGCAGATCGCCCTCGCCCGGCTGGTGCTGGCCGATCCGCACACCCTCGTCCTGGACGAGGCGACCTCGCTGCTCGACCCGCGCGCGGCGCGTCATCTCGAACGGTCCCTGGCCCGGGTCCTGGACGGCCGGACGGTCGTCGCCATCGCCCACCGCCTCCACACGGCCCACGACGCCGATGTCATCGCCGTCGTCGAGAACGGCCGCATCAGCGAGCTCGGCAGCCATGACGACCTGGTCGCGGCGGACGGCGCCTACGCGGCGCTGTGGCGTTCCTGGCACGGATGACAGGGCCGGGCCCCGCCGGAAGGCCCACCCGGCCGACCCCGGGGGCGGACTCCGGACGACGGGCACACCGTGATCGGCCGGCACGCCATGGCCGGCCGCGGGGCCCGGCCGCGGGGCCCGGCCGCGGGGCCCGGCCGCGGGGCCCGGCCGCGGGGCCCGGCCGCGGGGCCCGGCCGCGGGGCCCGGCCGCTCCACGGCCGGGGCCGGGAGCCACTCCGACATCAGGAAGCCCACGCGGATCAGCAGCGTCGCTCCGGCCCCCTCCGAAGGCTCGCGCACGGTGCCGCCGTCGCAGGCCGCCGCCGGGCAGTGCCTGTCCGGCCCGGCGGCGGGCACCGGGCCCTGGCGCCGGGGCCGGACCGGCCCCGGCGCCGTGCCGTTGCGCGGTTCCGACGAAGGGTGGAACTCTGGAAAGCGGCACCGGCCGCGGGAACACCCGTCGGCCCGGCGATGCCATGACGGCTGGGGCGTGTGCCCCGCGCGGCGCCGACACTCCGCGGCCCGAGGCCCGAACGGCACCGTCCCCACCACCTGGAGGTACCCGTGAACAGCGCCGACGGATGGGGAGACGACGTCTACCAGCCCGACGCGTCCGACATCCAGGACGACGCGGGCCTGCTCGACGCGGAGGACACCCTGGAGAACGACGGGGTCGGCGACCCCCTCGACCGGGGCTGGTCCCCTCCGGAGAGGCCGTGGGCCGTGGAGCACCGCGGCGTGACGGCCGCCGAGCGCCGGGAGGGCGAGAGCCTGGACCAGCGCCTGGCCGAGGAGGTGCCCGACGTGGGCATGTCCGACGGGGACGGCATCGGTGACCGTGACACCGACGGCGAACTGCTGGACAACGAGGTGGGCGCGGCCCGATCCGGCCGCCTCGTGGCCCCCGACGAGGGAGCGCACGAGGACGAGGAGAGCGCACTCGTCGCCACGGACGTCGGCATCGACGGTGCGGCGGCCTCCGCCGAGGAGGCGGCCATGCACATCGTCGACGAGGAGGCTCTGTACGGCTGACCTCCCCTTCGCACCGCCGCCCGACCTCGCAACCCCGCCGTACCAGGAGCACGCATGCAGCAGGACAAGCACCCCGACTACCGCCCCGTCGTCTTCCGTGACCGGGCCGCCGGATACGCCTTCCTCACCCGGTCCACCGCGAACAGCGACCAGACCATCCAGTGGGACGACGGCGAGACCTACCCGGTCGTCGACGTGGAGATCTCCTCCGAGAGCCACCCCTTCTACACGGGCAAGGCGCGGACGGTCGACTCCGAGGGCCGGGTCGCCCGCTTCGAGCGGCGCTACGGCGGCGGCGAGTCCGGCGGAGCCGCCTGACCTCCATCGTCGCGAAGGACCGCCCGGACGGTCGAGCGCCCGGCTCCGGCGGAGCAGGGCGCTCCGGCGAAGCCGGGCGGCCGGGCGGAGCGGACCGGTCAGATGAAGTTGAGCGCGGCCGCGCCGCCCACCCCGCCGAGCACCATGAACACCGGCATCAGCACCTTCAGCTCGACCCAGCTGCCCGCCCGGAACCGCATGGCCTTGGGCGGGCCGATCGGGTACCAGCGCTTGCGGCCGACCGGGATCGGCCACAGGATCGGGCACCCCGACACCGTCAGCGCGTCCCCGATGTCGTGCACCAGGGCGCCGAGCACGATCGGCAGGCCCAGCCACAGGTACTCCTGGCCCGGCTCGGTGAACAGCCAGTCCGCGCCGTTGCCCGGCTTGTCCAGGACTCCGGCCAGGATCCACGCGCTGGTCGCGGCCAGCAGCCACACCAGTACATCGCTGCTGGACCCCCTGGCCGCCCGCCACAGCAGGCCCTCGATCGCCAGCACCATGTGCACGAAGAGGATCGCCAGGACCGCCCAGCGGCCGCCCGTGATGGCCAGCACGGAGGTCCCGGCGCCGATCAGCACGGCCCACAGCCAGGTGTGCGTCAGGGTGCGGTGCCCGCCGGAACGGCGTGAGTCGCCCTGCTTGCGCGTGGCCTTGTAGACGGCGTAGGAGAGCTTGTCCACGATCTCGCACAAGCCCCGCGACAGCGGACCGAAGGCGCGCGAGATGGTGGCCGCCTTGTGGTCGAGATCCGGCGCGAGCGCCGCTCCGGCGCAGAGCAGGGAACCGACCAGCAGGACCGGCCAGGGCATCGTGTGCCCAGCCGCGGCGGCGGCCGCTCCGACCCCGAGCCAGGCCGCGGCGCCCGAGAGTGAGTGTGCTGGTCCCATCATCGCCGTTGCCCGCCCCGTTCCTCGTGTGCCGCTGTCCAGTAGGCCGCGTGGACTGACACCACGTCGGCGGCACAGCGTAGCGGTCGCGGTCTTCGGGCGGGCATCCGATTCCCGCATCGGGCCCGATGCCAGGCAAGATGGGCTCGTGACCCTCATCGATCAGCTCCCGCCGACAGCAGACCCCGACGCCCTCTACGAAGCCTTCGAGTCGTGGACCCAGGAGCGGGGTCTCACGCTCTACCCGCATCAGGAGGAGGCGCTGATCGAGGCGGTGTCCGGTGCGAATGTGATCGTGTCGACGCCGACCGGCTCCGGCAAGAGCATGATCGCCGCCGGCGCCCACTTCGCGGCGCTGGCCCGCGACGAGGTCACCTTCTACACGGCCCCGATCAAGGCGCTCGTGTCGGAGAAGTTCTTCGAACTGTGCAAGCTCTTCGGCACCGAGAACGTCGGCATGCTCACCGGTGACGCCTCCGTCAACGCGGACGCGCCCGTCATCTGCTGCACCGCCGAGGTGCTCGCCTCGATCGCCCTGCGCGACGGCAGGAACGCGGACGTCGGCCAGGTCGTGATGGACGAGTTCCACTTCTACGCCGAGCCGGACCGCGGCTGGGCCTGGCAGATCCCGCTGCTGGAGCTGCCGCAGGCGCAGTTCATCCTGATGTCCGCCACGCTCGGTGACGTCTCGATGTTCGAGAAGGACCTCACCCGGCGCACCGGCCGTCCCACCTCGGTGGTCCGCTCGGCGACGCGCCCGGTCCCGCTGTCCTACGAGTACCAGCGGACGCCGATGACGGAGACGCTCACCGAGCTGCTCCAGACCCGGCAGGCGCCCGTGTACATCGTGCACTTCACCCAGGCGCAGGCCGTCGAGCGGGCGCAGGCGCTGATGAGCATCAACATGTGCTCGAAGGAGGAGAAGGAGCAGATCGCCGAGCTGATCGGCAACTTCCGCTTCACCACCAAGTTCGGCCGCAACCTCTCCCGCTACGTGCGGCACGGCATCGGCGTGCACCACGCCGGCATGCTGCCCAAGTACCGGCGTCTGGTGGAGAAGCTCGCCCAGGCGGGTCTGCTGAAGGTCATCTGCGGCACCGACACCCTCGGCGTCGGTGTCAACGTGCCGATCCGCACGGTGCTGTTCACCGCCCTGACCAAGTACGACGGCAGCCGCGTGCGCACGCTGCGCGCCCGTGAGTTCCACCAGATCGCCGGCCGGGCCGGCCGGGCCGGTTTCGACACGGCGGGCTTCGTCGTGGCGCAGGCCCCCGAGCACGTCATCGAGAACGACAAGGCGCTCGCCAAGGCGGGCGACGACCCGAAGAAGCGGCGCAAGGTGGTGCGCAAGAAGGCCCCCGAGGGGTTCGTCGCCTGGAGCGAGGACACCTTCGAGAAGCTGATCGCCTCCGAGCCGGAGCCCCTCACCTCGCGTTTCCGTGTCACCCACACGATGCTGCTGTCGGTCATCGCCCGTCCGGGCAACGCGTTCGAGGCGATGCGGCACCTCCTGGAGGACAACCACGAGCCGCGCAGGCAGCAGTTGCGGCACATCCGGCGGGCCATCGCGATCTACCGCTCGCTGCTGGACGGCGGCATCGTCGAGAAGCTCGACGAGCCGGACGCCGAGGGCCGCATCGTCCGTCTCACGGTCGACCTCCAGCAGGACTTCGCGCTCAACCAGCCGCTGTCCACCTTCGCGCTGGCCGCGTTCGAACTGCTCGACCCCGAGTCGCCGTCGTACGCCCTGGACATGGTGTCCGTGGTGGAGTCGACCCTGGACGACCCGCGTCAGATCCTCGCCGCCCAGCAGAACAAGGCGCGTGGCGAGGCCGTGGCCGCGATGAAGTCGGACGGCGTCGAGTACGAGGAGCGCATGGAGCGCCTCCAGGACGTCACCTACCCCAAGCCGCTGGACGAACTGCTCTCCCACGCGTACGACACGTACCGCAAGAGCCACCCCTGGGTCGGCGACCACCCGCTGTCGCCGAAGTCCGTCATCCGTGACATGTACGAGCGGGCGATGTCCTTCACGGAGCTGGTCTCCCACTACGAGCTGGCCCGCACCGAGGGCATCGTGCTGCGCTACCTGGCCGGCGCCTACAAGGCCCTGGACCACACCATCCCCGACGACCTGAAGTCCGAGGACCTCCAGGATCTGATCGAGTGGCTGGGCGAGATGGTCCGCCAGGTCGACTCCAGCCTGCTGGACGAGTGGGAGCAGCTCGCCAACCCCGAGGAGATGACCGCCGAGGAGGCCCAGGAACGGGCGGACGAGGTCAAGCCGGTCACGACCAACGCGCGTGCCTTCCGGGTGCTGGTCCGCAACGCCATGTTCCGGCGCGTGGAGCTGGCGGCGCTCGACCAGGTCGGGGAGCTGGGCGAGATGGACGCCGACGCCGGCTGGGACGCCGACGCCTGGGGTGAGGCGATGGACAAGTACTGGGACGAGTACGAGGATCTCGGCACCGGTCCCGACGCCCGCGGTCCCAAGCTGCTGGTCATCGAGGAGGAGCCGCAGAGGAGTCTGTGGCGGGTCCGGCAGATCTTCGACGACCCGAACGGGGACCACGACTGGGGCATCAGCGCGGAGATCGACCTGGCGGCCTCCGACGCCGAGGGCCGCGCGGTCGTCCGTGTGACGGATGTCGGCCAGCTGTGAGCCGAGGAGAGGCACGCTCATGACGAACCCCGCGGAGCGGCTCGTCGACCTGCTCGACCTGGAGCAGATCGAGGTCGACATCTTCCGTGGCCGCAGTCCCGACGAGTCCCTCCAGCGGGTCTTCGGCGGCCAGGTGGCGGGCCAGGCACTGGTCGCCGCCGGGCGGACCACCGAGGGCGACCGTCCGGTGCACTCGCTGCACGCGTACTTCCTGCGGCCGGGCCGGCCGGGGATGCCGATCGTGTACCAGGTGGAGCGGGTCCGGGACGGGCGGTCGTTCACCACCCGCCGGGTCACCGCCGTGCAGCAGGGCCGCACGATCTTCAATCTGACCGCCTCCTTTCACAAGCCTGAGGAAGGGAGCTTCGAGCATCAGCTGCCGCCGGCCCGCAAGGTCCCGGACCCGGAGTCGCTTCCGACGGTCGCCGACGAGATCCGGGAGCATCTGGGCGCGCTGCCCGAGCAGTGGGAGCGGATGGCGCGCCGTCAGCCCTTCGACATCCGCTACGTGGACCGGCTGCGCTGGACCCACGAGGAGGTCGAGGGTGCCGATCCGCGCAGCGCGGTGTGGATGCGCGCGGTGGGAGCGCTGGGTGACGATCCGCTCGTGCACACCTGCGCGCTGACCTACGCCAGTGACATGACCCTCCTGGACGCCGTGCGCATCCCGGTCGAGCCGCTGTGGGGACCGCGTGGCTTCGACATGGCGTCGCTGGACCACGCGATGTGGTTCCACCGGCCGTTCCGCGCCGACGAGTGGTTCCTCTACGACCAGGAGTCGCCGATCGCCACGGGCGGGCGTGGGCTGGCCCGCGGCAGGATCTACGACCTGAAGGGCGATCTGATCGTCTCGGTCGTCCAGGAAGGGCTGTTCAGGGCGCTGTAGTCGTTCCGGGGGATGCCAAGGCCCTGGGGACCCGCGTCCTTCGGCGGCGCAGCCGGCCCAGCAGACCTCGGCGCACGAGGCCGGGGCCGTGCGGTGCGGGTGCGGGTGCGTCGGGCCGGTGCCGACGGGCCTCCTGCACGGCCGCGGTCAGCTCGGACCTGAGCCAGGCGATCTCGTCCTGGTCGCCGGCTGTCCGGATCCTCTCGGCGATCCGGGCGGCCGGGGAGCCCGGTGCGCCATGGGCGGGCGGTGCCGGCCGGAACCTGCCGACCCGGGACCGGTCGTGGGGATCCGTCAGCAGCCGATCGCTCTCCGCCGGCCCGAGCAGGGCGGCGAACACGCCCGCGCGCTCCCAGGGGTCCTCTGCGTGACGCAGCAGGAACCCGAGGTGGCGTCCCCGCCAGTTGCGGGCCCTGAGGTCGACGCCCGCCTCGACCTGGCCGCGCAGGTTCTCGGGCATCCGCTGCTTCCTGAGCGGGGTGTTGTTCTCGTCGGCGGCGAACTGTTCCAGTTCGCCGGCGAGATACAGCCAGACCACGGCGTGGTAGCGGTTGAGACGGAAGCGCACCGGAACCACCAGGCCCAGGCGGGCGAGCCGGGTGAACCGGGCGGGAGACACGTCCATGAGGGCGGCCCCCGCCCTCGTCCCCACGACGCGCACCTCGGCCCGCAGGGCTTCGGGGAAGTCCGGTTCGGCGCGCAGACGGTCGATCTCGGCGTGCGGGACGCGGCGGCCCCCGCCGCCTTCGTCGGGCACGGTACGGATACGTCCCAGGTGCACGGCGAGCTCGAACTCGCTGCGCTCGAGGTGCAGTTCGCGGGCGGCCCGGCTCGGCGCGAAGGCGGGCCGGTCAGGCCGGTCGGATCGTGCGACGGCGTCGTGGGACATGGTCGGTCTCCCCCGTGGTCGGTGGCTCACGCTGTGTCGCGTGACCCGTGGAAAGACCGTATCGGCTGCGGCCGATCTCGTGGCGAGCCTGTGGAAAACCTTGCAGGCAAGGGAGAAAATGCAGGTCAGAGGTCTATGGACGGGGTTCGCTCGGGGTGCCGGGCGTCCACGCCGAGGTGCTCGCCGACCCGGTTGACGAGCAGCGTCATCTCGTACCCGATCTGCCCGATGTCCGCCTCGGTGCCGCTGAACACGCACAGACAGCTTCCGGTTCCCGCGGCGGTGACGAAGAGGACCGCGTCGTCGAACTCGACCATCGTCTGGCGGACCTGGCCGGCGCCGAAGTGGCGTCCGGAGCCCTTGGCGAGACTGTGCAGTCCGGAGGCGACCGCGGCGAGGTGCTCCGCGTCCTCGCGCCGCAGCCCGGTGCTCGCTCCGGCGACCAGGCCGTCGTTGGACAGCACCAGCGCGTGCCTCACGTGGTCGACGCGTTCGGTCAGATCGTCCAGCAGCCAGCCGAGTCCCTGGTTCTGGGCCATGTTCCGGTCTCCCCGTGTGACGTCTCCCCCACGTCGGAGGAACTTCCCCGTCAGCCTTCCCCACCAGCGGCGTGCGGGCAAGGAGGATGTGGCCATGGCACAGAAGATGACCGACGACGAATGGCGGGCGTTCGTCTCGCACGGCACCCGCACCGGCAAGCTGTCCACCGTCCGGGCCGATGGCAGCCCTCATGTGGCGCCGGTCTGGTTCCTGCTCGATGGGGACGAGCTGGTGTTCACCACCGGCGGAAACACCGTCAAAGGGCGGAATCTGGTGCGTGACGGCCGGGTCGCGCTGTGCGTGGACGACGACCGGCCGCCGTTCGGCTTCGTGGTGCTGCAGGGCCGCGCCAGGGTGTCGGAGGACTTGGCGGACCTGCGTCGCTGGGCGGCGCGTCTCGGGGCGCGGTACATGGGCGAGGAGCGGGCGGAGGAGTTCGGTGCGCGCAACGGCGTGCCGGGGGAGCTTCTGGTCCGGGTGCCGATCGACAAGGTGATCTCCGAGAAGGCCGTCTCCGGCTGAGACGTTCGCGGCTCTCAGCTCACGGAGTCGAGCAGCCGGGCGGTGTGCATCCGCCCGGCGTACTCGACGAGGCGGATCAGCACCTCCTTCCCGGAGTCGCGGTCACGGGCGTCGCACAGCACGACCGGTGTGCCCCGGTCGAGGTCGAGGGCGTTCAGGACGTCGTCGGCGGCGTGGGTGCGGGATCCGGCGAAGCAGTTGACGGCCACCACGAACGGGATGTGCCGGTGCTCGAAGTAGTCGACCGCGGGGAAGCAGTCCTCCAGGCGCCGTGTGTCGGCGAGGACGACCGCGCCGAGCGCGCCCTGCGCCAGTTCGTCCCACAGGAACCAGAAGCGGTCCTGGCCCGGGGTGCCGAACAGATAGAGGGACAGCCCGGAGCGGATGGTGATGCGTCCGAAGTCCATGGCCACGGTGGTGGTGACCTTCTGGTCGACACCGTCGGTGTCGTCCACCAGCTGACCGGCCTGGCTGAGCAGTTCCTCGGTGCGCAGCGGCCTGATCTCGCTGACCGCGCCCACCAGGGTGGTCTTGCCCACGCCGAATCCTCCGGCGACCAGAATCTTCAACGCCAGTGCGGCTGTCGTGTCGCCGGTGGTGTCGGATGGTTCGGAGACCATGGATCACTTCTCTCGGGAGTGCCGGAAACGGGCGACGTGGGGGGATGTCCGGCGCCCGGACAGGGTGCAGGCGCACGGTTTCGGTACGGGTGTGCGAGCTCGGCGGTGCGAAGCCAGCATGATGACAAGGACGGGCCCCGTTCGCGGGGTTGGACCGCTATATGACCGATGTGACCGGATCGGGCCCTTTCGTTGCACGGTTGTTGGACAGATCGGCGACGTTGTGCGCCCGGGTGCTTCCGAAAGCTCGTCTACAGGGCCCGCAGTCCCGCGATCACCTCACGCAGGATCCGCTCGTCGGGAAGCTGTGCGGGCGGCACCGGACGGGTGACGGTGACGCACCCGATCTCCAGGAGGTCGCCGAGGAGCACCCGGACGACCCCCACGGGCAGGTCGGCGCCCGCGGCGAGCTCGGCGACGGACTGCGTCTCCGGACGGCACAGGTCCGCCAGGGTCCGGTGTTCCGGCCCGAGCGCGGTGTCGTCCTCGATGCCGGCCGCGCCGGGGCCGAGGGTGACGAGGGCGATCAGGTCGAAGCGCACTCCGGTGGGTCCGGGCCGGGTCCTGCCGCCGGTCATGGCGTACGGGCGGACGAGAGGTCCTGCCTCGCCGTCGTACCACTGGCTGCCCTGTTCGCGTGGGGTGTCCTCTGCGTCGTCGGTCATCGTCACGGCCCGCTCTGCGCGTTCATCCCGCCGCGGGCGGCCGGGCGGCGGAGCGCGGCGGCGTGTGGAGGTGCTCGCCCACGCGGCGGACCAGGCGGGCCATCTCGTAGGCCACCAGACCGATGTCCGCCGTGACGGCGGTGAGCAGGGCGAGGCAGGAGCCGTCGCCCGCGGCGGCCACGAACAGGAAGCCGTCGTCCATCTCCACCATGGTCTGGCGCACGCCTCCGGTGCCGAAGTGCCGGCCCACGCCCTTGGCGAGGCTGTGGAAGCCGGAGGAGACCGCGGCGAGATGTTCGGCGTCCTCGCGGCGGAGGTCGCCGGAGGCGCCCACGGCGAGTCCGTCGTTGGAGAGCACCACGGCGTGGCGCACCTCGCGCACCCGTGTCACCAGGTCGTCCAGCAGCCAGTCGAGTTCACCGGAGCGCTGAGGGGTTCTCCGGTTCGGGTCCTGGGTCATGCGGGGTCTCCTTCGCTGCTGTCGTCGGCCGCCCGGCCGGCCGGGGTGGTGCCGCGGCCGGGCCGCCTGCCGCCGCCTCGGGCCCAGCCGTCGCGGTAGGCGGCCATGCGGTCCCGCACGAGTTCGGGTGTGCGGTGGTCGTCGGCGCGGGGTCCGGACGGCCGGGCGGGTTCCTCGGCACGGACCTCGCGCAGTTGTGGGGCGAGAGATGCCTGGCGGACCCGGCGCGGCAGGTCGTCGGACGGCTCGGGCTGTTCGGGCGTGCGGTGCGGACGCAGGGCGGTCACCCCCGGCGGCGTGGTGTCGGTCATGGTCTCGGCGGGCACCGGCAGGGCCGGACCCGGACGACCGGGGCCGCGGTCGCCGGGGCCGCGGTCGCCGGGGCCGCGGTCGCCGGGGCCGCGGTCGCCGGGGCCGCGGTCGCCGGGGCCGCGGTCGCCGGGGCCGCGGTGGGCCATGACTGCGCCGTCAGGGGCTTCCTGCCGCGCGGGGCCGACGCGCGCGTACTCGCGTTCGGCGGGCCGGGGTGGGTCGGCGGTCTCGTCGGCGGATCGTTCCGTCGCCGTGGTGTGCAGCAGGGGGAGAGGCAGCAGGACGACCGCCGTGGTGCCTCCGTAGGGCGAGGGCCTGAGGTGGACCCGGACGCTGTGCCGGGCGGCGAGCCGGCTCACCACGAACAGGCCGAGCCGGTCGCTGTCGAACAGGTCGAGGGCCTCGGACTGCGCGATGCGCCGGTTGGCCTCGGCGAGGGTCTCCTTGCCCATGCCGAGGCCGCGGTCCTCGATCTCGACGACGTAGCCGTTGCCGACGGGTTCGCCGGTGACGCGTACGCGTGTGTGGGGCGGGGAGAACTGGGCGGCGTTCTCGACGAGCTCGGCCAGCAGGTGCGTGAGGTCGGCGACGGCCGCGCCGGCGACGGACGTCTCGGGGAGCTGCCGTACCTCCACACGCGCGTAGTCCTCGATCTCGGAGACAGCCGCGCGGATCACGTTCGTCAGGGAGACCGGCTTGCGCCAGGCCCGGCCGGGGGCGGCGCCGGAGAGGATGATGAGGCTCTCGGCGTGGCGCCGCATGCGGGTGGTGAGGTGGTCGAGGCGGAAGAGGTCGCTCAGCTCGTTCGGGTCGTCCGAGCGGCGTTCCATGCTGTCCAGCAGGCCGAGCTGCCGGTGGACGAGGACCTGGCTGCGCCGGGCGAGGTTGACGAAGACGCCGGAGATGCCGCCGGCGAGTTCGGCGCGCTCCACGGCGGCGTGCAGGGCGGCCCGGTGCACCGTGCCGAGGGCTTCGGCGACCTGTCCCGTCTCGTCCTCCGCGGGCGGTCCGGGCGGGGCCTCCGCGCGGATGTCGATCTCCTCGCCCGCCCGCAGTCTGCGCATGGCGTCGGGGAGTTTGCGGCGGGCGATCTCCAGTGCGCCGTTGCGCAGGCTCACCAGCTCGACGACGAGGCCGCGGCCGATGCGCACCGAGATGACCAGGGAGGCGGCGACGGCCGCGAGTCCGAACAGCACGGCCGCGCCGGCGGGGGTGAGCAGTCCGCGGGTGAACGGGTCGGCGCTGTCCGCCACGTCCCGGGCCGCGTCCTGTTCGATGGTCCGCATGGTGTCCCGCACGCGCGCGTGGGCCGTGATCCAGGCGGCCTCGGGCGCCGCGCCCAGGGCCTTCGGACCGCCGGTGAGGAGCGCGTCCTCCAGCGCGGTGACGTCCGCGTAGGCGTCGCTCTCGGCCAGCTCGCGCCAGGCGGCGCGTTCCGGGCCGCGCAGATCGGCGGCAGCGGACTCGGTGAGGGTGCGGCGGATGTCCACGGACCCGGTGAACAGGCGCAGCCGCTCACCGGAGAGCCCTTCGGCCAGGCGCGCGCTCGACAGCAGGACGTCCTCGCGGGCCAGCGCCTCGCCCGCGCGGGAGAACTCCAGCAGCACGCGTGTGTCGGAGCCGAGCTCGGCGTCCTGGATGCCGCTGAGCGCGCCGCCGACGGCGAAGGCGTCCGCGACGGCACCGGTGTAGCGCTCGTACGTCTCGCGCCAGTCGGCGCGTCCTTCCTCCAGGTCGGTGCGCAGCCCGCGCAGCCTCTCCGCGCCGGTGACGAAGGTCTCCAGACGCCGGGCGACTCCGGCGGGCAGTTCCTGGCCGTCGGCGACGGTGCTGTGGTCGCCGAGCCGCAGCCGGGCCACCGCGCGGTCCGTGGTGCGGGCGAGTCGGCCGAGTTCGTCCCCGTGGTCCACGGACGGGGCCGACGCTCGGCGCACGGCCTCGGCGCGCTCGGCCTGGAGCGCGGCGACCGCGGCCGCGACGGGGCCGCGCACCTCCGTGTCCACGCGTTGCAGCTGCCGCAGCCGGGAGACGTCCTGGGCCGTGGTCACCGTGGCGTACGCCCACAGGGCCAGCAGCGACACCACCGGCACCATCAGCAGGCAGACGATCTTGGCGCGTACGGTGCGCGGTCGGGCCGGCCGGCGTCCCGCCCGCGGGGCCGCGCCGCCCGAGAAGTCCGCGGAGCCTTCGTCGGCCGGCAGTCCGGCGTGGGCGCGGCGTCCGCGCGTCGGCGGTGAGGGCTGCGGCTCGGCGCCTTCGGCGGAGGTGGTGCGGGGTGTGCGCATGGCGTCCTCACTCGGAAGGGTTCGGGGCGTGCCGCGGGAGGGCGGACCGGTCAGCCGGCGAGTCCCACCGGCCGCTGGGCCGACGCGGTCGCCTCGCGCTCCCCCGCCGTCGGCGACAGGGCGACGAAGGCCGAGGTCAGGAAGAGGTAGGACCCGAGGCCGACGGCGAGGGGGAAGATGAACTGCATCGCCGTGGCCCCGGGCAGCACTTCACCGGAGGGCGTCACGCGCACGTGCACCGCGAACATGGCGGTGTAGTGCATGCTGCTGACCGCCGCGCCCATGACGAGGGATGCGACGGTGACCGCGGCGGGCGACCTGATGTTCAGCGCCGCCCACAGCGCGGCCGTCGCGGCGACGACGGCGATCAGGACGGAGAGTCCCACCATGACCGGGTCGTAGGTCACGTCGCCGTGCAGCCGCACCGCCGCCATGCCGAGGTAGTGCATGCTCGCCACGCCGAGGCCGGTGGTCAGGCCGCCGATCAGCAGCGCCCGGACCCGGCCCCGGTCACGGCCGTAGCCGACGGCGAACACCCCGGCGCAGACGACGATCATGGCGACGAGCTGACTGAGGATGGTCAGCGGCACGTCGTAGCGGATGTCGGTGCCGTGTACACCGAAACCGAGCATGGCCACGAAGTGCATGGTCCAGATGCCCGTACCGATGGCGGAGGCCGCGGTCAAGAGCCAGTTGCGGCGCGAGCGACCGGTGGCACCGAGGGCGCGCACGGTGCATCGGAGCCCGAGCGCGGCGCCCGTGCAGGCCATCGCATACGACAGCACGGGGGTCAGCCAGCCGAAAGTGGCGTGGTCCAGGTGTCCCATGGCCCCGGGACGCTAGCGGGGGCACGGGCGCACAAAGGGGGCGCATTTCGAAAGGTGACGGAATGTGATGCGGAGATGTTCCGAGACGATCGCGTCGCGCCCGAACGTGCACACCGCGACGCTGTCCGCGTCGGTGCGGGATCATGCGGATCATGAGCGATGACCACACACACGTCCAGGAGTTCTTCACGGCGCGTGCCGCCGACTGGGACCGCCGCTTCCCCGACGACGGCCCCGCCTACGCGGCCGCCGTCGCCGGGCTCGGTCTGCGCGGGGGAGAGCGGGTCCTCGACGCGGGCTGCGGCACGGGCCGCGCGCTGCCGCCGCTGCGCGCGGCCGTGGGGGCCTCGGGAGTGGTCGTGGGAGCCGATCTGACCCCGGCCATGCTGGAGGCGGCCGTGACGGCCGGACGGGACCGGGACGGGCAGCTGCTGCTCGCCGACGTCGCCGCACTGCCGCTGCGCTCCCGGTCGCTCGACGCGGTGTTCGCGGCGGGCCTCATCGCCCATCTGCCCGAACCGGAGTCCGGCCTGCGGGAGTTGGCGCGGGTGGTGCGTCCGGGCGGCACCCTGGCCCTGTTCCACCCGATCGGCCGGGCCGCGCTCGCCGCCCGGCAGGGCAGGCGGATCACCCCCGGCGACCTGCGGGCCGAGCCCAACCTGCGTCCTCTGCTGGAGCGTTCGGGCTGGCACATGACGTCGTACGTCGACGAGGACGCCCGTTTCCTGGCGCTGGCGGTCCGCGCGGACTGAGTCTCAGACGCGTCCGGCGACGGCGTCCGCGAACACCGCCGGGTTGTCGAACATGACGTTGTGGCCCGCGCCGGGAACCGTCACCACGTGCACGCCGGCCGCCTCCAGCGCCTTCCGGCCCTCCAGTTCTCCGCTCAGTTCGCCCTGGAGGTAGACACGTTCGACCGGGACGGCCTCCAGGATCTCGCGCATGACGGGGGTCGATCCGCCCACGAGACCCACCGCCGTGCGGTGCAGGGCGCGCGGGTCGGCCAGCCGCATCGTCGCCGCCCAGGTCGGTCCGACCTTCTCCAGCACACGTGCATGGCCGTGATCCACGAAGGCGTCCTCCTCCCAGGCGGAGATGCCGCTGCTGCCGGCCGTGAGCGGCGGGTGGGCGTCGAGATTGGCCTCGGTGAGCACGAGCCGGCGGACGAGGTCGGGCCGGCGGCGGGCGAGGACGATCGCCACGGCGCCGCCCATGCTGTGCGCGATCAGCTCGGCGCCGCCGAGACCCGCCGCGTCCAAGGCCGCCGCGAGGGCGTCGGCATGAGCCTCCAGGGTGTAGGAGAACCGTTCCGGGCGGTCGCTGATCCCGTGCCCGGGCAGGTCCACGAACAGGCTGCGCCGCCCCGAGAGTTCGGGCCGCGCGGCCACATGCGCGTGGTACACCGAGGACATCGATCCCAGCCCGTGCACATACACACGCGCGGGCTCCTCCCCCGGCACCTCCGTCCACCGGATGTGACTTCCCCTGCCGTCGAACTCCGCCTGCCGCATCGCACCGCTCCCCTTCCTGGCGCATTCCGCCCCGCCTCACAAGGAAGATACATCGGTGACGTAGTACTTCGCCACCGATGTATTGATGCGTCGAAGTACAGCTGCTCCGATATGCCTCTTCATCGTCGTACATCCTTGTCGACATATCGCTCTGCCGAGGTACAGCGGGTGCGAGAATGCGGACATGCTGGAGCTCGCCATCCTCGGATTTCTGTACGACGCCCCGCTGCACGGCTACGAGCTGCGCAAACGCATCACGGCGCTGACCGGACACGTCCGGCCCGTGGCGGAGAGCACGCTGTATCCGGCGATCAAGCGCCTGGAGAGGGCGGGACTGCTGGGGCGCACCACGGAACCCGGCGCCGGGGCGGCCCCGCGGCACGTCCTGTCCCTGACCGAGACGGGCCGCGCGGAACTGCGCCACCGGCTCGCGGAGCCCGACCGCCTCGACATCACCGACGAGAACCGCTGGTTCACGGTGCTCGCCTTCCTGCGGCACCTGGACGACAGCGACGCCCAGGCCGCCGTGCTGCGGCGCAGGCTCTCCTTCCTGGAGGAACCCGCGAGCTTCTTCTACGACGGGGACCGGCCGCTGCCCGCCGAGGAGCTGGACGATCCCTTCCGGCGCGGGGTCCTCACCATCGCCCGGGCCACGTCACGGGCCGAACTCTCCTGGCTGCGCACCACCCTCGGCTCGCTGGGCGCCTGAGGTGTCCGGGTGCCGGACCGGGCAGCCGCCCGGTCCGGGAACCGGCCAGGTGCCCAGTCCGTTCACCTCGTAGCCGTCCGGATAGCTCCTGATCTCCCAGTTCTGCCGCGCGTGATGGGGTGCGCGGCGCGGGGGCAGCAGCCTGACGGCACGCCCGCGCAGCCGTACCGTCCGGCGCACGAGCGCACGCGTGGCGGCGGAGGGAGGTGTGTAGCGGAAGGCCCGCAGCAGCGAGTCGTCGAGCAGGGCGAGCGTGGCGGTGCGCAGCAGCGGCGCCAGGGGGCGCGGATACCAGGAGACCATCAGTTCGAGGGTGGCGTCGGAGACCCCGCGCGCGCTCTCGTCCCAGGCGAAGTGGGCGGCCTCGTAGTCGTCGAGGCAGGCTTCGAACTCCTCGTACGTCTCGGGGATGTCCTTGATGCCCATGTGCCGGCCCAGGGTGCGGTAGTGCTCGACGGAGGCCACCGTCTCGTGGCGCGACAGCCTGCGCCAGCCGTAGGCGTCGATCCATCGCTTGGGCATCACGACGAAGGTGCTCAGGACGTAGCGCATGTCGTCGTTGCTGATGTCGTAGCTGCGGTGCATCTGGTTGATGCGGCGGATCGCGGTGCGGGCCCGCTCGTCGCCGAAGCCGTGCTCGACGACGGTGTCGAGCAGCAGGGAGGTGTCGTCGTAGCGCTTCTGGGTGCGGTCGGTCAGCTCGGCGGTCTTGGCCAGCAGCCGGCCGATGGAGGGGACGGCGTAGGTGCGGTACAGGGCCAGTTCGAGGGCGCGGGTGTAGTCCCAGGGGAACTCGAAGGCCGAGCTGAGCCGGTAGATCTCCGAGGCGTCCCCGTACGGGTCCATCCGCCGGATCTCCTCCAGCCGCGCGTAGCGCTTCACCGTACTCTCCTTCTGGTGCGATCAAGGTCTCAACTCTACTTCGAGCAGCCGTAGATGAATGATCGTCGGGGCAGGCTGAAGCACATCGGCACAATCGACACAGGGGGAAGGCGGTCAGTATGTTCGACAGGATCCGCAAGGCATGGACACGACTTTTCGCGACGCCGCGCGCGGAGCGGCAGGGTCACAGGGACACACGCTCGCACAACCTCTTCGAGGCGGCGGCGGTGTATGTGACCGCCTGCGCGGAGGACGACCAGGACCGGATCGACGAGGCGTCCGGGTGGGTGTCGCCGGAGGCGCTGTCGTTCGGGGTGAACGAGCTGGCGTGCCGCGCGGTGATAGCGCTCGCGCGGGAACGCGACGAGTCGCCGGGCACGGTGGCGCGCTCGCTGCTGGGGCTGCCGGCGGCGTGAGGCGGCCGGTGACGGATCCGCCCTCCGTCAGGGGCGGCGCACCGGCCTCCGGAGGGAGGCGGCCCGGCGGCAGGGGCCCGGCCCGGCGGCACCGGGCGGCGGGGCACCCGGCGACGGAGCGCTCGGCGGCGAGGGCGATTCGTCCCGTGACGTCGGACAGCCGCAGCTCCGGCCGGTCGGGGCAGTCGTGACAAGCGTGTCCGGTGCGCATTAGTGTGCGCGCGGTTGGACGAACCACTGGGAGGCTGGGATGGCCGGGACGGGCGAGGAAGCCGCCGCCGCCGCGGACGACGCGCTCTATGTGCTCACGGCGGTACTGCTGACACCGGCACAGTTCCCGAGCGTGCTGGGCGACGACTACCCGGAGGCATGCGCGGCGCTCGGGCTGGCGCCGCTCGCCGACGGCTACGGCCTGGTGCTCGGCCAGGACGGCGAAGGCTCGCGGTGGACCATCGTGACCGACGACGTCTCCCTGGTCGCCGTGGCCATCGCCTCCTGGGACTGCGGCATGGAGTACGACCTGTCCCCGTCCGAGGACACGGTCGTGGTGGCGCTGCCCGGCTGGCCCCTGGCGGTCGCCGTCGCGGCTCCCGGCGTGCCGGCGCCGCACGACCCCGCTCCGGAGCCCGGGGACCGGCCCGCGCTGACCCCGCCGGACGCCTCGGGCTGGGGGTCGGCACAGCGCCGCATGGGTGCCGACGAGGTGGCGCTGCAGTGGGCGCTGTGGCGCGAGCAGATCGACGACTCCCGCTTCGTCACCGAAGGCGGGACGACCCGCGAGACGTCCGGCGAGACGTCCGGCGAGACGGATGTACCGGACGAGGACGAGGGCGAGGGGCCCGCGCCGGTCGGGGCCGAGGAACCGGGCCGGGAGTCCGGCGGTGCGCCCAGTGGTGTGCGGCGCGTGCTGGCGGAGGCGCGGGCCTACGTGGACACGCCCCCGCCGCTCGGCCGGGTGCGGTCGTCCTTCGCCCCGGGCGGCGCCCGGACGCTGCGGGCCGACGGTCCCGGCTGGTCGCTCGTGGCCAGGACCGACGACATCGCATTCGTCCTGCTCGACGACATGCCGGGGGAGGTCCTCCCGGTGGGACGGGGTCCGGAGCTTCCGGCCCTGCTGGAGGCGCTCGACAAGATGGCCGTCCGCCCGAGCTGACGCCGGCGCCGCACCGCGGTCGGCCTCGACACCGCACCGCGGTCGGCCTCGAGGGTGCACGGACGGGAGGGGCCGGCCCACCGGGCCGGCCGGTCGCGGTGCGTCGTGTGACGAACCACCAGACGCAGGGTTCATGGCATGTGGTGCCGACCCATGGCCGGTGCAGGGGCAGGGCAACACGATGGGGCGACCCGCGCGCTCGCTCGCCGCGGGTCTCCACCGTCGACCGCCCTGGAGGCTGTCCATGCGTCTGTCCCGAGGTGTCCCGCTCGTCGCTGCGCTGCTCGCGGTGACCGTCACCGGCCCGGCACCCGCGGCCCGAGCGGCCGCGGACGGTCACTGCGCGCGCCAGGAGCGGGTGCGCGTGCCGGGCGCGGAGTTCCAGACGAGCGCGTGCCTGGCCGATCTGACCACCACGGGGCTCGCGGGCACCCCGTACACCGACACCGCCGACCAGGCGGGGCTGACGGCCGGGGGCACCCGCAGCCCGTCCGGGGTTCCGGGCGTCCAGGTGGACGGCTACTTCCCCGACACCTCCGCCTTCAACGCCACGCACGGATGGCGGCACGACGCTCAGTTCGTCATCCGTATGCCGGACCGCTGGAACGGCGGACTCGTCGTGACGGGCGCCCCGGGCACACGCAGGCAGTACGCGACGGACCGGGCGATCTCCGACCGGGTGCTCGCGCAGGGCTACGCGTACGCGGCCACGGACAAGGGCAACAGCGGGGCGGACTTCTACCGCGACGGAGCCCGGCCCGGGGACGCGGTGGCCGAGTGGAACGCGCGCACCACGCAGCTCACCCGGGCGGCCCGGCGTGCCGTGGCGCAGCGCTACGGGCACGCCCCGCGGCGCACCTACATGACCGGCATCTCCAACGGCGGCTATCTCACCCGCTGGCAGCTGGAGAACCACCCGGAGCTGTACGACGGGGGCGTGGACTGGGAAGGGGCCCTGTGGACGGCGGACGGGCCGAACCTCCTCACCTCCCTGCCCGTCACCGTGGCGCGGGCGGCGGGCTCCGCGCGGGACGAGGATCTCTACGCGGCGGGGTTCGCGCGCGGCTCGGAGTTCCTGTGGCCGTACCACGAGAAGGCATACTGGGGGCTGACCCAGAAGATCTACCGCGCCGAGTTCGACCCGTCGTACGATCCGGGCTGTCCGGGTGCCTCGGCGGGTGACAGCGTCGACCGGATCCTCGCGCCCTGCGCCTCGGACGCCGCCTACGACTACGCCTCGCGCCCCGCCTCCGTGCACCGGGCCGTGGCCAGGGTGGCTCTCACCGGGCGGATCGGGCGGCCGATGATCACGCTGCACGGCGATCTGGACGCGCTGCTGCCGAGGGCCGCGGACTCCGACGTGTACGCGCGGATGATCGACGAGCGGGGCCGAGGGGGGCTGCACCGCTACTACACGGTGCCGGGCGGCACGCACGTCGACGGGCTCCACGACACCTACCCGGACCGGCTGCGGCCGATCCTGCCCTGCTACCGGCAGGCGTTCGACGCGCTCGTGGCCTGGGTGGAGCACGGCACGACACCGCCCGCCGACCGGGCCGTGAGCACGCCCGCGGGCGGCGACGTGGTCGACTCCTGCGACCTGGACGGTGCCGGCGCCCGCGGACGGTGACGCCTCAGCGGCCGAGCTCCTTGCGGGTCGCACGGCGCAGGCGCCGCCGCTGTGACGGGTCGAGCGCGAGGTAGGCGGCGGCCGGGACGCCCAGCACGATCAGCAGTGCGGCCCACCAGGGCAGCCAGATCAGCAGGATGAGCCCGGCCGCCACACCTCCTGCGGCGATCTTCGCGTTGTTCGACATCTGTCGCCTCCTTCGCGGCCACTGCCGCTCTCTGTTCTGAGAACGGGTCCGCGCCGGGCACGGTTCCGGACCGCGTCCCTGAGACATCCCTGACGCTCGCCCCCTACTCATCCCTGAGACACCTCCCCCACCCGCAGAGAGGTGACGCGCGTCACGCTTCACTTTCCCTGGATCGGCCGCTCGATGCTGTACCATCGACGACTCCGACCCAGTAGTCAAATTTGAGGAATACGCCATAACTCTGCAGAGCACCTCCGTCGCACCACCCTCCGGAATCTCCGAACCGGCCTGCTGCCACGCCGTGTTCATGCCCGGCGACCCGGCACGGACCGGCACCGTGGCCTTCTGGCGGCCCGACGGCGGGACTCCGCCCGCCGCCGCGGCGGGATCCGTCGCCGACCTGTCCGTCGTCCTGCCGACGGAGGACGGCGTGCGCCGGGGGACCGTTCCCGCCCTGCTGCTGCCGGTGGACGCCGCTCTGCCGGTCCTCGCACGCGCGCGTGTCGCGCCGGGCGTCCACCGGGCCGTCGCGTTCTGGGGCGCCGCGGCCGTGTTCGCCCTGCACCTCACGGCTCGCGGGCTGCTGCTGCCGGGCCTGTCCGCCGGCGACCACGACGCCTGGCGCGTCGGCCCGCTGCATCCCGAGGATCTGGCCCGTCTGCGCCGGCTGGCGGCCTCGATGCCGCCCGAGGCGCACGCCGTACCGGTCGGACGGACCGGCGTGCCGCGGCTGCCCGAGCCGGAGGGGCTGCTGCGCGCGTTCCTCGACGCCGTCGCCGACACGCTGCCCCGCTCCCCCGCCGCGGCCCTCGTGACGGCCGGGCCGGCCTTCACCGCCCGCGAGCCCCGGCGTCTTCCCGGGCTGCGGGCCTGGTCCGCGGACCTCGCCGCCGGCCATGACGCGGGCGTGCGGATCTCGCTGCGCGTGGAGGTGTCGGGGCTCGACGACGCAGATCCCGACGCGGCCTCGCCCGTCTTCCGCCTCGTGCCGCAGGTCCACAGCGTGAACGACCCCGCGCTGGTCGTGGACGCCGCCGAGGTCTGGGCGGCCGACGACGTCATGGGAGCCGCCCTCGGTCCACGCGCGCGCGTGGACGCCCTGCTCGCGCTGCGCCGGGCGGCACGTGCCTGGCCGCCGCTCGCGCCCCTGCTGTCCGCCGCGGTGCCGACGGCCGTCGACCTCGCCGACGAGGAGGTCGCCGGACTGCTGGGCGAGGGGGCCCCGGCCCTGAACGGCGCCGGTGTGGACATCCACTGGCCCAAGGAGCTCACGCGCGAACTCACCTCCCGCGCGGTGGTGGGCCCGCCGGACGACACGCCCCGGCCCGGCGAAGGGTCCTCGGGCCTGCCGTCCCTGCTGTCCCCCGACGCGCTGCTCGCCTTCGACTGGCGGTTCGCCGTGGGCGACCGGCAGCTCACACGCGAGGAGCTCGACCGCCTGGCCGAGGCGAGCCGGCCCGTCGTACGCCTGCGTGACCAGTGGGTGCTCATCGACCCTCAGGAGGTCCGCAGGGCCCGCGAGCGCAAGGACCGCACGGTCACACCCGTCGACGCGCTGAGCGCCGCCCTGACGGGCTCCGTGGAGGTCGACGGCCACAGGGCCGAGGTGCAGCCGACCGGATGGCTGGCGACCCTGAAGGAACAGCTCGCCGGCCCGTACACGCGCGAGCCCGTCGCCCAGCCCGCGGCACTGGCCGCCACCCTGCGCGACTACCAGCGCCGGGGCCTGGACTGGCTCGCCCGGATGACGTCCCTGGGCCTGGGCGGCTGCCTGGCCGACGACATGGGCCTCGGCAAGACCATCACACTGATCTCCCTGCATCTGCACCGCCAGAGCGAGGACGAGACCGCCGGACCGACGCTCGTGGTGTGCCCCACGTCCCTGATGAGCAACTGGCAGCGCGAGATCGAGAAGTTCGCTCCCGGCACACCGGTCCGCCGCTTCCACGGCTCCCGGCGCGACCTCACCGGCCTGGCCGACGGGGAGTTCGTGCTCACGACCTACGGCACGATGCGGCTGGACGCCCGCCGCCTCGCCGAGGTGGCCTGGGGGCTCGTCGTGGCGGACGAGGCGCAGCACGTGAAGAACCCGTACTCGACGACCGCGCGGGAGCTGCGTTCCATCGGCGCACGCGCGCGCGTGGCGCTCACCGGTACCCCGGTGGAGAACAACCTGTCCGAACTGTGGGCGATCCTCGACTGGACGACTCCCGGACTGCTGGGCCGTCTGGGCACGTTCCGCACCCGGTACGCGCAGGCCGTCGAGGGCGGCCGGGAGCCCGCTGCGGCGGAACGGTTGTCCCGGCTCGTGAGCCCCTTCCTGCTGCGCCGCCGCAAGTCCGACCCGGGGATCGCACCCGAACTGCCGCCGAAGACCGAGACCGACCGCGTGGTGTCGCTCACCCGTGAACAGGCCGGCCTGTACGAGGCGGTGGTGCGCGAGACGCTGGAGGAGATCGCCGTCGCGGACAGCATGGCCCGCCGCGGGCTGATCGTGAAGCTGCTCACCGGGCTCAAGCAGATCTGCAACCATCCCGCGCAGTTCCTCAAGGAGGACCGGCCGCGCGTCGAGGGCCGCTCGGGAAAGCTGGAGCTGCTGGACGAGCTGCTGGACACGATCCTCGCCGAGGGGCAGAGCGTCCTGGTGTTCACCCAGTACGTGCAGATGGGCCGCCTGATCGAGCGGCATCTGGCCGCTCGTGGCGTGCCCTCGCAGTTCCTGCACGGCCGAACGCCGGTCGCCGAGCGCGAGAGGCTGGTGCGGCGTTTCCAGGACGGTGAGGTGCCGGTGTTCCTGCTGTCGCTGAAGGCCGCGGGCACGGGACTGAACCTCACACGCGCGGAGCATGTGGTGCACTACGACCGCTGGTGGAACCCGGCCGTCGAGGCACAGGCCACCGACCGCGCCCACCGCATCGGGCAGACACGCCCGGTGCAGGTCCACCGGCTGATCGCCGAGGGCACCGTGGAGGACCGCATCGCGCAGATGCTCGCCCGCAAGAGCGCGCTGGCGGACGCCGTCCTCGGCTCCGGCGAGGCCGCGCTGACCGAACTGACGGACGCGGAGCTCGCCGACCTGGTAGAGCTGCGAGGGGGTACGCGATGACGAGGGCCCAGGACGACACCCAGCGCACCTTCGCCGCGCTGCCGCCCGCACACGGGCGCGGCTTCGCCCGCACCTGGTGGGGGCGGGCCTGGCTGCAGGCGCTGGAGGACGGGGCGCTGGACGGGGAGCAGGTGAGGGCGGGCCGCCGCCTCGCCCGCGCGGGCGGCGTCGGAGCGGTGTCGGTGCGGCCGGGCCGCATCACCGCCGTCGTGCAGGACCGCGACCGTACGGCGCACCGCGCCGACGTCCTCGTGGAGGAGCTGTCCGCCGCGCAGTGGGACTGCTTCCTGGAGATGACGGTGGAACGGGCCGGCCATGTGGCGGCGCTGCTCGACGGGGAGATGCCGCCCCACCTGGTGGAGGACGCGTCCGCCGCGGGGGTCGACCTGCTGCCGGGCCTGGGTGACCTGGAACCGGAGTGCGACTGCGGGGCCTGGGACCACTGCCGTCACACGGCGGCACTGAGCTACCAGGTGGCTCTGCTGCTCGACCAGGATCCGCTCGTGCTGATGCTGTTGCGCGGACGCGGCGAGTCCGCCCTGCTGAAGGATCTCCAGCGGCGCGGCACCGCACGGGCCGAGGAGTCCCGCGAGCCGGAGGGCGTGGACGCCGCCGAGGCGTACGCGGCCGGGGACGTCCTGCCGGAACTGCCCGCCCTGCCGTGGCTGCCGGACGCGCCGGGCGTACCGCCGTCCCTGGACACCGACGTGTCCGTCCCGGCCGGTGTCGATCCGGCCGCCCTGGAGTTCCTGGCGTCGTGCGCGGCCGGGCGGGCACACCGGCTGCTGGCCGAGACGCTGTCGGCCGAGACGCTGCCGCCCGGGCTCGGACGTCCCCCGGCCGACACGGAACCGACGCCCGGTCAGGACGCGGTCCGCCTCGCCGCCGCGGGTCCGGCCCCGGAGGCCGCACGGCGGCTCGCCGACGGCTCGGGCCGTACGCCCGAGGCGCTCGCCGTCGCCGTACGGGCGTGGCGGCTGGGAGGCGCGGCAGCGCTCTCGGTGTGCGAGGAGGAGTGGGCCGTCCGGGGCGACGCCCTCGCACGCGCGCGTGCCGCGCTGGACTCGGCCTGGGACGCCGACGAGCGGCCCCGGCTGCGGGCACGCGGCAACCGGTGGACCGTCACGGACGCCCCGCATCAGCTCCGGCTCGGCCGTGACGGCCGTTGGTGGCCCTACCGCAAGGAACGCGGACGCTGGGTGCCGGCCGGTCCCGCCGCCCTGGATCCGGCGACGGCCCTGGCCTCGCTGGAGCCCGGCGCGGAAGCGGACTGAGGGAAGCGGCCGGCCTGAGGGACGCCCGGTCTCGGCTCGACCGGCAGCCGACACCGGGCGTTCACGCGCGCGTGCCACCGCGTTCTCCCCCGGGGGTTGAAATCTGGCCGCTGTCTGCGAACTTGCCCCAGGAGGCCCGATGTTCCCGTACACCGCCGGCCGGCGCCCCGTCCCCCGTTCCCTCGCGGCGGGCCTGCCGCTCGCCGTCCTGGCCGCCCTCACGGCCGCCGTTCCCGCGTCGGCGTCCCCGGACAAGGAGGCCCGGGTCGTCCGTGCGGCGACGCTCGGGGACATTCCGCTCGCGGCGTTCAGCAACGCCCTGCTGCCGGGCACGGTGGACGACGACCGGGGCGTGGACCTCGGCGGCATCGGCAGCGACCTCTACCCCGCCGGCCGCAAGGGCGAGTTCTGGACGGTCACCGACCGCGGGCCCAACGGCCAGATCAAGGTGGGCGGGAGCAAGCGCCGCACGTTCCCCGTGCCCGGGTTCGACCCCGCGATCGTGAGGATCCGGGTCACCGGCGACACCCTCCGGGTGCTGTCCGCGCTCCCCCTCACGACGACGTCGGGCAGGCCGGTCACCGGCCTGCCCGACCAGGCGGGGCGCGACGAGGCCCCGTACTCCTACGACGCCTCCACCCCGCTCCCGTACGACCCGGACGGGCTGGACACCGAGGGGATCGTGCGCGCCGCGGACGGCTCGTTCTGGCTGGTGGACGAGTACGGGCCCTCCCTGCTGCACGTCTCCACGCGAGGGAAGGTGCTCGCCCGGTACGTGCCGAAGGGGCTGGAGCTCACCGGTGCCGGCTACCCGGTGGTGGAGGCGCTGCCGTCCGTCCTGCTGCACCGCAAGATCAACCGCGGCTTCGAGGGACTCGCCCTGCTCCCGGGCGGTGACCTCGTGATGGCGCTGCAGAGTCCGCTGTCGCTGCCGGACACCGACGCCGGGAACGCCTCGCGCACCACACGCCTGGTGCGCTTCTCGCCGAAGAAGCGGGCCGTCGTCGCCGAGTACGTGTACCGCTTCGACCCCGTCGGCGTGGTGGACCCGGGTGAGGACGACACGTCCGAGCTCAAGATCTCCTCGGTGGTCGCGGTGGGCCGGGAGCGCCTGCTGGTGCAGGAGCGCACGGACCGGACCGCCCGCCTGCACGTCGTACGGCTGGACCGTGCCGCGAACGTCCTCGGCGGCCGCTGGGACGACGCGTCGACGTCGCCGTCGCTGGAGCAGCTCGACGACCCGGCGGCGGCCGGTGTCCCGGTCCTCGCCAAGCGGCTCCTGGTCGACCTGGGCACGGTCGCGGGGGTCCCCGGGAAGATCGAGGGCGTCGCGCTCGTGGACGACGACACGATCGCCGTCGTCAACGACAACGACTTCGGCATGACGGACGGCGCGGGCGCCTTCGACGCCCAGGGGCGTCTGGTGGACAGCGGCGTGGAGACGAAGGTCCTCTACGTCCGGCTGCCGCGGGACATCTGACCGGGGTGCTCGCGGCCGTCCGTGGACCGGGGCGTCGTCGGTGCCCGTCGCCGGCGTCGCGGGTGTGACGGGACCTGGTGCGACGAGCGCCGCGCGGCCCACCGCGCGGCGCTCGGCCATGTGCTCACGCTCGTCGTCGACGCGCCCCGGAGCGGCTCCCCCGTGCCGCGCGGCGGCATGCCGCCGCCCGCGGAGGCGGAGGACACACGGCTGCCGCTGCCGCGCAAGGTGACGCGGCGCGAGGGGAGCAGCGGGGCCGGCGGTCCGGACCCCCTACGGCACGCCGGCTCCGTCCAGCGACGGAATGAGCGACTCCAGTCCGCTGGGGAGATGGCTCGGCAGCTCGGTCGGGAACCCGGACGGCAGAGAAGGGACATCCGACGGCAGGGAGGGCACGCCGGACGGCAGCGAGGGGACAGCGGTGGGCAGTGCGCTGGGCAGCTCGGTCGGCACCTCCGTCGGGATCCCGGAGGAGGGCCTCGGTGAACGGCCCTCGCTGCTCGCGCCGGGGCCGGGCTCGTCCGGCGAGTCGTCGGACGAGCCCGTCATCACGACGGCCGCCGCCGCGCCGGCGGCGGCGAGCAGCGCCAGGACGGCGAGCAGCGGGCCCCGGCGCCGCCGGGACGGTGGGCCGAAACCACCGCCCGGGGGCGGGGTGCCGGCGGGCGGCTGCGGCGGTGCGGGCGGCATGGCCATACCGCCAAGGATCCCCGCACCGGCCGCCTGGAGCGACCCCCTGTCGAAGCACAGGTGAATCAGCCGCGCGCCCCCAGCAGATGGTCCATGGCCAGCTGGTCCAGCCGCTCGAAGGCCATCCCGCGCGCGGCGGCCGCGTCCGCGTCGAAGTCCTCGAAGGCCGAGCGGTCGGCGAGGAGGGCCTGCAGACCGTCCGCCGCGGTCGCCCGGGCCAGTTCGTCGAGCCGGGATGCGCGCAGGGCCTCCCGCACCTCCGGGTCGGCGCGGAAGGCGGCCGAGCGCTCCTTGAGGATGAGGTAGTTGCGCATACAGCCCGCGGCGGAGGCCCACACGCCGTCGAGGTCCTCGGTGCGCGGCGGCTTGAAGTCGAAGTGGCGGGGACCGGCGTAACCGGCGTCCTCCAGCAGGTCGACGAGCCAGAAGGCGGCCCGCAGGTCACCGGCGCCGAAGCGCAGGTCCTGGTCGTACTTGATGCCGGACTGGCCGTTGAGGTCGATGTGGAACAGCTTGTCCGCCCACAGGGCCTGGGCGATGCCGTGCGGGAAGTTCAGCCCGGCCATCTGCTCGTGGCCGACCTCGGGGTTCACGCCGTACAGCTCGGGCCGCTCCAGGCGCTCGATGAAGGCGAGCGCATGGCCGACGGTCGGCAGCAGGATGTCGCCGCGCGGCTCGTTCGGCTTGGGCTCGATGGCGAAGCGCAGGTCGTAGCCCTGGGAGGTGACGTACTCGCCGAGGAGGTCGAACGCCTCCTTCATGCGGTCCAGCGCCACGCGCACGTCCTTGGCGGCACCGGACTCGGCGCCCTCACGGCCGCCCCAGGCGACGTAGACCTCGGCGCCGAGTTCGACGGCGAGGTCGATGTTGCGGACGGTCTTGCGCAGCGCGTAACGGCGGACGTCGCGGTCGTTGGCGGTGAAGGCGCCGTCCTTGAAGACGGGGTGGGTGAAGAGGTTGGTGGTGGCCATCGGCACGGTCAGGCCGGTCGTGTCGAGCGCCTGGCGGAAGCGCTTGATGTGCGACTCGCGCTCGGTGTCCGAGGAGCCGAAGGGGATCAGGTCGTCGTCGTGGAAGGTGACGCCGTAGGCGCCCAGCTCGGCCAGGCGCTGCACCGTCTCGACGGGGTCGAGGGCGCGTCGCGTGGCGTCGCCGAAGGGGTCCCTTCCCTGCCAGCCGACGGTCCACAGGCCGAAGGTGAACCTGTCCTCGGGGGTGGGCTGGTAGTTCATGCTGCGGCTCCTCGCTCGCTCGGACTATTTCGTCATGGCGCTTTACAAATTAGTATGCCCACGCGTTCCAGGGAAGAGACAAGAAGTCCCCGAGACGCGGAGTCGGGTCCCCGGGCCCTGGACTCCATGGAAAA
This sequence comes from Streptomyces sp. NPDC093094, assembly GCF_044754345.1. Lineage (NCBI taxonomy): Bacteria > Bacillati > Actinomycetota > Actinomycetes > Kitasatosporales > Streptomycetaceae > Streptomyces > Streptomyces sp. NPDC093094. The sequence goes on along the minus strand of NZ_JBIVOX010000003.1, from coordinate 155,324 downwards.
GCAGCAGGTCAGATCGTGCAGAGCCGCAGCAGGAGGGAGAGCCCGATGTCAGCAGCCGAGGGTCCGCTCGTCGTCGGTGTGGACACGTCCACCCAGTCCACGAAGGCACTGGTCGTCGACGCGTCGACCGGTGAGGTGGTGGCGAGCGGGCAGGCCCCGCACAGCGTGTCCACCGGGTCGGGCCGTGAGAGTGACCCCCGCCAGTGGTGGGACGCCCTGTGCGAGGCACTGCGCCGATGCGGTGACGCGGCCCATGAGGCGGCGGCCGTCTCGATCGGCGGCCAGCAGCACGGCCTCGTGACACTGGACGGGCACGGGGAACCGGTCCGCCCGGCCCTGCTGTGGAACGACGTGCGGTCCGCTCCCCAGGCACGCCGGCTGGTGGAGGAACTGGGCGGGCCGAAGGCATGGGCGGAGCGCACCGGCAGCGTGCCCGGGGCGTCGTTCACGGTCACGAAGTGGGCATGGCTCGCCGAGCACGAGCCGGACGCGGTCCGCGCCACCAGAGCGGTGCGCCTCCCCCACGACTACCTGACCGAACGTCTCACGGGCCTGGCCACCACCGACCGCGGCGACGCGTCCGGCACGGGGTGGTGGGCCTCCGCCACGGAGTCGTACGACGAGGAGATCCTCGGACGGGTGGGCCTGGACCCGGCACTGCTGCCACGGGTCGCCCGGCCGGGCGAGGTGGTGGGCACCGTGCGCGACAGCCACGACCTGCCGTTCTCCAAGGGCACCCTGGTGGCGCCCGGCACCGGCGACAACGCCGCCGCCGCCCTCGGGCTCGGGCTGCGGCCGGGCACACCGGTGCTGAGCCTCGGCACGTCCGGCACGGTGTACGCCGTGTCGCGGCGCCGCCCGGCCGACCCCAGCGGCACGGTCGCGGGCTTCGCCGACGCGCGCGGCGACTGGCTGCCGCTGGCCTGCACCCTCAACTGCACGCTCGCCGTCGACCGGATCGCCGCACTGCTGGGTCTGGACCGCGAGGCCGTCGAGGCCGGTCCCGCCGTGACCCTGCTGCCGTACCTGGACGGCGAGCGCACCCCCGATCTGCCGAACGCCGCCGGACTGCTGCACGGGCTGCGCCACGACACCACCGCGGGACAGCTCCTCCAGGCGGCCTACGACGGTGCGGTGCACTCCCTGCTGGGCGCGCTGGACCTGGTCCTCGACGAGGACGCCGACCGCTTCGCCCCGCTGCTGCTGATCGGCGGCGGCGCCCGGGGCACGGCCTGGCAGCAGACCGTACGACGGCTGTCGGGACGGCCCGTCCAGATCCCCGAGGCCCGGGAGCTGGTCGCGCTCGGCGCCGCCGCGCAGGCGGCCGGGGTGCTCACCGGCGAGGACCCGGCCGCCGTCGCACGGCGCTGGGACACCGCACGCGGACCTGTGCTGGACGCGGTGCCGCGGGACGAGGAGACGCTGGCCAGGATCGCCGGGGTACTCTCCGACGCGGGCCCGCTGCTGGGGCGGGGCCCGGGGGGAGAATGAGAACAGGGTGCCGAAGCCGGCCGGCCGGACGAGCGGACGGCCCGGCACCGAAGGCTCCGGCACCGAGGCCGGGCCGGCCCGGCGGACAGCCCGGCACCGCCCCGCCCGGGGAGCCCGGGTACGTCCCCGGACCCCGGACTCCGGGCCCGGGGACCTCGGATCCCGGATCCCGGCCTCCGGAAGCCTCGGGGGCCGGCCGCCGAACCGCACCGGCACACGGAGACCACCCGCCGGCATCGCACCGGCACGCACTGAGGACTGACGGAGGCATGACCGCATCGCCGCACGAAGCCCGTTCCGACGGTCCCGCACGGGCGCTGCCCGACACCCAGCAAGGCATGCGCCGGCGCAATCTGGCGCGGGTGATGCACGCGGTGAACGACGAGGGGCCGCTGTCGCGGGCCGCGGTCGCCTCACGCATCGGGCTGACCCGGGCGGCGGTGTCGACCCTGGTGGACGAACTGATCCGGACCGGTCTGCTGGAGGAGCTGGGCCCCGAGCGTCCGGGCCGGGTGGGCCGGCCGGGTTCCGCCCTCGCCGTCAGCGGCCAGGGCCCCGCGGGGATCGGCGCCGAGATCGGCGTGGACCACCTGGCGGTGTGCGCCGTCGATCTGCGCGGCCGGGTCCGGGTCCGAACGGTACGGCACGGCACCAACCGGGGCCGCTCCCCCGAGCCGGTCGTCGCCGAGCTGGCCGAGCTGGTGCGGAGCGTGGTCGCCGAGGCGGACGCCGAGGGCCTGTGGCCGGCCGGGCTGGCCGTCGCCGTGCCCGGACTGGTGGCCCGGGACGCCCGCACCGTCGTACGGGCCCCCAACCTCGACTGGCACGAGGTGGACCTCGGCGCCCTGCTGCCGGTGCCGTATCCGCTGACCGTGGACAACGAGGCCAACTTCGGGGGACTCGCCGAACTCTGGCTCGGTGAGGACACCCCTCCCGACTTCCTGCACGTCTCGGCCGAGATCGGCATCGGTGCCGCGGTGGTGGTGGACCGGCAGCTGCTGCGCGGGACACGCGGCTTCGCGGGCGAGCTGGGACACGTCCCCGTCCGGCCCGACGGGCCGAAGTGCGCGTGCGGCGGGCGCGGGTGCCTGGAGCAGTACGCCGGCGAGGAGGCCGTGCTGCGTGCCGCCGGGCTGGAGCCGGGCGGTGACCGGGTCGGCCTGCTCGCCGGGCGGGCGGCGGACGGGGACACCGACGTGCGCCGTGCGCTGCGCGAGGCGGGTGAGGCGCTCGGCATCGCACTGACCGGGGCCGTCAACCTGCTGGACCCCCGGGGTGTCGTGCTCGGCGGTGCGCTGGCCGGTCTCGCGCCGTGGCTGCTGCCCTCCCTGGAGGCCGAGTTGGCCGGGCGTACGGCCGGCCCGGCCTGCCCGGTGTCCGTGTCCCGGCTGGGTCCGGAGGGGCCGTTGCTGGGGGCGGCGCACTGGGTGGTGCGAGGGGTGCTGGACGATCCGGCGGGGATCGCCGAGCGAGCGTGAAGGGCGGGCGGCGCGGCGTACGTGCCGGGCGGCCTCGGAGCGGACCGCCCTCACGTGCCGCGGGCGGCCGAGCCGCAGACCCGGAGAGCTCCGTCGCCGCGCCGAGCCCGATCACCCTTGTGGGTGAGCGAGTTGTCCACACCCACCCCGTCGTCCACCGGCCGCGATGTCGTCCTTCTTCCCGGCCGTCGCGCACCGTACGGTGATTCACGCGAGGCGATGTGCGCAGCCACCGCACACCTCTCGCGCCCCTGCTCCTGCCGTCTGCCCCTGCCACCGGCCTGCCCGCGGTCACCGGCCTGCCCGCGATCGCACCGGCCCCTGGGACGAACCCGACTCCGTCGGACGAACCGGCTCCCGCCGACCGGACCGGCTCCCCGACGAACCAGCCCTCGAACGAACCAGCTCTGAAACGGATCAGCCCTCGGACGAACCGTCCCCTGGGCGGATCGGCTCTCCCAGATGAACAAGTTCCTCTCCGACGAGCCGCCCGAGACTCCGAAAGGCACACCTCCATGGAACCGGCCACCCCGCTGGAACGGGCCACAGCGCCCCCGACGACCACAACCCCCCACCCCGGCAGACGCCGTCTGCTGAAGGGCGCCGCCCTGGCAGCCGTACCGTACGCGCTGCTGCCCGAGACCCGGGCGGACGCGCGCATCCAGGGCATCGACTACCCCCAGGCCACCTGGGAGCCCGCGACGCGGCACAACCTCACCCGTGCGAACCGCCCCACCGGGCACCCGATCGACTTCGTCGTCGTGCATGTCACCCAAGCCTCGTACGCGACCACGCTCGGCGTCTTCCAGAACCCGAGGAAGCAGGTGTCCGCCCACTACGTCGTACGCTCGGCGGACGGTCATGTCGCGCAGTGCGTCCCGGAGACCGACATCGCCTGGCACGCGGGGAACTGGGACTACAACACCCGCAGCATCGGCATCGAGCACGAGGGCTGGATCGACCGGCCCGCCTGCTTCACCGACGCCCTCTACGAGAGATCGGCCCGGCTGACCGCGGTGATCTGCGCCAAGTACGGCATTCCCCGGGACCGTTCGCACATCATCGCCCACCACGAGGTCCCGGGAAGCGACCACACGGACCCCGGCCGCCACTGGGACTGGGACCGGTACATGAGACTCGTCCGCCGCGCCTGACCGGGCACACCGGACCGGGACCCCGCCCCACCGACCGCAGGGTCCCCGCCCTCCCCCGGCCGGTTCCCGGACCGTCGATCGGGTGAGCACCGTCGAAACGGTTGTCGGGGCGGACACCCGGAGTGACGATGTCCCCATCCGCATCGCCTTCCGGGAGGCCGAGTTGACCGATCCCTGGGTGGCCCTGGAGCCAGGTGCCGACCCCGACGAGCATGCGCGGATGCTGCGCCGCGCGCACGAGACGTTCACCCGCGCGGGCACGGTGCCCCGCCCGGTGCGCTCCGTGGTGGCGGACTCGTGGCGGCGCTCGGCCCGGGCCGGTGTGGGACCGGACGGCACCGCCAGCGTGGAACTGACGGACGGCGAGCTGGGCGCGTACCGGGCCGAGCATCCGCTGGCACGGGTGATGCCGTTGGTGCGGGAGCTGATGGGCACGTTCGCGGTGGACGGGGAGCACCTGCTCGCGGTGTGCGACGCCCACGGCCGGATGCTGTGGGTGGAGGGCCATGCCTCGACACGGCGCCAGGCGGGGCGGATGAACTTCGTGCCGGGTGCGCGCTGGTCGGAGTCCGTGATGGGGACGAACGCCCCGGGCACGGCGGTCGCGGTGGACCGGCCGGTGCAGGTGTTCGCGGCGGAGCATTTCAGCCGGCAGGTGCACCCGTGGACCTGCGCGGCGGCTCCGGTGCACGACCCGCGGACCGGGCGGGTGCTGGGCGCGGTGGACATCACCGGCGGGGAGGGGCTGGCGCACCCGCACAGCCTGGGGTTCGTGCAGGCGGTGGCGCGGGCCGCCGAGTCCCAGCTGGCCCTGCTGGCCCCGCAGCGGCCCTCCTCCGACGACGGGGACGTGCTGGAGCTGACCGCGCTGGGCCGGGACGAGGCGGGGCTGCGCACCGGTGGCCGGAGCGTCCGGCTGGGCCGCCGGCACAGCGAGATCGTGGTGCTGCTGGCCTGTCATCCGGAGGGGCTGACCGGCGACGAGCTGCTGTGCGCGCTGTACGAGGACGAGTCGGTGACCCCGGTGACCCTGCGGGCCGAACTGGCGCGGCTGCGCGGGGTGCTGGGGGCGGGGCTGCTGGCGTCGCGGCCGTACCGGCTGACGGTGCCGGTGCGGTCGGACGTCGGCATGGTGGAGCGGCGGCTCGTGGGCGGCGCGGTGACGGCGGCCGCGGCGGCCTACACCGGCCCACTGCTCCCGGCCTCCCGGGCCCCGGCGGTGGTCCGGTTGCGGCGCCGGATCGCGGACGGGCTGCGCGGCGCGCTGATCGACCGCGCGGATCCCGACCTGCTGGCCGACTGGGCGTACGCGCCGTGGGGCGAGGAGGACCTGGAGGCGTGGCGGGCGCTGGCCGCGGTGCGCCCGACCGCAGCGGTGCATGCACGGCTCACCTCGCTGGAGGCCGAGCTGACCGCACCTGCCGCACCTGCGCTCCGGCCGCCGGGCGGCACCCCTGCACGGCAGGGCGGCGACCCGGCCGGGGCGGGCGGCCTCCGCGCGCCGGGCCGTCCCCCAGGACCGGCGGGAAGAGCCGCCGCCCGGCTGCGAGGCGTGCCTCCGCCGAGACACACCGGGTGACCGGGCACCCCCTTCGTGCGGCCCCCGCTCCCCTGCGCGGACCCGCTCCCCTCTCCGCAGCCCCCGCCCCACCGCCCGGCTCCCGCCTGCCCCGCAGCCCCGTCCCACGGCGCACCCGCCCCTCCGCCTCCGCGCAGCTCCCTGCGCAGCCCCGCCCCGTGGCCGAGCCCCGTTCCCCCGCACGCACGCAACGTCCTCGCAACCTCGCCGTCCCTAGCCTCACGGCCGGAAGCTGCCCAACGGCGGGCAGCGGTTCACCGGGAGGCAGACCACCATGACCCGTTACGCGGCGCCCGGCACGGAGGGCGCGATCGTCTCCTACCAGTCGCGCTACGACCACTTCATCGGCGGGGAGTACGTGCCGCCGGCCCGCGGCGGGTACTTCGAGAACCCGAGCCCGGTGAACGGGCAGCCGTTCACGGAGGTGGCGCGGGGCACCGCGGAGGACGTGGAGCGGGCGCTGGACGCGGCGCACGCGGCCGCGCCGGCCTGGGGGCGCACGTCGGTGACCGAGCGCGCCGACATCCTGCTGAAGATCGCCGACCGCATGGAGGCGTACCTGGAGCCGCTCGCGGTGGCGGAGAGCTGGGAGAACGGCAAGCCGGTGCGGGAGACGCTGGCCGCGGACATCCCGCTGGCCATCGACCACTTCCGCTACTTCGCGGGGGTGATCCGGGCGCAGGAGGGCTCGCTGGGCGAGGTCGACGACGACACGGTGGCGTACCACTTCCACGAGCCGCTGGGTGTGGTCGCGCAGATCATCCCGTGGAACTTCCCGCTGCTGATGGCGACATGGAAGCTGGCTCCGGCGCTGGCCGCGGGCAACGCGGTCGTCATCAAGCCGGCCGAGCAGACCCCGGCGTCGATCCACTACTGGCTGAGCCTGGTGGCGGACCTGCTGCCGCCGGGCGTGGTGAACGTGGTCAACGGGTTCGGCGTGGAGGCCGGCAAGCCGCTGGCGTCCAGCCCCCGGGTGGCGAAGGTGGCCTTCACGGGCGAGACCACGACGGGGCGGCTGATCATGCAGTACGCCTCGGAGAACATCAAGCCGGTCACCCTGGAGCTGGGCGGGAAGTCGCCGAACATCTTCTTCGACGACGTCTGGGCGCAGGACGACGACTTCCGTGACAAGGCACTGGAGGGCTTCACCATGTTCGCCCTCAACCAGGGCGAGGTGTGCACGTGCCCGTCGCGGGCGCTCGTCCAGCGGGGGCACTACGCCGAGTTCCTGGAAGCGGCCGTCGCCCGCACCGAGCTGATCAGGCCGGGCCATCCGCTCGACACGGAGACGATGATCGGCGCGCAGGCGTCCAACGACCAGCTGGAGAAGATCCTCTCCTATCTGGACATCGGCCGCCAGGAAGGCGCCCGGGTGCTCACCGGCGGTGAACGCATCGAGCACGAGGGCGAGTTGAAGGGCGGCTACTACGTGCAGCCGACCATCTTCGAGGGCGACAACCGGATGCGGATCTTCCAGGAGGAGATCTTCGGGCCGGTGGTGTCCGTGACGTCGTTCGACGACTTCGACGACGCGATCAAGACCGCCAACGACACGCTGTACGGGCTGGGCGCGGGCGTGTGGACGCGGGACATCAACACGGCGTACCGCGCGGGCCGTGCGATCCAGGCGGGCCGGGTGTGGACCAACTGCTACCACGCCTATCCGGCGCATGCCGCGTTCGGCGGCTACAAGCAGTCGGGCATCGGCCGTGAGACGCACAAGATGATGTTGGAGCACTACCAGCAGACCAAGAACCTGTTGGTGTCCTACTCCCCGCGCAGGCTGGGCTTCTTCTAGGAGCGGCCCGCCATGTCCGAGGAGATCCCCCGCGTCGAGTTCACCGCCGAGGCCGCCGATCTGGTGCGCCGGCTGCGGGACCGGCACGGACCGCTGATGTTCCATCAGTCCGGCGGCTGCTGCGACGGCAGCGCGCCCATGTGCTACCCGGCGGGCGAGTTCCGCACCGGTGACGCGGACGTCCTGCTGGCCGAGCTGGCGGTGGACGGTGTCGCCGAGCCGGTGACGTTCTGGATGTCGCGCAGCCAGTACGCCCTCTGGAGCCACACCCGGCTGATCGTCGACGTCGTCGAGGGCCGGGGCAGCGGGTTCTCGCTGGAGGCGCCGGAGGGGGTGCGTTTCCTGACGCGGTCCCGGGTGATCGGGACGTAGTCACCCGCACGGGTGGGCCTTCTGGCGGCCCCTCCCCCGGCCCTGCCACAGTTGACGGGACATCAGGGGGTGCTGTGGCGGGTCGGCGCGGACGGTTCCACGCGGGTGGGCGGGCACTGAGGGTTCTCGCGTTGTGCGGCGCGCTGGCCGGTGCGGCCCTGACAGGGGCGGCACCGGCCGGCGCCGGTGAGCGGGCGGCGCCCCGCACGCTCGCGCCGGGGCTCGTCCACGAGCAGTACGACCTCCGGGGCGCGCAGGGTCCGGTGCGCGCCCATGTGCTGGACGTCGACCTGGACCAGCCCCGGTTACGGCTGGGCCTGCTGCACCCGGGAGCGGTGGCGGCGCGGGCCGCCGTGTCGCAGCTCGCCACGGCCCAGGACGCCGTCGCGGGGGTCAACGGCGACTTCTTCAACATCACCGAGACACAGCATCCGGGCGTCCCGGCCACGGGTGCGAGCGTGGGCCCTGCGATCGCGGACGGCCGGGCGCTGAAGGCGGCGGTGCCGAACGGGCAGCGGTTCGGTCCCGCCCTGCCGCCGGGCACGATCACCGAGGACGTCATCGGCGTGGGCCGCGACCACAGGGCCCGGCTCGACCGGCTGACCCTGGACGGCACGGTCACCACGGCCGAGGACCGGCTGCCGCTCGGCGGCCTCAACCAGTACGCGCTCCCGGTCGGCTCCGTCGGGGCGTTCACCGCGGACTGGGGCAGCGCCTCCCGGATGCGGGCCGTCTGCGGCACCGACACCGAGCGGGCGGCCCCCTGCAGCACGGACACCTACGAGGTGACGGTCCGCGACGGAAAGGTCGCGTCCACGGCCGGCGTCCCCGGCGACGGGCCGATCCCCGAGGGCACGACCGTCCTCGTCGGGCGTGAGGCGGGCGCCCGGCGGCTGCGGACGCTCCTGCCCGGTGAGCCGGTCACGGTCACGCACCGGCTCGGGGCGGCCGTGTCGCCCGTCCCGCTGGGCTTCGCCGTCGGTGGCTACCCGGTGCTGCGGGACGGGCTGCCCCTGCCCGGTCTGGACGACCGGACCGCCGCGGTCCGTACCGCCGTGGGCATCGCCGACGGCGGCCGGCGGGTGCTGCTGTTCGCGCTGGACGGTTCGCCCGAGTACCGCACGGGCCTGACGGTCGCCGAACTCGCCCGGACGCTGCGGGACCTGGGCGCGGAGCACGCCTTCAGCCTGGACGGCGGCGGCTCCACGACCCTGGTCGCCCGCACCGCGGACGGCGTCGCCCCGCTCAACCACCCGAGCGGCGGCGTGGAACGGCCGGTGCCCAACGGCATCGGGGTGTTCTCCGGCGGCTGAGGGTCAGGGACTCAGGCTGCCGACGAGCCCCGCCGTCGCGGTGAACCCGCTGTGGATGGTGGGCGCGATGCTCGAACTCGCGAGATAGAAGCCGAGCAGCGCGCACACCAGCGCGTGGGAGACCTTCAGCCCCCCGTTGCGCAGGAAGATCACTGTCAGGATCAACAGCAGCAGCACCACTGAGATGGAAATCGCCATCGTCAACCTCCTCCGCCACACCGGTGACGCCCGGTTCACGGCGTTCGGCCGCAAGTGTGGCGTAGCGGAGGGTTCGTCCGGGCGGCTGACGTGTCCTCCGAACGTGTGATGTCGGAGCGGGTCAGACGTCCCGGCGGGCGTCGAGGAACGCCTCCAGGCCGGCCAGATCGTCGGTGTTGAGGAAGTCGACGCCCGCGGTGAGCAGTTCGCTCCACAGCGCGTCGCGCGCCGGGCCGGGCACGTCGGGCGTGGCCCAGAAGCGGACGGTCCGGCCGCGCTCGTGGGCGGCTCCGGTGACGGCGTGCAGCGTCCGCCGCTCGGCGTCGGGGAAGGGGCCGGTGCCCGACCAGGTGAAGAGACGGGCCCAGCTGTCACTGATGAGCGGGACGAAGGAGGCGGGCGCGGCGCCGCCGAGGTCGGCGAGACGGCCGTCGTAGAAGGCCCGGCGGACGGTCTGGGCCTCCATGGGCGCGCGAGCCGCGCGGTCGCCGGAGACGACCACGGTGACCGGACCGCGGTGGACGCGGCCGTGGGCGTACGTGGTGAACAGGTGCCGGTGGCGGCTCAGTCGGCGGTCGAGTTCGAGGTAGGTGGAGGCGCCCTCGGTCTTGATGTCGACGAGCAGCTGCAGGGGCCTGCGGTACCCGCGGTACACCGAGCCGTGGTGGGCGCGGACGCGGGCGGCGAGCGGCTCCAGGTAGAGGGACTCCAGCGTGCGGGAGGGGTCGAGGTCCTCCGGGTCGTGGGCGACCAGGAGTTGGCCGCCGACCAGGTGGATGTCGGCCTCCAGGCTGCCGAACCGGTGGTCGAGGGCGTCGAGGAGCGGGCGCGGATGCTCGTAGTCGTTGTGTGCGTGGGCTCGCCACAGGGGCGAGGGGCGGTGCTTCCCGCGCTCGGCCGCGAGGGCGGTGGCGCCGGGCAGGGCGCCCGTGCCCGCGAGGGCGGCGCCGAGGGTGGTGAGGGCTCTGCGGCGGGTGGTGAGGGCCATGCGCTGACTCCCTGGGTGGATGCCGTGCCGGTCCCGGCGAGTATGCGACGTGGACACCTCAAGCAGGTTGTGCGGAGCGGGAGTTGGCCGGATCGCCGTCATCCGTTCACCGGCCGCCCGCGCGGGCGCGCACGGGGGAGCCGGTCCCTGTGCCACGGCGCGACGCGCCCGTGGCACGAAGAAGCCCGCCCCGTGCGGGGCGGGCTTCTCCAGGGTGGTGCCGGACGGGCGTCAGGGAGCTCGCAGGTCGACCAGTTCGGCCAGCGCCGTGCGATGCGCGCCCGCCGTGCCGTAGGCGATCGAGTCGGCCTTGGCCCGCTTGAGGTACAGATGGGCGGGGTGTTCCCAGGTCATGCCGATGCCGCCGTGCAGCTGCACGGCCTCCTCCGCGGCGTGCACGGCGACCCCGGCGGCGTACGCCTGGGCGACGGCGACCGCCACGTCGGTGTCCTCGCCGGTGGCGAGGGCGTCGGCCGCGCCCCGTGCGGCGGCACGGAGGCTGACCACCTCCAGCCACAGCTGGGCGAGCCGGTGCTTGAGCGCCTGGAAGCCGCCGACGGGCCGGTTGAACTGGGTGCGCTCGTTCAGATGGCGCACGGTCTCGGTCAGCGCCCAGTCCGCGACGCCGAGCTGTTCGGACGCCAGCAGCCCGGCGGCGGCCCGCAGGGCACGGTGCACGGCGGGTCCGGCGTCGCCCAGACGGCGGCCGGGCGCACCGTCCAGGGTCACGGTCGCCACGGGCCGGGTCAGGTCCAGCGACGGCCGGAGGGTGATCACGGCGGCGTCCGCGGCCACGGCGTGGAGCCCGCCGTCCTCGGCCGGCACGAGCAGGACGTCCGCGGCCGACGCGTCCGCGATGCCGGTCAGTTCGCCGTGCAGCAGACCGTCCGTCACCTGTACGGCCGCGAAGGGGGCGCCGGGCGCGAGGTGCAGACCCACCGCGAGGACGCCGATCGTCCGGCCCGAGGCCAGCTGTGCGAGGAGGTCCTCGTCCCCGCACTCCAGCAGCGCCTCCGTGGCGACGACCGCGCTGGTCAGATAGGGCACGGGGGCGACGGCCCGGCCCAGCTCCTCCAGGACGAGCGCGGCCTCGCGGTGGGAGGCGCCCTGCCCGCCCAGCGCCTCCGGGACGAGCAGTCCGGCCAGGCCCATGCCGTCGGCGAGGGACTTCCACAGCGCCAGGTCGTGCGGCGCGTCCGACTCCGCACGGGCGACGACCCCGGCCGTGTCGCAGTGGTCGCGCAGCAGATCCCGTACGGCGGACCGGAGCGCCTCTTCCTCCTCCGAGTAGAGCAGATCGGTCATCGGGCGAGGTCCTTCCAGGCGACGTCCTTGTCGGTGCGCGGCTCGACGGGCAGGCCCAGCACGCGCTCGGCGACGATGTTCAGCAGGATCTCGCTGGTCCCGCCCTCGATGCTGTTGCCCTTGGAGCGCAGATAGCGGTAGCCGGCCTCGCGGCCGGTGAAGTCGACCAGCTCCGGGCGCCGCATGGTCCAGTCGTCGTACAGCAGGCCCTCCTCGCCGAGGAGTTCCACCTCCAGGCCGCTGATCTCCTGGTTGAGGCGGGCGAAGCCGAGCTTCATGCCGGCGCCCTCGGGGCCCGGCTGGCCCGCGACGAGCTGCTGGCGCAGGCGTTCACCGGCGAGCCGGGCGACCTCGGCCTCGACCCAGAGCCCGAGCAGGCGCTGGTGCAGGTCGTGGGTGCGCAGCTCCGGGCGTTCCCGCCACGCCTTCGCGACCGGGCCGATCATGCCGCCCTCGCGGGGCAGGCGCATGCCGCCGATGGCGACGCGTTCGTTGTTCAGCGTGGTCTGGGCGACCCGCCAGCCGTCGCCGATCTCGCCGAGACGGCGGGAGTCGGGGACGGTCACGCCGGTGAGGAAGACCTCGTTGAACTCCGCCTCGCCGGTGATCTGGCGCAGCGGGCGCACCTCGACGCCCGGGTCGGTCATGTCGCACACGAAGTAGGTGATGCCCCGGTGCTTGGGCACGTCCGGGTCGGTGCGGGCGATGAGGATGGCCCAGCGGGCGACATGGGCGCTGGAGGTCCACACCTTCTGGCCGTCGACCACCCACACGTCGCCGTCGCGGACGGCCCGGGTGCCGAGCGCGGCCAGGTCCGATCCGGCGCCGGGCTCGCTGAAGAGCTGGCACCAGACCTCCTCGCCGGTCCACAGGGGCCGCAGGAAACGCTGCTTCTGCTCGTCGGTGCCGTACTGGAGGATCGTCGGCGCGGCCATGCCGAGGCCGATGCCGATGCGGCGCGGGTCGTTGTCGGGGGCGCCCGCGGCAGCCAGCTCGGCGTCCACGACGGCCTGGAGGGAGCGCGGGGCGCCCAGTCCCCCGAGGCCCTCGGGGAAGTGCACCCAGGCGAGTCCGGCGTCGAAGCGGGCCCGCAGGAACTCCGTCCGGTCGGCCGTCGCGGGCGGATGCTCGGCCAGGAACTCCTGGGTGAGGCGGCGCAGTCCGGCGGCGTCGGTCATGCCGCCTCCCCGCCCGTCACGACGGCGATCCGGCCGGTCGTCAGTCCGTCCGCCACCTTCTGCACGGCCGCCGCGGCACCGTCGAGCGGGACGCGCTCGCTGACCAGCGGCCTGATCGCGCCCCGGGCGGCCAGTTCGGTGAGCTCCTCGTGGCAGCGCAGGACCAGCTTGGGGTTCTTGGTGTTGTACAGGCCCCAGTGCAGGCCGAGGATCGAGTAGTTCTTCACCAGGGCGTGGTTGAGGGCCGGGGTGGGGACGGTCCCGCCGGCGAAGCCCACGACCAGGATCCGGCCCTCGAAGGCGACGACCTTGGTGGACTGGGTGTAGGCGGCGCCGCCGACGGGGTCGTAGATCACATCGGCGCCCCGGCCGCCGGTGGCCTCCTTGACGGCGGCGACGACGTCCTCCTCGCGCCGGTCGATCACCACGTCGCAGCCCAGTTCCCGGGCGACGGCGGCCTTGCCGGCGCCGCCGACGACCCCGATGACGCGGGCGCCCGCGGCCTTGCCGAGCTGGACGGCGGCGCTGCCCACCCCGCCCGCGGCGGCGTGGACCAGCAGGGTCTCGCCGGCCTCCAGGCGAGCGCGCCGGTGCAGGCCGAACCAGCCCGTCTGGTAGCCGATGTGCAGCGCGGCCGCCTCGGCGTCGTCCAGGGCGTCGGGGGCGGGCAGAAGGGCCCGGGCGTCCGCGACGGCGTACTCGGCGAAACCGCCGTGGGGCAGCACCGGGTTGGCGATCACGCGGCGGCCGTCCTCGGTCTCGCCGCAGATCTCGACGCCCGGGGTGAACGGCAGCGGCGGCGTGACCTGGTAGTGGCCGCGGCACAGCAGCGCGTCCGGGAAGTTGACGTTGGCTGCACGCACCCTCAGCAGGACCTGGCCGTCGCCGGGCGTGGGCCGCTCGACGTCGTCGAGCCGCATCACCTCGTTCGGCTCGCCGTTCTCGTGCACTCGCCATGCCTGCATGCGGGGCCTCCACAGACTGCTTCGTCCGACCGGGTCGCCTCGCATACTAAGCGGTCGCTTGCCGATCAGGGAACAGTCTCGGGCAGATCGGGGAACTGCTCCGGGCAGATCGGGGAACCGTCCCGGCCATCCGTCCCGACCATCCGTCCCGGCCATCCGTCCCGACCGGATCAGTCCTGCTTCGGCCGCGCCCGCACATGCATCCGCTCCCCCTGCGGCCCGAACAGGCTGAGGAACTCCACCGGCCCCTCACCCGTCGACCCGAACCAGTGCGGCACCCGGGTGTCGAACTCGGCGGCCTCCCCCGCCGTGAGCACCACGTCGTGCTCGCCGAGCACCAGCCTGAGCCTCCCCGAAAGGACGTACAGCCACTCGTAGCCCTCGTGCGTACGCGGATCCGGATCCTGGACCCGCCGCGGTTCGAGCACCTTGAACGCCTGGAGGCCGCCCGGCTGGCGGGTGAGCGGCCAGTGGGTCCGGCCGTGCCGCACGATCGGGGCGGCCCGCACCCGCGGGTCGCCGACCGGCGGCGCGCCGACCAGCTCGTCCAGGGGGACCTGATGGGCCTGGGCGATCGGCAGCAGCAGTTCCAGGGACGGCTTGCGCCGGCCCGACTCCAGCCGGGACAGGGTGCTCACGGAGATGCCGGTCGCCTCCGAGAGCCCGGCGAGGGTCACCTCCCGCTCCCTCCTCAGTCTGCGCAGCCGGGGTCCCACTTCCGCCAGTACGTCATCGGTCGTCATGACAGAGATTGCAGTTTCGGCAACTTCGTTTGTCAATACGGCAGCGGGCGCGCGACCGTCGGCCATGGAGGTGGTCCCTATGACCGAGAACCCGGAAACCTACGAAGTGATCGTCGTCGGCGGCGGCGCGGCGGGCCTGTCCGCGGCACTGGTGCTGGGCCGCGCCCGGCGCCGCACGCTCGTCGTCGACGCGGGTGAGCCGCGCAACGCGCCCGCCGCGCACATGCAGGGCTATCTCACCCGGGACGGGATGCCGCCGGCCGAGTTCCTGGCGGTCGGCCGCGAGGAGATCGCCCGCTACGGCGTGGACCTGGTCCGGGACCGGGCGGTGGACGTGGCGCGCGACGAGGAGCACTTCACGCTGGCGCTGGAGAGCGGACGCACCGTGCGGGCCCGCCGGCTGGTGGTGGCCACCGGGCTGAAGGACGAGCTGCCGCAGGTGGCGGGCGTCGCCGAACGCTTCGGCAAGGACGTCCTGCACTGCCCCTACTGCCACGGCTGGGAGGTCCGCGACCGGGCCTTCGGCGTGCTCGCGGCGAACCCGCTCGGCGTGCACCAGGCGCTGATGGTGAGCCAGTGGTCGAAGGACGTGGTCCTCTTCCTGCACGAGGTCGCCGAGTCCGAGCTGTCCGAGCAGGACCTGCGGCGTCTCGCGGCGGCCGGGGTGAAGGTCGTGCCCGGCCCGGTGGCCGGGCTGACCGTCGAGAACGACCGGCTCACCGGCGTACGCCTCGCCGACGGGACGGCGTACGGGCGTGAGGTGGTGTTCGTCGCGCCGCGGGCCGTGCCGCAGGGCGAGCTGTTCGTGAAGCTGGGCGCGGAGATGACCGAGACGCCCTTCGGCTCCTACCCCGTGATCGACGAGCGGGGTCTGACCGGCGTGCCCGGGCTGTGGGCGGCCGGCAACGTCTCGGGCTTCGCCGAGCAGGTGGTGAACGCGGCCGGCCGCGGTTACCGGGCCGGGGCGGCGATCAACGCGGAGCTGCTGATGACGGACCTGGACGCGGCGGCCGGGGTGTAGTCCCTGCGTCCGCGGTGCACCATGGCTGCATGCTGCTCGCCCGGCTCGCCGACGTGTCCCGGGAGGTCGCCGCCGCCTCGGCGCGTTCCCGCAAGACCGCCCTGCTCGCGGAGCTGTTCCGGGAGGCGGAGCCCGAGGACGTGCCGATCGTGATCCCGTATCTGGCGGGCCGGCTGCCGCAGGGGCGGCTCGGTGTCGGCTGGAAGGTGCTGGGCCGACCGGTCCCGCCGGCCGCCGCGCCGGGTCTGACCGTGCGGGAGGCCGACGCCCGGCTCACCGCGCTCGGCGCGGTCTCCGGCACCGGTTCGCAGGCCGAACGGTCCCGGCTGGTGGGCGAGTTGATGGGTCTGGCCACGGAGGGCGAGCAGCGGTTCCTGCTGGGGCTGATCACCGGCGAGGTCCGCCAGGGCGCGCTGGACGCGGTCGCCGTCGAGGGGCTGGCCCGGGCGACCGGGGCCCCGCCCGCCGACGTGCGGCGGGCGGTGATGCTCGCCGGGTCCCTCCAGGCCGTCGCCGGGGCGCTGCTGGCGGACGGGCCGCCCGCGCTGGACCGTTTCCGGCTCACCGTCGGCCGCCCGGTCCTGCCGATGCTCGCGCACTCCGTGTCCTCGGTGGCCGAGGCGGTGGAGAGGCTCGGCGCGTGCGCGGTGGAGGAGAAGCTGGACGGCATCCGCGTCCAGGTGCACCGCGACGGCGACGACGTACGCCTGTACACGCGTGCCCTCGACGACATCACCGACCGGCTGCCCGAGGTGACGGCGGCGGCGCTGGGGCTCGCCGGGGAGCGGTTCGTGCTGGACGGGGAGGTGATCTCCTTCGATCCCGAGGGCCGGCCCCGCTCCTTCCAGGAGACCGCCGGACGGGTCGGCTCCCGCGTCGACGTGGGGGCCGCCGCCGAGGCGGTGCCCGTCTCCCCCGTCTTCTTCGACGCGCTGTCCGTCGACGGCCGCGACCTGCTCGACCTGCCGTTCACCGCACGGCACACGGAACTGGCCCGGCTGGTGCCGGAGCCCATGCGGGTGCGCCGTGCGCTGGCCGAAGGCCCCGACGACACGCCCGCGGCCGAGGCGTTCCTCGCCGAGACCCTGCGGCGCGGCCACGAGGGCGTCGTGGCCAAGGCGCTCGACGCCCCCTACAGCGCGGGCCGGCGCGGCGCGTCCTGGCTGAAGGTCAAGCCCGTGCACACGCTCGACCTGGTCGTGCTCGCCGCCGAGTGGGGCCACGGACGCCGTACCGGCAGACTGTCCAACCTCCATCTGGGGGCGCTGCGCGCGGACGGCTCGTACGCCATGCTGGGCAAGACGTTCAAGGGCATGACCGACGCGATGCTGGCCTGGCAGACCGAGCGGCTGCGCGGGCTCGCCGTGCGGGAGCACGGCTGGGGGGTGACCGTGCGCCCCGAGCTCGTCGTCGAGATCGCCTACGACGGCCTTCAGCGCTCCTCCCGCTATCCGGCCGGGGTCACCCTGCGCTTCGCCCGCGTGGTGCGCTACCGGGAGGACAAGCGGCCGCAGGAGGCGGACACGGTGGAGACGCTGCTGGCCGCGCATCCGCAGGTGCGGCCGTGACGGCGGGCCGGCGCAGCGCGGGCCTGCTGCTGTTCCGGCGCTCCGACGGCCGGCTGGAGGTGCTGCTGGGGCACATGGGCGGCCCCTACTACGCCAAGAAGGACGCAGGGGCGTGGACCGTCCCGAAGGGCGAGTACGAGCCGGACGAGCCCGCCTGGGAGGCTGCCCGGCGCGAGTTCCGCGAGGAGCTGGGTCTGGAGCCGCCCGACGGTGAGGCGGTCCTGCTGGGCGAGGTCCGGCAGCGGGGCGGCAAGACCGTCACGGTGTGGGCGATCGAGGCCGACCTCGACCCGGGCACGGTCGTCCCGGGCACCTTCACCCTGGAGTGGCCGCCGCGCTCGGGCCGTGTGCAGGAGTTCCCCGAGCTGGACCGGGTGGCCTGGTACGGGCTGGACCGGGCGCGCGAGCTGATCGTCGCCGCCCAGGCCGCGTTTCTCGACCGGCTGGCGGAGCACTCGCCCTGAGCAGACGCCCACGCGTTGCGGCCCGGCCCGCGGCGCGCGAAGGTCGAATCACAGTGCGCACCCAGGGAGGTCCGGTCATGCCCATCGCGACGGTGAACCCGGCGAACGGCGAGACGCTCAAGACGTACGAGCCCATGGGCGAGGAGGAGCTCGAACGCAGGCTCCAGCTCGCCGAGGCCACCTTCCGCACGTACCGTACGAGCGCCTTCGCCGACCGCGCCCGCCTGCTGGAACGGGCCGCCGGCCTCCTCGGCGAGGACGAGGACATCGCCCGGGTGATGACGACCGAGATGGGCAAACCGCTGAAGCAGGCCCGCGCGGAGGCCGCCAAGTGCGCCAAGGCCATGCGGTGGTACGCCGAGCACGCCGAAGCGCTGCTCGCCGACGAGGAGCCCGCCGCCTCGGACGCGGCGGACTCGGGGGCGTCCCGGGTGCGGGTGCGCTACCGGCCGCTCGGCCCGGTCCTGGCGGTGATGCCGTGGAACTTCCCGCTGTGGCAGGTGATCCGCTTCGCCGCGCCCGCGCTGATGGCCGGCAACGTGGGCCTGCTCAAGCACGCCTCGAACGTGCCGCAGACCGCGCTGTACCTGGAGGACCTCTTCCACCGGGCGGGCTTCGCCGAGGGCTGCTTCCAGACCCTGCTGATCGGCTCCTCCCAGGTCGACGCCGTGCTGCGCGACGAGCGCGTGAAGGCCGCCACCCTGACCGGCAGCGAACCCGCGGGGCGGGCCGTCGCCTCCACCGCCGGGGAGATGATCAAGAAGACGGTGCTGGAGCTGGGCGGCAGCGACCCGTTCGTGGTGATGCCGTCCGCCGACCTGGACCGGGCCGCGCGGACCGCGGTGACCGCGCGGGTACAGAACAACGGGCAGTCGTGCATCGCCGCGAAGCGGTTCATCGTGCACACGGACGTCTACGACGCCTTCGCCGAACGGTTCGTGGCCGGCATGAAGGCGCTGAAGGTCGGCGACCCGATCGAGGAGGACACCGAGATCGGTCCGCTCGCCACGGAGCAGGGGCGGGACGACCTGGAGGAGCTGGTCGACGACGCGACGCGCGCCGGGGCCCAGGTGCTGTGCGGCGGTCACCGGCTGCGCCGGCCGGAGCTGCCCGGCTGGTACTACCCGCCGACCGTGCTGGCCGGGATCACCCGCGAGATGCGCATCCACCGCGAGGAGGCGTTCGGACCGGTCGCCACGCTGTACCGGGCCGGGGACCTGGACGAGGCGGTGCTGATCGCGAACGACTCGCCGTTCGGGCTGAGTTCGAACGTGTGGACCCGAGACGAGGCCGAGACCGACCGGTTCGCCCGGGATCTGGAGGCGGGCGGGGTGTTCTTCAACGGGATGACCGCCTCGCATCCGGCGTTCCCGTTCGGCGGCGTGAAGCGGTCGGGCTACGGCCGTGAGCTGTCCGGGCACGGAATCCGCGAGTTCTGCAACATCACCACGGTTTGGCACGGTGCGTGAGCACCGCGCGGCTACGATCGCCGGTGTGAACCGCGAAGTGACTCTGCCTCTGATCGTCGATGACCGCGGGGCCCTCCAGGTGGCTGCGGCCGATGTGAGCAAGCTGCTGCGAACGGTGGGGGCACGGTGGGTGCATCTCGTCGAGGCCGGGGACGACGGCCTCGACGAGGACACGGTCGCCGCGCTGACGATCGAGCTGGCGAAGCTCGCCGACCGGATCGACGTGGCCTGCATCGCCCACAGCAGCGGGCGGAGCTGACCACCGGCGCGGCTCCCGCGCCCCCTCCCCGCTAGCGGATGGACATCCCGGACAGGGTCCGGGCGATCACCAGGCGCTGGATCTCGCTGGTGCCCTCGAAGATGGTGTAGATCGCGGCGTCGCGGTGCATCCGCTCCACCGGGTACTCCCGGGTGAAGCCGTTGCCGCCGAGGATCTGGACCGCCTGGGCCGTGACCTTCTTGGCGGTCTCCGAGGCGAACAGCTTGGACATCGAGCCCTCGGCCGCCGTGAACGGCTTGCCGTTGACCGCCATCCAGGACGCGCGCCACACCAGCAGCCGGGCCGCGTCGATCGACGTCCGCATGTCGGCGAGCTGGAAGGCCACGCCCTGGTTGTCGATGATCGGGCGGCCGAACTGCTCCCGGGTCATGGCGTACTCCAGCGCCACCTCGTAGGCGGCGCGGGCGGTGCCGACCGCCATGGCCCCCACCGCGGGGCGGCTCGCCTCGAAGGTGGCCATCGCCGCGTTCTTCACGCGCTCGCCGCCCGACCTCACCCTCTCCCGTGCCCGGGCGAGGCGCTCGTCCAGCTTCTCCTTGCCGCCCAGCAGGCAGGACCCGGGGACCCGCACCTGGTCGAGGACGACCTCGGCGGTGTGCGAGGCGCGGATGCCGTGCTTCTTGAACTTCTGTCCCTGGGACAGACCCGGTGTGCCCGGCGGGACGATGAAGGAGGCGTG
The DNA here is from genome assembly GCF_044754345.1 of Streptomyces sp. NPDC093094. Taxonomy (NCBI): domain Bacteria; kingdom Bacillati; phylum Actinomycetota; class Actinomycetes; order Kitasatosporales; family Streptomycetaceae; genus Streptomyces; species Streptomyces sp. NPDC093094. Next base: position 135,281 of record NZ_JBIVOX010000003.1, on the reverse strand, counting down.
GCCCTTGGAGCCCAGCTCCGGGTCGACGACCGCGACGACGACATGGACGTTGGCGATGCCGCCGTTGGTCGCCCAGGTCTTCGTGCCGTTGATCACCCACTCGTCCTTGGCCTCGTCGTACACGGCCCGCGTCCGCATCGAGGCGACGTCGGATCCGGCGTCGGGCTCGGAGGAGCAGAACGCGGCGACCTTGACGTCGTTCGCGTCGCCGTACATCTGGGGGATCCAGGTGCCGATCTGCTCGTCCGTGCCGTTGGCGAGGACGCCTACGGCGGCGAGACCCGTGCCGACGATGGACAGGGCGATGCCGGCGTCGCCCCAGAACAGTTCCTCCATGGCCGTCGGGATGCCGAGGCCGGTCGGGTCGAAGTACTGCTGCGCGTAGAAGTCCAGGGAGTAGATGCCGACCTTGGCCGCTTCCTGGATGACCGGCCAGGGAGTCTCCTCACGCTCGTCCCATTCGGCGGCCGCGGGACGGATGACGTCGGCGGCGAAGCCGTGCAACCAGTCACGGACCTCCTTCTGTTCGTCGTTGAGCTCCATGGTGAACTCGGCCATGTCCCCTCCAGCGGCGGCACCTGCGTGTTACTTGCGGTAACCGAAGTCTGTTACTCGCGGGTAGAAAAAGTCAACTCGTCGCGCTCCGTCGGCAGCCCGTTCGATGCGGGGGGCGTGGCGGGTGTTAGTTTGCGCTGGCGTCACCGAAACAGCACGGGTGGGGAGAGCACATGGACACCACGCAGCGGACCGAGCAGCAGAGGTCCGCCGACCGCCGACGGCGCGAGCTGCTGGAGGCCGCGGACCGAGTGGTGCTCCGGGACGGCCCGCAGGCGTCGATGAACGCGATCGCGGCGGAGGCCGGCATCACCAAGCCGATCCTCTACCGGCACTTCGGCGACAAGGGGGGCCTGTACGCCGCCCTCGCCATGCGGCACACGGACGCCCTGCTGGACTCGCTGCGGGCCGCGCTCGACGCGCCGGCGGACCGGCGGGAGCGGGTGGAGGCGACGCTCGACACCTACCTCGCCGCGATCGAGGCCCGGCCCCAGGTGTACCGGTTCCTGATGCATCCCGCGGAGGGGGGACAGCCGGGGGACCCGGGGTTCGACGTCGGCAAGTACTCCGCTCCGGTGCTGCGGCGGATGGGCGAGGAACTGGCCACGGTCATCGAGGAGCGGCTGGACCTCGGTCCCGGGTCCTCGCAGCTGGCCCGGGTGTGGGGACACGGGATCGTCGGGATGATGCACGCGGCCGGGGACTGGTGGCTGGGGGAACGGCCCTGTTCCCGGGCGGAGTTGGTGCGGAGCCTCGCGGACCTGCTGTGGGGACGGCTGGCCGCCGCCGGGGACCGGGTCGGGGGACCCGGCTTCTAGGGGCCTTCCGGCGGAGCTCCGCGACGCCGCGGAGATCCGCCGGAAGGGCCCCAGGGCCGCCGCCCGGATCACGCCGGCGTCGCGGGGCCCGGGACACGGGTCCCGTGCGGCGGGCCGCACGGGCGCGGCCCCGCACCCCGAACCGCGTCAGCTCCAGGGTGCTTTCGACACCTGGCGCATCAGCCTTCGGTGGCGCCAGCCGCTCACCCTGTCCGCATAGACCGTTCCGTCCAGATGGTCGCATTCGTGCTGGAGGCAGCGGGCGAACCAGCCCGTGCCGTGGATCGTGACCGGCTCGCCGTCCTTCGTGAAGCCCTCCACCACGGCGTGGTCGTGGCGGACCGTGCCCGCCTCCAGGCCCGGCAGGGACAGACAGCCCTCCGGGCCGCGGATCTCCACGCCGTCCACCGCGACGAGGCGGGGGTTCACGACATGCCCCAGATGTCGTACTTCGTCGTCGTCCGGGCAGTCGTAGACGAACACCCGCAGCGGCTCGCCCACCTGGTTGGCCGCCAGGCCGACCCCGTTCGCGGCGTACATCGTGGCGAACAAGTCCTCCACGAGCTCCGCCAGTTCCGGACCGAAGTCGGTGACCTCCGCGCAGGGGGTGTGGAGCGCCGGGCCGCCGAGCAGGGTGAGGGGCCGGACGCGCCCGCGGGCGCCCGGGATCGAGCCGTTTCGCATGTCCGCAAGGGTACGGTCTGGCAGGTCGCGTCCGGTGCGTGCCTGGATCGTGACGGTGCCGCGATTCAGGCACGTGAGTGGATCTCGATAGGCTGAGGTCACACCACGTGGCCGTAGAGACGTTTCGGCGCGGCGCGTACGCAAGGAGGATCGAGGACTGATGGCAGGCAACTCGGACCCGCTCACGCCGCGGGCCAAGCTCGCCGTGACCGCGGGCAAGGCGGTCGCGGCGGCATCCCGTGCCGCGGGACGCGGCAGTGGTTCGGTGATCGGCGGCCGGGTGGCCCTCAAGCTCGACCCCGACCTGCTCGCCCGGCTGGCGCAGAACCTGGACGTGGTCCTGGTCTCGGCGACCAACGGCAAGACCACCACCACCCGGCTCATCGCCGAGGCGCTGCGCGCGGCCGGACCGGTCGTGTCCAACGCGCTCGGCGCCAACATGCCGGCCGGCATCACCTCGGCGCTGGCGGGCGGCTCGGAGTCGAAGTTCGGCGTGATCGAGGTCGACGAGAAGTACCTCGCGGGTGTCGCCCGGGACACCGACCCGAAGTGCATCGCGCTCCTCAACCTCTCGCGTGACCAGCTCGACCGTGCCGCGGAGACCCGCATGCTCGCGGAGAACTGGCGCGAGGGGCTCGCGGGCTGCAAGGCCGTGATCGTCGCGAACGCCGACGACCCGCTGGTCGTGTGGGCGGCGTCCTCGTCCCCGAACGTGATCTGGGTCGCGGCCGGCCAGATGTGGAAGGACGACGCCTGGTCCTGCCCGTCCTGCGGCGGTGTGATGCAGCGTCCCGGCGACGACTGGTTCTGCGGCGACTGCGGCTTCCGCCGTCCGACCCCGACCTGGGCGCTGTCCGGGGACCACGTCCTCGACCCGCACGGCTCCGCCTGGCCGATCCACCTCCAGCTGCCGGGCCGCGCCAACAAGGCCAACGCCGCCTCCTCGGCCGCCGTCGCCGCCGTCTTCGGGGTGCCGCCGCAGGTCGCGCTGGAGCGGATGTACCAGGTGCAGGCCGTCGCCGGACGCTACGACGTGGTGCAGTACATGCAGCGCGACCTGCGTCTGCTGCTCGCCAAGAACCCCGCGGGCTGGCTGGAGACGTTCTCCCTGATCGACCCGCCGCCGACCCCGGTGATCCTGTCCGTGAACGCGCGCGGCGCCGACGGCACCGACACCTCGTGGCTGTGGGACGTCGACTACACGCGCCTGACCGGCCATCCGATCTTCGTGATCGGCGACCGGAAGCTGGACCTCGCGGTGCGTCTGGAGGTCGCCAACCAGCACTTCCAGGTCTGCGAGAACCTCGACCAGGCCGTCCAGCAGGCCCCGCCCGGCCGGATCGAGGTCATCGCGAACTACACCGCGTTCCAGGACCTGCGCCGGATCGTCGGCAACTGAACAGGGAGGACGATCACTTCATGAGCGACAACCAACTGCGGCTGGTGTGGATCTACCCCGACCTGCTCAGCACCTACGGCGACCAGGGCAACGCGCTCGTCGTCGAGCGGCGGGCCCGCCAGCGCGGCCTCGACGTGGCCCGGATGGACGTGCGCAGCGACCAGCCGATCCCGACGTCCGGCGACATCTACCTGATCGGCGGCGGCGAGGACCGGCCCCAGCGGCTCGCCGCCGAGCGGCTGCGCCGCGACGGGCACCTCTACCAGGCGGTGCAGAACGGCGCGATCGTGTTCGCGGTGTGCGCCGGGTACCAGATCCTCGGCCACGAGTTCGTCAACGACCTCGGCCAGCGGGAGCCCGGTCTCGGTCTGCTGGACGTCACCACGGAGCGCGGGACGGGCGAGCGGTGCGTCGGCGACGTCCTCGCGGACATCGACCCGCGTCTGGGCCTGCCCCAGCTGACCGGCTTCGAGAACCACCAGGGCGTCACCCACCTCGGCCCCACCGCCCGTGCGTTCGCCCAGGTCCGCCTGGGCAGGGGCAACGGCACCGGGGACGGCACGGAGGGGGCGTACAACGACACCGTGTTCGGCACGTACATGCACGGACCGGTGCTCGCCCGCAACCCGCAGATCGCCGACCTGCTGCTGAAGCTGGCGCTCGACGTCAACGCGCTGCCGCCGATCGACGACCGCTGGTACGAGGCGCTGCGCACCGAGCGCATCGCGGCCGCGCAGCAGCCCGCGTAACCGTTTCGCCGGATCGCCGCCGAACCGCCCGGAGCCCGTGGCTCCGGGCGGTTTCGCGTCTGCCGCCGACCGGGTTCCGAAGGCCCGCGCGAGGGCCCTGGCACACCGGCGCGAGGGCCCGACTGACAGGCCGTCCGCTCACATGTGCGGGCGCGTCCACCAGGCGGACGCCCGGTGCGGTGGAACCCCCTCGCGCCGGTAGGGTGACCGGGATCGAGCCGGACGACGTGGTCCGGTCCCCGGCCCACGTTGCAAAGGTATTCGGGCTATGCGCATTGGTGTCCTCACGTCCGGCGGCGACTGCCCCGGCCTGAACGCCGTCATCCGGTCCGTCGTGCACCGCGCCGTCGCCGACCACGGCGACGAGGTCATCGGTTTCCGGGACGGCTGGAAGGGCCTCCTGGAGTGCGACTACATGAAGCTCGACCTCGACGCGGTGGGCGGCATCCTCGCCCGCGGCGGCACGATCCTCGGCTCCTCCCGCGTCCAGCCGTCGCATCTGCGGGACGGTGTGGAGCGGGCCAAGGGGCATGTGGCGGAGCTCGGGCTCGACGCCATCATCCCGATCGGCGGCGAGGGCACGCTGAAGGCGGCCCGGCTGATGTCGGACGGCGGTCTGCCCGTCGTGGGCGTGCCGAAGACCATCGACAACGACATCGCTGTCACGGACGTCACCTTCGGCTTCGACACGGCCGTGGGCGTGGCGACCGAGGCGCTGGACCGGCTCAAGACCACCGCCGAGTCGCACCAGCGGGTGCTGGTCGTCGAGGTCATGGGCCGCCACACCGGCTGGATCGCCCTGCACTCGGGCATGGCCGCCGGCGCGCACGCGATCGTCGTCCCCGAGCGGCCCTTCGACATCGACGAGCTGACCGCGGTGGTCGGCGAGCGGTTCGAGGCGGGCAAGCGGTTCGCGATCGTCGTGGCGGCGGAGGGGGCGAAGCCCCGGGCCGGCTCCATGGAGTTCGACGAGGGCGGCAAGGACATCTACGGCCACGAGCGGTTCGCCGGGATAGCGCGGCAGCTGTCGATCGAGCTGGAGCGGCGCCTCGGCAAGGAGGCCCGGCCGGTCATCCTCGGCCATGTGCAGCGCGGCGGTACGCCGACGGCCTACGACCGGGTGCTCGCCACACGGTTCGGCTGGCACGCGGTGGAGGCGGTGCACCGCGGCGAGTTCGGGATGATGACCGCGCTGCGGGGGACCGACATCGTGATGGTGTCGCTGGCCGAGGCCGTCGAGACGCTGAAGACGGTGCCGGCCGAGCGGTACGCCGAGGCGGAGTGCGTGCTCTAGCGTCCGGCGGGGTTCCGGCCGTCCGGCGGGTGCGGACTCCGTCGCGGTTTCTCGCGCGGTTCCCCGCGCCCCTGGTGCGCTGTTCTGCCCCCGGTCGCAAGTGCGGCCGGGGGCAGTTCTAGTCTTGGTGCCGGACTTAAGCGCACAACCCCCCACGAAAGCAGGAACCGCGATGGATCACAGCGGGCACGGCACGACCATGGATCTGCCGCCGTTCACGCTGGGACGAGGTCTCCAGTGGTCGCCGGACGGGTTCTTCCTCGTCGCCTGCCTCCTGGGGATCGCACTGTATCTGTGGGGCGTCGTGAGACTGCGCCGCCGGGGGGACGCATGGTCGCCGGGGCGGACGGCGGCCTTCCTCTGCGGTGTGCTGACCATCGGGCTCGTGATGTGCACCGGGCTGAACGACTACGGCATGGTCATGTTCAGCGTGCACATGGTGCAGCACATGGTGATCAGCATGCTGTCGCCGATCCTGATTCTGCTGGGCGCGCCGGTCACGCTGGCGCTGCGGGCGCTGCCGGTGGCGGGGCGGGGGCGCAAGGGGCCGCGCGAGCTGCTGCTGGCGCTGCTGCACAGCCGGTACATGCGGGTGATCACGCATCCCGCGTTCACGATCCCGATGTTCATCGCGAGCCTGTACGCGCTGTACTTCAGCCCGCTGTTCGACACTCTGATGCGGACCGGCGGGGGCCACACCGCGATGATGATCCACTTCTTCGCCGTCGGAGTGATCTTCTTCTGGCCGATCATGGGCGTGGACCCGGGCCCGCACCGGCCGGGCTATCTGATGCGGATGCTGGAGCTGTTCGCGGGCATGCCGTTCCACGCGTTCTTCGGCATCGCGCTGATGATGGGCTCGACGCCGATGGTGGAGACGTACGCGAACCCGCCCGCCTCGCTCGGCATCGACGCGCTGTCCGACCAGAACGCGGCCGGCGGGATCGCGTGGGCGTTCAGCGAGATCCCGTCCGTGCTCGTGCTGATCGCCCTGCTGTTCCAGTGGTACGGCTCGGACCAGCGGCAGGCCAGGCGCCAGGACCGGGCCGCCGACCGTGACGGGGACAAGGAGCTGGAGGCGTACAACGCCTACCTGGCCTCGCTGAACGCGAACAGCCGCTGAGCGTCGCCCCCGCCCCAAAGGCCCCTGGACATGGCACGCATTTCGCCGTGCAGGGCGCATCGCGGCGGATCGGGGGCACCATGGAGGGGACGGACGACGAGAAGGGTGTCGCGATGCCCGGTTCCACGGACAGCTCCACGAAGACCATGGGGGTGCTCACCGTCGGCGGACTCGTCGTGGTGACGGCCTACACGGCGGTGCTCGGCAGCAACGGCTGGCTGTGGTTCGGCTGGGTCGTGCTGGGCCTGATCACCCTCGGCATGGTGGCCACGCGCAGCACCTGAGTCTCACTCCCGGGACAGCCGGGGCCCCGAGTGCACGCCCGGCTGGTACTTCGGCAGCCGGGCGGTGACCTTCATGCCGGCTCCCGCCGCGGTCTCGATGACGAGGCCGTAGCGGTCGCCGTAGACCTGGCGGAGACGGTCGTCGACGTTGGACAGGCCGATGCCTCCGGAGGGGCTGACCTCGCCCGCGAGGATCCGGCGCAGCAGGGCGGGGTCCATGCCGGCGCCGTCGTCCTCGATGACCACCAGGGCCTCGGCGCCCGCGTCCTGCGCGGTGATGCTGATCCGGCAGGCGCCGGCCTTGCCCTCCAGACCGTGCTTGACCGCGTTCTCGACCAGCGGCTGGAGGCAGAGGAACGGCAGGGTCACCGGCAGCACCTCGGGGGCGATCTGCAGGGTGACGAAGAGGCGGTCGCCGAAGCGGGCCCGGACCAGGGCGAGGTAGTGGTCGATGGCGTGGAGCTCGTCGGCGAGGGTGGTGAAGTCGCCGTGCCTGCGGAACGAGTAGCGGGTGAAGTCCGCGAACTCCAGGAGCAGCTCACGGGCGCGCTCGGGGTCGGTGCGCACGAAGCTGGCGATCACCGCGAGCGAGTTGAAGATGAAGTGCGGTGAGATCTGGGCGCGCAGGGCCTTGATCTCGGCCTCGATCAGCCGGGTGCGGGAGTCGTCGAGGTCCGCCAGCTCCAGCTGGACGGAGACCCAGCGGGCGACCTCCCCCGCGGCACGCACGAGGACGGCGGACTCACGGGGCGCGCAGGCCACCAGCGTTCCGTGGACCCGGTCGTCCACGGTGAGCGGGGCGACCACGGCCCAGCGGACCGGGCAGTCGGGAGTGTCGCAGGTCAGCGGGAACGCCTCGCCGCGGCCGGTGTCCAGGGATCCGGCCAGCCGTTCCATGATCTCGGTACGGTGGTGCGCGCCGGCCCCGTCCCACACCAGGACGCGTTCCTCGTCGGTCAGGCACAGCGCGTCGGTGCCGAGCAGCGAGCGCAGTCCGCGGGCCGACTTGCGGGCCGTCTCCTCGGTGAGGCCCGCCCGCAGCGGGGGCGCGGCGAGGGACGCGGTGTGCAGGGTCTGGAACGTGGCGTGCTCGACGGGCGTGCCGAGGCCGGTGCCCCGGCTGCCGGGGCGGGCCGTGCGCCGGCCCAGCCAGAAGCCCGTGGCGAGCAGGGGCAGGACGGCCACGCACAGACCCGCCATGAAGCCGCTCACGCCTTCGTCTCCGTTCTCAGTTCCTCGGCTCTCAGCTCCTCCGGCAGATGGAACCGCGCCAGGATCGCGGCCGTGCCCGCCGGGACCCGGCCCGGGGTCGCCAGGGACACCAGGACCATGGTGAGAAAGCCCAGCGGCACGGACCACAGCGCGGGCCAGGCCAGCAGGGCGTGCAGTCCGCCCGTCGCCGGGAAGCCGGACATCGTCGCGGCGACGGCCAGGAACGCCGCTCCCCCGCCCGCCAGCATCCCGGCGACCGCGCCCGGCGGGGTGAGCCGGCGCCACCAGATGCCGAGCACGAGCAGCGGGCAGAACGACGACGCCGACACCGCGAAGGCCAGCCCCACCGCGTCGGCGACCGGCAGCCCGCCGGCCAGGGCGCTCGCCGCGAGCGGCACCAGCATGGCGAGGCCGGTGCCCAGCCGGAAGTGCCGTACGCCCCGGGTGGGCAGTACGTCCTGGGTGAGGACGCCCGCCACCGCCAGGGTCAGCCCGGACGCGGTGGACAGGAACGCGGCGAACGCCCCTCCGGCCAGCAGCGCCCCCAGCAGGTCCCCGCCGGCACCGCCGATCATCCGGCCGGGCAGCAGCAGGACGGCGGCGTCCGCGTCACCGGTGAGGGTCAGCTCCGGGGCGTAGAGCCGGCCCAGGGCGCCGTAGACGGGCGGCAGCAGATAGAAGCCGCCCACCAGGGCGAGGACGGCGACGGTGGTACGGCGGGCGGCGACGCCGTGCGGGCTGGTGTAGAAGCGGACGACGACATGGGGCAGCCCCATGGTGCCGAGGAAGGTGGCGAGGATCAGCCCGTACGTGGCGTACAGCGGGCGTTCGGCGCGGCCCGCGGCCAGTGAGGTGGACATGCCTCCGTCACCGCCCCGGTCGGCGTCGGGGACGGCGGTGCCGGCCGCGAAGGTGAGGCGGGTTCCCGCTCCGATGCGGTGGGTGCCGGTGTCCAGGGTGACGCGCCGGTCGTCGAGGGCGCGGCCGTCGACCGTGCCGCTGACGGTGACCGTCAGGGGGCGGTCCAGCTTGAGGTCGAGGCGGTCGTCCACCCGGACCGTGCGCTGCTCGCGGAAGGCGGCGGGTTCCTCGAAGGCGCGGCTCGGGCCGCCGTCGTGCTGCCAGGCCAGGACGAGGAAGAGGGCGGGGACCAGCAGGGCGGTGAGCTTGAGCCAGTACTGGAACGCCTGCACGAACGTGATGCTGCGCATGCCGCCCGCGGCCACGGTCACCGTGACGACGACGGCGACGATCACGCCGCCCAGCCGGTCGGGGGCGCCGGTCAGGACGGTCAGGGTGAGGCCGGCGCCCTGGAGCTGGGGCAGCAGGTAGAGCCAGCCCACGCCGACGACGAAGGCCCCGGCGAGCCGCCGTACCGCCGGGGAGGCGAGCCGGGCCTCGGCGAAGTCGGGCAGCGTGTAGGCGCCGGAGCGGCGCAGGGGCGCGGCGACGAAGAGGAGCAGGACCAGATAGCCGGCGGTGTAGCCGACCGGGTACCAGAGCATGTCGGGGCCCTGGACGAGGACCAGTCCGGCGATGCCGAGGAAGGAGGCGGCCGAGAGGTACTCGCCGCTGATGGCGGCGGCGTTCAGGCGGGGGCCGACCGTGCGGGAGGCGACGTAGAAGTCGGAGGTGGTGCGGGAGATGCGCAGGCCGAAGGCGCCGACGAGGACGGTCGCGACCACCACCAGGGCGACGGCCGGCACGGCGTAGCCGGGATTCATGGGACATCGGCCGCCGGGGAGCTCATCGGTCCTCGACCAGACGGACGAAGTCGCGTTCGTTGCGTTCCGCGCGGCGCACGTACCAGCGGGCGAGCAGCACCAGCGGGACGTACAGGCCGAAGCCGAGGACGCCCCACTCCAGGCGGCGGGCTCCCGGCAGGGCGGCGAACAGCAGGGGCAGCGGCCCGACCAGCAGGACCAGGACGGCGAAGGCGGTCAGTCCGGCGCGCAGCTGGGTGCGCATGAGGGAGCGGACATAGGTGTGGCCGAGGGTGGTCTGCTCGTCGATCTCGGTGCGCGGACGGTAGTAGCCCGAGGCGTGCAGGGTGCGGCGGGTACGGCGAGGAGGGCCGATGACGACGACGCGGGTCTCGGCGGGGTCCTGCGGCACGGTCAGGCCCTCCTCATCAGCAGGTCCCGCAGCTCGCGCGCGTGGCGGCGGCTGACCTGGAGCTCCTCGGCGCCGACCATGACGCTGACCGTGCCCGCGTCCAGGCGCAGTTCGCCGACATGGCGCAGGGCGACCAGGTGGCGGCGGTGGATGCGGACGAAGCCGCGGGCGCGCCAGCGCTCCTCCAGGGCGGACAGCGGGATGCGGACCAGATGGCTGCCCCTGGCGGTGTGCAGCCGGGCGTAGTCGCCCTGGGCCTCGACATGGGTGATGTCGGCGACGGCGACGAACCGGGTCACTCCCCCGAGCTCGACGGGTATGTGGTCGGGGTCGGGTGCGTGCACGGGGATCCGCGGGGCGGCACCGGCGTGCGGGCCGGTGGGCCGCACGCTCCCGGCACGCACATCCGCGGCACGCACATCCGCGGCACGCACATCCGCGGCACGCCGGACGGCCTCCGCGAGACGTTCGCGGCGTACGGGTTTGAGGACGTAGTCGACGGCCTTGAGGTCGAACGCCTGGACGGCGAAGTCCTCGTGGGCGGTGACGAACACGACCAGCGGCGGGTGCGCGAAGCCGGTGAGCAGCCGGGCGAGGTCGAGTCCGTCCAGGCCCGGCATGTTGATGTCGAGGAAGACCACATCGATGGCCTCGGGACCGTCGGGTCCGCACTCCAGGGCGCGGTTGATGCGGCGCAGGGCCCCGGTGGCGTCGGCCGCTCCCTCGGCGCTGCCGACGCGCGGGTCGGCGTTGAGCAGGTACAGCAGTTCCTCCAGCGAGGGGCGTTCGTCGTCGACAGCCAGGGCGCGCAGCATGAAGGTGGAGTGTAGGGGTGATCGGCTGCCCTGACACGTGCCCGGCACGGGTCGTTCCCGCCGTGCACGGGCCGGACACAGGCCCGGCACCGGCCGGGCACGGGCCTGGGGCGGGAGGCCCGTCCGCGCCGCACGCGGGGGCGCGTTCCCGCTGGATACAGTGGCGGCGTGAACAGCAGGACCGCCTCGTTCGACGAGCTCGACCGGAAGATCATCACCGCCCTGATGGCGAACGCCAGGACGAGTTTCGCCGAGATCGGCGCGACGGTCGGACTGTCGGCGACGGCGGTCAAACGACGGGTGGACCGGCTGCGGGACACCGGGGTGATCACGGGGTTCACGGCGACCGTGCAGCCGTCGGCACTGGGCTGGCGCACGGAGGCGTACGTCGAGGTGTACTGCGAGGGCGCGGCCCCGCCCCGGCGGCTGGCCGAGGTGGTGCGCAACCATCCGGAGATCACCGCCGCGATGACGGTGACCGGCGGCGCGGACGCGCTGCTGCATGTGCGGGCGCGGGACGTGGAGCACTTCGAGGAGGTGCTGGAGCGCATCCGTACCGAGCCGTTCATCCGCAAGACGATCAGTGTGATGGTGCTGTCCCATCTGATCCCGGAGAGTCCGGAGGCGGGTGCGTCCCAGCCCGCCCCCGAGAGCGCAGCAGACGTGCGTCGGACCTGATCGACACGCAGCATTCCTGCGCGGACACGCAGCTCTCCTTGCTTGTCGTACACATCCGTCGCTTCCTACCTTGGTCATTAACCCAACGGATCGCCTCAGGAAGCGGAGGAACCCCTCTGTGACCGACACCCGTGTGCCGCGCCGGCGGCGCTTTCTCGTCTGCGAACCCAGACACTTCGCCGTGCAGTACGCGATCAACCCCTGGATGCATCCCGACGTCCGGGTCGACGTGGACCTGGCCCAGGAGCAGTGGCAGACGCTGATCGGCGTCTACCGCTCCCACGGGCACGCGGTCGACACCGTCGAGCCGGTCGCCGGTCTCCCGGACATGGTCTTCGCGGCGAACTCCGCGGTCGTCGTCGACGGCCGTGTCTTCGGCTCGCTCTTCCACGCGCCCGAGCGGCGTCCGGAGTCCCTGCACTACGACACCTGGTTCAAGCAGGCCGGCTACGACGTGCACCGTCCGGAGTCGGTGTGCGAGGGCGAGGGCGACCTGGTGTGGACGGGCCGCCACGTGCTCGCCGGACACGGCTTCCGCACCACGCGCGAGGCGCACCGCGAGGCGCAGGAGTTCTTCGGCCATCCGGTGATCAGCCTGAGCCTGGTGGACCCGTACTTCTACCACCTGGACACGGCGCTGTTCGTCCTGGACGACTCCGCCGACGGCAGCAATGTCGTCTACTACCCGGAGGCGTTCTCGCCGGGCAGCCGTGAGGTGCTCGCCCGGCTGTATCCGGACGCGGTGCTCGCCACGCGCGAGGACGCCATGACGTTCGGCCTGAACTCCGTGTCCGACGGCCGCCATGTCTTCATCGCGCCGCAGGCCGAGGCGCTCGCCGGGCGTCTCGCCGACCACGGCTACGCCCCCGTCCCCGTCGACCTGTCGGAGTTCCACAAGGCCGGCGGCGGAATCAAGTGCTGCACCCAGGAGATCCGCTGATGACCGCACCTGTCCGCGCCCGTTCCTCCGCCGAGCTGATCCAGGCCGAGGAACCGGTGCTCGCGCACAACTACCACCCGCTGCCCGTGGTCGTGGCGAGCGCCGAGGGCGCCTGGGTGGAGGACGTCGAGGGCAACCGCTACCTCGACATGCTGGCCGGTTACTCGGCCCTCAACTTCGGCCACCGTCACCCGGCGCTGACCGAGGCGGCGCACCGGCAGCTGGACCGGCTCACCCTCACCTCGCGTGCCTTCCACAACGACCGGCTCGCCGAGTTCGCCGAGCGGCTCGCTGCGCTGACCGGGCAGGACATGGTGCTGCCGATGAACACCGGCGCCGAGGCGGTGGAGAGCGGCATCAAGGTGGCCCGCAAATGGGCGTACGACGTGAAGGGCGTGCCCGCGGACCGGGCGACGATCGTGGTCGCCGCGGACAACTTCCACGGGCGTACGACGACGATCGTCAGCTTCTCCACGGACGAGACGGCCCGCGCCGGCTTCGGCCCGTTCACCCCGGGTTTCAAGGTCGTGCCCTACAACGACCTGGCCGCGCTGGAGGCGGCGGTCGACGAGACGACCGCGGCGGTGCTCATCGAGCCGATCCAGGGCGAGGCCGGGGTCCTGATCCCGGACGACGGCTATCTGGCCGGGGTACGGGAACTGACCCGCCGCAAGGGCTGTCTGTTCATCGCCGACGAGATCCAGTCGGGCCTCGGCCGCACGGGCCGCACGCTCGCCGTGGAGCACGAGGACGTCGTCCCGGACCTGGTGCTGCTGGGCAAGGCGCTGGGCGGCGGCATCGTGCCGGTGTCGGCGGTGGTGGGACGCCGGGACGTGCTCGGGGTGCTCCACCCGGGCGAGCACGGCTCGACGTTCGGCGGCAACCCGCTGGCCGCCGCGGTCGGCACGGCCGTGGTGGAACTTCTGGAGACGGGCGCGTTCCAGCGCCGGGCCGCCGAGCTGGGCGCGGTCCTGCGCGACGGGCTGTCCGCGCTGGCCGGCAAGGGCGTGGTCGGCTTCCGGGCGCGCGGTCTGTGGGCGGGCGTCGACATCGACCCGGCCATCGGCACCGGCCGCGAGATCAGCGAACGCCTCATGCGGGAGGGCGTCCTCGTCAAGGACACCCATGGCTCGACGATCCGCCTGGCCCCGCCGCTGACCGTCACGGAGGAGGAACTGCGCTCGGCGATCGGGTCGTTGGAGAAGGTGCTGGTCTGACGGTCCGTCCGGGAAAACTCCTCGCCGTCCGCCGGGCGCTGTTCCGGCGGACGGCACCCGCGCCTAGACTGTCACCTCACCAACGGGCCGGTGACCTGCGAGGACGCGGCGGTTGTGGCGATTCGCCCATGTGAGGAGCGACCCCTTGTTCTACTACGTACTCAAATACGTGCTGCTGGGACCGCTGCTGAGACTGGTCTTCCGGCCCCGTATCGAGGGTCTCGGGCATGTGCCGTCCTCGGGGGCGGCCATCGTCGCCGGGAACCATCTGTCCTTCTCCGACCACTTCCTGATGCCGGCCGTGCTGAAGCGGCGCATCACGTTCCTGGCGAAGGCGGAGTACTTCACGGGCCCCGGTCTCAAGGGACGGCTGACCGCCTTCTTCTTCCGCAGCGCGGGACAGATCCCGGTCGACCGCTCGGGCAAGGAGGCGGGCCGGGCGGCCATCCGCGAGGGGCTCGGCGTCCTGGACAAGGGCGAGCTGCTGGGGATCTACCCCGAAGGCACCCGGTCGCACGACGGCCGGCTGTACAAGGGCAAGGTCGGCGTGGCCGTGATGGCGCTCAGGGCGGGCGTGCCGGTGATCCCGTGCGCGATGATCGGCACCTTCGAGGCGCAGCCGCCGGGCAAGGTGATCCCGAACGTCCATCCCGTCGTCATCCGCTTCGGCGCACCTCTGGACTTCTCCCGCTACGCCGGCATGGAGAACGAGAAGGCGGTGCTGCGCGCCGTCACCGACGAGATCATGTACGCCATCCTGTCGCTGTCCGGGCAGGAGTACGTCGACACGTACGCGGCCGTGGCCAAGGCCGAGGCCGAGGCGGCGGCCGCGGCCACGAAGGAGCGCAGGTTCCCCCGGCTCCGCTGACCCGGCGACGGGCTCTGCCGGGAGCAGATCCCCTGGGCCCGCCGGCCGTCGTACGTCTACGGTCGCTCCATGGGACGAGCTGTGGTGATCGGGGCGACGGGGCAGATCGGCAGGCCGACGGTGGCGGCACTGGCGCACGACGGCTGGGAGGTGACGGCCGCCTCCCGCGGCGGCGGCCGTGACGGGGCCTGGCCCGACGGCGTGCGCGCGGTGACGCTGGACCGCGAGGACGACACGGCCCTGGAGGCGGTGATCGGCGACGGCTGCGACGTGCTCGTCGACATGGTCGCCTTCCGGGAGCGGCACGCCCGGCAGCTGACCCGGCTCGCGGGCCGGGTCGGCTCGGCGGTGGTGATCTCCAGCGTGGCGGTCTACGAGGACGACAAGGGCCGCGGCTTCGACACCCAGTCCGAGCCCGGCGGTTTCCCGCACTACCCGGTGCCGATCCCGGAGACCCAGGCGACGGTGGCCCCGGGCGACGCCACCTACGGGACGCGCAAGGTCGCCGTCGAGCGCGAACTCCTCGCCGCCGGAGACCTGTTGCCGGCCACGCTGCTGCGCGCCGGCGCGGTGCACGGCCCGCACTGCCGCACCCCGCGCGAGCTGTACTTCGTCAAGCGCAACCTGGACGGCCGCCGCAGGCGCGTCGTCGCCCACGGCGGCGAGAGCCGTTTCCACCCGGTGAGCGTGCACACGCTGGCCGAGCTGATCCGTCTGGCGGCGGCCCGCCCGGGCTCACGGGTCCTCAACGCCTGTGACGGCGAGGCTCCGACGGTCGCGGAGATCGCGGCGTCGGTCGACGCGGTGATGGGTGTGGAGACGGAGACCGTCCTGGTGGACGGCCCGCCGCCGGCACCGGCCGTGGGGGACACCCCTTGGACGGTGCCGGCGCCGGTCGTCTGCGACATGTCGGCCGCGCTGCGGGAGCTGGGCCACCGCCCGGTGACGACCTACGCCGAGGCCCTGCCGGAGACGGTCGGGTGGATCGAACGCAGCCTGGCAGGGCGGGACTGGCGGGAGGCGTACCCGAAGATGTACGCCACGTACGGCGATCTCTTCGACTACGCGGCCGAGGACGCGTGGCTGGCCGCCCGGTAGGACGCCCCGAGAGGGGCGCGGGCACCTGAGCGACCGGCCACGGCGGATCCGCGGCGGATCCGCGGCCTCAGAAGCGGAGCGTCACGGCTTGGGCGTGGCGTGCGGCGCGCACGTCACGTCGGCCGAGTCCAGCGCCCCGGTCAGCAGGTAGCCGTCCACCCGGTCGTTGATGCAGGAGTTGACCAGGCTGGTGACACCGTGCGAACCGGCGTTCTTCTCGGTGATGAGACGGGAGCCCTTGAACCGCTTGTGCAGCGACACGGCACCCTGGTAGGGCGTGGCCGCGTCCCGCTCGGACTGGACGATCAGCACCGGCGGCAGACCCTTGTGGGACCTGACCTCCAGGGGCGTGCGCTGCTTGGCGGGCCAGGTGGCGCACGGCAGGTTCATCCAGGCGTTGGCCCAGGTCATGAACGGGTGGTTCTTGTGCAGCCGGGTGTTGTCGCGGTCCCACTTCTTCCAGCTGGTGGGCCACTTGGCGTCGGCGCACTCGACGGCCGTGTAGACGGCGGTGCCGTTCTCCGACGCGGCGTTGCCGGCGATGTCCGTCAGATCGGGCGCCGCCGCGTCCACGAGGGCCTGGGTGTCACCGGCGACGTACTTGCTGAAGACGGTCGCGGTGGAGACCCACGCGGAGTCGTAGTACGGGGCGCTCTGGAAGAAGGAGATCAGCTCGGCGGGGCCGACGACGCCGCCGAGGGGGCTCTTCGCGGCGGCGGCGCGCAGCTGGAGCCACTTGGCCTGGACGGCGTCGCGGGTGGTGCCGAGGTGGAAGGCGGCGTCGTTGGCGGCGACCCAGTCCTGCCAGTCCTTCCAGCGGCCCTCGAAGGCGACGTCCTGGTCCAGGTTGGCCTGGTACCAGATCTTGTCGCGGGAGGGGTCGACCACGCTGTCGACGACCATGCGGCGCACATGGGTCGGGAAGAGGGTGCCGTAGACGGCGCCGAGGTAGGTGCCGTAGGAGACACCGAGGAAGTTGAGCTTGCGCTCACCGAGCCCGGCGCGGATGACGTCGAGGTCGCGCGCGGTGTTCGGCGTGGTCATGTGCGGCAGCATCTCGCCGCTGCGCTCGTGGCAGCCCTCGGCGTAGTCACGGGCGAGTCCCCGCTGCACACGCTTGTCCGCCTCGGAGCCGGGCACCGGGTCCAGCTTGGGCGCCTTGACGAACTCCTGCGGGTCCACGCAGGAGATCGGCGCGGACTTGCCCACGCCGCGCGGGTCGAAGCCGACGAAGTCGTACGCCTTGGAGGTCTTGGCCCACACGGGGGACTTCGTGGTGACACGGCGCGGGAAGCGCAGGCCGGAGCCGCCGGGGCCGCCGGGGTTGTAGAGGAGGGCGCCCTGGCGCTCCTCGGGGGTGCCCGTGCTGCCGATGCGGTCGACGGCGAGCTTGATCTGCTTGCCGTACGGCTTGGCGTAGTCGAGCGGGACGGAGACGTAGCCGCACTGGATCGGCTTCTCCAGGCCCCAGTCGGCGGGGCAGTCCTTCCAGTCGATCCCGGCCTTGGCCGCGCGGGCCGCGGCGATCGCGACGCCCTGGGCCTCGCTGTGGGCGCGGTGGCGGGTGCCGGTGCTGCTGGCGCTCGCCGCGGGCGCGGTCACTGCCCCGGCGATCAGCGTGGCGGCGATCAGCGTTCCGGCCGAACCTATCGCGGCCGTGCGCCCCTTCGCTCTCTTGCCTGTCAAGTAAGCCTCCCCGTACAACGTTTCGACACAAGTACGGGCGATCCTTTCGGCTGAGGGGTCCCTGACAACAGAGGGGGCCGGGCTTCTTTGCCAATCCGATAACCGGGCCCGTGTCTCCGTTCAGCGGTGATCGGTGCCGAGCAGCGCGAACGCCTCGTCCAGGGTCCGGCGCAGCCGCAGGGCGTCCGGGGCGACGGCGCCGACGAGGACGGCCGGACCGGCCAGCGGCACGAGGACCGCGCCGTCGCCGAGCGTCCGCGCGGGCACCGGCCGCGCGGCGTACTCCGGCCGTACGACGAGCAGTTGGCCGACCGCCCGGTGTCCGCCGAGGACGGCCGGGCCGTCCCAGCCGCCCGGCGCCCCGGGCCCGCAGGCCAGCTCCTGGTCGAGCAGCGTACGCCCGGCGACCCGTACGGTGAGACGGCTGGTGAGCCGTCCGGGTTCCTCCGCGGCCCGTCCGAGGACCTGCTCCTCGCGCAGCACCAGCCGGGCCGTCGGCGCGAGGTCGGCCCGGGTGGTGACGTGCAGGTCGCTGCCGCGGGCGGAGATCAGCTGCTCGGGGAGCCAGTGCAGTTCGGCGCCATCGGCGACGTCGAGGAGTACGTCGTAGCGGGCGGCGCTCTTGGACTGGCCCGGCAGCGCGATCGTGGCGGCGGCCGAGCCGACGCGCAGCCGGGCGCCTTCGCCGGCCTCGGCGCGGACGGTGAGGTGGTCGCCGCCGAGCGGGCCGCTCATGGCGCCGACGAGCATCACGCTCGCCTCCCCCTCGTGCCCCCGGGTCCGCCGCAGCGCCAGCGGGCCCTCGCTCTCCAGGACGGGCAGCGAGGTGCCGCCGCGGCCGTCGGCCACGGCACGGACCCGGGCCGCGGCCCGTACGCCGCTCATGCGCGGGCCCGCCAGACCGCGAGCTGTCCGCGCACCCAGGCGGCGACGTCCGCGACGCCCGTCCCGTCCCTCAGTGACTGGAACACCACCGGCAGTCCGGCACGCTGCGCCCTGGCGTCGGCGGCCATCCGCGCCAGATCGGAGCCGACGTACGGCGCGAGGTCGGTCTTGTTGACCACCAGCAGGTCGGCGGTCGTCACACCGGGTCCGCCCTTGCGCGGGATGTCGTCGCCGCCGGCCACGTCGATCACGAAGACCTGCGCGTCGACCAGCCCTCTGGAGAAGGTGGCGGTGAGATTGTCGCCGCCGGACTCGACGAGGATCAGGTCCAGCGGCCCGGCCTCGTCCTCCAGGTCCTCCACCGCCTCCAGGTTGGCGGAGATGTCGTCGCGGATCGCCGTGTGCGGGCAGGCCCCCGTCTCCACCGCGGTGATCCGCTCGGGCGGCAGCACGGCCTCCCGCAGCAGGAACTCGGCGTCCTCGCGGGTGTAGATGTCGTTGGTGACGACCGCGAGCGACAGCTCGTCGCGCAGCGCGCGGCACAACGCGGCGACGGTCGCGGTCTTGCCGGACCCGACGGGCCCGCCGAGCCCGATGCGCAGGGCGCGGCGGGCCCCGTCGGGCCGCCGCGCGTCGGCGCTCATGGCCGGGGAACCGGGGTGGGCGTGGTCGAGGTGCATGGCTTCGGGCTCCTGTCGTACGTGAGGGGGCCGGGCTCAGGACGCGAACAGCCGCACCGGCCACGCCGCGTGCAGTTCGGCCGAGATCTCCAGCAGTGGCGCGGAGGCCGCGGGCAGCGCGTCGACGCCTTCGTCGAGCGCGCGGCGGGCCGCCTCCACCGCCCGGTCCGCGACCCGGTCCAGTTCGGGGGCGAGCCGGGCCAGCACGGCCGTCGCCTCGAAGGGATCGAGGCCGAGCAGCCGTACCACCGCGGTCGTCGGCCCGCCGGCGCTCTCGTACGCCGCGCAGTGCGCCGCGTCGAGCGGCCCGAGTCCGGCCGCGCGGGCGACGGTCCCGAGCACGACCGGCTGATGGGCTCCCTTGGGGAACCGCCCCGCGAGCGCTTCGAGTTCGGGCGAGGGCCAGGTCGCGCGGGCGGCCCGCAGCAGCTGCCGGCCCAGCTTGCGCGCGGTGGCGCGCAGGGCCGGTGACGGGGTGCGGGCGTCGGCGGCGGCGTCCAGTTCCCCAGGGTCGGTGCCGAGCGCGGCGGACGCGGCGAGGGCGGCCGAGACCAGCCCGGCCGTGTGCAGCCGGCCCCGGCAGAAGTCCTCCAGGCTGCGGGCGTCGGTGACGCGCCCGGCCCTGACGGCCGCCTCGGCGCCGCCGGAGTGGGCGTGCCCTCCGGCGGGGAAGCGGCCGTCGGCCAGGACGAGCAGTGCGGCTCTGGACATCGTCAGAAGAGGAAGTAGCGCTGGGCCATGGGCAGTTCCGCGGCCGGGGCGGCCTCGACGAGTTCGCCGTCGATGTGCACGGCGAAGCTGTCGGGGTCGACCTGGACGCGCGGCCGGGCGTCGTTCTCCCGCATGTCCGCCTTGGTCACCGCGCGGGTGGAGTCGATGGCGACGAACCTCTTGCCGAGCGCGAGCCGTCCGGGCAGTCCGTCCTCGATCGCCGCGGGGGCCACGAAGTTGAACGAGTTGGACGCCGGGGCCCGGCCGATCGCGCCGTACATGGGGCGCGGCAGGACGGGCTGCGGGGTGGGGATGGAGGCGTTGGCGTCGCCCATCTGCGCGTACGCGATCTGGCCGCCCTTGAGGACGAGCAGCGGCTTCACACCGAAGAACGCCGGTTCCCACAGCACGAGATCGGCGAGCTTGCCGGTCTCCACGGAGCCGATCTCCCGGGCGAGTCCCTGGGCGAGCGCGGGGTTGATCGTGTACTTGGCGACGTAGCGGCGCACCCGGTGGTTGTCGGCGCGGCCGTCACCCGGCAGGGCTCCCCTGCGCCGCTTCATCACGTGCGCGGTCTGCCAGGTCCGCATGATCACCTCGCCGACGCGGCCCATGGCCTGGGAGTCGGAGGAGATGATCGAGATGGCGCCCAGGTCGTGGAGTATGTCCTCGGCGCCGATGGTGGAGGGCCGGATCCGGGACTCGGCGAAGGCGAGGTCCTCCGGGACGGCCGGGTTGAGGTGGTGGCAGACCATCAGCATGTCGAGGTGTTCCTCGGCGGTGTTGACGGTGAACGGCCGGGTGGGGTTGGTGGAGCTGGGCAGCACATGGGGCTCGGACACCACGGTCATGATGTCCGGCGCGTGCCCGCCGCCCGCGCCCTCGGTGTGGTAGGCGTGGATGCCGCGCCCGGCGATCGCGGCGAGCGTGTCGCCGACGAAACCCGCCTCGTTCAGGGTGTCCGTGTGGATGGCGACCTGGATGCCGGTCCGTTCGGCGACGGTGAGCGCGGCGTCGATGACGGCCGGGGTGGAGCCCCAGTCCTCGTGCAGTTTCAGGCCGAGGGCGCCGCCGCGGATCTGGGACAGCATCGCCTCGTGGGAGACGGTGTTGCCCTTGCCGAGGAAGCCGATGTTGAGGGGGTACGCCTCCATCGCCTCCAGCATCCGGGCGAGGTGCCAGGGGCCGGGCGTGACGGTGGTGGCCTTGGAGCCCTCGGCGGGGCCCGTGCCGCCGCCGACGAGGGTGGTGATCCCGGACGACAGCGCCTCGTCGGCGATCTGCGGGCAGATGAAGTGGACGTGCGCGTCGACGGCGCCGGCGGTGAGGATGCGCCCGTTGCCCGCGACGACCTCGGTCTCGGGACCGATGACCAGATCGGGGTGGACGCCGTCCATGGTGTCGGGGTTGCCCGCCTTGCCGATGCCGGTGATCCGGCCGTCGCGGATGCCGACGTCGGCCTTGACCACACCCCAGTGGTCGACGATCACGGCGCCGGTGATCACGGTGTCCGGGGTGCCGTCCGCACGCGTGGCACGCGCCTGGCCCATGGACTCGCGGATGACCTTGCCGCCGCCGAACACCGCCTCGTCACCGGCGAGTCCCGGTCCGCCCGAGCGGTCCTCCTCGATCTCGACCAGCAGATCGGTGTCGGCGAGACGGATGCGGTCACCGGTCGTCGGCCCGAACAGGTCGGCGTACGCGGCGCGGGAGATCTCAGGCATCGAGGGCACCTCCGGTCTCCCCGCGCAGTCCGGGCACGATCCGCGCGCCGGCGAGCGGGACCAGTCCGACCTCGACGGGGATGCCGGGCTCGAACCGCACGGCCGTCCCCGCCGCCACGTCCAGCCGCTTGCCGCGGGCCGCGGCGCGGTCGAACTCCAGGCCGGGGTTGACCTCGGCGAAGTGGTAGTGGGAGCCGACCTGGACGGGACGGTCGGCCGTGTTCAGGACGGTGAGCCGGGTGACCTCGCGGCCCTCGTTGCAGACGACCGGGCCGTCCGCGAACAGGATCTCGCCGGGAATCATCGCCGCCCCTTCAGACGATCGGGTCGTGGACGGTGACGAGCTTGGTGCCGTCCGGGAAGGTGGCCTCGACCTGGACGTCGTGGATCATCTCCGGGATGCCGTCCATGACGTCGTCACGGGTGAGGAGTTTCCGTCCGGAGGCCATGAGTTCGGCGACGGTGCGTCCGTCGCGGGCCCCTTCGAGGATGTGCGAGGTGATGAGGGCGACGGCCTCGGGGTGGTTCAGCTTCAGACCGCGGGCCCGGCGCTTCCCGGCGACGTCGGCCGCCACATGGATCAGCAGCCTCTCCTGCTCGTGCGGGGTCAGTTGCATACCCACCTCACCTCCTCGCTGCGGACCGTGCGGGGTCCGGATGCCGCGGCCACGGGGCAAAGTCCCTGGTGGCGTGGTGGGGCAGGCTAGTTGCGCCGCGTTTCGGGCGCGTTAACCACCCTGGGGTCCCCGGGCTTCGTACGACCGGTGGCCCTCATGCCTCCGGCCCGGCGTCCGTCATGCTCATCAGGGCGCGCAGTCCGTCGCGCAGGACGTCGACCGGGGCGGGCCCGAACAGCGCCTGCTGCGCGATGAATCCGAGCACGACGGCGATCATCGTGCGGGCGACATGGTCCGGCGGGACGTCCGCGCGCATCCTGCCGTCCTCCTGGTAGAGCTCGACCAGCCGTCCCCAGGCCGCGCGCACGGCGGTGTAGCCCTCGCGCAGGACGGCCGCCAGCTCGTCGTTGCGCGGGATCTCCGACCACACCTGGACGACCAGGCGCGGGAAGGCGGGCTGTCCGTCGAGGACCAGGTTCTCGCGCAGGGTCAGGGTCCGGCCGAGGACGGCGCCCACCAGGCGGTCCAGCGGCGGGGGCGGAGTCTGCCCGGCCGCCGCCTCGAAGGCCGCGCGGACCTCGTCCAGCACCTCCGAGACGATCGCGGCGATCAGTTCTTCCTTGCCGCTGAAGTAGCGGTAGACCGCGCCGGCGGACAGGTCGACCTCCCTGAGCACGTCCTGCATGGACGTGGCGTGGAAGCCGTTGCGGGCGAAGCACAGCGCCGCGCCGTCGAGGATCTGCCGGCGGCGGGCGTCGAGGTGTTCCTGGGATACGCGGGCCATGTGCAGCAAGTTAAAACGAACGTTCCTTCTTGACAAGCCGCCACTCCGGAGCGCACGGTGGAACAGGTAAAACGAACGATCCTTCTTTTTAAATGCCGGAGGAACCCATGTCCGCCGCACCTCTGTCACCCGCGCGCCGGGCGATCGCGGTCGTCCTGCTCGTGCCGCTCGTCGCCGCCCTCGCGCTGTGGGCCTTCGCCTGGCCCGCCACCCGGACGGCACCCCGCGACCTGCCCGTCGGGGTGGCCGGGCCCGCCGCGGCGACCGCACAGGTCGAGCGGCAGCTGGAGGGCCACGGGGGCGCCTTCGACGTCCACCGGTACGCCGACGCCTCCGCCGCCCGCCGGGCGATCGAGGACCGGGCCGTCTACGGCGCCGTCGTCGTGACCGGCCGGGGGCCCGAGCTGCTCACCGCCTCGGCCGCGAGCCCGCTGGTCGCCCAGCTGCTCCAGCAGGCGGTGGCCGGGCAGGCCCCGGGCGGCACCCCGCCGCGCACGGTCGACGTGGTCGCCGCACCCGAGCGGGACCCGAGGGGCGCCGGACTCGGCGCGAGCGTGCTGCCGCTGACCCTGGCCGGCATCGCGATGGGCTCCCTGGTCACCCTGAGCGGCCTGCGGGGCGTGCGCGCGGTGGCCGCACTGGTGGGCGCCGCGGCCCTGGTGGGCGTGGTCACCGCCGCCCTCGCGCACAGCTGGCTGGGCGTGCTCACCGGCAACTGGTGGGCGGAGGCCGGGGTGCTGGGCCTCTCGGCACTCGCTGTCGGCGGCGCGGTCGCGGGCCTCGCCGCGCTCGTCGGCCCGGCCGGGATCGGCGTGACGGCCGGGCTGCTGATGCTGCTGGGCAATCCGTTCTCCGGCGCGGCCTCGGCCCCGCAGATGCTGCCGGAGCCCGCCGGGGCCGTCGGCCAGTGGATGCCACCGGGCGCGGGCACGACCCTGATCCGCTCGGTGTCGTACTTCGACGGCGCCGCCGCGGCCGGACCGGCCCTGACCCTGACCTGGTGGGCCGTGATCGGCCTGGGTGCGGTGCTCCTGGGCGCCGGCCTGAAGGCCCGCTCGACGCGGGAGGCACCGGCGGCGGACCGCCGGCCGGTCCTGGCGGGCTGAACCCCGGCAGCCGGCGACCACAGGATTCGGGTCACCCCGTACGGGCCACTCGGCGCGGGGAGCGACCCGGATCCTCCGGCGTTCCGGGACCCGGCACCCGACCGCCGGGAAGAGCCCGGGGCCCGACCTCCGGGAAGAGCCCGGGACCCGAGGCCCGGAAGCCAGGAGGGGCCCGGGACCCGAGGCCCGGAAGCCAGGAGGGGCCCGGGACCCGAGGCCCGGAAGCCAGGAGGGGCCCGGGACCCGAGGCCCGGAAGCCAGGAGGGG
>NZ_JBIVOX010000003.1:0-110875 GCF_044754345.1 Streptomyces sp. NPDC093094 | reverse complement strand
GGGCCCGGGACCCGAGGCCCGGAAGCTAGGAGGGGCCCGGGGCCCGGTGCTCCGCCGTGATGCCGAAGCGGTGCTGCTCCCGGGGCGCCGACGCGGCCTCACGCACCGCGGACAAGGCCGACACGGCACCGGCCACCCGCTCCTCGGCCGGGGCGTCCAGCGCGTCGAGCCGCTCCAGATCGGCGGCCGAGACCAGGGCGACCAGGGGCTTGCCGTGACGGGTGACGACGACGCGCTCACCGCCGTACACCACGCGGTTGATGAGGTCGGCGAGCTCGGCCCGGGCTTGCGTCACCGGGATCTCGTAGGCCATGCCCCCTACGTTACGTCATGTACGTCCTGTACATTTTTCACAGAGCATCCCCGCCGAGGGAGACGTGAGCCATGACCCGACCGTCCGCCCGCCATGTCCTGCCCGGGCTCACCGGGGGCACGAGCCTCGGACCACGCACCCGGGACCCGTACGCGAAGCTGATGGAAGAACAGATCGTCATGCCGGGCACGCCGCTCGACGACACCGCGGCGAACGACGTGACGGCGCAGTTCATGCACCTGGAGCACAAGGGCCCCGACGGCATCTCCCTGTACGTCAACTCGCCGGGCGGCCCGTTCGGCCCCATGACGGCCGTCCACGACACGATGCCGCACGTCGCCCGCGACGTGGAGACGGTCCGCCCGGGCCGGGCCGGCACGTCCGCCGCGGTCCCGCCGGCGGCCGGCACCCCGGGCAAGCGGTACGCCCTCCCGGGCGCCCGCACGGTGCTCCGTCAGCCCGCCCTGCCGGAACCGCCGGAGGGGCGGGCCGGCGACCCGGTCATCCGGGCGGAGGAACAGCCGAGGGCGCGGTCCCGGCCGGAGGAGATGCTCGCGCGGCACACCGGGCGGAGCCGGGAGCGGGTGAGCGCGGACATCGGGCACGAGCGGGTCCTCACCGCCCAGGAGGCCCTGGAGCACAGACTGGTGGACCGGATCACCCCGGGCCGTGCGGCCGTCCCCGCTCCCCCGGCCGGAGAGTGAGGCGCCGGTGCTGCCGCCCGAGCTTCCGCCGCTGCCCGCCCTGACCCGGGCGGAGGGCGAGCTGATCGACCGTTACCTGGAGACGGTCGACCTGCTCGGCCGGATCAACCCCGCACACCACGGGGACACCTACCGCGGGCTGCGGGCCGCCCAGGCACTGGTGCGCAAGGCGGCCGAACTGCGTGACGCGCTGGCCCTGATGCATCAGCGGGGCGAGACCGAACTGCACGCGCCCACTCTCGCGCGGGCGCTGCGCGTCCTGGACGGGGAGCGCCGCACGGCGCGTGTCGTGCTGCCCTCGCGCCCCGACGACTGAACGTCCGGACCAGCCGTTAAACGGACCGAATGACGTACCCCCTTCTGGACTACGAATTCATCGTTCTGCGGGACCTTCAAAGTTGCGCGACACGCCCGCCGTTGGGGCGGAGGAATGCGCTCCGGCGCTGGTCCGAGGGGTATTCGCGGTCTTGACAGACGTCCGTCGATCAAGCTGTCCACCCGAACGGGTGAACGGTGAGTAACAACACAAATCCCCGGTTCCGTTGGGTATTTCGGACACTTGTGAGTGAAGATCCCTGTCTGACGACAAGCCCCCGCCACCGCGGCGGGGCGGTCCGGGCGGACGCCGAGTCCTGCCGCCGCCCGGATGACCGGTCGACAGGAGTGGATCGGCAGGAGTGGAGGACCCAGGCATGACGGGTCGCCGGAGCGCATGCTCCGAGCGGTCCTTGGGGTGAAGCCGCCTTCGGGCGGCCGGGCAACTTCGCCAGCCCGAATCCGACAGGTCATCCTTCACAGGCGGCTGACGAAGGGTTGCGCATGACCGCGCAGAATCGTGTCCCGTCGCTCATGGCCCGGGCCGGTACGGCCTCGGCCCTGACCATCGCCGCCGTGGGCGGCTCCCTGGTCATCCCCGGTGTCGCCGCCGAGGCCCAGGCCACCACACCGGCGACGAAGGCGCTCCAGATCGCCGCCTCCAAAAAGGGTTCACCGTACAGCTACGGCGCCACGGGGCCGCACCGGTTCGACTGCTCCGGGCTCACGCTCTACTCGTACAAGAAGGCGGGCAAGTCCCTGCCGCGCACCGCCGCCCAGCAGTACAACAAGACCCGCCACATCTCCGCGAAGAACCGCAGGGCGGGCGACCTGGTGTTCTTCCACTCGGGTTCGAACGTCTACCACGTGGGCATCTACGCCGGGAAGAACAAGCTCTGGCATGCCCCGAAGACCGGTGACGTGGTGAGGCTGCAGAAGATCTGGACGAGCAGCGTCTGGTACGGCCGCGTCAGCTGACCCGTTCCCGGGCGGTACGGCCCCCTGACAGGCCGTCACCGCCCGGGTCCGGCCGCCTGCGCCCCCGGGAGGCACCCGCAGTGCCTCCCGGGGGCTCACGGCTCCTGCTGGCCCGCCGTGGTCACCGGCCGGGCCGGGACGGTCCACGGCAGCTCGATGGAGACCGTCTTCCCGCCCTCGCGCGTGGGGCGCACCCGCAGCCTGCCGCCGCACTCCGCCGCCAGCCAGCGGATGATCACCATGCCGCGGCCGTTGTCCTGCTGCACCGCGGCCGGCAGCCGCTTGGGAAACCTGGGATGGCTGTCGGTGACCCCGATGCGCAGATGCTCGTCACGCTCCAGCAGCATGTCCACCGTGAAGGTGGGCGACTGCCCGAAGGTGTGCTGCACGGCGTTGGTGGCCAGCTCGGAGACGATCAGCCGGATGGTGTCGGCCACGTCCGTGTCCGACGGCAGGCCCCACTCCGCCAGAGTCCCGATGACATACCCACGGGCCGCGGAGACCGAGGCGGGATCGCTCGGCAGAGTGACGGATGCTTCCAGGTGGTCTGCCATGACGACGTCGTCCCTTTCCCACGGGACCGAGGTCCGACAAGGATCGGCTGGTTCGAGTACGGTCCCGGACTGGTGCTTCGTCCGCCAGACTGCCACCAGCGGGCCGGTCCCGGTGCCGATCCACCAAGATATGCATATATCTGTCGCTCGAAGCGGTGAACTCTGCGACGGCAGACCGTATTTGGGTGGCCCGGAAGGAGTAGGGAGTAGCCCATGCAGCACGGTCCCGCGGTACGTCGCCGAAAGCTCGGCGCGGAGCTGCGCGCTCTGCGCGCCCGCACGGGGCTCACCAGCGGCGAGGCGGCCCTTCTGGTGGGCTGGCATCAGTCGAAAGTGAGCCGGATCGAGACGGGCGCGAGTGGCGTGAAACCGTCCGACGTGCGGTTACTCCTGGACGCCTACGGCGTCAGGGACCCCGAGCTGCGCGAACTGCTGCTGATGCTGGCGGGCTCCGACGAGGGAAGCGGCCGGCACCACTGGTGGCACGCCTACCGCGGGGTGCTGCCGCCCGCCTACCGGGACTTCATCAGCCTGGAGTCGCAGGCCAGCGCGATGCGCACCCTGGAGACGTCGGTCGTGCCCGGGCTGCTCCAGACCCCCGAGTACGCCCGCGCGGTGACCCGGTCCACGGTGGGCGGCCTCGACGGTGAGCCGGAGGAGCGGCTGGAGGCCCTGGTGCAGGTGCGGCTGGCCCGGCAGGAGGTGCTGCGGGCGCTGCCGCCGCTGGAGCTGAGCGCGGTGCTGGACGAGGCCGTGCTGCACCGGGAGGTGGGCGGTCCCGAGGTGATGGAACGCCAGGTGGTACGGCTGCTGGAGGCGGCGCGGCTGCCGCAGGTGCGGATCCAGGTGCTGCCCTTCTCCGCGGGGGCGCATGTCGGCATCACCGGGCCTTTCGTTATCTTCTCATTTCCGCGCACCTCCGATCTGGATGTGGTTGTTCTCGACCACATGACGAGTAGCCTCTATCTCGAACGGAAAGAAGACCTGGAGGCATACAGCCATGCCTTCAGCACCCTTCAGGAACACGCCCTTTCACCCGAGGACTCGTTGGATTACATCGCCGGGACAGTTGACGGCGCATAGGGAGGCACCATGACTGCACTGCCTCGGAACGTACCCTCCAGTAATCGGCTGCACGGCGCGCGATGGCTGCGCAGCAGCTACAGCACGGGAGCGAACAACTGCGTCGAGACGGCCCGCTGGGCGGGCCGTCTCGCCGTGCGCGACTCGAAGAGGCCGGAAGGACCCGCGCTGCTCTTCTCCCCCGAGAGCTGGGCGGGTTTCACGGCCGCATTCCACTGACGGCCGTTCCCGGCCGTCCGGAAACCGATGGTTCCGAAACGGGCCGACGGTTCCGAAACGGATCGCCCCGAGACCGGCCATTAGACCGGTCGTTCTGAAACCGATCGTTCTGGAAACGGGGCGATTCTGAATACCGATCAATTCTGAAAACGGATCATTTCAGGAACACGGCCGTGGAACGCCGACTCACGGTCGCGTCTCGCCGATCACCCGTACAGCGCGTTCGATCTGTTCCCCGGAGAGGTCCGCACGGGCGGTCAGCCGCAGCCGGGAGATGCCGTCCGGCACGGAGGGCGGGCGGAAGCAGCCCACCGCCAGACCCGCCGAGCGGCAGTCCGCCGCCCATTGCACGGCCTGCTCCGGGGACGGAGCCCGCACCGAGACCACCGCCGCGTCCGGCCGTACCGCCTGATGGCCCTCGGCCGTCAGCCGGGCGTGCAGTTCGGCCGCGACCTCGCGCGCCCGCGCCGCCCGCTCGGGCTCGCGGCGCAGCAGCCGCAGCGCGGCCAGCGCCGCCCCGGCCGCCGCGGGGGCGAGCCCGGTGTCGAAGATGAAGGTCCGGGCCGCGTTGACCAGGTGGTCGATCACCCGTGCGGGTCCGAGCACCGCGCCGCCCTGGCTGCCCAGGGACTTCGACAGGGTGAGCGTCACCACGACGTCCTCGGCGCCCGCCAGACCGGCCGCGTGTGCCGCGCCGCGCCCCCCGTCGCCGAGCACGCCGAAGCCGTGCGCGTCGTCCACCACCAGGCCGGCGCCGTGCTCCCGGCACGCCTCGGCGTAGGCGGCGAGCGGGGCCGCGTCACCGTCGACCGAGAAGACCGTGTCGGACACCGTGACGGCGGGGCCGTCGTGCGTGCCCAGGGCCTTGCGGACGGCGTCCGGGTCGGCGTGCCCGACGACCTGGGTGACGCCCCGGGCCAGCCGGCAGCCGTCGATGAGGGAGGCGTGGTTGCCCGCGTCGGACACGATCAGCGAGCCGTGCGGGGCCAGGGCCGTGACCGCGGCCAGGTTGGCGGCGTAGCCGGAGGAGAACACCAGCGCCGCCTCGAAGCCGCAGAAGTCCGCCAGCTCGCGCTCCAGCTCGGTGTGCAGCTCGGTCGTACCGGTCACCAGCCGGGAGCCCGTCGCGCCGCCTCCCCACCGGGCCGCGGCCCGGGCCGCGCCGTCGGTGACCTCCGGATGCCGGGCCAGGCCCAGGTAGTCGTTGCTCGCGAGGTCCAGCAGCGGCGACTCGGCGGGGCGGGGGCGAAGGGTCCGGACGAGTCCGGCGCGGCGGCGCGCCCGAGCCGACTCGTCGATCCAGCCGAACGCCATGGGCCCTCCGGTGTTTTGTAGGCAGTGGACAGACACTAGCTGCACGAACGTCCACCCACGGTGTGGCAATACCCACACGCCGAAGAGCCTTCGTTGTGCGAAGCCTCCTTGGCCCGGGGCGCTCCCTTAGGACAGGATCGGCTCTCATGGATCTGCTGAACACGCTGGTGGACAAGGGGCTTCGGCGCGAGCTGCCGACCCGCGAGGAAGCGCTCGCCGTACTGGCCACGTCCGACGACGAACTGCTCGACGTGGTGGCCGCGGCCGGCAAGGTGCGCCGTCACTGGTTCGGGCGGCGCGTGAAACTCAACTACCTGGTCAACCTGAAGTCCGGTCTGTGTCCCGAGGACTGCTCCTACTGCTCCCAGCGGCTCGGCTCCAAGGCCGAGATCCTCAAGTACACCTGGCTCAAGCCCGACGAGGCGTCCCAGGCGGCCGCCGCGGGTCTGGCCGGCGGCGCCAAGCGGGTCTGCCTGGTGGCCAGCGGCCGCGGTCCGACCGACCGTGACGTGGACCGGGTGTCGGAGACGATCAAGGCGATCAAGGACCGGAGCGAGGACGTCGAGGTGTGCGCGTGCCTCGGTCTGCTCTCCGACGGCCAGGCCGAGCGGCTGCGCGACGCGGGCGCCGACGCCTACAACCACAACCTCAACACGTCCGAGGGGACGTACGGGGACATCACGACCACGCACACCTACGCCGACCGCGTGGACACCGTGCAGAAGGCGCACGCGGCGGGCCTGTCGGCCTGCTCGGGCCTGATCGCGGGCATGGGCGAGAGCGACGAGGACCTGGTCGACGTCGTGTACTCGCTGCGTGAGCTGGACCCGGACTCGGTGCCGGTCAACTTCCTGATCCCGTTCGAGGGCACGCCGCTGGCCAAGGAGTGGAACCTCACCCCGCAGCGCTGCCTGCGCATCCTGGCGATGGTCCGGTTCGTCTGCCCGGACGTGGAGGTCCGTATCGCGGGCGGCCGCGAGGTCCATCTGCGCACGATGCAGCCGCTCGCGCTGAACCTGGCCAACTCGATCTTCCTGGGCGACTACCTCACCAGCGAGGGCCAGGCGGGCAGGGCCGACCTGGAGATGATCGCCGACGCCGGCTTCGAGGTGGAGGGTGCCGGAGAGGTGACGCTGCCTGAGCACCGCGTCTCCGAGGGCGGCGGCTGCGGCTCCCACGGGGCGCCGGCGGGCTGCGGCTCCCACGAGGGCGGCGCCGGCTGCGGTTCGCACGAGGGCGGCGGGATCTGCGGCTCCGCCTCCGTGCCGGGCGCCGCCGCCGGGTCCGCGCCTGCCGCCGTTCCCCCGGGCAACGAACCGCGCCCGGACCTCGTCGCCGTCCGCCGGCGCGGCGCCGGGACGGACCTCGCGCCCAATGCCTGAGTTCAGCGTGCCCGAACTGCTGGAACTGGACCGGCGGCACGTCTGGCACCCGTACGGACCGATGCCCGGCACGGCGGAGCCCCTGGTCGTGGAGTCGGCGAGCGGGGTCCGGCTGCGGCTCGCCGACGGTTCGGGCGAACTGGTCGACGGCATGTCGTCCTGGTGGGCGGCCATCCACGGCTACCGTCACCCGGCACTCGACGAGGCCGTGCAGGAGCAGCTCGGGCGGATGAGCCATGTGATGTTCGGCGGGCTCACGCACGAGCCCGCCGTACGACTGGCGAAGCGCCTTGTCGACATGTCACCCGACGGTCTGGAGCATGTGTTCCTCTCCGACTCCGGCTCGGTGGCGGTCGAGGTCGCGGTGAAGATGTGCCTGCAGTACTGGCGCTCGCTGGGCCGCCCCGGGAAGCAGCGGCTGCTCACCTGGCGGGGCGGCTACCACGGGGACACCTGGCAGCCGATGGCGGTGTGCGACCCCGATGGCGGGATGCACACGCTGTGGTCGGGCGTCCTGCCCCGCCAGGTGTTCGTCGACGCCCCGCCCGCCGGGTACGAGGAGGCGTACGCCGATCTGCTGCGCTCGGCGATCGCGGAGCACGCCGACGAGCTCGCCGCGGTGATCGTCGAGCCGGTGGTGCAGGGCGCGGGTGGGATGCGCTTCCACTCCCCCGCCTATCTGCGGGTGCTGCGCGAGGCGTGCGACGCGCACGACGTGCTGCTGGTCTTCGACGAGATCGCGACCGGCTTCGGCCGTACGGGCGCGCTGTTCGCCGCGGACCACGCGGGGGTGACGCCGGACGTGATGTGCCTGGGCAAGGCGCTGACCGGCGGCTACCTCAGCATGGCGGCGACCCTGTGCACCCCGCGCGTGGCCGACGGGATCTCCCGGGGCGAGGTGCCGGTGCTGGCGCACGGACCGACCTTCATGGGCAACCCGCTGGCGTCCGCAGTGGCCTGCGCCTCGCTGGACCTGCTGCTCGGGCAGGACTGGGCCCTGGAGGTCAAGCGGGTCGAGACGGGCCTGCGCGACGGTCTCGCCCCCGCGGCGGAGCTGCCGGGGGTGCGTGAGGTGCGCGTGCTCGGCGCGATCGGCGTCGTCCAGCTCGACCACCCGGTCGACATGGCGGCGGCCACCCGGGCCGCGGTGCGCGAGGGCGTGTGGCTGCGGCCGTTCCGCGACCTGATCTACACGATGCCGCCCTACGTCACCGGGGACGAGGACGTGGCGCGGATCGCGCGGGCGGTGTGCGCCGCCGCGCGCGAGGGATGACGCGAAGGACGAACGGAAGGGACGGGAAGGACGACATGCCGGTCCTGATGATCACAGGCACGGGCACCGAGGTCGGCAAGACGGTCACGACCGCGGCGGTGGCCGCCGCGGCGGCCGCGGCCGGCCGCTCGGTCGCCGTGCTGAAGGCGGCGCAGACGGGCGTACGGCCGGACGAGCGCGGGGACGCCGCCGAGGTGGTGCGGCTCGCGGGCGAGCTGACGACGGCCGAACTGGCCCGTTACCCGGAGCCGCTGGCCCCGGCGACGGCCGCGCGGCGGGCCGGACGTGCTCCGGTGCGGCCGGGCGAGATCGCCGAGGCCGCCGCGAAGCTGGCCGCCGAGCACGACCTGGTGCTGGTCGAGGGCGCGGGCGGGCTGCTGGTGCGGTTCGACGACGAGGGCGGCACGCTGGCGGACGCGGCCGCGCTGCTGGACGCGCCGGTGCTGGTGGTCGTCACGGCGGGCCTGGGCACGCTGAACACCACCGAGCTGACGGCGCGTGAACTGCGGCGCCGCGGTCTGGACCTGGCCGGTCTGGTCGTCGGCAGCTGGCCCGCCGAGGCCGACCTGGCCTCCCGCTGCAACCTGGCCGACCTGCCGGAGGTGGCCGGCGCTCCCCTGCTCGGCGCGCTGCCCGCGGGCGCGGGTGCCCTTGCGCCGGACGCCTTCCGCGCGTCGGCTCCGGGCTGGCTGGTGCGGGAGCTGGACGGGACCTGGGACGCGGACGCCTTCGCGGCACGCTGGGCGGCGCCCCCGCTCTGAGAACCGCCCGGGGCCGCCCGCCGGTGCGGGAGCCCGGCCCGGATGCTGTCACCGGTGTGGGTGCACGGGCCCGCGGCGGGGCACAATCGCGGTAAGGAGCGTCCTGCGAGGGAGGTCCTCATGCCGCTGTGGCCCGCAACCGCCGCCGGACCGGCGCGGGATCCCGTGCACCACCCGCTGTTCGCCCGCTACTACGCGCGGGCCAGTGTGGCCGCCGAGACCCGGATGGGCATGGCCGGCGTACGCGCCCGGCTGCTGTCCGGACTGTCCGGGCGGGTGCTGGAGGTGGGCGCGGGCAACGGCCTGAACTTCGCGCACTATCCGGGCACCGTCGCGGAGGTGGTCGGCATCGAACCGGAGCGGCTGCTGCGGCGGTTGGCCGTGGAGTCGGCGGTCCGCGCCGGTGTGCCGGTCGACGTGGTGCCGGGAACCGCGGAGGCGCTGCCGGTCAAGAGCGAGGCGTTCGACGCGGTCGTGCTGTCGCTGGTGCTGTGCAGCGTCCGGGACGTGCCACGGGCTCTGGGCGAGGTGCGGCGGGTGCTGAGGCCGGGCGGCCAGGTACGGTTCTTCGAGCACGGGCGAGGCGGCGGCCGGGCCATGACGGCCACCCAGCGCGTCCTGGACCGCACCGTGTGGCCGCGTCTGAGCGGCGGCTGTCATCTGGCCCGGGACCCGGTGGCCGCGCTGCGGGACGCCGGGTTCGAACTGGGTCCGTACCGCAGGCTGCTGATACCGGAGAAAGGCCCGGTGCTGCCGGCGTCGTACTGCGTGCTCGGCACGGCCTGGCGGCCCGCGTAGGCCCCTCGGTCCGGTGCGCCCCGGCTCCCCCGCCCCAGACTCAGGGCCTCAAGCCCAGCTCCTCAGGTCCTCAGGTCCTCAGGTCCTCAGGCTTCAAGGCTCCACTGGCGCAGTTCGTCGGCGATGTCGTGGACGGACGCCTCGCCGTCCTTGACCAGGCGGGCGAGGTCGCGGACCTGTTCGGGCGAGGTGACCACCTTCATGCCGCTGGCGACGAGATACGCGTAGGCGACGGCGCAGGCGAACAGGGCGTTGGAGCGTTCCAGCGCCGGGCAGTGGATGAGGAGCTGGAGCAGCGCCGCGGCCCGGGCCTGCGGGGAGTCGTACACGGGCACGTCGAATATCTCGGCCTCATGGCGTGCGACGGCGGCGACGAGCGCGCCCCAGTCGGTGACCTGGGGGTCGCCCGGGGTGTACTGCTCGGCGAGCATCAGCAGCCACGCGAGGTCGATCCTGAGGTGGCTCAACGGCTCAGTGACGGCCTTCGCGCTTCTGTTCGCCGAACTCCTCGGCGAAGACGGACTCGTAGCTCTTCATGAAGTCGGCGGCGGCCTCCACGAAGGTGTGGCCCACCTCGCCGGTGTCCTGCCGGACCAGCTCCTCGATGTAGCGGTTGACGCTCATCCCGCGGGCCAGGGCGCGCTCGCGCGCCGCGCGGGCCGTGCCCTCGTCCACGCGGACGTTCAGCTGGGTCTTCGCCATACTCCGAAGCTAGCGCCGGTCCGCTAGCACCCGCAAGGGGCACGCCCAGGGGGAAAGGGATACCGGGCGTGCGCCGGATCACACTAGGCTCGGCCGCGGCAAGGAAGTGCCCGATGTCCCCGACCGAGGAGGCGGCCTTGTCCACACCTGCTGCGGAGCACGCTCCCGGCCTGGCGTCGGCCGACGGGATCGCCGCGCGCGCCCGGAGTCTGACCAAGGCGTACGGCTCGGGCGAGACGGCCGTGCTCGCCCTCGACTCGGTGGACGCGGACATCGCGCGCGGCCGGTTCACCGCCGTGATGGGCCCGTCGGGCTCGGGGAAGTCCACGCTGATGCACTGCCTGGCCGGGCTCGACAACGTCTCGGCGGGCCAGGTGTGGCTCGGCGACACCGAGATCACCGGGCTGCGCGAGCGGGAGCTGACCCGGCTGCGCCGGGACCGGATCGGCTTCATGTTCCAGTCGTTCAACCTCATCCCGACGCTGAACGCGCTGGAGAACATCACCCTTCCGATGGACATCGCCGGCCAGAAGCCGGACCCCGCGTGGCTCGACCGGGTCATCGACACGCTCGGCCTGCGCGCCCGGCTGAAGCACCGGCCGGCGCAGTTGTCGGGCGGCCAGCAGCAGCGCGTCGCGTGCGCCCGGGCGCTGGCGTCCCGGCCCGAGCTGATCTTCGCGGACGAGCCGACCGGCAATCTGGACTCGCGGGCGGGTCTGGAGGTGCTGGGCTTTCTGCGCGAGGCGGTGGACACCCTCGGGCAGACCGTCGTCATGGTGACCCACGACCCGGGCGCCGCCGCCCACTCCGACCTGGTGCTGTTCCTGGCGGACGGGCGGATCGTCGACGAGATGCGGCAGCCGACGGCGGACGCGGTGCTGGAGCGGATGAAACGCTTCGACGTGACCCGCAGGACGGCGGAGGACGCTCCGGGCGACGCCGCCACGGCCGCCGAGGAGGCATGAATCCGTGCTCAAGGCGACGCTGCGCAGCTTCCTCGCCCACAAGGGGCGGCTGCTGCTGTCCGCTCTGGCCGTCGTCCTGTCCGTGGCGTTCGTCGCGGGCAGTCTGATCTTCTCCGACACCGTCAGCCGTACGTTCGACCGGCTCTTCGCGTCCACGGCCTCCGATGTGACGATCAGCCCGGGCGAGACGCTGGACGAGGCCGTGCCCTCCGGGTTCACCCCGACGCTGCCGGCCGCGCTCGCACAGCGGGTGAGACGGGTCGACGGCGTCGCCGACGCCCGGGTGGACGTGAACGTCAACGGCATCACGGTCGTCGACGCCGACCACGAGTCGGTGGGGCCGACGACCGGTGCCCCGACGGTCGGCACCGACTGGAACCCCACCGCGCGCAGCCCCGTGGAGCTCACCTCGGGCCGTGCCCCGCGCGGCCCGTCCGAGGCGCTGCTGGACTCGGAGTCGGCCGACCGCAAGGACGTCGCGATCAGCGACACGCTCACCGTGATCGCCGCGCCGGGCTCCTTCGACGTGAAGGTCGTCGGCATCGTCACCTTCACCACCACCAACCCCGGCGCCACCCTGCTGTTCCTGGATCCGCCGGCCGCGCAGACCCGGCTGCTGGGCGACGCCGAGGCCGCCACCGGCATCGACGTCGACGCGGCCGACGGGGTGAGCGACACCGAGCTCAAGCGCCGGGTCGCCGCCGCGCTCGGCGACAGCGGCACCGCCTACGAGCTGCGCACGGCCGAGGAGCAGGCGAAGTCGGACGTCGACGCGCTCGGCGGGTTCCTCGACGTCATCAAGTACGTGATGCTCGGGTTCGCGGGGATCGCCGTCCTGGTGGGTGTGTTCCTGATCGTCAACACCTTCTCGATGCTGATCGCCCAGCGCACGCGTGAGCTGGGGCTGCTGCGGGCGCTCGGCGCCGACCGGCGTCAGGTGCGGCGCTCGGTGCTGGCGGAGGCGCTGCTGCTCGGCCTGATCGGCTCCACGCTGGGCCTGGCCGCCGGCATCGGCCTCGCGGCGGGGCTGATCGAGCTGATGGGCCTGCTCGGGATGAACATCAGGGCCGCCGAGATGGTGGTCGGCTGGGGCACGCCCGTCGCGGCGTACGTCGTCGGCGTGGGCGTCACCTTCGTCGCCGCCTACCTCCCGGCCCGCCGTGCGGCCACGGTCTCCCCGATGGCGGCGCTCGCGGACGCCGAGATCGCCGGGGTGGGGCGGCCTCTGAAGGTGCGCGCGGTGGCCGGTGCGGTCGTCGGGGCGGCCGGTGCGGCGGCCCTGACGGGCTGTGCGCTGTCCTCGCGCACGGCGTCGGCGGCGTCCCTGCTGGGCCTCGGTGTGGTCCTGACCCTGGTGGCCATGGTGATCGCCGGCCCGCTGCTGGTGCGCCCGGTGATCCGCGTCCTCGGGGCGGGTTTCCCCGCGCTGTTCGGACCGGTCGGGCGGATGAGCCAGCGCAACGCCCTGCGCAATCCCCGCCGTACGGGCGCCACGGCGGCCGCGCTGATGGTGGGGCTCGCGCTGGTGGGCGGGATGTCCGTGGCGAGCGCGTCGATGACGAAGTCCTTCGACCAGCAGATCGACAGGACGCTCGGCGCCGACTACGTGGTGCAGAACAGCAACTTCGTGCCCTTCCCGGCGGAGGTCACCGACAAGGTGCGCGCCACCGAGGGTGTCGGCGCGGTGGTGCGCGCGCGGTTCACCCCGGTCGCCGTGCGCCTGCCCGACGGCGACCGCGTCGAGACGACGGCGGTCGGCTACGACCCGCGGCTGGACGAGGTCGCCCACCTCACCTACGCGCAGGGCGACACCGCGGCCGCCCTCGCGGACGGGCACCTCGCGATGGACCTCGGCTTCGCGCGCGACCACGGCGTACGCCTCGGCACCGTGCTGCCCGTGGAGTTCCGCGGCGGACGCACCGCCGAGCTGACCGTGGGCGCGCTGACCGACCAGGAGTCCGCCGAGGGCTTCGGCACCCAGGGCGGGATCTACTTCGGCCTGGCCACCCTGGAGCGGTACGCGCCGGGCGGCCAGGACTCGGTGCTCTACGTCAACGGCGGCACGGGCACGGACGACGACGCCCTGCGCGCGGCGCTGGAGCGGACGCTGGACCCGTACCCCCAGGTCCAGGTGCGTGACCTGGCCGACTACAAGCAGCTCGTCCACGACCAGATCGCGGTGCTGCTGTATCTCGTCTACGCCCTGCTGGGACTGGCGATCGTGATCGCGGTGCTCGGCGTGGTCAACACGCTGGCCCTGTCGGTCGTGGAGCGCACCCGGGAGATCGGCCTGCTGCGGGCGATCGGGCTGGGGCGGCGTCAGCTGCGGCGGATGATCCGGCTGGAGTCGGTGGTCATCGCCGTGTTCGGCGCCCTGCTGGGGATCGCGCTCGGTCTGGTGTGGGGGGTGTGCATACAGCAGGTCCTGGCGTTGCAGGGGATGACGGCGCTGGCGATCCCGTGGGGCACGATCCTGGCGGTGATGATCGGCTCCGCGGTCGTCGGCGTGGTGGCGGCCCTGCTGCCGGCGCTGCGCGCCTCGCGGATGAACGTGCTGGCGGCGATCGCCCACGACTGAGGTCCGCCGAGGCCGGCCGGTCCCGGCCGGCGTCCGCATGCTGGAATGCACCGTCGGCCGCGGACCCGCGTGATGTGATCACCTCATGACCGACCTGCGGATACGGGCCGCGACGCCCGACGATCTCGACGCCGTGCTCGCCTTCTGGAAGACGGCGGCCGAGGGGACCAGCATCAGTGACGACCGCGCCGGGGTGGAGCGGCTCGTGGAACGGGATCCCGGTGCGCTGCTGCTGGCTGAGGAGGGCGGCGAGCTGGCGGGCACGGTGATCGCCGGCTTCGACGGCTGGCGCTGCCATCTGTACCGGCTGGCGGTGCACCCGCGGCGGCGCCGCCGCGGCATCGGCTCGGCCCTGCTCGCGGCGGCCGAGGAGCGCTTCGCAGGGCTCGGCGGGCGGCGCGCGGACGCAATGGTGCTGACCCGCAACGAACAGGCGCACCATGCCTGGCGCGCGGCCGGGTACACGCCCCAGGAACAGTGGCTGCGCTGGGTGAAGCCCCTCACCGGCTGAGCCGCTTTGCCGACCCTTTACCATTGGGGGATCACTCCGGTCCCCTGGTACGGGGACCGTCCGGTTCTCCCACGAAAGGTGTGAGCGTCCGCCCATGGGCGAGCCTCCCAGTAGCCGACACCGCGCACTGTCCGCCACCCTGTCCGATCATGGGACGGAGGTGACCCGATGACCGAAGTGCTCCTCCTGCTGGTGGCGATCCTGCTCTCGCTCGCCTGTGGCGCCTTCGTCGCGGCCGAGTTCTCGCTGACCACGGTCGAACGCGGCGACCTGGAGCAGGCGGCCGAGCGCGGGGAGAGAGGGGCGTCCGGCGCCCTGAAGGCAGTACGCAACCTCACGTTCCAGCTCTCCGGCGCCCAGCTCGGCATCACCGTCACCAACCTGGTCGTCGGCATGCTCGCCGAACCGTCCATCTCCCGTCTCATCGCGGGCCCGCTGGAGTCGCTCGGCATCTCCGAGTCGACCGCTTCCTCGCTCGCGCTGGTGCTGGGCACCGCGCTGTCGACGGTGTTCCTGATGGTCGTCGGCGAACTGGTCCCCAAGAACTGGGCGATCTCCTCGCCGCTCACCGTCGCCAAGACCGTGGGCAACGCCCAGCGCTGGTTCAGCTCCGCGTTCCGGCCCTTCATCACGCATCTGAACAACACGGCCAACCGGGTGGTGCGCCGGTTCGGCATCGAGCCCGCCGAGGAACTGGCCTCCGCGCGCGGGCCGCAGGAGCTGGCCGCCCTCGCCCGTCACTCGGCCAGGGAGGGTGCCCTGGAGGCGGACACCGCCGAACTGTTCGTACGGACCCTCAACCTCGCCGACCTGACCGCCGAGAACGTGATGACGCCGCGCGTCCAGGTCATGGCCCTCGACGTCCAGGCGACCTGCGAGGACGTCGCGAACGCCACCCGGGCGACGGGCCTGTCCCGGTTCCCGGTCTACCGCGGCAACCTCGACTCGGTCGTGGGCATCGCGCACATCAAGGACGTCCTGGCCGTGCCCGCCGAGCGGCGTGCCCGGGTCCGGGTGGCCGAGCTGATGCGCGAGCCGCTGCTGGTCCCGGAGTCGCTCACCGTGGACCGGCTGCTGGACCGGCTGTCCGGCAAGCGGACCATGGCCGTCGTCATCGACGAGTACGGCGGCACCGCGGGCGTCGCCACGCTGGAGGACATCGTCGAGGAGGTCGTCGGCGAGGTCCGTGACGAGCACGACCCGCACGAGACGCCCGACCTCGCTCCGGCCGGCACCGACACGGACGGCCACGCGCTGTACTCCGCGGACGGCGCCGCCCGCATGGACCAGCTCGCGCGTGTCGGCCTGCGGCCGCCCGACGGGCCGTACGAGACGCTCGCCGGCCTCGTCGCCTCGGAGCTCGGCCGCATCCCGGCCGAGGGCGACAGCCTGGAGGTCGGCCGCTGGCGGCTGGACGTGGTCGACGCGTCCGGACGCCGCGCCGCCCGCGTGCTGCTGCACGCACCGCTCGACGACGCCGCCGAGGACGAGGAAGGGACCCGGTGATGGTCGCCGTACAGCTGCTGATCGGTCTGGCGACCCTGGTCGTCAACGCCTTCTTCGTCGGCGCCGAGTTCGCCCTGATCTCCGTGCGCCGCTCGCAGATCGAACCGTACGCCGAGGAGGGCGACCGGCGTGCCCGCAGCGTGCTGTGGGGGCTTCAGCACGTGTCCGCGCTGATGGCGGCCGCGCAGCTCGGCATCACCCTGTGCACCCTGGTGCTGGGTGTGGTGGCCGAACCGGCGATCGCGCATCTGCTGGAGCCGGTGTTCCACGCCCTGG
Source organism: Streptomyces sp. NPDC093094 (assembly GCF_044754345.1). Classification (NCBI taxonomy): domain Bacteria; kingdom Bacillati; phylum Actinomycetota; class Actinomycetes; order Kitasatosporales; family Streptomycetaceae; genus Streptomyces; species Streptomyces sp. NPDC093094. The sequence continues at coordinate 94,643 of NZ_JBIVOX010000003.1, read as the reverse complement.
GCGTGCCGAGCGGCGCGGGACACGCCGTGTCGTTCGTCATCGCGCTGAGCCTCGCGACCTATCTGCACATGCTGCTCGGCGAGATGGTGCCGAAGAACATCGCCCTCGCCGAGCCCGTGCGCAGCGCGCTGCTGCTCGGCCCGCCGCTGGTGACGCTGGCGCGGGCGCTGCGGCCCGTCATCTTCGCGATCAACGCGTTCGCCAACGCGCTGCTCAAGCTGATGCGGATCGAGACCAAGGACGAGGTCACGGCGACGTTCTCGGACGCCGAGCTGGCCCGGCTGGTGCGCGACTCCGGCGAGGCCGGGCTGATCGACGCCCGGGCCCGCGAGCGGCTGAGCGACGCGCTCGAACTGGGGCGCAGGCCGGTGCGGGACGTGGTGCTCCCGCTGGAGCAGGTCGTCTACGCGCGCGTGGGCGTCACGCCGGAGGAGCTGGAGCGGCTGTCGGCCGAGTCCGGGTTCTCCCGCTTCCCCGTGGTGGACGAGGGCCGGCGCATCGTGGGCTACCTCCATGTGAAGGACGCCCTGGACGCCTCGCCCCAGGACGTGGCCTTCCGGCTGCGCGACATGCGGCCCATCGCGCGCGTACGGGAGACGACACCGCTGGACGACGTGCTCACGGCGATGCGGGGCAGCCGCACGCACCTGGCGGCCGCCCTCGGCGACGACGGGCGTCTGGCGGGGCTGGTGACCATGGAGGACGTGCTGCGGGAGCTGTTCGGCCGGCAGGCGTGAGCACCCGCGGGGTTCCGGGAGAGGTTCCGGGAGAGGGAGTGCCGCAGGGCTGAGTGCCCGCAGAGGCCCGGGGTCGCGGAGCCCCGGGGTCGCGGAGCCCCGGGGTCGCGGAGCCCCGGGGTCGCGGAGCCCCGGGGTCGCGGAGCCCCGGGGTGCGCGGGGTGCGCGGGGTGCGCGGGGTGCGCGGGGTGCGCGGGGTGCGCGGGGTGCGCGGGGTGCGCGGGGTGCGCGGGGGTGACCGACCGGTGGGTATGTCGGGCGGGTTACCATCGGCTACGCCATGCAGACGAACCCCACATACACCAGCCTGGTCGCGGTCGGCGACTCCTTCACCGAGGGCATGTCGGACCTGCTGCCCGACGGCAGCTACCGCGGCTGGGCCGATCTCCTCGCGGCACGGATGGCCGCCCGGACGCCCGAGTTCCGGTACGCCAACCTCGCCGTCCGCGGCAAGCTCATCGGGCAGATCGTCGACGAGCAGGTGGACGTGGCCGCGGCCATGGGCGCCGACGTGATCACCCTGGTCGGCGGCCTGAACGACACCCTGCGCCCCAAGTGCGACATGGTCCGGGTGCGCGACCTGCTCACCGAGGCGGTCGAGCGGCTCGCCCCGGCCTGCCGGCAGCTGGTGCTGATGCGCAGCCCCGGCCGCCAGGGCCCGGTCCTGGAGCGGTTCCGGCCGCGCATGGAGGAACTGTTCGCCTGCGTCGACGAGCTCGCCGCCCGGCACGGCGCGGTCGTGGTCGACCTGTACGGGGCTCCCTCGCTGAGCGACCCGCGGATGTGGGACGTGGACCGGCTGCACCTGACCCCCGAGGGCCACCGCCGCGTCGCGGAGGCGGTCTGGCAGTCCCTGGGCCACGAGCCCGAGGACACCGGGTGGCGCGTGCCGGCCGCGGCCTCGCTGCCGCCGGGCTGGGCCACCCGCCGGGTCGCGGACGCCCGTTTCGCCCGTCAGTACCTGCTCCCCTGGATCGGACGCCGCCTGACCGGCCGTTCCTCCGGCGACGGACGCCCGCCGAAGCGGCCCGAGCTGCTGCCGTACGAGATGCCCGCCACGGGGGACGCGACCGTCGGCGACGGCGCGTGACGGCCGTCTCGTAGCTTCCGCCGAACCGGGCCCTGGCGCTGGCCTGCACGAATCGCCAGTAGACTCTGGACACGTGACTTCAGCGCCCGCCAAGCCCCGCATCCCGAACGTCCTCGCCGGACGGTACGCCTCCGCCGAGCTCGCCACGCTCTGGTCCCCCGAGCAGAAGGTGAGGCTGGAGCGTCAGCTCTGGCTCGCCGTGCTGCGGGCCCAGAAGGACCTCGGCATCGAGGTCCCGGACGCGGCGATCGCCGACTACGAGCGCGTCCTCGACCAGGTCGACCTGGCCTCCATCGCCGAGCGCGAGAAGGTCACGCGGCACGACGTGAAGGCGCGGATCGAGGAGTTCAACGACCTCGCCGGGCACGAGCAGGTCCACAAGGGCATGACGTCCCGCGACCTGACGGAGAACGTCGAGCAGCTCCAGATCCGCCTCTCCCTGGAGCTGATGCGCGACCGCACGGTCGCCGTCCTGGCCCGTCTCGGCAAGCTGGCCGGGGAGTACGGCGAGCTGGTCATGGCCGGCCGCTCCCACAACGTCGCCGCGCAGGCCACCACCCTCGGCAAGCGTTTCGCGACCGCCGCCGACGAACTGCTCGTCGCCCACGGCCGCCTGGAGGAGCTGCTCGGCCGCTACCCGCTGCGCGGCATCAAGGGCCCCGTCGGCACCGCGCAGGACATGCTCGACCTGCTCGGCGGCGACGCCTCGAAGCTGGCGGACCTGGAGGGCCGGATCGCCGGTCACCTGGGCTTCTCGCAGGCTTTCACCTCGGTGGGCCAGGTCTACCCGCGCTCGCTGGACTACGAGGTCGTCACCGCGCTGGTGCAGCTCGCCTCGGCGCCCTCGTCGCTGGCCAAGACGGTCCGGCTGATGGCCGGGCACGAGCTGGTGACCGAGGGCTTCAAGCCGGGCCAGGTCGGCTCCTCCGCGATGCCGCACAAGATGAACACCCGCTCCTGCGAGCGCGTCAACGGCCTGATGGTCATCCTGCGCGGCTACGCCTCGATGACCGGCGAGCTGGCGGGCGACCAGTGGAACGAGGGCGACGTGTCCTGCTCGGTGGTGCGCCGGGTCGCGCTGCCCGACGCGTTCTTCGCGCTGGACGGCCTGCTGGAGACGTTCCTGACCGTGCTCGACGAGTTCGGCGCCTTCCCGGCCGTCGTGGCCCGCGAGCTGGACCGCTACCTGCCGTTCCTCGCCACCACCAAGGTGCTGATGGGCGCGGTGCGCGCCGGTGTCGGCCGCGAGATCGCCCACGAGGCCATCAAGGAGAACGCGGTCGCCACCGCGCTCGCCATGCGCGAGCAGGGCGCCGAGCGCAACGACCTGCTCGACAAGCTCGCCGCCGACGACCGGCTGCCGCTCGACCGTGAGCAGCTCGGGGCCCTGATGGCGGACAAGCTGTCCTTCACCGGCGCCGCCGCCGACCAGGTCGCCCTGGTCGTCGCCCGGATCGACGAGATCGTCAAGCAGCACCCCGAGGCCGCCGGCTACACCCCCGGAGCGATTCTCTGACCCGGCCGACCCGGCAGGACCTGGAGGCCGCCCGCGACCGTCTCGTACCGGACGTCGTCGCGGACGGCCTCCGTGTGCTCTTCTGCGGCATCAACCCCGGGCTGACGACCGCCGCCACCGGCCATCACTTCGCCCGGCCCGGCAACCGCTTCTGGCCGGTGCTGCATCTGTCGGGGTTCACACCGAGGCTCCTGAAACCGTCCGAGCAGCAGGAGCTGCTGTCGTACGGGCTCGGGATCACCAACGTGGTGGCCCGGGCGACCGCGCGGGCCGACGAGCTCGGTGCGGAGGAGTACCGCGAGGGCGGGCGGCTGCTCGCGCTGAAGGTGGCCCGGCTCAGGCCCCGCCGGCTGGCGGTGGTCGGCGTCACCGCGTACCGCGCGGCGTTCGGCGACCGCAAGGCCCAGGTGGGCCCGCAGGAACGCACCTTCGGCGACACCCGGGTCTGGGTCCTGCCCAATCCGAGCGGCCTGAACGCCCACTGGACGGCCGCGACGATGGCGGAGGAGTTCGCCCGGCTGCGGGCGGCGGCGCAGGACTGACCGCGGCACCGGCGCGGGACCGGCCGGGCCGCGGACGGCGGACGGCGGCCCCTCAGGCGTCCCTGCGCCGCACGCTCCACGCCCCGGCGACCAGCGCGGCGGCCGCCCACACGGCGGTCACGGCCAGGCCGGTCCACGGCCCGAGGCGTCCGTCCCAGCTCTGGTGCAGGACCACCTGACCGGCCTTGTCGGGCAGGAAGTCGGTCACCGCTCCGGTCGTGTCCCCGACGACGAAGGACACGACGAGCACGAACGGGATCAGGACCGACAGCGCGGCGACACCGCTGCGCAGCAGCGTCGCGAGCCCGGTCGCGAGCAGCGCCATCAGCGTGAGGTAGATCCCGCAGCCGACGACCGCGCGTGTCTGCTGGGCCGCGGTCAGTCCCTCGGCCGCCGCGCCCAGTCCGGCCCGGGCGGCCGCGAGGGACGCTCCGGCCGTCACCAGGCCCGCCAGGAACACCGGTGCGCCCACGGCCACGGCCTTGGCGGCGAACCATCTGCCGCGCCGCGGCACCGCGGCCAGGGAGAGACGCAGCGCGCCCGCCTGGTACTCGGCCGACGCGGCCGTCGCACCGAAGGCGATGGCCGCGATCTGGCCCGGCAGGACACCCGAGAACGCCATGAACAGCGCGTCGGACCCGGGATCGGAGGCGTCGGAGGCCCCGGCGAGCGCCGAGAACGCCGTGGAGACGGCGAGCAGCGCGACCAGGGCGCCGTACAGGGACCGCAGGGTGCCGATCTTCAGCAGCTCGGCGTGCAGGATCGGTACGAACGGCATGGTCATGCCTCCTGGAACTGTGCGGTGTACTCGGTCTCGGACGCGGTCAGATCGAGGTACGCCTGTTCGAGGGTGCCTTCCTCGGCGGCGAGTTCGAGGATCGGGACGCCGGCCCCGGACGCGAGCCTGCCGATGTCCGCCACACGCGCGTGGGGCACGGTCCAGGCGCCGTCCTCACCGGGTTCTGCGGTGTGGCCGTGCCGGGCCAGGACCTCTTTGAGCGCCGTGGCGTCGGTGGTGCGCACCCGGACCCGGGGCTGCACGCGCGCGTCGATGAACTCCCGCATGGGCAGATCGGCGAGCAGCCGCCCGCGCCCGAGGACCACGAGATGGTCGGCGAACTCGGCCGTCTCGTTCATCAGATGGCTGGAGACCAGCACGGTGCGGCCCTCGGCGGCGAGCCGGCGGACCAGGGCGCGGATCCAGATGATGCCCTCGGGGTCCAGGCCGTTGGACGGTTCGTCGAGCATCACCACCGCAGGGTCGCCCAGCAGCGCGGCCGCGATGCCCAGACGCTGGCGCATGCCCAGCGAGTACGTCCTCACCCTGCGCCGCGCGACGGACTCCAGGCCCGTCTCCCGCAGCGCCTCGTCCACCCGCCGGGCGGGGATGCGGTTGGCGGCGGCCAGGATCCGCAGATGGTCGCGGGCCGTGCGGGAGCCGTGCGCGGCCCGGGCGTCGAGCAACGCGCCGACCTGGCGCAGGGGTTCGGCGAAGGAGGCGTAGGCGCGGCCGCCGATCGTGGCGGTGCCGGAGGTCGGCCGGTCGAGGCCGAGCACGAGCCGCATGGTGGTGGACTTGCCCGCTCCGTTGGGGCCGAGGAAGCCGGTGACCCGGCCGGGGCGCACGCTGAACGTGAGGGCGTCCACGGCCCGCCGGGTGCCGTACTCCTTGGTGAGGTCTCGGACGTCGATGCTGGTCATGACGACAGCGTCGCGCCCGGAGCGGGGCGGGCGCCTCCCCCGCCGGTGGAGTTCGTCTCCCCCGGGCGGGGGAGGTCCGTTGTCGGTGGCGGCTGCGACGATGGGCGGATGTTCCGCCTGCTGCGCCCGTTCGCCCGGGCCGTGACCTACACACGATGGCTGCATCTGTTCATGGCCGTCGTGTGGCCCGCCATGTGGATGTACCTGGACGACCGGCGGTGGTGGCTCTCGGCGGTCCTGCTGGGCCTCGTGGGTCTCGTGCCGGGCATGCGGACGGTGGAGGGGCTTCAGGCACGGCTGTTGCTGCTGGGCCGAAGACGTGCGGACGACGGTCCCGAGATCGTCGTCTCCCCCTCGGTGAGCTGGGGCGACCGCGCGCGGACGGTGCTCTGGCTGGAGACGCGGCTGCTGCTGGGCGGGCTGGTCGCGTTGCTGACGGTCCAACTGCCCGTCTCCACCGAGGTGCTGCTGCGGGCCGGGCTGGGCGACGGAGCCCGGGACGACGGGGCGCTGCTCCAGGTCTCCGGGCACCACTGGTGGTACGCGGCGCTGGCTCCGCTGCCGGTGCTCGTGCTGCCGGTCGTGGTCGTGGCGGCGGGCGGGCTGATCACACGGCTCGCCGGCCGGCTCCTCGGCCCCTCCCCCGCCGAACGGCTCGCCGCGCTGGAGGAGCGCACGGAGCAGCTGCTGGAGCGCAACCGCATCGCGCGCGAGCTGCACGACTCCATCGGGCACGCGCTGACGGTGGCCGTGGTGCAGGCGGGCGCGGCGCGGGCCGCCGGGGACCCCGCGTTCACCGACCGGGCGCTGGCCGCCATCGAGGACACCGGACGGGCCGCGCTGGAGGACCTGGACCGGGTGCTCGGAGTGCTGCGCGAGTCGGGGCGGCCGGTGAGCGGCAGACCGACGCTGGCCGACGCCGACCGGCTGCTGGAGTCGGCGCGGGCCTCCGGGGCGAAGGTCGACGCCGAGGTGAGCGGTCCGCTGGAGGCGGTGCCGGGGCCGGTGTCCCGCGAGGGCTACCGCATCCTCCAGGAGTCGCTGACCAATGTGCTGCGGCACGCGGGCGCGGTCCCCGTGCGGGTGCGGGTGCGGGTCGCGGACGGCAGTCTCGGCCTGGACGTGCGCAACGCGCTGCCCGCCGCGGTGGCCGGGCCCGGCCGGGGCAGCGGCCTGCGCGGCATGCGCGAGCGCGCGGCCCTGCTCGGCGGCCGGGCGCACACCGGCCCGGACGACGGCGACTGGCGGGTGCGGGTGGAACTGCCGCTGGGCTGACTCCGGCCGTCGCCGGAGGGGGGACTAGGGTGTCCGGATGCCGGTCACCGTACTCCTCGTCGACGACGAGCCCCTGGTCCGTGCCGGTCTGCGAGCCGTCCTGGACGCCCAGCCCGACATCGAGGTCGTCGGAGAGGCCGCCGACGGAGCGGCGGTGATCCCGCTGGTGCGGCAACTGCGGCCGGACGTGGTCGCGATGGACGTACGGATGCCGCTCCTGGACGGCATCGAGGCCACGCGCGCGGTGCTGCGCACGGTGCCGGAACCGCCGAAGATCCTCGTGGTGACGACGTTCGAGAACGACGAGTACGTGTACGACGCGCTGCGCGCGGGCGCCGACGGGTTCCTGCTCAAGCGGGCCCGGCCGGCGGAGATCGTGCACGCGGTACGGCTGGTCGCCGAGGGCGAGTCGCTGCTGTTCCCGGCGTCCGTGCGGCAGTTGGCCGCCGAGTACGGCGACGGTGGCGGGAACCCGGCGGCCCGGGCGGCGCTGGAGCGGGCCGGGCTGACCGAGCGCGAGGCGGAGGTGCTGCGGCTGATGACACGGGGTCTGTCCAACGCGGAGATCGCGGCCCGGCTGACCGTGGGCACGGAGACGGTGAAGTCGCATGTCAGCGCCGTACTGGCGAAACTGGGGGCGCGGGACCGCACCCAGGCGGTGATCGTCGCGTACGAGTCCGGGTTCGTCTCGCCGGGCTGATACGGGGCCGGTACGGAGCAGATCGTTCCGGCTTGTCCCGGGGCGTGCCGCTGAACAGGGGAATCCGGCACTCGCCGGGTTCGGCCGCGCCGAGTACGATCCGGCCATCATGCGCTCGAGCTGGGAGGACGGACGGTGGGGCGGCTGACCGGCGGGGATCCCTCGCTGCTGCGAAGGATCAATTCCGCGGTGGTGCTGCACGCGCTGCGTGCCACGGACTGCGCGACGCTCACGGAGATCACGCGCGTCACCGGGCTGTCCCGGCCGACCGTCGAGGGTGTCGTGGAAGGGCTCATCGAGGCCGGTCTGGTCGTCGAGAAGGCGGCCGACGACGGGGCTGCCCGGCGGCAGGGACGGCCCGCGCGGCGCTTCCGCTTCCGCGCCGAGGCAGGTCATCTGCTGGGCCTGGAGATCGGCTCCCACCGGGTCGCCGCGCTCCTCGCCGACCTGGACGGCAAGGTGCTGGGCGCCCAGGCCAAGGAGGTCGACGAGACGGCCGACGCGGACGAGCGGCTGGAGCGGCTGCGCGGGGCCGTGGCCGAACTGCTGCGCCGGGCCGGGGTGTCCCGGGGCTCGCTGCGTGCGGTCGGCGTGGGGACGCCCGGGATCGTGGAGGCCGACGGCACGGTGCGGCTGAGCACGGCGCTGCCCGGCTGGACGGGACTGCGGCTGGGCGAGCGGCTGAGCCGCTCGTTCAAGTGCCCGGTGCTCGTGGAGAACGACGCGAACGCGGCGGCCGTGGCCGAGCACTGGAAGGGTTCGGCCACCGACTCGGACGACGTGGTGTTCGTGCTGGCCGGGCTGAGCCCCGGTGCGGGCTCGCTGATCGGCGGGCGGCTGCACCGGGGGTTCGGCGGGGCGGCCGGGGAGATCGGCGCGCTGCATCTGCTGGGGCGCGAGGTGACCCCGGAGACACTGCTGTCCACGACGGACGAACCGCTGCATCCGCTGGACGAGCAGGCGGTCGCCGATGTCTTCGCCCGGGCCCGCCGGGGCGACGAGGGCGCCCGCGCGGCCGTCGAACGCTTCAACCAGCGGCTGGTGCATGACGTGGCGGCACTGGTGCTGGCCCTCGATCCCGAGCTCGTCGTGATCGGCGGCTGGGCGGCGGGACTGGACGACGTGCTGGAGCCTTTGCGGCGTCAGCTGGCCCGTTACTGCCTGCGGCCGCCGAGGGTGACGCTGTCGCTGCTCGGCGAGGCGGCCGTGGCCACCGGCGCGGTGCGGCTCGCCCTGGACCACGTGGAGGAGCAGCTCTTCGCGGTGGAGGGCACGGTCACGGCCCGCCGGTGAACGGCACGGGAACGGCCACGGCCTACCGCCGGAGCGGTACGACGGCCGGGGCCCTCCGGTGAGCGGCACGGGAACGGCCGACGGCCCGCCGGCGAGCGGCACGGGGACGATCACGGCCCGCCGGAGCGGTACGACGGGCGGGGCCGAACGGCGGACGACAGGTGAGGCGGGAACGTCCGACAGCCGGACGGCGGGCGGCACGGGAACGGCCACGGCCTACCGGTGGAGCGGTACGACGGCCGGGGCCCTCCGGTGAGCGGCACGGGGACGGCCGACCGCGGGCGCGGTCGCACGGGGACGATGCGGCCGGCGGACGGCGAGCGGTGCAGGAACGGCGGACGGCCGGAAGGTGAGCGGTGCGGCCGTCCGCCGAAGGCCGCGGTGGGGACGGGTGCGGCCGGTCCGGCGGCTTCCGGCGCCCCGTTGCGCGGGGCGCCGGTGCGGGCCGTCCGTCAGGATGCCTGCCGCTGCGGGTCCTGGTGGATCTCCACACCGCCGAAGTCGCCGAAGGTGAGCCGGCAGGTGTCGGCCCGGTAGGTGGCGACGGACAGGGCGGCCGTGCGTCCCAGGGCGAGGAACCGGGTGGTGACGATCAGGACGGGCGCCCCGGGAAGCCGGTCGAGCTCCTTGGCGTCGTCCGCGCGGGCCGAGCCCAGTTCCACCGCGCTGTCGTGCCCCTCCAGCTCCAGGCGCTGGAGTTCGCGCAGCAGCGCACGCGCGCGCGCGGCGCCCGACGGCGCGTCTATGGCGGACAGGTCCGGGACCGAGGACCGCGGGACGTGGAGCAGCTCGGCCGCGACGGGCTGGCCATGGGTCATCCGGGTGCGGCGCACCGTGTGGACGGGCTCGTCGGCGCCGGTCTCCAGCGCGGCGGCGACGGCGGCGGGCGGCACGGCGAGCACGCAGTCGACGGGCTGCCAGGCGTCTTCCGGGCCACCGGGCCAGGCGTGCTGCTCGCTGCCGACGGCCACGCCGACGCGCGGCGGGGCCACGGTCGTGCCGACACCGCGGCGGCGCTGGAGCCGGCCTTCCAGTTCGAGCTGCTCCAGAGCTTGGCGGAGCGTGGCGCGGGCGACGCCGAAGCGGGCGGCGAGGTCACGCTCGTTGGGCAGGATCTCGCCCACGGCGAACTCGGAGTCCAGCGCTTCACTGAGCACGGTCCTGAGGTGCCAGTACTTCGGTTCCGGCACCGATTCCAGCTGCGTGGTCCCCACCCTGTCCTCCGCAATCGCCGTGAGCCGGCGGCGTTTTAGCGCCCTTGTTTATTAAAGGTTGTTGCACTTATCTGCGACCATAGGGCGGCCCCCACCCTTGGTCAAGACCAATCCTCGTTCCCCTCGCCGTCGGACGGGGCGTGCGCGGCAAAGCGTTCATGGGACGTTCGTACAGGGCCGCATTCATGAAATGAAGGCAAAACCCGGCCGCGTGCGACGGGGGATTCAGGACGTGGGGCCTCCCGCAGGGGACAAGAGCCTTCTCCGGGCGTTCCGCACCCGAGGGGCTACCCACGGGTAGCAATTACTGACAGGGTGTCCATCAAGAGACGCGTCCCAGCCAAAGGAGCCGCCGATGTCCGACACCGTCACCTTCGAGGTCCCCTCCTCCCGAGGCCGACGGGCCGTGACCGTCTCCTACGCGCGCGTGGGCCGCGGCGAACCCCTGCTCCTGCTGCACGGCATCGGCCATCACCGCCAGGCATGGGACCCGGTGATCGACATCCTGGCCACCGAACGCGACGTCATCGCCGTGGACCTGCCCGGGTTCGGCGCGTCGCCGTCCCTGCCGGACGGCCTCACCCACGACCTCCCCACCATGAACGTCGCGCTCGGCGCGCTGTGCGAGGCGCTGGAACTGGACCGGCCGCACGTCGCGGGCAACTCCCTCGGCGGACTGCTGGCCCTGGAGCTCGGCCGGGAGAAGCTCGTACGGTCCGTCACCGCCCTGTCGCCCGCCGGGTTCTGGACCCAGGCCGAGCGGCGCTACGCGTTCGGTGTTCTGCTGGCGATGCGGGGAAGCGCGCGCGGCCTGCCCGAGCCGTTCGTCGAGCGGCTGTCACGCACCGCGGCCGGCCGGACCGTCCTCACCAGCACGATCTACGCCCGTCCCGGCCGGCGTTCACCGGAGGCCGTGGTCGCCGAGACGCTGGCGCTCGCCCGTTCGACCGGCTTCACCGAGACCCTCCGGGCGGGAACCGACGTGCGGTTCACCGACGACGTCCCCGGTCTGCCGGTCACCGTGGCCTGGGGCACCAAGGACCGGCTGCTGCTGCGCCGGCAGGGTGTGCGCGCCAAGGGCGTCATCCCCAAGGCCCGGCTGGTGCGGCTGCCCGGTTGCGGCCATGTGCCGATGAACGACGACCCGGCGCTCGTCGCGCGCGTCATCCTCGACGGCAGCAGCTGACCCGGGCGAGGCCATGGGCGCCGGTCCCGACCGTCGGCGCCCGGTGACGACGGCCGCGAGGGGACCCCGTGGCGCGCGCGGGACTTCGCGGGGTGAGGACGGGCAGGGCGGAAAAACCCGCGCTCCGCGGGCGAGTTGTTCACTTGCGGTTCGTGTGCGCGCTGCGGTGCACCAGTAGGTGTGACAGGGCATCCCGGCCGGCTCCCGCACTGGAGGCCCCACATGTCCGACCGTCCCCTGTCTCCCGCCCGCCGCAGCGTGCTGCGCGGCTCCCTCGCCGCGTCGGCGGCCCTGGCCCTGCCGGCCGGCTCCGGCGGGGCACCGGCCTTCGCCCTGTCCGGGCGCCCGCGCGCGGAATGGGGCGTGCAGAGCGGTGACGTGACCTGCGGCTCGGCGCTGGTCTGGGTCCGTTCCGACCGTCCGGCCCGGATGATCGTCGAGACGTCGGCCACCGAGTCGTTCCGCAACCCGCGCAGATGGCACGGCCCGTTGCTCGGCACGGACACCGACTTCACCGGCACGACCCGGTTGCGCGAGCTGCCGTCCGGCCGCCAGGTCCACTACCGCGTGCTGCTGGCCGACCCGGACGACCCGCGCCGTACGGGCGAGCCGGTCACCGGCACGTTCCGCACCGTGCCCGTCCACCGCCGCGGCGGTGTGCGGTTCCTGTGGTCCGGGGATCTGGCGGGACAGGGCTGGGGCATCAATCCCGACCTCGGCGGCTACCGCGTCTACGACGCGATGGCCCGGCTCGACCCCGACTTCTTCCTCTTCAGCGGTGACACCGTCTACGCCGACGGCCCGATCGCCGCGACGGCGGCGCTGCCCGGCGGCGGCACCTGGCGCAATGTCACCACCGAGGAGAAGGCGAAGGTCGCCGAGACGCTGGCCGAGTACCGCGGAAACTTCCGCTACAACCTGCTGGACGGCAATCTGCGGCGGTTCAACGCGCAGGTCCCGACGATCGCCCAGTGGGACGACCACGAGGTGCGCAACAACTGGTATCCGGGGCAGGTGATCGCCGACACGGACACCCGTTACACGGAGAAGAGCGTGGATGTGCTGGCGGCGCGGGCCCGCCGGGCGTTCGGCGAGTACTTCCCCGTGTCCACGCTGCGGCCCGGGGCCCACGAGGGCCGGGTGTACCGGGTGCTGCGCCAGGGCCCGCTGCTCGACGTCTTCGTGCTGGACATGCGCACCTACCGCAACGCGAACTCGCCCGACGGCCAGACCGCCGACCCCCGGGGCATCCTGGGCCGCGAGCAGTTGGAGTGGCTGAAGCGGGAGCTGTCCCGCTCACGTGCGGTGTGGAAGGTGATCGCCGCCGACATGCCCGTCGGCCTCGTGGTGCCGGACGGCCAGGAGGGCAGGCCCCACTTCGAGGCGATCGCGCAGGGCGACCCCGGCGCACCGCTCGGGCGGGAGCTGCAGATCGCCGAGCTGCTGCGTTTCGTCAAGCACCGGCGCATCACCGGGACGGTGTGGCTGACGGCCGACGTCCATCACACCTCGGCCCAGCACTACCAGCCGTCGCGGGCGGCGTTCACCGACTTCGAGCCGTTCTGGGAGTTCGTGTCGGGCCCGCTCAACGCGGGCGCGTTCCCCGCCAGTGCGCTGGACGGCACGTTCGGCCCCGAGAGGGTGTTCGTGAAGGCGCCGGCCGTCGCCAATGTCTCCCCGGCGGGCGGCTACCAGTTCTTCGGCGAGGTCGACATCGACGCCGACAGCGCCGAACTCACGGTCCGGCTGCGGGAACAGGACGGCACCGTGCTGTTCACGAAGGTGCTCCGGCCCGGCCTCGTCGGGCAGTGACCGCCCCGTTCCCGGATCACGTGCCCCGCACCGGCGTCGCGCCCGGTGCGGGGCACGTGCGCGATGATCGGCGGCCCGTTCCACGAGCGCCGCCAACTCCCCCGAGGATTCCTCGTTTTCGCAGGTCAGAACGATTGTCAGTGGCCGCGTCTACGGTTTTCCCATGACGCGATCCTTGCAGGCCGTGACTTATCGGCGACCCTCCGTGCTGGAGGCCGTGGAGGGTGGACGGCGGTTGGGCCTAGAGACGTCCAGGGGTGCCACCCCGGCGGGCGCCGAGGACCATCCGCGTTTCTTCTCCGGCTTCCTGACCTCCCCTCGGACGGCCTCCGCCGCGCTGCTCGCGGTGGCCGACGTCGCGGCCGCGCGCTACTACCAGCCGCAGCGCCCCGCGTCGCTCGACCCGGTCGTCACGGGCAACGGCGACCGGCTGCGCTTCGAGTCCTTCTCCGGCTGCGGCGGGGTCTACGCACGCCTCGACGTGCTGTCCCCGGGCCTGGACGGCGGCGAGGTGGGACACGGCACGACGAACGTGGACGTCAACAACCCCCTGCGCGAGGCGCTGTCCCGGCTGGGGACCGACGACCCGCTGCATCTGCGCGTGGGCCCCGAGGAACTGGCCGTGACCACGCTGGACGGCCCGGTCGTGGAGAAGAAGGTGCCGCTCCCCGACCGCTGGCTGCGCGGCTTCGCCGAGGCCCAGGTGGCAGCGGCGGAATTCGAGCAGCGCGCCGAGCTGCCGGCCGCCGAGGCGGTGCGGTTCCTGCGGTCGCTGCCGCGGGCGGCCGGGCGCGGCGGTTCGTCCGGAACCCGCTGGGTGGTGCCGACGGGCAGGTCGCTGCGGCCGACGACCCGGCCGGTGCCGGGTGCGGTGTGCCTGCCGGGCCCGGAGCGGCTGGCGGCGCTGCAGCGCGTCCTGCGGTACGCCACGGCGCTGCGGGTGTACGGCCCGGTGGGGGGCCCGGTGGGCGGTGCCACGGCCGGCGCCTGGGAGATGGTGCTGCCCGGCATGAGACTGACGCTGACGCTGTCGCCCGACGCCTCACGCGGATTCTCCGGCGAGGGCGGTGTCCTGGAGGCCCTCGCCACCGACGAGGCCGCGGGCGACGCGGAGCTGATCTCCGTCCTGCTGGCCTGGGAGCCGCGCGTGGACGTCGCCGACCTGGCCGCCGCCTCGGGGCTCACCGCGGAGCGGGTGCGGGCGGCCCTCGTCCGGCTCGGCACATCGGGGCGCGTGGGGTACGACGCGGCGGAGGCGGCCTATTTCCACCGGGAACTGCCGTACGACGCCGAGCGGGTGGAGCGCCACAACCCTCGGCTGCGTTCGGCGCACTCCTTGCTGGCGGCCGACGCGGTGACCCTCGACGGCACGCTGGCGACGGTCACGGCCGAGGACGGCCATGTGCACCGGGTGCGGGACACCGCGGGCGTGCTCAGCTGCAGCTGTGTGTGGTGGGCGAGGTACAGGGGCGGGCGCGGGCCGTGCAAGCACGCGCTGGCGGTACGGATGGCGCGGCGCGGTGGAGCGCCGCGGACGGCGGGGACCGGATTCGACGGGGGTGTGCGATGAGTTCGCTGATGGATGCCGTGACGCGGGTGAAGACGGCGCGGGCCGGAGGGACGGACCGGCCGACGGGTCTGCCGGAGGCCGTCCGGGCGGGGCGTACGGCGGAGGTCGTGAGCCTGCTCGACGGGATGACGGACGCCGAGCGGCGGGTGTGCTTCCCGGAGCTGAAGGCTCTGCGCAGGGAACTGCGGGGAGCGCGGTGGACCGACGAGAGCCGCCGTGCCCTGCCCGCGCTGCACGCGGCGGGGGCGGCGTGCCAGACGGGCGCCGCGGGCGTGGCGAGCTGGCTGGCGGCCGCCGATCTGCGCTGGTCGCGGGTGTCGCCGGGGGTGCTGCTGCATCTTCTCGGCGACCGTGACCCGCAGTGGCTCGCGGACGTGGTGCACCGGCTGGCCCGGCGTCCGGCCTCGGCGCAGGTGCCCTACGAGCTGATGGCGGGGCTGGTCCGGCTGGCCGGCTGCACGGTGCCGGTGACGGATGCCTATGTGCGCGGCTGGGTCGGCCATGTCGACGGCGGGTGGCGTCGTGGCGGCACCAAGCTCGACCGGTTGCGCCGCGATCCGCACCTGGTGCCGCTCGTGGCCGCGCTGTTCGAGACGGACGATCTCGGCAGCCGTCTGGAGTGGCCCGACGACGACGGACCGGACAGCTGGACCGGTGCCCTGGCCCGGCTCGCCGACGAGGGGGTGCTGGACCGCACGACGATGGTCGACGCCTGTGTGGCCCGGCTGCTGCGGGGCGGCTCCACCGGCGATCAGCGGGTGTTCCTGCGCCTGCTCGACGCGCTGGTCCTGGCCCGCGCCGAGGAGCTGGCCCGGGTCGCCGACTGGCTGGCGCTGGCCTCGGACGCGGTGCCGCCGGTCGCCTCGCACGCGCAGGGTGTTCTGGCGTCGCTCGCCCTGGACGGGGAGCTGACGGCGCGTCGGCTGGCGGAGATGTCGGCGGCGGTGCTGTTCCGGCCGGAGAAGAAGCTGGTGCGCGCGCAGCTGGTGCTGCTGGGCAAGGTGCTGCTGCGGTGTCCGGCCTCCGTGCCGGAGCTTCTCCCGGCCGCGGCACAGGCGTTCGGGCACCAGGACTCCGAGGTGCAGGAGCGTGCGCTCAAGCTGGTGGAGCGCCATCTGAAGAAGGCGGACTCCCCCGCGCTGCGAGGCGAACTGGCTCTCGCCGCGCAGGAGCTGGCTCCGGCATTGCGCGAGCGGGCGTCCCGCGCGCTGGGCCTCGCCCTCTCCTCCGACGTGCCGGTGGTGCAGGAGGAGGTGCTCCCGCCCGCGCCGGAGCCGGTGCGTCTGGCGCCGCCTCCGGAGTCCGCCGCCGAGCTCGCCGAGGAGATCGGCGCGGTCATGGCGTCGGAAGCCGATGTGACGGCGTTCGAGCGGGCACTGGACGGCCTGGTGCGCCATGCCCATCAGGACCGGGAGGGGGTGCTGGAGGCGCTGGCGCCGGTGACCGACCGCCGCTGGTGGTCCCATGTCGACCCCGCGTACGGCCATCGGGCCGCCGACCACTTCACCCCGTCCCGGCGCGGCCTGTTCAACGCCACGGACGTGTTCGACCTGCTGCTCGCGACGCTGCACGGGGTGCCGGACACGGCGGCCCTGCACACGGCCGTGACCAGGGGCGCCGGGGCGGCGGCCTGTGCGCACGGCCCGCTCTGCCAGGCGTTCGACGCCCGTCTGTGGGAGGTGGCACACCGGCTGCGCACCGATCCGCTGCCGTTCCTGCTGTCCACGCCGACATGGAGCACGGGCCTGCTGGAGCCGGATGTGCTGGTGGACCGCCTCGGCGCCTACCACCGTCTGGGTGCCCGGATCTCCGAGTCCGACTTCGCGCAGGCGCTGCTTCGGGTGCGGCGCGCGGACAGGCAGGCGGCCGCGCGGGCCGCCGAGCGGGCGACGGCCCTCGGCACGGCGGCGGGGCTGCGTCTCGCGGAGTGGCTCTCCGCAGGGCCCGCGGAGTCACCCACGCACCGGCGCGGCGGCGAAGGAGACCTCCTCCTGGTCGGACTCGACGGGCTCCCGGGCCTGCTGGACGGGTTCCCGTCGGCCTATCAGGGGCTCGGAGTTCCGTTCGACGGCTCCGCCCGGCACACCTACTGCCATCACTGGAGCGACGGCATACGCCCGCACTGGCCGGCCGTGCTGCCCGAGCAGCGCGAGATCGTGGCGGCACGCCTCCTGTGGGACATCGCCGCCCTCGCCGTCGAGGACAGCCGCGGACTCGGCACGGTGCTGCCGCTGCTGGCCGAGTCCGGCGGCGAGGCGGGTGCCGCGATGCATCTGGCGGTGGCCTACGGGCTCGGCGCCCGGCACGCGGAGGACCGGCTCGCCGCGGTGGACGCGCTGCTGACGCTGGCCGCGCGCGGGCAGCTGGTGACGGAGCGACTGGGCACCGGCCTCGGTGAACTGGCGCGCAGCGGGGCCGTGAAGCCGCTGCGGCTCGCCGAGTCCGCGCGGACGGCGGCGGCCACCGGGGCGCACACCACCCTGTGGGGCGTACTGCGCCATGTCCTGCCCCCGCTCCTCGCCGGCCCGGCCGCCGACAGCTCGGCCAGACCGGTGCGCGGGCTGGCGGAGCTGCTCGCGGTCGCCGCCGAGTGCGCCGAGCGGAACGGCGCGCGCGAAGAGGTCCCGCATCTGGCGGAGGCGGCCGCACGCCGGGGATCGTCACGCCTGGTCACGGAGGCCCGTCGGCTCCACCGGGCCCTGGCGGAGGAGGCTGCGGCATGAGGTGGAAGACGCAACAGTCAAAAGAGCAATAAAAGGTGCAGAAGCATGCTTTACCCATCGGTCACAAAGCGTTCGTGATCACGCAACACCGTTCGTCCACAGTGGCTGCATGAAGCGAAACCTGACTGATGTGACGCGCGCGCGGCACGGCCGCCCCGTCCACCACTGGCGGCGGGACGTGGTGGAGCTCGCCGCCCTGTTCACGGCCGTCGCGGTCGCCGACGCGGTGGCCAACCTCATCGGACACGGCCCCGACGGGCCCCAGCTGCTGGTGATCTCGGCGCTGGTGCTGCTGGCCACGGCGGCGTTCCACATCTGGTGGGCACGACGCCACGGTCATGCGCCGCCGACGAGTGATACCGGTGCCCGGCCGCGCTCCACGGAGCGGCAGGCCGGGCCGTCGGGACCGTCCGCCGGCGACGCCGAGGAGAGCACTCTGTGGCGGATGCGGACGACGGTGCGGGACGAACCCGGTTCGCTGGCCGCGCTGTGCACGGCGCTGGCCGGGTACCGGGTCGACATCCTCACCCTGCAGACGCATCCGCTGGGCGAGGACACGGTGGACGAGTTCCTGCTGCGGTCGCCGGGCGGGATCACCGCGGCGGAGATCACCCGCGCGGTGTCCGAGGCGGGCGGTGCGCAGACCTGGATCGAGCGGGCCGACACCCACGATCTGGTCGACGCGCCGACCCGGGTGCTCGGCCTGGCGACCCGCACCGCAC
Organism: Streptomyces sp. NPDC093094; assembly: GCF_044754345.1. Lineage (NCBI taxonomy): Bacteria > Bacillati > Actinomycetota > Actinomycetes > Kitasatosporales > Streptomycetaceae > Streptomyces > Streptomyces sp. NPDC093094. The sequence continues at coordinate 76,562 of NZ_JBIVOX010000003.1, read as the reverse complement.
TGGACGCGGCCGAACTTCCGCTGGCGCTGAGGCAGTTGCTGGGCCGCTGCACCATCCGGTCGCTGCCCGCCGTGTCGCCGGGCTCCGGGAGCGCGGCCGGCGACCGGACGGACGGCGGTCCGGTGGAGGGCTCGCTGGAGGACACGGTGATGCGGCTGCGGGTGCCGGAGGGCGGAGTGGTCACGGTGGAGCGGCCGTATCTGCCGTTCACCCCCACCGAGTTCGCCCGGGCCCGGGCGCTGGTGGAGCTGGACGCCCGGCTCGGCCCGCGGGTGCCGCGCGGCCAGGACGTGCTGACGCTGCCGGAGGGCAACCCCATCACGGTGCGGCGGGCGGACACGGGGGACGTCGCCTCCGCGAAGGCGATGCACGAGCGGTGCTCGTCGCGGACCCTGGGCATGCGCTACCACGGGCCGGTCAAGGACGCCGACCGCTATCTGAACCACCTGCTCAGCCCACGCTTCGGCCGGACGCTGGCGGCGTACACGCCGTCGGGGCGGATGGTCGGTCTCGGGCATCTGCTGTGGGACGGGGACGAGACGGAGGTCGCGCTGCTCGTCGAGGACGAGTGGCAGGGCCGGGGTGTCGGCGGTGAACTGCTCGGCCGGCTGGTGGCGATGGCGGAGGAGGCGGGCTGCGACAGCGTGTACGCGGTGACGCGGGCGGCGAACACCGCGATGGTCGCCGCGATGCGGGGCCTCGGGCTCCCGCTGGACTACCAGATCGAGGAGGGCACCCTGGTGATCACGGCCCGGCTGGAGGCCAGGCCGGCCGCGTCGCGGCTGCCCGGCCCGCCGCAGGAGCGGAGCATGCGGGACTGAGCCGGACCGAGTGGGTCACGCCCCCCGCGTGACCCGCGCCGACAGCTGACAGAGCTGACAGAGCTGACAGCCGGCGTACGACGTCGAGGGCGGCCTGCGCATGACTCGTGCGGGCGGCCCGGCAGGCACGACCGTACGCACGGCCCGGCGCCACCCCGTGGGCAGCCGGGCGCCTGACCCGGATGCGGACAGCCCGGTGCCGGACCCATGCGGGGGTCCGGCACGCGCGCCCCGTGCGGGCGGCCCGTTCCGTCAGGGCCGGGCCGCCCGCACTCCCCCGTCAGACCCCGGCCACCGCCCCGTCGCGGGCGGTGGCCGTCGCGGCCGCCGGTACCCCCGTACCCAGCGCCCGGTCCAGGTCGGACCAGAGGTCCTCGATGTCCTCCAGGCCCACCGACATCCGCAGCAGCCGGTCGGAGACACCGGCGCCGCGGCGGTCGTCGGCGTCGACGATGCGGTGGCTGATGGAGGCGGGGTGCTGGATGAGGGTGTCGACGCTGCCGAGGCTCACCGCGGGGGTGACCAGACGGACACCGGCGATCACCTCGTGCGGATCGCCGTGCACCTCGAAGGCGACCATCGCGCCGCCGATGCGCGGGTAGTGCACACGGGCCACGCGCGGGTCGGCGGCGAGCCGGCGCACCAGTTCGGCGGCGTTCTCGGAGGCGGCACGCACCCGCACCGGCAGGGTCGACAGACCGCGCAGCAGCAGATAGCCGGCCAGCGGGTGCAGGACCCCGCCGGTGGCGAACCGCACCTGCCGCAGCCGCCCGGCGAACTCCTCGTCGCAGGCCACGACACCGGCCATGACGTCGCCGTGACCGCCGAGGTACTTGGTCGCGCTGTGCAGGACCAGACGGGCGCCCTGTTCCGTGGGCCGCTGGAGCACCGGCGTGGCGAAGGTGTTGTCGGCGAGCAGCGGCACCGAGCCGCAGGCGTGGGCCACGGCCCGCAGGTCGACCTCGGCGAGGGTCGGGTTGGCGGGCGTCTCGACCATGACCAGGCCGGTGTCGGGCCGCAGCGCGTCCGCGATCCCGGCGGGGTCGGTCCAGGTCACCTCGGAGCCGAGGAGCCCGGCGGTCAGGAGATGGTCGCTGCAGCCGTACAGGGGACGTACGGCGACGACGTGGCGCAGTCCCATGGACGCCCGGACCAGCAGGACCGCGCTGAGGGCGGCCATGCCGCTGGCGAAGGCGACGGCGGACTCGGTGCCCTCCAGACGGGCGAGCGCCGTCTCGAACCGGGCGACGGTCGGGTTGCCCAGGCGGGCGTAGACGGGCGGCCCGTCGAGTTCGGCGCCCGTCTCGGCGAAGGCGTCGATACGGGCGGCCTCACCGCGGCTGTCGTAGGAGGGGTAGGTGGTGGACAGGTCGATCGGCGGGGCGTGCAGTCCCTGGCGCGCGAGGTCGTCGCGGCCGGCATGCACGGCCTCGGTGGCCAGGGCCCGGGTGGCGGGGCGGTGGCCGGCCAGACCCTGGGGCGTGGCCGTGGCGGTGTCCATGTCGGTGTCCATGGACGGACAGGGTGAACACCGGCCGAGGCACATCATTCGAACACCGTGCTACGTTCGGCAAGTGGCCGAATCTGTCGTACTGGATCCGGTCGATCTTCAGCTGCTGACCTTGCTGCAGAACGACGCACGGACGACCTACCGCGACCTTGCCGCCCAGGTGGGGGTCGCCCCTTCGACATGCCTGGACCGGGTGACCCGGCTCCGGCGGGCCGGAGTGATCCTCGGCCATCAGCTGCGGCTGGATCCGGCCAAACTGGGCCGTGGTCTTCAGGCACTGCTGTCGGTGCAGGTCAGACCGCACCGGCGGGAACTGGTGGGGCCGTTCGTGGAGCGGATCCGGGCGCTGCCGGAGTCGCTGACCGTCTTCCACCTGACCGGACCGGACGACTACCTCGTCCATGTGGCCGTGGCGGACATGGCGGATCTGCAGCGGCTCGTGCTGGACGAGTTCACGTCCCAGCGCGAGGTGGCCCGGGTGGAGACCCGGTTGATATTCCAGAAGTGGGACTGCGGGCCGCTGCTGCCGCCTTCGCCCTCGGCGCAAACGGGGTGACGTGGAGCGGGCCCCCGTACGAGGATGTGTGCATGTCAGAGACCAAGAGCCCGCTGCCCCGTGAGGTCGCCGACGCCTATGTCGACGACCTCGTCGCCCTCGATCCGGTCACCGGTACCTACCTCGGAGTGCAGGAGAGTTCGAGCCGTCTGCCCGACCTCTCGCCGGCAGGCCAGGAAGCGCTCGCCGCTCTGCAGCGGACGACGCTCGCGCGGCTCGACGAAGCCGAGCGGCAGCCCGGCGCGGACAGCGACATCGAGCGCCGGTGCGCGCGGCTGCTGCGGGAGCGGCTGACCGCCGAGCTCGCCGTGCACGACGCCGACGAGGGACTGCGGGCGGTCGGCAACATGGCCACGCCCGCCCACAACGTGCGTGAGGTCTTCACCGTCACGCCCACCGAGACCGAGGAGGACTGGGCGGCGATCGCCGAGCGGCTGCGCGCGGTGCCGGCCTCGCTGGCGGGCTACCGGGAGTCGCTGGCCCTCGGCCTGGAGCGCAAGCTGTACGCGGCGCCGCGGCCGACGGCCACGTTCGTGGAGCAGCTCGGCGAGTGGGCGGACACCGACGGCAGCGGCCGGGGCTGGTTCGAGGACTTCGCGTCGGCGGGTCCCGAGGCGCTGCGCGGCGAGCTGGACGAGGCCGCCCGCGGGGCGACGGCCGCCGTGGTGGAGCTGCGGGAGTGGATGCGGGAGGTGTACGTCCCGGCGATCGAGGGCGCCCCGAACACGGTGGGCCGCGAGCGCTACGCGCGTTGGTCCCGCTACTTCAACGGCACGGACCTCGATCTGGACGAGGCGTACGCGTACGGCTGGGCCGAGTACCACCGGCTGCTGGGCGAGATGAAGAAGGAGGCCGAGAGGATCCTGCCGGGCGCCGCGACGCCGTGGGTGACGCTCGCGCATCTCGACGAGCACGGGCGGCACATCGAGGGTGTCGACGAGGTCCGTGAGTGGCTGCAGGGCGTGATGGACCGGGCGATCGAGGCGCTCGACGGCACGCACTTCGAACTGGCGGAGCCGGTGCGGAAGGTGGAGTCGTGCATCGCGCCGCCCGGCAGCGCGGCCGCGCCGTACTACACACAGCCGTCGGAGGACTTCTCGCGGCCGGGCCGCACCTGGCTGCCGACGATGGGGCTGACCCGGTTCCCGGTCTACGACCTGGTCTCGACCTGGTACCACGAGGGGGTGCCGGGCCACCATCTCCAGCTCGCGCAGTGGACGTACGTCGCCGGGAACCTCTCCCGTTACCAGGCCACCGTCGGCGGGGTCAGTGCCAACGCCGAGGGCTGGGCTCTGTACGCGGAACGGCTGATGGACGAGCTGGGCTTCCTCACCGACCCGGAGGAGCGGCTCGGCTATCTGGACGCGCAGATGATGCGCGCGGCCCGGGTCATCGTCGACATCGGCATGCATCTGGAGCTGGAGATCCCGGCGGACTCCCCGTTCCGTCCGGGTGAGCGCTGGACACCGGAGCTGGCGCAGGAGTTCTTCGGCGCGCACAGCAGCCGTCCGGCGGACTTCGTCGAGAGCGAGCTGACCCGCTATCTGACGATCCCCGGGCAGGCGATCGGCTACAAGCTGGGCGAGCGGGCCTGGCTGCTGGGCCGCGAGAACGCCCGCGCCCGCCACGGTGACGCCTTCGACCTCAAGGCATGGCACATGGCCGCCCTCTCGCAGGGTTCCCTGGGCCTGGACGACCTGGTGGACGAGCTCTCCGCCCTCTGACGGACCCGCGGGGCGGCGGGCCGCCCGGCCCGCCGCCCCGCACCTCCGAGACCGCTGCCGCCCCGCGCCCCGGCACGCCGCCGCCTCACCCCCTCAGGCACCTCACCGCCCGGCGGCAGCGGGTCAGCAGCCGCAGTCCTCCGCGTCGACCGGAGCCGTCAGCGGGTCGGCGTCACGGCGGTCGCGGCCCTCCCAGGTCTCGTACTCGAAGCCCTCACGGACCCAGTACTCGAAGCCGCCGAGCATCTCCTTGACCTGGTAGCCGAGTTCGGCGAGAGCGAGGGCGGCGCGGGTGGCGCCGTTGCAGCCGGGACCCCAGCAGTACGTGACGACGGGCACGGACCGGTCCAGGAGCCGCTCGGCCTGCTCGGCGATCTGCGCGGTCGGCAGATGGACGGCGCCGGGGACGTGGCCCTGCTCCCAGCTCTCGGTGGAACGGGAGTCCAGCACGACGAAGCCGGGGTCGCCGCCGGCGGAGAGCACCGCGGCCACGTCGGAGACGTCGGCGTGGAAGACGAGGCTCGCGCGGAAGTACGCGGCGGCCTCGGCCGGGGCGGCGGGGGCGACACGCAGGACGGGGTTCACGGCGGCAGCGGTGGTCATCGCGGGCCTTTCTGCAGTGCTGTGTCGGGGACAGCGGCTTTCCGATGACCAGAAATCTACGGTCGTAGATCATCTTCCTGAAGGGGCGTTCCACGGTCCGGACCTTGAAGGCCCGGGGATTCCCCTGGTATCCATCAGCCATGACCGCGTTTTCCCCGGACGCCACCGACTGGCGCATCCTCGATGTCCTCCAGCGTGACGGCCGGGCCAGCTTCGCCGAGCTGGCCCGGGCGGTGTCGATGTCGGCGAGCGCGGTCACCGAGCGGGTGCGCCGGCTGGAGGAGGCGGGCGTGATCCAGGGCTACGCGGCCGTGGTGGACCCGGACCGGCTGGGCATGCCGATCCTGGCGTTCGTCCGGCTGCGCTACCCCAACGGCAACTACAAGCCCTTCCACGACCTGGTCGCCGTGACGCCGGAGATCCTGGAGGCGCACCATGTGACGGGCGACGACTGCTTCGTCATCAAGGTCACCGCCCGCTCCATGCGGCACCTGGAGGAGGTGTCCGGCAGGATCGGCGCCCTGGGGTCGGTCACGACCAGCGTCGTCTACTCCTCACCGCTGCCCCGGCGTCCGCTCGGTCAGTGACCGTGCCGGCGCAGCGTGGAGCCCGATCTGCCCTTGACGACCTCCAGCTGGGCGTGGACCCGGCGCCGCAGGTCGGCGACATGGCTGACGATGCCCACGCTGCGGTCGCGTTCGCGCAGTGAGTCCAGGACGTCCAGGACCTCGTCGAGCGTCTGGTCGTCGAGGCTGCCGAAGCCCTCGTCGATGAAGAGGGTGTCCAGGCGCACACCGCCCGCCTCGTCGGTGACGACGTCCGCGAGGCCGAGGGCGAGGGCGAGCGAGGCGAAGAAGGTCTCGCCGCCCGACAGGGTCGCGGTGTCCCGCTCGCGCCCGGTCCAGGCGTCGACGACATGGAGGCCGAGGCCGCTGCGGCCGCGTCCGGAGCGGTCGTCGGAGTGCACGAGGGTGTAGCGGCCCGCGGACATCCGCCGCAGCCGGACGGTCGCCGCGGCGGCCACCTGCTCCAGACGGGCGGCCAGCACGTACGACTCCAGGCGCATCCTGCGCTCGTTGTCCGCCGAGGTGCCCGCGGTGAGGGCGGCGAGGCGGGCGACGCGGTCGTGTTCCTCGCGCAGCGGGGCCAGCCGGCGCACCCCGGCGGCCGCGCGCGCGGACAGCCGGTCCAGTTCGGCGCAGGTCCGCGCGGCGGCGTCGCGACCGGACGCGGACTCGCGCAGCAGCCGGACGGTGTCGGCCGCGGCCTGCTCGGCACGCGTGAGGTCGGCGGGCGGCTGCTGGGCGGCGGCCGCGGTGTCGTCCTCCTCGAGGACAGCCCGCACGGCGGCCTCCTCGTGCCGCCATGTCTCCAGGCGGCGTTGCAGTTCGCGCTGGGCGGCGTCGTCGAGGAGGGCGTCCGCGGCGGCGCGCGGGGTGTCGAAGCCGGCCCGGAAGGCGGCGTCGGCGAGCCGGGCGTCGGCTTCCTTGAGCCGCTGGGCGGCTTCCTCGGCGGCACGGGCGGCGTCGGCGGCGGCATCGAGCAGCGCGGCCTGCCGTTCCAGCTGGACGGCCCGCGCGGCCACGCTGTCCAGGGTGCCCCGTGCGTCGGCCAGTTCCTCCTCCAGCGCGGCCCGCTCGCGGTCCAGCGCGTCGCGGCGGGCCGCGCGGGAGGCCGTGCCGAGCGCGGCCTGCTGGCGGGCCTCGGTGCGCCGCAGATGCTCCTCCTCGGCATGGCGCAGGTCCTCCTGCGCCGGGTGCAGGGCGGATGCCTCGCTGCGTGCCCGGGTGTGGCGCCGCTCCAGTTCCTCGCTCTCCTCGGCGAGCCGGGCGGTGGGACTGTCGCCCGCCTCGGCGGTGGCGGCGGCCAGTGCCTCCCTGAGGCCGCCGAGCCGGCGCTCGTCCTGGGCCCGGGTCTCCTCGGCGCGCTGGTGGGCGGCCTGCGCGCGCTCCTCCGCCTCGCGGTCCACGTGTCCGGCGACCTTGCGGGCGGGGGCGGGGTGCTCGGTGGCGCCGCAGACGGCGCAGGGCTCGCCGTCACCGAGGTGCGCGGCGAGTTCGGCCGCGATGCCGGTGAGCCGCTGTTCCTTGAGGTCGAGCCAGTGGGCACGGGCCTCGACCGCGCGTTCCCCGGAGGCGAGGGCCTGCCGGCGGGCGGTCTCCGTCTCCTCGCCGAGCCGGTCGCGCCGCACGGCGGCGTCCAGCCGCAGCCGGGCGGGTTCCCGCTGGACGGCGAGCTGTTCGGCGCGGGCGGCGGCGTCCTGCGCGGCGTCGACACGGGACCGGAGGGCGGCGCGGGTGGTGTCCCATGCGGCGAGCCAGCTGTCCGCCTCGGCGAGGGCGTCCTCGTCGGCGCGCTCCTGCCGGTCGAGTCCCGCGCGTTCGGCGAGGAGGCCGGAGAGGCGCTGCTCGGCTCGCCGGGCGGACTCCAGGCCGCCCAGTTCCCCGGCGGCCCGGCGCGCGGCGGCCGCGAGCCCGGCGGCGCCTGCGTCGGCGTAGGTGCCCGGCAGCAGGGCACGCGCGTGCGTCTCGGCGGCGCACGCCTGCCGGTGCTCGGTCCCGGCGGCGTCGCGCAGGTCGAGGGCGGGAGCCACGGCCTCCGCCTTGCGGGCCCGTTCCATGCGTTCCTGTGCGGCCCGGTGGGCGGCGGACCGTTCCTGGAGCAGCCGTGCCCGCTCGCGCGCCTCGGCGAACCGCCGCTGGAGCCGGGCCGTCTCGCGTACGTCGGCCAGGGCGCGCTCGGCGGCGGCCTGGGCGGACTCGGCGGCGGTCAGGCCGAGTCGCGCGACGGTGAGCCGCTCGCGCGCGGTGCTGCGGGCGACGGCGGCCGCGCCGAGCACGGCGTCTGCGAGGCCGGGTTCCCCCGGCGACAGCTCCGGCAGCTCCATGGCGCCGCCGGCGGCCTGCTGCATGCGGTGGGCGTCCGCGAGCAGGGCGGCGTCGCCCTCGTGGACACCGGCCTGGGTGGCGCGGCGGCGCTCGGCGAGACGCTTCTCCACGTCGGCGAAACGCTGGGTGTCGAAGAGCCGGCCGAGCAGCCTGCCGCGGGCCTCGGCGTCGGCGCGCAGGAAGCGCGCGAAGTCGCCCTGGGGCAGCAGCACGACCTGGCAGAACTGCTCCCGGCTCATGCCGAGCAGCTGGGTGATCTCCTCGCCGATCTCCTGGTGGGAGCGGCTGAGGTCCTTCCAGGAGCCGGTGCCGTACTCGCGCAGCCAGGTCTGGGCCTTGTCCAGCGTGGTGCCGGTGCCGCGCTTCTTCGGGCGCTCCCACGCGGGCTGCCGGGTGATCTCCAGACGGCGCCCGGCGACGGTCAGTTCGAGCGTCACCGACGTACGCGTGGCGGGGGCGGCGTGGTCGCTGCGCAGGGTCGTGCCGGGGCGGACACCGGGCACCGAGCCGTACAGGGCGTAGCAGACGGCGTCGAGGACGGAGGTCTTTCCGGCGCCGGTCGGTCCGTGCAGCAGGAACAGGCCGGCGGCGGACAGTTCGTCGAAGTCGACGGTGTGGGAGGCGCCGAAGGGGCCGAAGGCGGTGAGGTCGAGGCGGTGCAGTCTCATCGGGCCGTCTCCCGTGCGGCCGTGTCCACGCGCACGGCGTCGAAGGCGTCCCGCAGGACGGCCCGCTCCCGCTCGTCGGGCACGGTGCCGCGCACATGGGCCACGAAGTCCTCGGCGATCTGCTCGTCGTCGCGTCCGGCGAGCCGTCCGGCGTAGGACACGTCGGGGTCGTCGGGGGCGCGCTCGGGCTCGAAGGCCAGGCTCAGGGCGTGCGGGAACCGCTCGGCGAGCCGGGCCATGGGGTCGGCGGGGCGGGCGGCGTCGGTGAGGGTGGCCTCGACCCAGGACTCCCGGTGGACGTCCAGGGCGGGGTCGGCGAGCAGTTCCTCCAGGGTGCCGCGCAGGCGTGCGAGGGGGCGCGGCACCGGGCAGTCGACGCGTTCGGCGGTGACACCGCCCCCGGCGTCGAGGTCGACGAGCCACATGCTCTTGCGGTGACCGGCCTCGGAGAAGGAGTACGGCAGCGGGGAGCCGGAGTAGCGCACCCGGTCGGTGATGGTCTGACAGCCGTGCAGATGCCCCAGGGCCACGTAGTCGACGCCGTCGAAGACTCCGGCGGGGACCGCGGCGACGCCGCCCACCGCGATGTCGCGCTCGCTGTCGCTGGCCTCTCCGCCGGTGACGAAGGCGTGTGCGAGGACCACGGAGCGGGTGCCGGGCGCGCGGGTGGCGAGGTCGGCGCGGACCCGGTCCACGGCTGCGGCGAGCACCGCCTCGTGGCCCGCCCGCTCCACTCCGAACTCGTCCTTGACCAGGGCCGGTTCGAGATAGGGCAGACCGTAGAAGGCGACGTCCCCGAAGGTGTCCCGCAGCATCACGGGGGTCCCGCACGCCGAGGGGTCGGTGCGCAGATGGATCCCGGCCCGTCCGATCAGTCCGGCGCCCACGCCGAGGCGCCGGGCGGAGTCGTGGTTCCCGGAGATCATCACCGTGGGCACGCCGAGTGCGGCCAGCCGGTGCAGGGCGTCGTCGAAGAGCTCCACCGCGGCCAGCGGCGGGACCGCGCGGTCGTACACGTCTCCCGCCACGACCACCGCGTCGACCTCGCGCTCGCGCGCGGTGGTGACGAGGTGGCCGATGAACTCGGTCTGGGCGCCGAGCATGTTCACCCGGTGGAACGCCCGGCCGAGGTGCCAGTCGGAAGTGTGCAGAAGACGCATGATCCCCGAGACTAACGGCCGGGCCCGACATCACGGGCGGTTACTCCCGCATCACCCGTCATGACCGGCCCCGTGAGCGGAAGTCATGTCCTGATATCCACCGTTTTCCTGTCCTCCCGGCGCCTACGCGTCCCCGTACGCCTCCCCGCCCAGCTCGAACAGCGCCGTCCCCGCGGTCGCGTCGGCGAGCCAGGCGCGGAAGACGTCGACGTCGGCGTCGGGGAGGCCGATCTCGAGGGTGACCCGCTCGGCGTAGCGCACGTCGCGGACCTCGCGGCCCGTGGCGCGCAGATCGTTCTGCACCTTGCCCGCACGCTGGTGGTCGACGGTCACCGTGGCGAGGCGGAATCGCCTGCGGGTGAGCGTGCCCAGGGTGTCGATGGCCTCGCCGACCGAGCCGCCGTACGCGCGGATGAGGCCGCCCGCGCCCAGTTTGACGCCGCCGTAGTAGCGGGTGACGACGGCGACGACGTACCGCATGTCGCGGCGCAGCAGCATCTGGAGCATGGGTACGCCCGCGGTGCCGCCGGGTTCGCCGTCGTCGCTGGCCTTCTGGACGGCCGCGTCGGCGCCGATGACGTACGCCCAGCAGTTGTGGGTGGCGTCCGCGTGCTCCTTGCGGACGGCGGCGACGAAGTCCTGGGCCTCCCGCTCGGTGGCCGCGGGGGCGAGCGCGCACAGGAAGCGGGAGCGGTTGATCTCGGTCTCGTGCACGCCCGCGCGGGCGACTGTGCGGTACTCGTCCTGCATCCGGCCAGCCTATGCCGTGCATCCGGCACCGGGCACCGGGCACCGGGCACCGGGCACCGGGCACCAGGCACCAGGCACCGGCAGGTTCTAGGGCTTCTTCCCCCTGGGGACGAACGCCGACATCAGCAGGGCGCGGCCCGGGGCGAGGGTGTCCCAGGCGGGGCCGCGCCAGGCGAGGACGGCGACGGCCGAGGTCGGGTACTTCTCGCGGATCGTGCCCAGGGCGCCGTCCAGGTCGCCCGCGGCCAGGGTGAGGATCAGGTCCTCCAGGCCGGGGTTGTGGCCGACCAGCAGCAGCGTCCGCACCTGGGACGGGGTCTCGCGGACCACGGCCAGCAGTTCCTCCACGCCGGCCGCGTACAGCCGCCGGTCGACCCGCAGCGGCGGCGGCGTGCCCCACTCGGCGGAGGCCAGCTCCCAGGTCTGGCGTGCGCGTACGGCGCTGGAGCACACGGCGAGGTCCGGCAGGCAGTCGGCCTCGACGAGCGCCCGGCCCACCGCGGGCGCGTCCCGGCGGCCCCGGGACGCGAGCGGGCGCTCGTGGTCGGGCACGCCCTCGGGCCAGGCCGACTTCGCGTGCCGCAGGACGACGAGCCGGCGCAGCGGGCCCGTTCCCGCTCCGGGGCTCATGCCGGGGCCCCCAGGTCGCGGGTGAGCTCCAGGCCGAGCAGCCGGTCCGCGTAGGCGTACGTCTCGAAGCGGGCGCCGTCCGCCACCTCCGGGCCCGCCCGCTCCACCTGGCGCAGCACCTCCAGCACGGCCGGGACGTCCAGGTCGTCCTCCCACGCGTCACGCAGACTCCGGCGCACCTCCGCGGGAACCGGCCGCGAGGGCCGGCGTGCCCAGCCGGCGACGGCCCCGCGCCAGCGCGCCAGGGTCTCCCGTGCCTCGGCCAGTCCTGCGCGGTCCAGCCGTAGGGGGACGCCGCGGGGCCCGGCGAGGAGCGCGAGCCGCAGGACCGCGGGGTCGTCGCCGGAACCGGGGGCGGGCCCCGGACCCAGGAGCGCTCCGGTGCCCGGGGAGTCCTCGCGGACCGGGGCGACGGCGACGCGGACGCCGCCGGAGGCGGTCCCGGCCGGGATGCCGCTCTCGCGGATGTCCGTGCCGTCGGCCGCCACATGGAGGATCTGCGCCTCGCCCAGCCCGGCTCCCACATCCCGGCCGTCCTCGAACGGACGTACGCCCAGAGCCGCGGCGGCCGAGCGGAGGCGTGTCTCCTCCGAGGGTCCGGCCAGGACGGCCCACACCGGGGTGCCGCCCAGTTCCAGGGCGCGGACCAGCAGGTCGGCGACGAGCAGCACGCGCAGCGACGTGAGGTCGGGGCCGGTCGCACGGGCCTCGACCCGGGTGAGACCCCGGCGGACGGGGGCGGCCTCGACGGGCTCGCCGGTACGGGCGTCGATGATGCGCAGCACGAGGTGAGCGTAGGCGGGCCCGCGCGTGTGCGCAGGCCCGCGGGACGCGATCCGGTCACGGCGCGACGCTCCCGGGCGGCCCTCCGGCCCCTCCCGCGGGGTCCCGGCCCGCGGGACGACGTGCGGCGTGCTCCGGCCCCGTCGGGGAATCCCCGCGCGCCCGGCACTGTTGGCGCCACCGGGGGCGGCACCCGCCCCCGGAAACGTCCAGGCCGGAGGAGGCCATGGTGTACGGCGACGCAGCGACGGTCCGCAAGATCCTCACCGAACTCGGTGACACCTGGGCAGTGGTCGGCCTGTCCTCCCACCGCAGCCGCGCCGCGTACGGCGTCGCCGAGGTGCTCCAGCGCTTCGGCAAGCGGATCGTGCCCGTCCATCCCAAGGCGGAGACCGTGCACGGCGAGAAGGGCTACGCCTCGCTCGCGGACATCCCCTTCGAGGTGGACGTCGTCGACGTCTTCGTCAACAGCGGCCTCGCCGGGGGCATCGCCGACGAGGCCGTCGCCAAGGGCGCGAAGGCCCTCTGGTTCCAGCTCGGCGTGGTCGACGAGGCCGCCTACGGCCGTGCCCGCGCCGCCGGTCTGGACATGGTGATGGACCGCTGCCCGGCGATCGAGATCCCCCGGCTGCGCTGACACCCCGCGCCCGGCCCGTCACCGCCCGGCCCGTCACCGCCCGGCCCGTCACCGCCTGGCCCGTCACCGCACGGCCTGTCACCGCACGGCGACGGCCACGGGCCCGGTCACGGCCACGGGCCCGGTCGCCCCACGGGCCGTCGGCGCTCAGCCCGTCGTCGCCAGCAGGAACACCACCGCTCCCGCCACGACCGCGAACGCCCCCGCCACGGTGTGCAGCCGGGCGCGCCGCAGCGCCCCGCGGACCTGCCAGGCGTGGGCCAGTTCGAGAAGGTCGCGGCGGCGGCGCAGGGCCTGGTCCGCGTTGGCGCGGGCCAGCGCCAGCCGGTGGCTCCCCTCGGCGCGGCGACGCGGGTCGCTCTCGTGGACGAGGAGCGCCTCCAGATTGGCGGCGACCCTGCCGTGCAGCCGGCAGGCCCTGTCCAGCTCGGCCGGTGTGCTGCCGAAGGAGCCGTAGAACGCCCTGGGGGACGCGGCGAGTTCCGTGTGCAGGTCGCTCAGCGCCCGGCGCTCGCGCGGCGTCGGGTCGGTGAGGACCCGCAGGGTGGTCAGGCGCGGGGTGAGGGCCTCGCCCGTGTGCCAGATCGCCCAGGCCACGCCCAGCACGGCGAGGGCCAGCCCGGCCGTGGCCAGCGCGAGGTCGCCGCCGTCGTGCACCTCCCCGATGCCCGCCAGGGGCAGGCCGCCCAGCATCACCCCGCCCACGGCGGCGAAGGCCGCGATGGTCCAGCGGGCCGTCGTGCGCATGTCGGTGACCGCCGTCTGCGCGGCGGAGACCAGCGGGGACTCCTCGGCCTGGGCCTGGAGCGGCGGCTGTGGGTCCGGCGGCGTACTCATGCGGGGTCCGGGCCGTCGGGGTCGTCCTCACCGGACGACGGGTCCTGCGGAGCCGTCCCGCGCGTCTCGGGGGTCAAGCGGTACAGCGCGGGCTCCTCCCAGTCGTCGTCGACGGCGTCGTCGGCGTACGCCCTCCACGCCGTCCCGTCGTAGAACTCCACCTCGCCGTTGCCGTTCCAGCGCACCTCTCCGAAATCGGGCTCGCCGGGGCCCTCACCGCCGGACCTGGTCATCCCGCTCCTCCTTCGCTGTCACAGGAGTCGATGCAGTACAGCCCGGTCGCCCGCAGGTCCTCCGCGGAGGGCCCGCGGGCGACCGGCCCCGGCAAGGACGAGCACCGGGCGTGGGTGCGGACGGCCACCGGCTTCTCCCTCAGTCCCAGGCGTGGGGGCGGTGACCGCGTCGGCCGGAGGGGTCCGGCAGCCGCGTGCTGAAGTACTGCTCGACGACGGCGGCGACGACGGCCCTGCGGGCCCGGCCGCGTCGGCCGGTGTCCATCAGGGCCTGCAGCAGGGCGGGCGACGGGTGGGGCCCCGCCGCGTCCAGCACCGTCGTCACCGCACGCGGCCCGAGCCGGGAGCCGGTGGTCCAGCGCAGCAGCAGCCGGTACAGATGGGTGGCCCGTGCGGGGTTCCGGGGTGCCATGCGGTCCATGGCGTCGGCCAGGAACCCGGTGCGGCGCAGGGCGTCGTGGGCGTCGCGGCGGCCGCGGGTGGAACCGCGTCCGGCGCAGCGCTCCAGCAGGGCGCGGGCCTGGTCGGGTTCGTGGCGGCTGATGCGGTCGATCTCACGGATCAGGTCGGCGGTGGTGAACCGGTCCACGAGTACCTCCGTGAGGTCGTCCAGGCCCGTGCGCGCCAGGCCGATCCGGGCGGCGCAGGCCAGCAGCGGCACCACGTCGAAGACCTCGGCGCGGCGGGCGGCGCGTTCCATGCGTTCGTCGAGCACGCCGCGCACCAGGTCCGCCTCGGGCGGCGCGGTGCGCAGGACGTCCTCCAGTACGGACCCGTCCCCGTGCGCTGCGGCGTCGAAGCACCGCTGCACGGCCGCCAGCCGCAGTTCCTCGCGCACCTCGTGGTACGGCGTCTGCCGGGGGGCGGGCACGGCCCAGGAGTGCAGCAGGCCGGCCAGGTGGCCGTCGTCCAGCCGGGACAGCTCGGACCGTACGCGGGGCAGGGCGGCGCCGCTGCGCAGATAGGCGGCCTCGGCCGGGGAGAGGTCGCCGCGCGGTGCGGCCTCCAGCAGGCTGACCAGGTCGCTGAGCAGGCCGGGGGCGACGCTGTGCTGCTCGGCCCACTGCCCGACCTGTTCGGCGGAGACCAGCGGCTGCGGGGGACGCAGCCGGGCGAGGGCGTCCCGGCCGCGTCTGCGGTGGAGCCTGACGAGCAGGGCGGCGTGTCCGCGCAGGGGGCCGCCGGGGCCGTCCGGTGCGGCGGCGTCGATGCGGCGCCGGGTGCCCTGCGGGCCGGCCGGGGCGTCGGGCCGTACGAAGACGAACTGGGGGAGGTCGCGGGCGGCGTCGGTCTCCTCGCGGGTGGCGAACGTCCAGTCGCCCGTGACGACATGGCCGAGCACCTCGGCCAGGGCGTGCACCACGACCTCGCCCGGTACCGGTGAGCCGACGACGGTGAGCGGGATGCCGGGTTGTTCCATGAGCGCCTCGGCGAGCCGGGTCAGCAGGTCCTCGGGCAGGTCGAGGACGGCGCTGTCGAGCTCGTCGAGGAGGTGTTCGCGGTGCAGCAGAAGGGCGCGCACCCGTTCCAGGGGGACCCTGGACAGCAGCTCCGACTCGGGGCCGCGGCCGTCGAGGAGGGCGTGCCGGCGGGCCTGGGACGGGAGCCAGTCGTCCCAGTCGCTGCGGCAGGCGGCGAGCGCGAGGTGCAGGTCGATGCTGTCGGCGGGGCCGGTCAGCACATGGGTGAGGGTGGAACCGGAACGGCCGTGCGCGTCGCGGGCGGGGACCTTGCGCAGCAGGGCGGCCTCATGGCCGTAGCGCAGGTAGACGAAACCCGGTTCGGTGTCCGCGGGGTCGTCCTGGGCGGCCCACACCAGGTGCTCGATACGGCTGTTCCAGCGCAGCAGCGCCTCCCGTTCGAGGGAGGTGGTGACGGGACCGACGTCGCCGCGGCCGATGAGGGAGCGCTCGGACCAGCGGTAGACGGTCATGTCGGCGCGCGCGGACCGGATCATGCGGCGCGCTCCCCCGTCTCCTCCGTCGGCCCGAAGGACACCGGCTGCGTGCCGCCGGCGCCCGGCCGCCTCCCCCGGAACTCCTCCGCCCCCGTGGCAGCCACCCCCGTGTCACCTCCCCGTCGGGACCGTGCGCCGTCCGGCGGGCACCGTCCGCACACCAACTATCACAGAACCGGGGCCGCGTGACGGCTTGTCGGGGCAGCGGGCCGATTCGTGCGACCCGGCCGTGCGCGATGTCCGACGCCCGGTCGACTCCTGTTGCGCACAGGCGGTTCGGGGCTCACGGGGCCCCGCCGGAGCCGGAGCCGGCGGCCCGCGACGGGGAGGAGGCGCCGATGCCGGCTCGCACCGCGGCGGGATGCACCGCGGCGGCGTGCCGGGTCCTGACGAGGCCGCAAGGGCCGGGGTCAGCCGCAGAGCCGCTGCTCCACCACGTCGGGGGCCATGCGGTCCAGCAGGTCCTCCAGCGTGTCCGGCCGGAAGACGTCGCCGGGCACTTCGACGCCCTGCTCGTCCCAGGCGATGCGGGCCCGGCCGAGATGACCGCCCAGGTGTTCGCCGTACTCGCAGGTGCCGATGAGGTCGGGCAGGTCCGGTACGAAGCGGTGTTCGGCGTTCATGGTCGGGTTTCCCTTCGGTGAGTGGGGTTCCGTCACTGCCGCACCCCGGCCGGCCGCTCCCCGCACGGGGGGCGGGCCCCGTCACGCAGCCTGCCGTGGACCCGCTCCCACAGCGCGCGGGCGACGGCCTCGGCGCCGCGGCGGGGGACGCGGCCCTCGGTACCGGGGGCGCGTGCGACGCACACGTACCCGGGCCCGGCCGCGCCTTTGGGGCGGTCCCGGAGAAGACGGAGGTCGACGTGGCAGTCGCAGCGGAAGGAACAACGGAAGGAACGGCCCGGCGGGGCGGGGACACGCCGTCGCGGACCGGGCCCGCGGAAGTCCGCCGGGAGCCGGGTGCCGCTGTCCGTGCCGGCCACCGTTCACCCCCGTCCGGCCGCGTGACGCATCCGTGCAGGTTCTCCACCGTACCCGTCCCCGCGCTCCGCCGTGGCCCGGACATCATGCTCGCCCGGCCCCCGACTCCCCCTTTCTGCAAAGACTTTCGGTCACCGCCACGGCCGCCCCGGTCCTCGCCCGCGCCCGCGGGCGCCGTCCGGGCTCAGTCCTCGTGCGCGGGCCGGTCCGCGATGCGGTGGTCGGCGACGCTGAGCGCCTCGGCGACCAGCCGCCGCAGATGGCCGTCGCGCAGGGCGTAGACGACCCGGCGGCCCTCCTTGCGCGTGCTCACCAGCCCGGCGAGCCGCAGCCGTGCCAGATGCTGGCTGACCGCAGGCCGCGCGGCACCGCAGACCTCCGTGAGCGTGGTGACGTCCGCCTCCCCGCCGGTCAGCGCATGCAGCAGCGCGAGGCGCGTCCGGTCGCCCAGCAGTGCCAGGAGTTCGGCCGCGAGCGCGAACTGCTCGTCGCCCGGGGTACGCGGGTGCGCATCATGCGCAGATGACAGGTGCATGCGTGCGTTCATACGCACATAATGGCGCCGAGGGATCGCGTACGTCCATCGCGGCGCACCGGAAGGGGAACGACGTGAGCGAGCGGCACGAGCACGAGCACGGACACGACCACGGGCACGAGCACCCGCGCAGGCACGATCACGATCACGGACATGGGCACGGACAGGCGCACAGGCACCACCACGAGGGCCACGGCCGGCCGCACCACCAGGGCCGCCCCGGCCTGCGCCACCGCCTGGCCCATCTCCTCACCCCCCACTCCCACGAGAGCGCCGACAAGCTCGACCCCGCGCTGGAGTCCTCGGCCCGCGGGATGCGTGCCCTGTGGGTGTCACTGACGGTCCTCGGCGTGACCGCGCTGGCCCAGGCGGCCGTGGTCGCCGTCTCGGGGTCCGTCGCGCTGCTCGGCGACACCGTGCACAACGCGGCCGACGCGCTGACGGCCGTGCCGCTCGGCATCGCGTTCGTGCTGGGCGGACGTGCCGCCACCCGCCGCTTCACCTACGGCTACGGACGGGCCGAGGATCTCGCGGGCATCGCGGTCGTGCTGACCATCGCCGCGTCGGCCGTCCTCGCGGGATGGACGGCGATCGAGCGGCTGCTGGATCCGCGGCCCGTGACGCACATCCCGGCGGTGGCGGCCGCGGCCCTGGCAGGTTTCGCGGGCAACGAGTGGGTGGCCCGCTACCGGATCCGCGTGGGCCGTGAGATCGGCTCGGCGGCACTGGTCGCCGACGGGCTGCACGCCCGGGCCGACGGCTTCACCTCCCTGGCCGTGCTGCTGGGCGCGGGCGGCGCGGCGCTCGGGTGGCGGGCGGCCGACCCGGTCGTCGGCCTGGCGATCACCGCCGCCATCGCGCTGGTGCTCAAGGACGCCGCCCGTGAGGTGTTCCGGCGCGTGCTGGACGCGGTCGACCCCGCACTGGTGGACCGGGCCGAGCAGGCGCTGGCCGGGGTGCCCGGGGTGCGGGGCGTCGGTGAGCTGCGGCTGCGCTGGATCGGTCACCGGCTGCGCGCGGAGGTGGCGGTGGTGGTGGACGGCGAGGCGACCGTGCGGGAGGCGCACGCCGTCGCCGTGGAGGCCGAGCACGCCCTGCTGCACGCCGTGCCCCGGCTGACCGCGGCCCTGGTGCACGCCGACCCGGCTCCGGCGCCGGGCGAGGCGGACCCGCATCAGGCGCTGGAGCACCACGCCCCGGCACCGACGGCTCCGCGCACGCTCACGGCGTAGACGGCGGACGGCGGACGGCTCACGGCTCACGGCTCACGGCTCACGGCTCACGGCTCACGGCTCACGGCGTACAGGACACTCACGGCGCACCGGACGGTCACGGCGCACGGCGCCGCGCGGCCGGGTGAGGCGGCGGTGCCAGGTGTCAGGCGACTCCCAGGCCCTCCAGAACCACCGCGCCCGGCAGCTCGGCGAACGCCTTGCCCGGCACCAGGAGCTTGCCGCGGCGGCGGCCGCTGCCGACCAGGACGTACGGCAGATCGACGACGGCGGCGTCCACCAGCACCGGCCATGCCTCGGGCAGCCCGACGGGGGTGATGCCGCCGTACTCCATGCCGGTCTCGCCGGTCGCGACGTCCATCGGCGCGAAGGAGACCTTGCGGGCGCCGAGATGGCGGCGCACGACACCGTTGACGTCGGCGCGCGTGGTGGACAGCACGACGCACGCGGCGAGCGTCGTCTCCCCGGCGCGCTTGCCGGCCACCACCACGCAGTTCGCGGACTGCTCCAGCAGCTCGCGGCCGTAGTGCTCCACGAAGACCGCGGTGTCGGCCCACTCGGGGTCGGTGTCGACGTGGACGATCTGCTCGGCTGGGACGCTGCCGCGCCAGTGGCGTACGGCGTCGGCCACCGGGCGGATCAGTTCGTCGAGGCAGTCGGGGGCGGCCACGGCCGTGTCGAAGTGTCCGATGGGTGCGCGCATACGCGCACGCTAACAGCCGCCTTCCGCGCCCCGCCCGGCCGTCTCAGTGCACGGGCGGCACGGAGACGGCGAGCACGAGTTCCGCCGGTTCGGCGCCCGTGTTGCCGTACGTGTGCGGCGCCCCGGCCTCGAAGGAGGCGCTGGACCCGGCCGGCACCCGGTACTCGGTGCCGTCCACGGTGAGGGTCAGCTCGCCCGCGGTGACATGGAGGAGCTCCACCGTGCCGGCCGGGTGCGGGTCGGAGGAGCTGGACTCACCGGGCATCAGACGCCACTCCCACAGCTCCAGCGGTCCGGGCGACTCGGTCCCGGCGAGCAGTCTGCTGTAGCTGCCGGCGTCGGTGTGCCACAGCCGTACGGCCTGCTCGGCGGGGACGATCCGGACCCTGGGTCCCTGCTCGTAGTCGAGCAGCGTGGTGATGCTGACGCCGAGCGCGTCGCCGATCTTGACGACGGTGCCCAGGCTCGGGTTGGTGCGGGCCTGTTCGATCTGGATGAGCATGCCGCGGCTGACTCCGGCACGGCCGGCGAGGGCGTCGAGGGTGAAGCCGCGTTCGGTGCGCCAGCGCTTGACGTTGCGCGCCAGCGACTGGGTCAGCAGGTCGAGGTCCGCCACATTCCGTCCAAGGATCCGTCCGGCAGGGCTCGGGCCGGTGGACCCGGAGCCTGATACCTGGTGCAATATTCTGGATGACGAGGTTCAACACGTTGGACTACGATGTGATGCACCCGATCGTCCACCGAACTGTACTGCGAGGGCACCCGTGACAGCACTCTTCGCCCTGGCCACGAGCCTGCTCTGGGGCCTGGCCGACTTC
Source organism: Streptomyces sp. NPDC093094 (assembly GCF_044754345.1). NCBI lineage: Bacteria > Bacillati > Actinomycetota > Actinomycetes > Kitasatosporales > Streptomycetaceae > Streptomyces > Streptomyces sp. NPDC093094. Next base: position 56,537 of record NZ_JBIVOX010000003.1, on the reverse strand, counting down.
GGCGGCGGACTGCTGACCCGGCGCACCCCGGCACTGACGGTCGTCGTGGTCTCCCAGACGATCGCGGCAGGTGTCCTCGGCGCGGTCGTGCTGGCCACGGGGGCCTGGAGCGAGGCCGGGCCGCGCCTGTGGTTCGCCGTCGGCGCGGGCCTCGTCGGCCCGGTCGCGATGCTCTGCTTCTACGAGGCGCTCGCCCGCGGCCCGATGGGCGTGGTCTCTCCGCTCGCCACGCTGAGCGTGGCCGTTCCCGTCTCGGTGGGCCTCGTCCTGGGCGAGCGGCCCGGACCGGCCCGGATCGCGGGCATCGCGGTCGCGGTGGCGGGTGTGGTCCTCGCGGGCGGGCCGCAGCTCGGAGGGGCGTCGGTGGAGCGGCGGACGATCGTGCTCACGCTGATCTCGGCGCTCGGCTTCGGCGCGGTGTTCGCGCTGATCGCCGAGGCGTCCACCACGGTGACCGGCCTGTTCCTGGCCCTGTTCGTGCAGCGCGTGACCAATGTGGCCGTGGGCGGCGCCGCGCTCCTGGTCTCCGTGCGGCGCGGCTCCCCCGCCCTCCCCGAGGGCGGCCTCCCCCGGCGGACCCTGCCGATGCTCGCCTTCGTCGGCCTCGCCGACGTGGCCGCGAACGGCACGTACTCCGTCGCCGCGCAGACCGGCCCGGTCATGGTGGCCGCCGTGCTGGCGTCCCTCTACCCGGTCGTCACCGCACTAGCCGCCCGCGGCTTCCTCGCCGAACGCCTGCGCGGCATCCAGGCGGCGGGGGCGGGGCTGGCCCTGGTGGGGACGCTGCTGCTGGCGGCGGGCTGAGACGTCCGGGCGGGCCTCCGGGGAGGGTCAGCCCTCCGGCTCCAGTTCCGCGAGCCTCGCGGTCGCCTCCTGGTCGAGCTCGGCCAGACGGGCCACGGTCTCCTCGTCCAGGTCCGACAGGGCGCGCAGCTGGTCCGGGGTGACGTCGTCGGGTATCGGAACCGGGGCCGGGGTCCGCAGCGGCGGCTGCCAGCCGTCGTCCGGGGTCCAGCGGCGTACGACCTTGGCGGGCGCCCCGGCCACCACGGCGTGGTCGGGCACGACGCCGCGGACCACCGCGCCCGCGGCCACCACCACGTTGCGGCCGATCCGCGCGCCCGGCAGGATCACCGCGCCGGTGCCGATCCAGCAGCCCGGGCCGATCTCGACCGGCTCCATCCGCGGCCACTGCCTGCCGATGGGCTCGTGCGGGTCGTCGTAGGAGTGGTTCGTGGACGTGACGTAGACGTACGGGCCGAAGTAGCAGTCGCTGCCGATCGTGACCGTCGTGTCGGCGATGACATGGCTGCCACGGCCGAGGACCACACCGTCGCCGATGCACAGGATCGGGTCCGGGCCGAGGTCGAGGTCGGGCATGAGTCCCGCCGTCAGGGTCACCTGCTCGGCGACGATGCAGTGCGAGCCGAGGTGGATCCACGGCTCGCCGAACACGGTGCCGAGGGGGAAGGCGAGGCGCGTGGCCTCGCCGATCGAGCCGAAACGGAGCCGGCCCGGGCGCTCCGCGCTCACCGAGCCCGTGCGCTGGACCCACGCCCAGCCGGCGTGCACGGCACGCTGCGCGAGGCGGCTCCGCCAGGATGAGAACGTGTTCTTGCTCTTGGGCACGGGCTCACCGTACTGAGCCCGCGGCGTCCCCATGAGGTCGAGGGGCTGTGATCTTCGCCCCAGCGGGTGACGTACCGTGCCGTCTGTCACAGCACCAGGAGGCAGAGATGATCAAGGGCATCGGCGGCCGGGAACCGAAGGTCGACCAGGACACGTTCGTGGCACCCACGGCTTCGGTGATCGGGGACGTGACGCTGGAGGCGGGCGCGAGCGTCTGGTACGGCGCCGTCCTGCGGGGTGACGTGGAGCGGATCTCCGTGGGGGCGAGCAGCAATGCGCAGGACAACTGCACCCTCCACGCCGACCCCGGTTTTCCCGTCCTTGTCGGCGAACGGGTGTCGATCGGGCACAACGCCGTGGTGCACGGGGCGACCGTCGAGGACGACTGCCTCATCGGCATGGGCGCGACCGTGCTGAACGGGGCCGTGATCGGCGCGGGCTCGCTGGTGGCCGCGCAGGCGCTGGTGCCGCAGGGCATGCGGGTGCCGCCCGGCTCGCTCGTCGCGGGCGTACCGGCGAAGGTCAGGCGCGAGCTGACCCCGGAGGAGCGGGAAGGCGTCACGCTGAACGGCGTGATGTACGCGGACCTGGCTCGGGCGCACCGAGAGGTGCACGACAACTGACCCCCGGGCGCGGACCGGGGGCTGCACGCCCCCCGGGTGCCGTTACACGCCCCGGGCGTCGTACGCATGCCCCACGCGCCGCCGCCGTGCACGGTCGCGCGGCCGTCCGCGACCGCAGGAGGCGGACGGCCGCTCGCGCAGTTCCCCGCGCCCCCGAGGGCGTCCTACTCGCCCGCGCCGACGGGCGCCACGGCCCTCTTCGTGCGGACCCGGCACGGACGCACCGAGACCGGTCCCGCACATGACCCGGACGCCGTCCGCAGGACACGGGTGGCCGCTCGCGCAGCTCCCCGCACCCCCGAGGGCGTCCTACTCGCCCGCGCCGACGGGTTCGGGGGACTGCCGGGTCGCCGTGGCCTTCTTCGCCTTGCGCTTGACGACGAGCATCGAGGTGAGGCCGAAGAGGACGGCGAGGACCAGGCCCAGCCAGGAGAAGCGCTTCAGCCAGGACTCGGCGACCACGCCGACGTAGTAGATGACCGCCGTCGTGCCGCCCGCCCAGACGATGCCGCCGAGGACGTTGGCGATCAGGAACTTCCAGTAGGGCATGCGCAGCACACCCGCGAGCGGGCCGGCGAAGATGCGCAGCAGGGCGACGAAGCGGCCGAAGAAGACGGCCCACATGCCCCACTTCTGGAAGGAGCGCTCGGCCGTCGCGATGTGCCCCTCGCTGAAGTGCCGGGGGAACTTCCCCCCGAGCCAGGCCAGCAGGGGCCGTCCGCCCTTGCGGCCGATCGCGTAGCCGATGGAGTCGCCGATGATCGCGCCCGCGGTCGCGCAGGCACCGAGGACCACCGGGTCGATCTCACCGTGCTGCGAGGCGAGCAGCGCCGAGGAGACCAGGATGATCTCACCGGGCAGCGGGATCCCCAGGCTCTCCAGGCCGATGACGACGCCGACCAGCAGATAGATGGCGAGCGGGGGCACCGTTTCGAGCCATTCCTGGACGTGCAACGCCGCTTCCTCCCAAATCCGCGTCGACCCGAGTGTTCCCGGCACGCACCCCGCGGTGGACGCGTGCCGGGGCAGCCTACCCGGTCGGTGTGACGGCCCCGGAGCCCGGAAGGTTGCCCCGGAGCCCCCGGACACCACCCCACGCCCCCGTACGCCGCCCGGCGGCCGAAGGCTGTCCGGCGCGGCACACGGAAGGCCCCGGCCCGCCGATGCGGGGCCGGGGCCTTGAGCCGGGGTGTCGCTCAGCCGTTGGGGCGCAGGGTCCAGACGACCGTCATCTCGCTGGTCACCGCACCGTCCTCGCGCTGGATGGAGACCGCCACGGGGAACTCGGGCCGCTTGCCCTCGTCGAGCTCGGCGACCACGTCGGCGACGGGACGGCCGAGCGTGGCCGTGGCCGTGACCGGGCCGAGCGCGATCTTCTTGAAGGCGATCTCGGCATGCACCGGCAGCGGCACCGCCCGCGAGAGCTGGTCGCCGAAGGCGGCGAGCACGATCGCGCCGCTGGCCGACTCGCCGAGGGTGAACATCGCGCCCGCGTGGGGCCCACCGACGTGGTTGCGGTACTCGCTCTGGTCCGGCAGGGCCAGCACGGCCTTCTCCGGGGTGGTCTCCAGGTATGCGAGGTTCAGGGTGCGAACCATCGGCACCGTGGCGGCGAGCAGCTCGCCGATGGACATCTGATCTGCGCTCATGACGAGGATGTTACCCACGAGTAGCCGACCGTGGCCAGATCTGCCGGACCTCCCCTTTTCCGTGTTGGTACGTCCCTGACAAGGGGCAGTGACCGAATCGTGTCCCTGGCGGCACTAGGGTTACCGCACATGTGGCCAGGACAGCAGCCGCCCGGGGGCGAGCAGAACCCGCAGAACAACCCGTACCAGCAGCCGGGGTACCAGCAGCCGAATCCGTACCAGCAGCCCGGCTACCAGCAGACCGGCCCGTACACGCAGCAGCAGCCGCAGTGGGGGGCTCCCCAGCCGGCGGGCTCACCGCAGCCCCCGACGCAGCCGGGCCTCGGCGGCGGTGGCGGTGGCGGTGGCGGTGGCGGGAACCGGACGAAGCTGGTGGCGATCATCGCGGCGTCGGCCGTGGTGGTGACCGCCGGTGTCACCGGTTTCCTGGTGCTCGGCGGGGACAAGGACGACACCGCCGGCGGCGGTGGCGAGAAGAAGAAGGCGAGCCAGTCGCCGACCGTGTCCGCCTCGCCCAGCCCCTCCACGAGCGGGTCGGACGACAACCCGCGCGGCGGCGAGGACGTCAAGCCCACGATCGACGGCTGGAAGGTCGTCGTGAACCCCAAGTGGGGCATCGCCTTCGACGTGCCGGCCGACTGGGAGGTCAAGTCCCCCACGCTGTCGATCGGCTTCGAGGACGACAAGTCCGAGGACGGCAAGCCGCTCATCGTGATGTCGGCGCCCGCCTTCTACAAGTCGAAGTGGTGCACCACCGACGAGAACAAGGACGGCCGGACCGAGGACTCGGAACTGGCGGCGGTCGGCACGAAGGGCGCCGACGGCGCCAAGAACACCGACGAGGTCGCGGTCAACCAGGTCCCCTGGTGGGTCTACGGCGGCTACACCCAGCCCGACAAGAAGAGCCTCACCTTCGACAAGAAGGCCAAGCCCTACACCACCGCCTCCGGCATCACGGGCAGCATCGCCTGGGCCGAGTCGACGAACACCCCGCAGAAGGGCAAGTGCGCCAGCGACGGCAAGGCCGTCACCTTCGGTTTCAAGAACGCCGACGGCGCGTTCGTGGCCTGGAACTTCTACGGCGCCAAGGGTGTGAAGGGCGAGGTTCCGAAGGAGACCATCCTGAAGATCCTCAGCACGGTCCGCCTCCAGGGGGACTCGACCGCGAGCTGACCGGGACCGGCACTCTCCCCCGGCAGGTCGTCGGGGAGCCGGACAACCGGTTTGGCAAACGCGGTGCCGGGCGGGGATAGTCGGCCGGTGAACTCCGCCGCCGACTCCCGCCCCGCCCGCCGCCTGCGCGGACCCCACTGGGCCGGGCGCAACTACAGCCTGCTGACCGCGGCCGCCGTCGTCACCAACCTCGGCAGCCACGGCGCCCTGATCGCCGCCGCGTTCGCCGTGCTGGAGACCGGCGGGGACGGCGGCGACGTCGGTCTGGTGGCGGCGGCCCGCACCCTGCCGCTCGTGCTGTTCCTGCTGATCGGCGGCGCGGTCGCGGACCGGCTCCCCCGGCACCGGGTGATGGTCGCGGCCAACTCCCTCAACTGCGTCTCCCAGGGCCTGTTCGCCGTGCTGGTGCTGACGGGCGAGCCACGGCTGTGGCAGATGATGCTGCTCACCGCTCTCGGCGGCACCGGGCAGGCGTTCTTCAGCCCGGCGGCCGAGGGCATGCTGATGTCCTCGGTGGACGGCGAGCAGGCGAGCCGCGCGTTCGCCGTGTTCCGGATGGCCATGCAGGGCGCGGCGGTCGGCGGTGCGGCGCTCGGCGGTGCCATGGTCGCCGTGATCGGCCCCGGCTGGGTGCTCGCCGCGGACGCCGCCGCGTTCGCCGTGGCGGGGGCGATGCGGTCCTTCCTCGACGTCGGCCACATCCCGCCGCGCGAACCCGGCGGGGGGCTGCTCGCCGATCTGCGCGAGGGCTGGCAGGAGTTCGCCGGGCGGCCCTGGCTGTGGGGCATCGTCGTGCAGTTCTCCATCGCCAACGCGGTCGTCGGCGCCGCCGACGCGGTCTACGGGCCCCTGGTCGCCCGGGACCACCTCGGCGGAGCGGGCCCCTGGGGCCTGGCGCTGGGCTTCTTCGGCGCGGGCACGGTCGCCGGCGCCCTGCTGATGACCCGCTGGAAGCCGCGCCGGCTGCTGCTCGCGGGCACGCTGTGCGTGTTCCCGCTGGCCCTTCCCTCCGCCGCGCTCGCCGTGCCGGTGCCGGTGGGGGTGCTGTGCGCGGTGATGTTCCTGACCGGTGTGACCCTGGAGGTGTTCGGCGTCTCCTGGATGACCGCGCTGCACCAGGAGATCCCCGAGAACAAGCTGTCCCGCGTCTCGGCCTACGACTGGTTCGGCTCGGTCGCCCTGGTGCCGCTGGCGACGGCCCTCGCGGGACCGGCCGAGAACGCGTTCGGGCGGACACAGGCCCTGTGGGGCTGCGCCGTGTCGGTCGTGGTGGTCACGGCACTGGTGCTGTGCGTGCCCGAGGTCCGCACGCTGCGCCGCCGTACCAGGGAGGTGACGGCGCGGCCTCCGGCGGGCCTGCCGGACGGCTCGCCCGACGCGGGCCTGCCGGACGGCTCGCCCGACGCGGGTCCGCGGAAGGGCTCAGCCGATCCCGAACGCCCCGTCGGGGGGCACGGGTGAGGGCACCGCGTCCTCGTCCCGCACCGGACGCGCGCCGCCGATGAACTCCCGCAGCGTCTCGCCGCCCTCCACCCGGGCCGGGAAGGCGTCGGCCGCGGTGCGACGGGCCAGCGCCGCGGTGTCGAGGGGCCGGTGCGAGGCGGCCAGCACCGCGTTGCCGAACCGGCGCCCCCGCAGCACACCCGGCTCGGCGATCAGCACGAGCTCCTCGAACACCTCGGCGAACGTGGCGAGCTGGGAACGCAGGAACGCGAACGGCGCCGAGTCGGCCAGATTGGCCAGATAGACACCGCTGCCGCGCAGCACCCGCTCCGCCTCACGGGCATAGGCGAGGGTGGTCAGATGCGCCGGGACCCGGGACCCGCCGAAGACGTCACCGACGATCACATCGGCGGAGGCGTCCGGGGCCGCCTCCAGCCAGGCCCTCGCGTCGGCGGGATGCAGCGCGATGCCGCAGCCGCCGGGCAGCGGCAGATGCTCGGTCACCAGCTCCAGCAGCCCCCGGTCGGCCTCGACGGCGTCCTGCCGGGACCCGGGCCGGGTCGCCGCCACATAGCGCGGCAGCGTCAGCGCCCCGCCTCCGAGGTGCACCACGTCCAGCGGCCGCCCCTCCTCGGCGACGACGTCCAGCACGTGCCCGAGCCGCCGCGCGTACTCGAACTCCAGATACGCCGGCTCGTCCAGATCCACGTACGACTGCGGCGCCCCGTCCACGGTCAGCAGCCAGGCGCGCTCCCGGTCGACGTCGGGCATGAGCTTGGCGGAACCGTGGTCGGTGACACGGCTGACGGGTACGGGTTCGTTCACCCGCCCATTGTGCCCGCGGCGGATGCGCCCGGAGGTGCGGGGAACCGCGCGACCGGCCAGGACGGCCCGCGGTCCCCCGTGCCTCGGCCGCTCTCACAGAACGGCTGTCACGGTCCCGGCCCCGACGGTCCGGCCGCCCTCGCGGATCGCGAAGCCGAGCCCCGCCTCCAGCGGCACGTCCCGCCCCAGCTCGACGGTCATCTCGACCGTGTCCCCGGGCCGGGCGACACCCGCCTCACCGAGGTCGACGTCCCCGACGACGTCCGCCGTACGGATGTGGAACTGCGGCCGGTACCCCGTGGCGACCGGGGTCGTACGGCCTCCCTCGCGCGCGGACAGCACGTGCACCCGCGCGGAGAACCGGCGGCTCGGGGTGACGCTGCCGGGCGCGGCGACGACCTGCCCCCGGCGGACCGTGTCGCGGGCGACCCCCCGCAGGAGCAGCGCCACGCTGTCCCCGGCCTGCGCCTCCTCCATCGGCCGGCCGAACGTCTCCAGTCCGGTGACGACGGTCTCGCCGGCGGCCCCGAGCACCTCGACCCGGTCGCCGACCCTGACGACACCCCGCTCGACCGCGCCGGTCACGACGGTTCCCCGGCCGGTGATGGTGAGCACGTTCTCCACGGACAGCAGGAACGGCGCGTCCAGGTACCGCTCCGGCACGGGCACGTACGTGTCCACCGCGTCGAGCAGCGCCTCGACCGACGCCGTCCAGCGCGGGTCGCCCTCCAGGGCCCTGAGCCCCGACACCCGTACGACGGGCACGGAGTCACCGCCGTAGCCGTGCGCGGTGAGCAGGTCGCGGACCTCCAGCTCGACCAGGTCGATCAGGTCCTCGTCGCCCGCGTCGGCCTTGTTGAGCGCGACCACGACGTGGTTCACGCCCACCTGCCGGGCGAGCAGCACGTGTTCGGCGGTCTGCGGCATGATCCCGTCGAGCGCGGAGACGACGAGGATCGCCCCGTCGAGCTGCGCGGCCCCGGTGACCATGTTCTTGACGTAGTCGGCGTGGCCCGGCATGTCCACGTGCGCGTAGTGCCGGGTGTCGGTCTCGTACTCGACGTGCGCGATGTCGATGGTGATGCCGCGCGCCGCCTCCTCGGGAGCGCGGTCGATGCGGTCGAACGGCACGAAGGTGCCGGTGCCCCGGTCGGCGAGGACCTTGGTGATGGCGGCGGTCAGGGTGGTCTTGCCGTGGTCGACATGACCCATGGTGCCGATGTTCAGATGCGGTTTGGTGCGGACGTACGCGGTCTTGGGCATGGCTGTACCTCGAAGCGTGTGCGAAGGAGAGCGGGACCCCCGGGACCGGCCGACCCTCCCCCTGCGGGGTCCGCCGGACTGTCCGGGAAGGGTCAGCTTCGGGCGCCGTCGGCAGCGGCCGGGAAGATCAGGACGGCAGCCTTCGGGGCATCCGCGACCGCGGATGCCGCAAGGAGGAAGGCGTGCCGGAACATGCCGTAGATCCTGGCCGACGACGCGCCCCGCGTCGAACGGTTTTCACGTCCGGCGGGGCGGTCGGGCGCCGATGTTCTTCAGCGCCTCGCGCACGGACAGCGGGGCGAAGCGCCCGCGCTCACGCGCGAGGAAACCGCGTACGGCCTCCGGGTCGGTCTTGGCGTACTCGCGCAGGGCCCAGCCGATGGCCTTGCGGACGAAGAAGTCGGGGTGGCCGGACTGCCGCAGGCAGTAGCTGAACAGGCGCTCGGTGTCGGTGTGCTCCTTGCGGCGCAGCTGGTGCAGCAGGGCCGCGCGGGCGATCCACAGGTCGTCGTCGACGATCCAGGCGTCCATGTCGGCGGTGAGCGCGGGGTCGGCCGCGACGAGCGTGCCGACGACATGCGCGGCGAGCAGGTCGACGGTGTCCCACCAGGAGACGGTGGCGATCAGCTGCCGGGTCACCGGCAGGAACCCGGAGGAGCAGCGGCCGACGTGACGGCGCAGGTAGTCGACGGCGAAGTAGTGGTACTCGCGCTCCGGCAGCCGCCAGCAGCGCAGCGCGAGCGCGGTCAGGTCGGTCTCGTCGGGGCGGGGCGTGCCCTTGACGACCGTGCGGGACAGAGCGCGCCGCTCGGGGGTGGTCAGGCCCAGGAAGGGGGCCACGTCCTTCATGTACGCGCGCATGGCCACGGCCCGCTCGGGGTCCGCCGCGGCGGCGTAGACGTCGGTCAGCCGTTCCAGCAGGGTGTCGGCCAGAACGCTGGGGGGCACGGCGGCCGGGCCGGCACCTGTGACGCTCATGAGACGAACCAGCTCATGGGACGAACCATACGGCGATCACACACGTCCGTCGGTTAATGTCACCGGATGCTCGATGCCACCACCCGCTCTGGGGGCACCGCCACGGCCTCTCCCCGGGCCGCCGCCACGGAGCTCGCCGTCGTCCCTGTGCCCGTCCCCGCCGGTCTCGCGGGGCGCTGCGGCAGAGCGCTGCTCTCGCCCTGGGCACGTCTGTCGCTGCTCGTGGCGGTGCTCGCGGGCGCCGCGACGGCCGTGCTGCTGTTCGAGCCGCAGCGGCTGCTGTCGGACGGCTGGCCACCCCAGCTGGGCGGTGCCGCGGCGGCGCTGGTGTTCGCCGCGGCGTACGGACTGTGCACGGTGGCGTTCGTGCCGCGGCCGCTGCTGAACCTCGCCGCGGGGGCGCTGTTCGGCACCCAGCTGGGGCTGGGCGCGGCCGTGGCGGGCACGGTGCTCGGCGCCGGGGTCGCCTTCGGCCTGGGCCGGGTCCTCGGCCAGGACGCGCTGCGTCCGCTGGTGCGGGGCCGGCTGCTGACGGCCGCGGACGGGCAGCTCAGCCGGCACGGGTTCCGCTCGATGCTGGCGGTGCGGCTGTTCCCCGGGGTGCCGTTCTCGGCGGCGAACTACTGCGCCGCGGTGTCCCGGATGGGCTGGCTGCCGTTTCTGCTGGCGACAGCCCTCGGGTCGGTCCCGAACACCGCCGCCTACGTCGTCGCGGGCGCGCGTGCCTCCACCCCCACCTCCCCGGCCTTCCTGATCGCGATGGCCTGCATCGCCGTACCGGCGCTCGCGGGTGCGGTGGTGGCCTGGCGCAAGCGCCATCAGCTGCGCGGACGCCGGGTCCCGGCGTCGCAGTGACCACCCGGTGACCGGTCCGGCCCCCCGGACCGGACCAAGAGGCCGGAGCGGCCCGGGGAATCGGACCGCTCCGGGGAATCGGACCGCTCCGGGAAATCGGACCGCTCCGGCGGATCAGACCGCTTCGATGATCATCGCGTTGGCCAGGCCGCCCGCCTCGCACATCGTCTGGAGCCCGTAGCGGGCGCCGCGCTCGCGCAGGGCGTGCACCAGGGTCGTGGTCAGCCGGGTGCCGCTGGCGCCGAGCGGGTGGCCGAGCGCGATGGCCCCGCCGTGCACATTGACCTTGGCGAGGTCGGCGCCGGTCTCCTGCTGCCAGGCAAGGACGACGCTGGAGAACGCCTCGTTGACCTCGAACAGGTCGATGTCGTCGAGGGCCAGCCCGGCCCGGCGCAGCACCTTCTCGGTGGCCGGGACGACGCCGGTGAGCATCAGCAGCGGGTCGGATCCGGTGACGGCGAAGCTGTGCAGCCTGGCGAGGGGGCGCAGTCCGAGGCGGGCCGCGGTCTCGCCGGAGGTGATCAGGACGGCGGAGGCACCGTCGTTGACCGGGCTGGCGTTGCCCGCGGTGACGTTCCACTCGATCTGCGGGAACCGCTCGGCGAAGGCGGGGTCGTGGTAGGCGGACTTCAGCCCGGCGAGGATCTCCGGGGTGGTTCCCGGGCGTACGCACTCGTCGCGCGAGACGCCCTCCAGGGGCGCCACCTCGGCGTCGAAGAGGCCGCTGTCCCAGGCGGCGGCCGCCTTGTGGTGCGAGGCGGCGGCGAAGGCGTCCATCCGTTCCCGGGTGAGGGACCACTTGGCGGCGATCAGTTCGGCGCTGATGCCCTGCGGGACCAGCCCGTCGGGATAGCGCTCGGCGACGCCGGGGCCGAAGGGGTCGGCGCCGGGCGGCACGTTGGACCACATCGGCACGCGGCTCATGGACTCCACCCCGCAGGCGACCGCGATGTCGTACGCGCCCGAGAGGACGCCCTGGGCGGCGAAGTGCACGGCCTGCTGGGAGGAGCCGCACTGGCGGTCCACCGTGGTCGCCGGGACGGACTCGGGCAGGCCCGCCGACAGCACGGCGTAGCGAGTGGTGTTCATGGCTTGCTCGCCGACCTGGTCGACGGTGCCGCCGATGACGTCGTCGATCAGGGCGGGGTCGACGCCGGAGCGCTCGACGAGGGTGCGCAGGGTGTGGGCGAGGAGTTCGACGGGGTGGACGTGGGCGAGGGAGCCCTGGGGCCTGCCCTTGCCGATGGGGGTGCGTACGGCTTCGACGATCACTGCGTCACGCATGTGCGGGGCCTCCTGTGAGGGCAGGGGCGGCCGGTCGGTGCCGCCGGGGTGCTGTGCGGCGACCGGCACGATTACCGGTGAGTAGGAAATCCGAACTCACCATAGCGTTGCGAGTTGGAAAATCAAACCCTCACGTAGACTCGGCGCATGGCCGCCACCAAGGACCCCCGCCCCTGCTCCATCGCCGACACCCTGGCGCTGGTCGGCGAGAAGTACTCCCTGCTCGTGCTGCGCGAGGTCTGCCTGGGCAACCGGCGCTTCGACCAGCTCGTGCGCAACATCGGCGCCCCGCGCGACGTCCTGACCACCCGCCTGCGCCGCCTCGTGGACGCGGGGATCCTCGTCAAGCACGCCTACAGCGAGCGCCCGCAGCGTTTCGAGTACCGGCCGACCCCGGCGGGGCTCGAACTGGAGCCGCTCCTGATGATCCTCAAGGAATGGGGCGACCGGCATCTGCGCCCGGACGACCGCCCGATGGTGGTCGAGCACAGCTGCGGCCGCGAACTGGTCCCGGTCGTCACCTGCGGGGCCTGCGGCGAGGAGGTCCGGCACGAGGACCTGACCGCCCGTCCGCAGAGTCCCGGCTGGACCCTGTCGGGACCTACAGCGGCCTGAGGGAGTGCAGGAAGGCGCGGACCGCCCGGTCGAAGTCCTCCGGCGCCTCCAGGTTGCTCATGTGCCCCGCGCCGGGCAGCACCACGAGCCGCGCGCCCTCGATCGCCTCCAGCAGGGCCCGCGCCACGTCCAGCGGCGACCGCTCGTCCCGCTCGCCCCACAGGAGCAGGGTCGGCACGGCGATCCGCGGCAGCACATCGCGCTCGTCGGCCTCGGCCATCAGGGCCAGCTCGGCCCCCATGGTCTCGGGGCGCACGTCACGCGCCATGGCGTCGAGCAGCGCGGCGAACCGGGCGGGCGGGCCGTCCGCGAACAGCCCCGGCAGGGTCGGATCGAACTCCTCCCGCGGCACCGCGAGCATCCGCCGCGCGCCCTCGACCCGTGCCGCGACCTCCTCCGGCGGCAGCGAGCCCTTCCAGCCCGCGTAGGTGTCCACCAGGATCAGCGACCGCACCAGTTCGGGGTGATGCCGGTACAGCTCCAGCACGACCGTCCCGCCCCAGGACAGCCCGGCCGCATGGGCCGGGCCGAGCCCCAGCTCCTCGACCAGCGCGGCCAGGCAGTGGGCGAAGTCCGCGAGGCCGAACCCCTCCGGCAGATCCGAGGAGCGCCCGGCGCCGGGCTCGTCCCAGACCACGACCGTGAACTCGCCGGCCAGACCGTCCGGCTGCGGCCGCCACATCCGGCCGTCGGCACCCGCCCCGTGCACGAGCAGCAACGGCGGCCCGTGCCCCACACGCGTGTAGGCGACATCGACGCCACCCACCTGTACGGAGGCCATGACACCAGGCTAGGCACCTCCCCGGCACCCGGCACGGCGGCGCCGGGGAGGGGCTGGCGCTCACCAGGGGTGCTCCTCCGGACGGACGGCGCCCCGGCTGAGCGTCGGCACCCGGAACCGATCATCGGACGATCATTCCCGCGGGCCCTGCGTCCGCCCCCGTCACCCGAGGGCGCTACGCTGCCCCTCAACACACCGGACCCCCGCGCACGGGGGTCCGCTGTGTCCGTCGCCCGTTGCACGATCGGCACTTGGACTCCGTAACTTTCATGTCTTGGTTCGAATCACTCATCCTCGGACTCGTCCAGGGGCTGACCGAGTTCCTTCCCGTCTCCTCCAGCGCGCATCTGCGGCTGACCGCGGCCTTCTCGGGCTGGGAGGACCCAGGAGCGGCCTTCACGGCGATCACGCAGATCGGCACGGAGGCAGCGGTGCTGATCTACTTCCGCAAGGACATCGGCCGGATCCTGTCGGCGTGGTCGCGCTCGCTGTTCGACAAGGCGTGGCGCAAGAACCACGACGCGCAGATGGGCTGGCTGGTGATCGTCGGCTCGATCCCGATCGGCGTGCTCGGCGTGACGCTGAAGGACCAGATCGAGGGGCCGTTCCGTGATCTGCGGGTCACCGCGACCATGCTGATCGTCGTCGGCATCGTCATCGGCGTCGCCGACCGGCTCGCGGCACGCGACGAGGAGGGCGGCCGGCACCGTGCCGCGCGGAGCCGCAAGACCCTTCAGGAGCTCGGCGTCCGCGACGGCCTGATCTTCGGCCTCTGCCAGGCATGCGCCCTCATCCCGGGCGTCTCCCGCTCCGGCGCCACGATCAGCGGCGGCCTGTTCATGGGCTACCAGCGCGAGGCCGCGGCCCGCTACTCCTTCCTGCTCGCGATCCCGGCGGTGCTCGCCTCCGGCACGTTCGAGCTGAAGGACGCGATGGAGGGCGGCCACGTCTCCTGGGGCCCGACGATCTTCGCCACGATCATCGCCTTCGCGACGGGATACGCCGTGATCGCATGGTTCATGAAGTACATCTCCACCAAGAGCTTCATGCCCTTCGTCTGGTACCGCATCATCCTGGGTGTGGTGCTGATCGGCCTGGTCATCACAGGTGTGCTCAGTCCGCACGCCGCCGAATCCGCCGGCTGACCGGGTTGCCGGGCCGCTGTCTGCCGCTGTCGGCGCCTGGCGGGCGGCAGCGGAATCCAGCAGTCGTCCGCGGCCTCTTCCCGTGATCGGCTCCCGGTCGACTCCCACCCCTCCCGGCCGAGGGAACGCGAAAGGCCCCCGCGAGCTTCGCTCCGCGGGGGCCTTTCGCGTGGAGGCCGAGACCGGGCCACCCAGAGACTCCCGCGGCATCACGCCGCAGGGAGCCCCGGCCGTCGCACGTCAGGATGGCCCGCCGACCCGGTGAACTCGACCTGAACACGATCCTCGCCGCGCGTCGCGCCGCCTTCACTGAGGCATCCGTACGGTGCGGTTCCGGCCGGTGCCACGGCGGCGATCCCCCCGGTCCCCGCGATCACCAGGCCGGACACCTCGCGGCGGTACGGCGCCTTCCCGCCACGGCCGCCCGGCACGGGCACGCGCCACCGCACGGACGCGCTGAGCAGACGGTCAGTACCGGCACATGCACGTGGCCGATCCCATACCGTCCGCGTAGCCGTTCGGTAGCGCTCTGTCAGTGCTTGCCCCTAGGCTTGCCCGCATGTCCCCCGAATCCGAGGCCCCTGGTTCCGTGCGCTCCGCGGCGGAGGTCAACGAGCGGATCCGCGCGCTGTGGCGGCGCGCGGGCGGCTCGCTGTCCGCCCAACAGCGCGCGGAGTACGAGCTGTTGGTGGTCGCGTGGGCCGAGGCCGTACGCGACGAGGTCATGGAGGCGGCCGCCTGAGGCGGCCGCGGCCACCGGGCCCGGGGTGCCGGGGCAAACCCCCGTCACACCCCTTGGCTCCTCGTCCCTGCGGCCCGACACTGAGCCGATGACGCAGCGCGTGGAGCTCGCGACCGTGATGGACCGGCTGGCCGTGGACGGGCTGATCACCGACTACGCCGTGGCCGTGGACGACGGGGACTGGGAGGCGTACCGGGCGCTGTTCGCCCCGGAGGGACGGGCCGACTACCGGTCGGCCGGCGGCATCGAGGGAGCTGCGCGAGAGATCTCCGCATGGCTGGCGGAGAGCCTGCGGGTGTTCCCGATGCGCCAGCACCTGATCGTCAACCGACGGGTGCGGTTCGGGATCCTGGAACGCGACACCGGCGACACCGCCCGGGTCCAGGCCGACTACATCAACCCCATGGGCCGGCTCGGGGACGGTTCGGCCCCGCCGGACCTCGTGTGCGGCGGCCGGTACGCGTTCGGCCTGCTCAGGACGGACGACGGCTGGCGGCTGCGCGAGGTGATCGTGCGCGAGAAATGGCGGCGCCTGCCGGACCGCCCCGGGACTCCTGTGATCAACTGAGCCGACCGGCCCGCTCTCCGCACGGCGCCGGGCACCCGGCTGCCCGGCGCCCCCTGTACCGAGATCGTCGGCGGGGTGACACTGGAGGCCCTCGGGGTAGGGAGACGCCGTATGAGGACGTTCGGCCGTTGGCTCACCTCCCCCTGGCGGCGCTCGGCGCTCGCCGCACTCGCCGGGGCCCTGCCCATGCTCGCCTTCCCGGCACCGGCGCTGTGGTGGTTCGCGCCCGTCGCGCTGGTGCCGTGGATCCTGCTGGCGCGCTCGGCGCCGACCGCGCGCAGAGCGGCGTACGACGGCTGGTGGGGCGGGTTCGGCTTCATGCTGGCCGTGCATCACTGGCTGGTGCCGAGTCTTCATGTGTTCACGTTCGTCATCGCTGCTCTGCTGGGCGCGCTGTGGGCGCCCTGGGGTCTGCTGGTGCGGCGCTGTCTGGCCGGTGAGCCGCGGCCCCGCCGGGTCGCCGTCGCGCTGCTCGCCCTGCCCTCGGCCTGGCTGGCCGTGGAGCTGGTGCGGTCCTGGCAGGGGCTGGGCGGGCCGTGGGGCATGCTCGGCGCCAGTCAGTGGCAGGTGGCGCCCGCGCTGCGGCTGGCGTCGGTCGGCGGTGTGTGGCTGCTGAGCCTGCTGCTGGTGGCCGTGAACACCGCCGTCGCGGTCCTGATCGTGGTGCGGGCCGCCCGGCTGCCCGCGCTCGCCGCGCTGCTCGCCGTGGCCGCCGCGACCTCGGCGGCGTGGCTGTGGGCGCCCCGTCCCAAGGTGACGGACCGGGTCAGGATCGCCGTCGTGCAGCCGGGGATGATCGGGGGCGACGCCGGCGGGGACCGTCGCTTCGACCGCGAGGAGCAGCTCACCCGCACGCTCGCCGGGAGGAACCCGGACCTGATCGTCTGGGGCGAGAGCAGCGTCGGCTTCGATCTGGGCGACCGGCCCGATCTGGCCCGCCGGCTCTCGGCGCTGTCCCGGGCGACCGGCGCCGGCATCCTGGTCAATGTCGACGCCCGGCGCTCGGACCGGCCCGGGATCTACAAGAGTTCCGTCCTGGTCGGTCCCGACGGCCTCACCGGCGACCGGTACGACAAGATGCGCCTGGTGCCGTTCGGCGAGTACGTGCCCGCCCGCTCCCTGCTCGGCTGGGCCACCTCCGTGGGCAAGGCGGCGGGCGAGGACCGCAGGCGCGGCACCGAGCAGGTGGTGATGGACGTCGGCGGGCTCAGGACCGGCCCGATGGTCTGCTTCGAGTCGGCGTTCCCGGACATGAGCCGCCGGCTGGTGAGGGACGGCGCACAGGTGCTGATCGCCCAGTCGGCGACCTCGACGTTCCAGCACAGCTGGGCGCCGGAGCAGCATGCGTCGCTGGCCGCGCTGCGCGCCGCCGAGAGCGGCCGGCCGATGGTGCACGCGACCCTGACCGGCGTCTCCGCGGTGTACGGCCCGGACGGCGCCCGCGCCGGCTCGTGGCTCGGCACGGAGGCGAGCGCCACGCGGGTGTACGAGGTGCCGCTGGCGTACGGCACCACGCCCTACGTCCGGTTCGGCGACTGGCCGGTCCACGCGGCCCTGCTCGTGCTCGGGGCGCTGTGCGTGGCGGAGTGCGTAAGGGCGCTCAGACCGCGCCGGAACGCTCCTGAACCGCTCGTACCACCCGCTCGCACAGCTCGTGAGTGGCCAGCGCGTCCCGCGCGCTGAGCGCCTTGCCCGCGCGGACGGCGTCGAGGAAGCCCAGCACGGCCTGCTCGATGCCGCGCTGACGGGCCACCGGCACCCAGTCCCCGCGCCGCCGCACGGTCGGCTGGCCCTTGTGGTCGATCACCTCGGCGAGGTTGAGCACCTGCCGCTTGCTGTCCTGTCCGGAGACCTCCAGGATCTCCTCGGTCGAGCCGCTGAGCCGGTTCATCACGCCGAGCGCGGTGAAGCCGTCACCGGCGAGCTGGAGCACCACGTGGTGGAGCAGCCCGTCCTCGACCCGGGCGCGGACCGTCACGTCGTCGACCGGGCCGGGTACGAGGAAGCGCAGGGTGTCGACGACGTGGATGAAGTCGTCGAGGATCATCGAGCGCGTCTCCTCGGGCAGCCCGACGCGGTTCTTCTGCATCAGGATCAGCTCACGCGGATGGTCCGCGCACTGGGCGTACGCGGGCGCGCAGCGCCGGTTGAAGCCGACCGCCAGTGACACGCCCCGTTCCTCGGCGAGCCGCACGAGCCGCTCGGAGTCGGCGAGTTCGTAGGCCAGCGGCTTGTCGACGTAGGTCGGTACGCCCGCTTCCAGCAGCCGGGTGACGATCTGCGGGTGCACGGAGGTCGGGGCGTGCACGAACGCCGCGTCGAGCCCCTGCGCGAGCAGGCCGTCGAGATCCGCGTGCCGCTGCCCCGCGGGCAGGTGCAGGCTGTCGCCGACCCGGTCGAGGGTGGCCGGGGTACGGGTCTGGAGGTGCAGCTCGATCCCCGGCAGGCTTCCGAGCACCGGCAGGTACGCCTTCTGCGCGATGTCACCGAGTCCGATGCAGCCGACCTTCACAGGTACTCCTCCAGCGCTTGTCTGCCGTGGTCTGCTCGGCAGCATACGGGGCCTGCGGCAGGCGCCAGTCGGCGATTCCGTCGAAGGACCGCAGGAACAGCGCGGGCCCGGCGGCCGACAGCCCCGCGATCAGCGTGTCGCGCACGGCCCCCAGCGTGCGGCTGGGTGTCATGTTGAGGCGGGCGACCCGGACGGCCCGGCGGGCGATCTCCGTCGTGCGCGGGAGGCGGGCGGCGCTGTAGGCGGGCAGGTCGTCGGCGTGGTGGGCCAGGACGACGGCGTCCTCGACGGCCTGGTTGCCGCCCTGCCCGAGGGCCGGCGGCATGGCGTGGGCGGCGTCGCCGACGAGGGCGACCCGGCCGTGGTGGTGGGCGGGCAGCGGCGTGGCGATGTGGTGGACGTCGTGGCGCAGGACGTCCTCGGGCCGGGCGGCGGCGAGGATCGCGGGGATCGGGTCGTGCCAGTCGCCGTAGCGGCGCAGCAGTTCGGCCCGTTCGTCGTCGGGCGCGTGCTCCCCCGCCGGGGCCGGGGCGGCGCCGTAGGCGTAGACCCTGCCGTCCTTGAGCGGGTGGCTGCCCCAGATGCGGCCGCGGCCCCAGGTCTCGTGCGAGGCGAACTGCGCGCCGGGCACGGGGATCACGAGCCGCCAGGTGGTGAAGCCGAAGTGGACGGGGCCGGGGTGCGCCGGGAACAGCGTGGCGCGTGCGGCCGAGCGGATGCCGTCGGCGGCCACCACCAGACCGGCCTCCAGGTCGCCGTCGGGTGTGGAGACGCGGGCGGGGCGGTGGTCGTCCCCGGGGTCGGTGACCGTGGCGGCGGCGCCGGTACTGACCCTGGCCCGCTACGAACTGGCCCTGGAGGCCACCCGGCGCCCGGAACTGCGCGCCTTCTTCGACGCCACCGGCGCGGTCTTCCGTGAACAGCTCAGGGGCCTCGTCGTCGCGATGGGCTCGACCGCGCCGGAGCGGCATGTGCTGTCGCTGGTCGCCTGGGCGGACGGGCTGCTGTTCTCCTGTGTGGCGGGATCCTTCAACGCCGAGGTGCCGGACCTGGACGAGGTGCGGACCGGGCTGCGCGAACTGCTCGACGGCCTGCTCGGCTCCCGCCGGGACGGCCCTCGGTGAGAGGCCGCCCTTGAGACCCTCGGTGAGAGGCCGCCCCCGGGGAGCCCGGCGAGAGGCCGCCCCGGGAGACGGCCTTCGGTGAAAAGGCATGGAAGCACTCACCGCGGTGGGCGATCATCGGGGCATGGCCATCGAGCGCACCATGCCCTCCGGGAACGCCGGCGAACGGGACATGCTGGAGGGCTGGCTGGAGTTCCACCGGCAGACCCTCGCCCGCAAGTGCGAGGGTCTGACCGACGAACAGCTGCGCACGGCATCGGTCCGGCCCTCCAGGCTGACGCTGCTGGGGCTCGTCCGGCACATGGCGGAGGTGGAACGGATCTGGTTCCGCAAGGTCCTGCGCGACGAGTCCGCCGCGCCGATCTGGTTCAGCGAGGAGGACCCCGACGGCGAGTTCCACCTCACCGAGGCGGACACCTGGGCCCACGCCCACGCCGTCTGGCGGGCCGAGATCGAGGCCGCCCGGCGCAACGCCGCCGCGTTCGGCCTCGACGACCTCGCCGAGGGACGCACCCGGCACAGCGACATGCCGCCCAGCCTGCGCTGGATCTACACCCACATGATCGAGGAGTACGCCCGCCACAACGGGCACGCCGACCTGCTCCGCGAGCGCCTCGACGGCGCCACCGGCTTCTGACGTCACCCGAGAGGCGGCCGCGCCCTCCGTACGGGGCGGGAGATCACCCGTGCGGGGCATCCTGCGCCTGTCCGCCGTCCGGAACGGGGGCCGACACAGCAGAGTTGCGCGGGTGCATCGAACGACGACCACCGCAACGCTCCTGGTCACCGTGGCCGTGTCGGCCCTCACGGGCTGTGTGACGGTCCAGCGCCCGCCCACGGCCGGGCCCCCGGCGGCACCGTCCCAGCCGGCCGTGCCGCACGCGGACGGCCGCGCGGGGCCGCAGGTCGTGCAGGCACCGGCCCGTGAGGCCCTGGAAGCGGCGGGCAGCGGCCGGACCCCGGCGCCTCAGCCGTCGTCCGGGCCGAGCGGCCCCGGCGCGCAGCGGTCCGCACCGCGCGGTGCCGTCGCCGAGCCGCCGCCCCGTGCCCCTCACCCGGAGCGGCCCCGCGGGCACGTCCAGCCCCGCCCGGACGAACCGCGGCACTCTCGCGACCAGGCGCCCGCGCCGCGGATCCCGGAGGGCCTCAGGGAGTCGGTCCGCCGGAACGCCGACGTCTGCGCCCTCGGCAGGAAGTACGGCGGCTGGCGGGCCGGCAGCCCGGAGACGGTGGCCTGCGAACGGGCCTACGGCCGCTGACCGCGGGGCCCGGCGCACACCCGGACCCGACGCGCACGAGCCCTACGGCCGTCGGCGCGGTGGCCGGCCCTCCCCCGGTGTGCCGTCCCCGCCCTCCCGGTCCAGCCGTAGCTCCAGCCGGCCGATGGCCGCGCGGACCCCGTCGCCGTACATGTCGTCGGCCAGGGCCTCGGAGGCGTGCCGGGCCCGCCGGAGATGGACACGGGCCGCGTCGGGCCGCCCGAGTTTCACATAGTCCGCGGCGAGGTTCAGATGCAGCGAGGGATACAGCGCGCGGACCGCGGGCGCTCCCTGGTGGGAGGCGAGGCGGTCGTCCGTGAGCTCCTCGGCGGCCGTGAGCGCCCGCAGGTCCCAGGCCAGTTCGGCGTCGGGGTCGTCCTGGGTGTCGGCCATGTAGTGGGCGAGTGTGCAGCGGTGCAGCGGGTCGCCGTGCGCGCCGATCTCCGCCCACAGGGTGAGGAAACGGCCGCGCGCCTCTTCCCGGTCGCCCGCGTGATGCAGCATCACGACCTGACCGATCCGTGTCATCACGGCGTCCGGCGCCGCCTGCTCCTGTCGCTCCGCCACCGGGTCCTCCGCAGTCTCCCCGACACATCTCCGGTCAGAACGCTTCGAACGCTAACCGCAGCGGGCCCGGATCCCGGCCAGGCGGGACCGTACGGCACCGGGCCGGCCCAGCGAGGGACCGGCCCGGCGGGCGCCGGATCAGCCGGCGAGGTTCGGGATGCGCCAGTCGATCGCGGTGTGGCCCTGGGCCGCCACCGCCGCGTCGATCTGGGTGAAGGGACGGGAGCCGAAGAACTTCTTCGCCGACAGCGGCGAGGGGTGGGCGCCCTTCACCACGACGTGCCGGCTCTCGTCGATCAGCGGGAGCTTCTTCTGCGCGTAGTTCCCCCACAGCACGAAGACCGCCGGGTCGGGCCGGTCGGCCACCGCGCAGATCACCGCGTCGGTGAACTTCTCCCAGCCCTTGTTCTTGTGGGAGTTGGCCTCACCGGCACGGACGGTGAGCACCGCGTTGAGCAGCAGGACGCCCTGGCGGGCCCACGGCATCAGATAGCCGTTGTCCGGGACGGGCAGGCCCAGCTCCTCCTGCATCTCCTTGTAGATGTTGCGCAGGGACGGCGGGGTCTTCACCCCCGGCCGCACCGAGAAGCACAGGCCGTGGCCCTGGCCCTCGCCGTGGTACGGGTCCTGGCCCAGGACGAGAACCTTCACCTGGTCGAAGGGCGTCGCGTCCAGCGCGGCGAACACCTCCTCGCGCGGCGGGTAGACGGGACCCTTCGCCCGCTCCTCCTCGACGAACTCGGTCAGCTCCTTGAAGTAGGGCTGCTGCAGCTCGTCGCCCAGGACCCCGCGCCAGGACTCGGGCAGCATGGCGGTGTCGGTCACGTCAACTTCCTTACGGTGTGCGGTCGGTTCCAGCACTCAGAACCTACAGGGGCCCACTGACAACGGGCCCCTGAACCGGCTACCAGCTGGTCTTGCGGTGCAGCGCCCACATCATCATGATCGTCGACGGGTCCAGCGCCTGGGCCCCGCCGGAGATCTCCCCGCTGGCGGCGACGTACGCCTTGCCCTGCCACAGCGGGATCAGCCGGGCGTCGTTGACGAGGATCTGCTGGGCCTGCTCGAAGTCCCGCACGACCTGCCCGCGGTCGCTCTCGCGGCGGGAGCGGGGCAGCAGCACGCCGGTGATCTCGGGCGCCGGGTAGGGCGTGCCGAGAGCGTTGTCCTTGCCGACGAAGGGGGCGATGAAGTTGTCCGCGTCCGGGAAGTCGGGGAACCAGCCACGGCCGAACACCGGGTACTCGCCCTTCTGGTAGCCCTCGACGTAGGTCTTCCAGGGGCGGCTCTTGAGGGTGATCTCGAACAGGCCGGACTCCTCCAGCTGCCGCTTGAGCTCCTTGAACATCACCGCGGTCTCCGAGCCGTAACGGTCGGTGGCGTACCAGAAGGTGAGCGGGACCTTCTCGGTGATGCCGCCCCTGGTGAGGAGCTCGCGGGCCTTGCCGGCGTCGGGGTCGCCGTAGTCGTCGAAGAAGCCGGTCGTGTGGCCGGTCAGACCGGTGGGGACCATGGAGTACAGCGGGTCCACGGTGTCCTTGTAGATCTTGTGCGCGATCGCCGGCCGGTTGATGATCTGGGCGACGGCCTTGCGCACCGCCTCCTTGCCCGCCCACTTGTCCGCGGGGTTGAACACCAGGTAGCTGATGTCGGTGCCGGTTCCCTCGAGGAGCTGGAGGTCCTCGTCGGCGTCCTTGCTCTGCAGGTCGACGATGTCGTCGGCGGCGAGACCGCGGTAGGTGACGTCGATGCTCTGGTCGCGCAGGGCCTTGACCATGGTGGACGAGTCCTGGAAGTAGCGGATCGTCACCGCGTCGTTGCGGCGTTCCGCGCTGCCCTTGTAGCGGTCGTTGCGGACGAGTTCGGCCTTGTCGTTCTCGGAGTACGACTGGAGCGTGTACGGGCCGGAACCCGTCACACGGCCTTCGCTGTCGCGCAGCTCGTCCGCCGGGTAGTCCGCGGGGTCGACGATCGACAGGGCCGGGGTGGCCAGCACGAACGGGAAGGTGGCGTCGGCCGTCTTCAGCTGGAAGAGGACCTCCTGGTCGCCGCGGGTCTCCACGCGGTCCAGGCTGCCCAGCAGTCCGGCGGGGCCGGAGGGCGCCTTGATCTTGAGGATCCGGTCGACGGAGTGTTTGACGGCTGCGGCGTCCAGGGAATGTCCGTTGGAGAACTTCAGCCCGTCGCGCAGCTTGCAGCGGTAGGTGCGGTTCGTGGTGTCCGTGAAGGCGCATTTCTCGGCGGCGTCGGGCTCGGGAACGGTCGCGCCGTCGGGGTAGCTGAGCAGGGTCTGGTAGACGTTTCGGAACAGCTCCCAGGAGCCGTCCCACGAAGCGGCCGGATCCAACGTGCTGGGGGCACTGGTGGTCCCCACCACGATCGGTCCCTGGCTGTCGTCACTGCCGTCCGAGAACAGGCTGCATCCGGTCACCAGGGATATGGACGCGATCGCTGCGATTGTCCGCAGGTATCGGTTCCGGTTGAACACGCGCACGCTCCTCGATCTGCCATACCAAGGGTCGGCAGACCCTATCGCAGCGTTCGCATCGGGTGGAGTGTCCGTTCGGGAGCAACTTGATCACTTCGGCGGTGACTACGTTGTCATGGCCCTGTGAGCTGCTGAAGAACGACACGGGCGCCGTTTCCGTAAACCGGAAATCCGTCACGACGGAGGTCCGGAGGAAACGGCGCCCGGGTCCGGGAGCGCCCGCGCGGGGGTCAGCCGCTCACGCGACACCGGCGTTGAGGAAGATTCCGCCGTCCACCACGAGCGTCTGTCCGGTGACCCAGTCGGACTGCCCGGAGGTGAGGAAAGCGGCCGCGCCGCCGATGTCCGAGGGCACGCCGAGCCGGCCGAGCGGGTAGGCCGCGGCGGCCTCCGCCTCCCGGCCCTCGTACAGGGCCTGGGCGAACTTGGTCTTCACCACGGCCGGGGCGATGGCGTTGACCCGCACCTTGGGCGCGAACTCGTGCGCGAGCTGGATCGTCAGGTTGATCATCGCGGCCTTGCTCACGCCGTAGGCGCCGATGAAGGGCGAGGGCGAGAGGCCCGCGACGGAGGCGATGTTGACGATCGCGCCGCCGTTGTCCTTCTGCCAGGCGTGCCAGGTGCGCTGGGCGAAGCCGAGCGCCGAGATCACGTTGGTCTCGAAGACCTTGCGCGCCACGTTGAGGTCGAGGTCGGCGATCGGGCCGAACACGGGGTTCGTCCCGGCGTTGTTGACCAGGAAGTCGACGCGGCCGAACGCCTCCATGGTGCGCTCGACCGCGACGGCCTGATGGGCCTCGTCGTGGGCCTTGCCGGCGACGCCGATGACGCGGTCGGCGCCGAGCTTGTCGACGGCCTCCTTCAGGGCGTCCTCGTTGCGGCCGGTGATGCACACACGGTCGCCGCGGGCGACGAGCGCCTCGGCGACGCCGTAGCCGATGCCGCGGCTGGCGCCCGTGACGAGGGCGACCTTGCCGGAGAGTTCGGGAAGTCCAGTCATGTCCGTGATCCCTAGTCGAGCGGTCCGCCGGCGACGTACAGCACCTGGCCGGAGACGAATCCGGCCGCCTCGCCGGTGAAGAAGGCGACGGCGTTGGCGATGTCGTCGGGCTCGCCGACCCGCGCCACGGGGATCATCGTGGCGGCCGCGGCCTTGAAGTCCTCGAAGCCCATGCCGACGCGCTCGGCGGTGGCCGCCGTCATGTCGGTGGCGATGAAGCCGGGGGCGACGGCGTTGGCGGTGATGCCGAACTTGCCGAGCTCCTTGGCCAGGGTCTTGGTGAAGCCCTGCAGACCGGCCTTGGCGGCGGAGTAGTTGGCCTGGCCGCGGTTGCCGAGCGCGGAGGACGAGGAGAGGTTGACGATACGGCCGAAGCCGGCGTCGACCATGTGCTTCTGGATGGCGCGGGTCATCAGGAACGAGCCCTTGAGGTGCACGTTCATGACGGTGTCCCAGTCGGAGACGCTCATCTTGAACAGCAGGTTGTCGCGCAGGACGCCCGCGTTGTTCACGAGGATCGTGGGTGCGCCCAGTTCGTCGGCGACCCGCGCGATCGCCGCCTCGACCTGCGCCTCGTCGGAGACGTCCGCGCCGATGGCGACGGCCCTGCCGCCCGCCGCGGTGATCTTCTCCACGGTGTCCTTGCAGGCGGCCTCGTCGAGGTCGATCACCGCGACGGCGTGACCCTCGGCCGCGAGCCGTACGGCGGTGGCGGCGCCGATGCCGCGCGCGGCACCGGTGACTACTGCGACCCGCTGCTCAGTGGTGGACATTGCTGGATCTCCTCGCCCTTGAGAGAACGTGACGTGCGGTGAGCGACCGCTTAGTACCTTCAGCTGACGTGACGCTAGAAGCCCTGGCACCCCGTGTCAACGTCCCACGGGCCCATGTGATCCATTCCCCGCCACCGGCCCCCCGGCCGAAGGCGGCGCCACCGCGCGCCCGGGCCGCCGGGAAGGGGCGCGTCACCTCACCAGGAGGTCCAGCAGGCGTTCCGTCTCGGCGCCGGGGTCGGTGGTGAGTCCGGTGTGGACCGGGCCCGGCTGGACGATCGTGGAGCGGGGGGCGACCAGCCAGCGGAAGCGGCGGCCCGGGTCGTCGCCCGCGGCCTGGCCCGCGGGGGCACCGCCGCCGCAGACGGCCTCCACGGCACGCAGCGCCGCCCGGATCCCGGCCGTGTCGGCCCTCGGGTCCAGGGCGAGCAGCCGGGACTCGTCGAGGTGGGTGCGGGCGCCGACGTACCCGCGGGCGCGGCAGTAGACCAGCACGCCCGCGTTGATGCACTCACCGCGTTCGACGCGCGGCACGACGCGCAGCAGGGCGTACTCGTACACGTCCCGGTCGCCGCCCTGTCCCGCCCGGGTGATGTGCCGTTCGGTCATGTGGCCCGCGACGTTGATGCGGCTGCTGCTCACTTGATCCCCTCGATGCGTTCGTGGACGACGGCCGCCCGGGCGACGAGCGGTTCGGCGTAGGCCCGCCGCAGCGCGTCGGCGGAGTCGAACCCGGGCTCGTCCGCCAGCCACGCCTCGGGGATCTCGGCGGTCACCTCGGCGAGCAGTTCCGGAGTGACCCTCGGTGCCAGTTCCGCGGCGGCCGCGGCCACGTCCGGCCCGAACACGGCGAGGGCGTGGTCGGAGGCGTCGTAGGGGCGGGCGGCGGAGGTGTGTGCGCCGGGCCAGTTGTGGTGCCAGATCATGGTCGCGCCGTGGTCGATGAGCCAGAGCTCGCCCCGCCGCATCAGCATGTTGGGGTTGCGCCAGGAGCGGTCGACGTTGTTCACGAGCGCGTCGAACCAGACGATCCGTCCGGCCTCCCCGGGATCCACGGCGAAGGCCAGCGGGTCGAAGCCGAGGGCGCCGGAGAGGAAGTCCATGCCCAGGTTGCTGCCGCCGCTGGACTTCAGCAGGTCCTGGACGTGCTGTTCGGGCTCCCCGAGCCCCAGGACCGGATCCAGCCCGACCGTCACCAGGCGCGGCACCCGGAAGCCGAGCCTGCGGGCGAGTTCGCCGGCGACGACCTCCGCCACGAGGGTCTTGCGGCCCTGGCTCGCGCCGGTGAACTTCAGGACGTAGGTCCCGAGGTCGTCGGCCTCCACCAGACCCGGCAGCGAGCCGCCCTCGCGCAACGGGGTGACGAACCGGGTCGCGGTGACTTCCTTCAGCATCGCCCCAGGTTACTGGGGCGTTCACGATCGCCCGGACGCGCCCCGGCGGGCCGCGCGGTACGTTCGGGTGACGGCGCGCGTGGCGGCTGAACGACTGTGCCGCACGAACCGTAACCCTTTACGGAGCCAGGCGACGACAGGTGAGGGGAACGGCAGTCATGAGCAGCGAATCGGTTCGTCCCGCGACGGGCCCGGCCCGGCGCACCGTGATCGCGGCGGCCGGGGCCGCGGGGGCCGTGGTGGCCCTGACCGCGTGCGGATCGGACGACGGCGACAGCGGGTCGGCGACGAGCACGGGCAGCGTGCTCGCCAAGACCTCGGACATCCCCGAGGGCGGCGGCAAGGTCTTCGCCGACGCGGGCGTGGTGGTCACCCAGCCCGCGGCGGGCGAGTTCAAGGCGTTCTCCTCCACGTGCACCCACCAGGGCTGCACGGTGAAGGACATCGCGGACGACATCATCCACTGCCCCTGTCACCTCAGCGAGTTCTCGGCGACGGACGGCAGCGTGAAGAAGGGCCCGGCGACCAAGCCGCTGCCGGCCAAGAAGATCACGGTGGAGGGCGGCAACATCACCCTGGTCTGACCGCATGCCCGCCTGAGCGCATGCCTGCATGCCCGTCAGCGCGGTTGCTCCAGGCATCCCAGCAGCTCGTCGGTGGTGACGAGGGTGGCCACCAGGGCGAGCGTGTGACGGATCATCGCGGCGGTGTACTCGGCGGGCACCCCGGCGACCGCGTCGGTGGGCACCACCGCGGTGTAGCCGAGGTTCACCGCGTCGAACACCGCGTTGGGCACGGCCACATTGGCCGAGACGCCCGCGACGACCAGGGTGCGGCAGCCGAGGCTGCGCAGCAGGGCGTCGACCTCCGTGCCGTGCACGGGTGACAGTCCGTGCAGCCGCGTCACGACGAGATCCTCCTCGGCCGGTTCGATCGGCGGGGCGATCCGGACCGCGGCGGAGCCGATGAGCTGCCGTACGGGCAGCCGCTCGGCGGCGCGGAACAAGCGCGCGTTACGGCCGGATCCCACACCGTCGGGCCGCCGCACGGCGACGGCGTGGATCACCCGTGCCCCGCTCGCACGGGCTCCCGCGACCAGCCTCGCCACATTGTCCAGGGCACCCGACTCCCGCGCCGCACGGGCGAGTTCGGGCAGGGCCGCGCCGGGTCCGACGACACCGCGCTGGCACTCCACGGTCAGCAGCACGGTGCGGGCGGGGTCCAGGATCTCGCGCAGTTCGGCGTACGACGGCATGGCTCCCCCTCGTCGGCGGTGCTGTCGGCTGCGGCCGGGCGGGGTGAGGGTAGCGACCGTTGCGTACGTACGGAAGACCGGCCATGCTCCTGTCACGTTCCGTCGACCACGCCTGCGGAGGCCCTCATGCCCGTCGTTCAGCGCCGCGGCCGGAAGATCATGATGACAGCGGAGGAGAGGGACGCCTTCCTCGCCGCCGAACGCACCTGCCGGGTGGCCACGGTCTCCGCCGACGGCGCCCCGCACGTCAGCCCCCTGTGGTTCGCCTGGGACGGCGACGCGCTGTGGCTGTACTCGATCACCCGCAGCAAGCGCTGGGCAGATCTGCGCCGTGACCCGCGCGTGGCGGTGACGGTCGACGCCGGGCACGAGTACGACGAACTGCGCGGTGTCGAGCTGACCGGCTCGGTCGAGTTCGTGGGCGAGGCGCCGCGCACGGGTGAGCCGCACCCCGGACTCGCCTCGGTGGAACGGCTGTTCGCCCGCAAGTACTTCGCCCTGGACGAGCTTCCGCACGACGGGCGGCACGCCTGGCTCCGGCTGGTGCCGGAGGCGGTCAGGTCGTGGGACTTCCGGAAGCTGGCGGCGCTGTAGTCCCGCAGGTCGCCGCGGCCGAACCGACCGACTCGCCCGCCGCCCGCAGCGCCCGTACCGCCGCCCGGATCGACGGCCTCCGGTCGGCGTCCGCGCGCCACACGACGTACACGTGCCGCCGCACACGCTGCCGCAGCGGCACGGTGACGACGCCCTCGGGCATCGGATGCCTGCCGAGCAACGGGGCGACGCACACCCCGAGGCCCGCGGCGACGAGCCCGAGCTGGGTGTGCGTCTCGCCCGCGCGGTGACCGACGATCGGCTCCACGCCCCGGGACCGCAGGGTGAACAGCAGCCACTCGTGGCAGAACTCGCCCTCGCCCCAGGTGATCCACTCGTCGTCCGCGAACTCCCCGAGGTCCACCTCGTCCCGGCCGGCGAGCCGGTGCCCGGCGGGCATCGCAACATCGGCCGGGTCGTCCAGCAGGGGCGCCTTGACCAGCCCGTCGGGCAGCGGCATCGGCTTGTTGTACCAGTCGAGCACCACGGCGAGGTCCAGATCGCCGCGCACCACGGCACGGATGCCGTTCTCCGGCTCCAGTTCGCACGAGCGGATCCGCAGTGCCGGGTGCTCGGCGCGCAGCGCGGCGAGCGCGGTGGGGAACAGCCCGCGCGCGGCCGTCGGGAACGCCGACAGCCTGAGCTCGCCGGCGACCTGTCCGCGCTGCGCCTCCAGATCGGACTGGGCGAGCTGCACCTGCGACAGGATGCGGGCCGCGTGCTCGGCCAGGAGCCGGCCCGCGTCCGTGAGCCGGACACCCCGCCCGTGCTTGGCGAGCAGCTGCTGCCCGACCTCCCGCTCCAGCTTGGCCATCTGCTGGGAGACGGCCGACGTGGTGATGTGCAGTCCCTCGGCGGCACCGCTGACCGAGCCGTGCCGGGCGAGGGCGTCGAGGGTGCGCAGACGCTCCAGGTTCAACATGTAAGTGATGCTACGAGATAATGTGCGCGAAATCTCGATTGTGCTACGAGATCATGCCCGGCATCGTGGACGGCATGACAACCGCCGCCGCACCCGCCCGCCCCCGCCTCGACTGGCGGCTCCGCTTCGCCGCGCTCTCGCTGATCTGGGGGTTCAGCTTCCTGCTCATCAAGGTGGGCACCGACGGCTACGCGCCCTTCCAGGTCACGCTCGGGCGTCTGGTCTTCGGTACGGCGGTCCTGGCGGCGGCGATGGCGGTCAGGCGGGAGCGGCTGCCGCGCACCCCGCGGACCTGGGTGCATCTGGCGGTCGCGGCGTTCCTGCTGAACGCGCTGCCGTTCTCGCTGTTCGCCTACTCGGAGCTGACGATCCCCTCCACCCTGGCGGGCATCTGCAACGCCACCTCGCCGCTGTGGGGGATGGCCCTGTCGCTGGTCGCCCTCTCCGAGGACCGGCCGAGCCGGCTGAGGGTCGCCGGCCTGGGCATCGGCTTCCTCGGGGTGCTGACGGTGCTCGGCGCCTGGCAGGGGTTCAGCGGCCTGGACGCCAGGGGCACGGCCATGGCTCTGCTGGCCTCGCTGAGCTACCCGGTCGGCTGGATCTACGTCCGTCGCACCCTGGCCGGGTCAGGGCACTCGCATCTGTCCCTGACCGGCGCGCAGCTGTTGCTCGCGACCCTGCAACTGGCCGTCGTCACGCCGCTGTTCACCTCGCTGCCGACGCGCTTCGCACCGGGTCCGCTGCTGGCGATCGCGGCGCTCGGCGCGCTCGGCACGGGCCTGGCGGTCCTCGTCCAGTACGGCCTGGTCGCGGAGGTCGGCCCGACGACGGCGCAGATGGTCACCTACTTCATCCCCGTGATCGCCACGGCCGCCGGTGTCGCGCTGCTCGGTGAGTCCCTGACCTGGTCGACACCCGTCGGCGCGGCGGTCGTCCTGGCCGGCGCGGCCCTCACCCAGGCCCGCCCCGGCCGGCGGACGCGGCGGGAACCGGCGGAACCGGCCGCGCCCGGCACCGAGACGGAGGCCCGGACCGGTGCCGACGCCGGTGCCGGCACCGGCACCGAGACACCTACCGGGACGGGCGACCGGGTCGAGCGCGTGCCCTCCTGAACCCGGGCCGGCCCCCGCACGGCCCTCCTGAACGCGGCCCGGCCCACCGAGCGGGGCCCGTCCGGCGAGTGAGCCCCGCCGGCCGAACCGGCGGCCACGGCCCGTCGGACGGGCAGCCCGGCTCACCGGACGGACCCCGCCCGCCGAACGGACAGCCCTCGCCCCCCGGACGAGACCTGTCCACCGGACCAGCCCCGGCCGCCGAACCAGCCCCGGCCGCCGGACGCGACCCCACCCGCCGAACGCGACCCCACCAGCCGGACGGGCCCGGTCCGCCGGGCGACCCCACCAGCCGGACGGGCCCGGTCCGCCGGGCGACCCCACCAGCCGGGCGGCTCCGGTCCGCCGGGCGGCTCCGGTCCGCCGGGCGGCTCCGTCAGACGTACCGCCGTGTCGGCGCCCGCCCCAGCGCCGCGGCGACCGCGTCCGCGAGTGGGCCGATGTCGTCCTCGGCCAGCCGTGAGACGGTGATCCGGATCCCGGGCGGCGACTTCATCCGGAACCGCGCTCCGGGTGCGACGGCCCAGCCGGCGTGCAGCAGCCGGGCGACGGCGCCCGTCTCGTCCGGCACCGGGATCCACACGTTCATGCCGCTGGCCCCGTGCGCGGCGATCCCGCGCTCGGCCAGTGCCTCGATCAGCGCGCCCCTGCGCCGCCCGTACCGTGCCGCCACGGCCGCCGAGTCGACCGCTCCGTCGGCCACCAGCCGCACCACCACACGCTGGGCGATCCTGCTGACCCAGCCGATCCCCAGCCGCTGCCGCCCGCGGACCCGGTCGAGCGTGAGCGCGTCGCCGGTGAGCACGGCGAGACGCAGATCCGGGCCGAGGGCCTTGGCCTCCGAGCGCACGAAGGCCCAGCTGAGGGTCGTGCCGGCCAGCGGATGCAGCGGCAGGTCGGCGAAGCGGTGGCCGTGGTCGTCCTCGATCAGCAGGGTGTCCGGATGCTCGCGGAGCACGGCCCGCAGGGCACGCGCGCGCGAGGCCGACACCGCCGCGCCGGACGGGTTCTGCGCACGGCAGGTGACGATCAGGGCGCGGGCCCCCGCCGCGAGGGCCGCGGCCACGTCGTCGGGCAGCGGACCCTCGTCGTCGACGCCGACGGGGTGCGTGCGCAGCCCGAGCGCCGGGACGAGGTCGAGGAGGCTGCCCCAGCCGGGGTCCTCCACCGCGACGGCGTCACCGGCCCTCAGATGGGCCCCCAGCACCCGCTCGACGGCGTCCAGCGCCCCCGAGGTGACGGCCACCGGCCCGTCCGGCACCCCGTCGGCGTCCAGCCCGGCCCGGGCGAGGCGGGCCAGCTCCGGTTCCACGGCCTCGTCGCCGTACAGGACCGGCTCCCGGTCGCCGTGCGCCGCCGCCTCGGCGAAGGCGGGGGCCAGCGGCGGCAGCAGCGCCGGGTCCGGGTTGCCGTCCGAGACGTCGCGCACGCCCTCGGGCACGTCGACCCGGAGCTGCTCGCGCCCGGTGGTGGCGGGCTTGGACCGCACCCTGCTGCCGCGGCGGCCGTGCGTCTCGATGACACCGCGTTCGCGCAGGGTGCGGTAGGCGGCCGCGACCGTGTTGGGGTTCACCCCGAGCCGGTCGGCCAGCTCACGCATGGGCGGCAGCAGATGCCCCGGTTCCAGCTCGCCCGCGGCCACCGCCTGCTCGACGCTGGCGGAAATCTCGGCTGCACGCCGCCCCTTGATCGGATACTCTCCTAGCACAAACCAAATTATGCACTAGTGCAATGGAGAACGCCATGCAGGGGACCCCGCAGCCGACGGCACCCGCCGCCTACACGCCGACCGAGCGCACGGTCCCCACCCGGTCCGCCGAACGGGCCGCCTACGACAAGGAGGTGGTGCACGCGATACTCGACGAGGGCTACGTCTGCCACCTCGGCTTCGTCCGCGACGGCGCCCCGGTGGTCCTGCCCACGCTGTACGGCCGGGTTGGCGAGCGGCTCTACGTCCACGGCTCGACGGGCTCGCGCCCGCTGCGGATGACCGGGAAGACCGACCCGGGGCTGCCGGTGTGCCTGACCGTGACCCATGTCGACGGCCTGGTGCTGGCGCGCTCCGCCTTCCACCACTCGATCAACTACCGCTCGGTCGTCGTGCACGGCGTCGCCCACGACGTGACCGACCCGGAGGAGAAGCGCGCCGCGCTCGACGCGCTGGTCGACCACGTGGTCCCGGGCCGGGCCGCCGACTCCCGCCCCGCGAACAAGAAGGAACTCGCCGCCACCGCGGTCATCAGCCTGGACCTGGACGAGGTCTCCGCCAAGATCCGCACGGGTGGCGTGAACGAGGAGCCGGAGGACTACGCCCTCCCCCACTGGGCCGGGGTCGTCCCGCTGCGCAAGGGCTACGACACCCCGCTCCCGGACGCCCGGCTGGCCGAGGGCACCGCCCTCCCGCCCTATCTCGTCCAGGCGCTGTGATGCTGATCCACCCCTGGGACGCGCCCCGCGACGACGCCGAGTGGCAGAGCTGGCTGGCCGTGCACGACTTCGGGCAGCTCGTCGTCAACGGGCTGCCCGGCGAGCCTCCGTACCTCCAGCCGCTGCACTTCGCCTACGACGCCGGGCGGGGAGAGGCCGTGACCCATCTGGCCCGCCCGAACCCGCTCTGGGCCGCGCTGGAGGCGGACCCGGACGTCGTGCTGGGCGTCGTCGACGACTACGTCTACGTCCCCGGCCCCTGGCAGGCCGCCCCGGGCACCCCGCCCGAGCACGGCACGCCGACCAGCCTCTACGCGGCCGTCCAGCTGCGCTGCCGCGCACAGGTCGTGGACGATCCCGCGGAGAAGGCCGAGCTGCTGAACCGGCAGATGGGGCACTTCCAGCCCGAGGGCGGCTCGGCCCGCGCGGCGGCCGGCGAGGCACCGTACGGCCGGCTGCTGTCCGGCATCCGCGGGCTGCGCCTGGAGGTGACGGGGGTGCGCGCGAAGTTCAAGTACGCCGGGAGCAAGGTGCCGGAGGTCCAGGACCGTATCGCGGACCGGCTCGCCGAACGCGGCGGCCCCGGGGACGCGGCCGCGCGCGAGCATCTGCTCCGCCGCCGCCCCGCATGACCGGGCCGGGCGGGCCCGCACGGGGGTGGGGCCCGCCCGGCCGGAACCGGACGAGGCCCCACGGCCCCTGAAGCCTCCTACGAGGCCACCCGCCGCCCGTCCCGCTCACGCTCCGGCTCACCGCTCGCCACCGCTTCGGCGGACCCCTTCGCCGGGGCCGAGGACTGGGCGATGAACGCACCCACCAGGACGACCGCGCCGCCGGCGATCTGCGGGGCCGACAGGTGCTCGCCCAGCAGCACCCATGCCAGCACGGTGGCGATGACCGCCTCCAGACACGCGACCACCCCGGCGACCTGCGGCGACAGCCGGCGCACCGCGAGCACCCCGGTGACGTAGGCGACGACCGTGGCGACCAGCACGATCCACGCCAGCAGCGCCAGGGCCGGTACGCCGGTGCCGTCCATGTCGGCGGAACCGCCCAGCACGGACCAGTCCATGCCCCACGGCCGGGCCACGACCGTCAGGACCGCCGCGCCGATCAGCAGCCCGTAGGCGATGACGCCGAGCGGGTCCGGCGCGTCCTCGCCGGAGTCGCTGCCCTGGTCGGACAGGACGAAGTAGCCCACCTGGCAGCAGGCGGCCCCCAGCGCCAGCAGCAGACCGAGCGCGTCGAAGCCCAGCCCGGCCCACACCTCGACCACACAGGCGAGGCCGCCGACCGCGAGCACCACGCCCAGGGCCGCCGCACGGGTCACGGGCCGGCGCTGCACGAACCGCACCCAGCCGAGGACGAGCGCGGGGGCGAGATACTCCACGAGCAGCGCGACACCCACCGGGACGCGCGAGATGGCCGCGAAGTAGCACGCCTGCACACCGGCCACCGCGAGCAGGCCGAACCCGGCGAGCAGCGCGGGACGGCGGCGCAGCAGCGCGCGACGGCGCACCGCGAGCGGCAGCATCACCAGGGCCGCGCCGGCCACCCTCAGCCACACCACGTGCAGCGGGTCCAGGCCCGCCTCGATCAACGGCTTGGCCGCGACTCCGGACCCGCCGAAGGCGACCGCCGAGCCGAGCGCGAGACCGAGCCCGACGCCCTTCCCGCGACCGCCCGCACTGCTGTTCGTCGTATGCACCGGCACATGATGACAGGCGACGACATGAGCGTCACCCCGGATGACACCTGTCTCGCCGTACGGACGCCGCCGCCCGCCTCAGGTGGCGGGCTCGCCGCTGCCGCTGTCCGCGTACCGCCCGGATCCGCGCGGCCGGCTCTCGACGCGCAGGAACAGCTCGCCGGAGTCGATCCCGGCCCGGGTGAGCACCTCGACGGCACGCGCCTGCGGATCGGCCACGACGGCGGCGAGCAGGTCGAGGCCGCGGGCCCGTTCGTCGCCGAACCGCGCGGCCCGCGCGCGTGCGCGCTCCAACGCGGCCGAGGCGAGCGGCGAGTAGCCCTCGGCGCCGCTCACCGCCGGGACGGCGCCGGAGTCCTCCACGGTGCTCTGCCAGCGCAGTCCGTAGCCGATGCTGCGCTGGACCAGATAGCCGAGCAGCCGGGCGACCTGCGCCTCGCCCTCGAAGGCGGCGCAGACGTCGGGGCACTCCAGCAGCGAGTGCAGCACATGGGCGGTGTCGATCTGGCGGTCCCCGTCCCGCACGGCTCTCCTGCGGGCACCCGCCAGCACCGCCGCGAGCTCGGCGCTCAGCCCGGCATCGGCGTCGGCGCGGGGGCCGACCTGGTCACCGGTCGACTGCCGGGGAATACGGGGTCGCACAGTCTCCACCCCATCAGCCCGTACCGCCGAGGTCATCCCCGGCTGGGAGCATTCCCGCGTCCCACGGGGAGTGGAGACGGGCGGCCCGATCTCCTCCTCGGGGATGAGATCAGGCCGCACCCCCGAAAGAGGCGCGCGCCGACTTGCCTCACCCGCGGACGGCCGTCAGGCATGCACCCCTCGTCTCCGCCGGGACCGGCCGAGGCGGACCGGGTCCGGCCCTCGCGGCGCATCTGGCGGCTCGTCAGTATTGAAGGTTCGCGTCCTCGGGGCTACGTTCCGCGGCACCGCAGCCCGACACGGAGCACGAAGAGGTGGTCGCATGGCCGAAGTCAGCGCTCAGGCACGGATCGAGGCACCGGCGGAGAAGGTGTGGGCGCGGCTCACCGACTGGTCCGCCCACGGCGAGTGGAACGTGACGCACACCGGCTTCCCGGCGGGCGGGCCCGAGCCCCTGGCGGTGGGCGCTACGTTCACCGAGAACATGAAGCTGATGGGCTTCCCCGCCGAGGTCGAGTGGACGGTCGAGGAACTGGAACCCGCCCGTCTGCTGGCCGTCCGCGGCAAGGGCCCGATGGCCGTCGACCTCGCCACGCGCTACACCCTCAGCCCGGCGGGCGAGGCCACCTCGCTGCGGATCGACGGGGCGTTCACGGGCGCGGCGGTCTCTCTCATGGCGGGCCGCCTCAGGGACTCGGCGACGGCGGCCCTGGAGGAGTCGCTGCGCAAGCTGGGCGCCCTGGTGGCCTGAGGGCACGTTCCGCGCACGCGCGCAAGGCGCCCCGCGGCGGACCGCGGGGCGCCCCGGGCTCCGTGGAAGGCGCCCTGCGCCGAGGAGAGGTCAGTCCTCGTCGGCGAGGATGAGGTACAGCTTCCTGCGGGCCTCGTTGACGACTCCGAGCGCCTTCTCCCGCTGTTCCTTGCTGCCGGTCTTCCAGACCTGCCCGAATGCCTCCATCAGACCGAACCCGGCCTGCCGGATCTCACCGAGGGCCTCCCAGTCGACCCCGCGCCCGGCCTCCTCCCAGGGCGCGTCGGGGCCTTCCTCGGCCGCGGCACGGCCGGCCTCGGTGAGGGAGAACAGCTTCTTGCCGCCCTCGCTCTCACTGACGATCAGGCCCTCGTCCTCCAGCAGCTGAAGGGTCGGGTAGACCGACCCCGGGCTGGGCCGCCAGGCCCCGCCGCTGCGCTCGGCGATCTCCTGGATCATCTCGTAGCCGTGCATCGGCCGGTCCCTGAGCAGGGCGAGGATCGAGGCCCGGACATCTCCGCGCCGCGCCCTCCCCCGCGGACCTCCGCGCCCGCGGCCGCCCCAGGGACCGGGACCGAAGCCGGGACCGAATCCAGGACCCCCGCCGGGGCCGCCGGGCCCGAACGGACCGAAGGCCGCCCGCTGCCCCTCGAAGCCACGCCGGCCATGTCCACGCTCGAATCCGTGCCTACGCATCGCACTCACTCCACTCCATCGTTGATCTGTCGCGATGCTTCAACGATATATCGGAATAGCTCGTACGACAATCCCCGTCCACGGCTCCCTCCGTCCGGCACCCGGTCCAGTGCCTGCGGATTGGCATTGGCCTGCGGCTTCGCGGCCCGTCTAACGTTCACGATCATGCGGATTCGAATCGTCGACGCCTTCACCGACCGCCCCTTCACGGGCAACCCGGCCGGAGTCCTGCTGCTGGACACCTTCCCGGCCGACGAGCGGCTCCAGAACATCGCGACGGAGGTGAACCACGCCGAGACGGCCTTCGCCCACCGCCTCCCCGAGGGCGGCGACGCGGACTGGGCGCTGCGCTGGTTCACTCCCGTCACCGAGGTCGCGATGTGCGGCCACGCCACCCTCGCCACGGCGCATGTGCTGTACACCACCGGCGCCCACGAGGGCCCGGTGCGGTTCGCCACCCGCAGCGGCGTCCTCGTCGCGACGCCCGGCGAGGACGGCTGGATCACCCTGGACTTCCCGACCGCCCCGCTCACCCGGGTCGACGTCCCGGACGGCATCGCCGAGGCCCTCGGCGCCCAGCCGCTGAGCGCCTACGACACCGGGCCGAACGTCGGCGACCTGCTCGTCGAACTGCCCGACGCCAGGACCGTCCACGGTCTGCGCCCCGACCACCGGGCCCTGACCCGCCACTCCTCGCGCGGCATCATCGCCACCGCCCCCACCGGGGATCCCGCCCTCGGCCACGACTTCGTCTCGCGCTGTTTCTTCCCCAACGTCGGCATCGACGAGGACCCGGTCACCGGCAGCGCCCACACCGCCCTCGCCCCGTTCTGGTCCGAGCGCCTCGGCCGCACCGAACTGACCGGTCTGCAGGCATCGCCCCGCTCCGGTCTGGTCCGCACCCGCCTCCAGGGCGAGCGCACCCTGCTGACCGGCCGCGCGGTCACGGTGATCGACGGCGAGCTGCTCGCCTGAGACACGCGAACCCGCCGGGACACACGAGAAGGGGCGTACGACGGTCTCGTACGCCCCTTCTCACGCGTCCCGGCCCTACGCGGTCGGCAGCCAGTCCACCCGGCCCGCCAGCAGCCCGTATCCGACGAACGCCCCGATGTCGAGCAGCGAGTGCGCCACGACCAGCGGGCCGACCCGGCCCCAGCGCCGGTACAGCCAGACGAACACCACGCCCATCACCATGTTGCCGATGAAGCCGCCGATGCCCTGGTAGAGGTGGTACGAGCCGCGCAGCACGGAGCTGGCCATCAGCGCGCTGCCCGGCGACCAGCCCAACTGGTGCAGCCTGCGCAGCAGATAGCCGACCACGATGACCTCTTCGACGACGGCGTTCTGCACGGCCGACAGGATCAGCACCGGGTACTTCCACCACACGTCCGGCAGGGCCTCGGGCACCACGGTGAGGTTGAAGCCGAGGCCGCGCGCGGCGAGATAGAAGGCGATGCCGGTGCTGCCGATCACCGCCGCGACCGCCGCGCCGCGGCCCAGGTCGGGCCAGGGCCGGGTGCGGTCGAAGCCGAGGGTGCGCAGGCTCCGCCCCTCACGCAGCAGGAAGTGCGCGACGAGCGCGACCGGCACGAGGGCCGAGGCGATGCCGAACAGCTGCCAGGCCAGGTCCAGCCAGGGGCGGCCGGGCGCGGCCGAGGCGTTGAGCGTGGCCGCCTGGTCCTTCAGGCCGCCGGGCCGGGTGACCGACCCGGCGAAGCTGATCAGCGCCGACACACCGCTCGCACCGAGCGAGAGGGCCAGCACGAGCAGCGTCTCGTCCCGGAGGATCCGCCGGGACAGTCCCTCCCCCGCCATCGGTCCGTCCGCCGATCCCGCTTCCGCCCGCACCCCGGCCTCCCGCCGCTCGCCCGCACCTCGCCCCCCATCATCACCTGCCGGGAAGGCGGCAGACGCCGCGGGGCCCGCACACGGCAGGAGCCCTCCCGCACGGCGCAGGAAGGCTCCTCACCACAGGAGGACCCGGATCGGACCCCGGGCCGGTACGTCAGGGGAGTCCGCTCACGCGGACGGTGCCGGTTCCGGCAGGCCCACGGGCCAGGTGTGGACGGGCTCGTCCCGATGCATCAGCTCGGTGTAGCGACGCGTCGTCGCGGCCAGCGCCTCGGGCCGGCTCAGCCCCGCCTCCAGGGCCGTGCGGAACGTCGCGGCCTGCCAGGACGCGCCGTTGACGCGGCGGCGGCAGCGCTCGTCGATCACTCCCAGGTACCGGTCGCGGTCGGCGGGCTCCACCCCCCACGCGTCCAGCCCGGCCTCGGCCAGCGGCAGCAGTTCCTCGCGGACGAGGGTGACGGCGTCGACCTCCCCGATCCCGCCGTAGCGGCCCCGCCGCGGCCAGCGGAAGCGGGCGTCGATGCCGAGCCGGCAGGCGGCGTCGAAGTTGGCCTCCGCCGTCGCGAACGGCATCCGGGTCCACACCGGCCGGGACTCCTCGGCCAGCGACCGCACCAGCCCGTAGTAGAAGGCGGCGTTGGCGACGACGTCGGTGACGGTCGGCCCCGCGGGCAGTACCCGGTTCTCCACCCGCAGGTGCGGGACGCCGTCGGCGATGCCGTAGACCGGCCGGTTCCAGCGGTAGACCGTGCCGTTGTGCAGCACCAGTTCCGCGAGGCTCGGGACGCCGCCGGCGTCGAGCACCTCCAGCGGGTCCTCGTCGTCGCAGATCGGCAGCAGCGCCGGGAAGAAGCGCAGGTTCTCCTCGAACAGCTCGTACGCCGAGTTCACCCAGCGCTCGCCGAACCAGGTGCGCGGCCGCACGCCCTGCGCCTGGAGCTCCGGCGGCCGTGTGTCGGTGGACTGCAGGAACAGCGGCGGGCGCGACTCGCGCCACAGCTCCCGGCCGAACAGGAAGGGCGAGTTGGCGCCGACGGCTATCTGCGCCGCGCAGGCCACCTGGGCGGCGTTCCACACGTCGGAGAACCGGGCCGGTGTCACCTGGAGGTGCAACTGCACGGACGTACAGGCCGCTTCGGGCACGATCGACCTGGAGGTGCAGGTCAGACGCTCCACCCCGTCGATGTCGAGCTCGAAGTCCTCACCGCGGGCGGCGACTATCTGGTCGTTGAGCAAGGTGTAGCGGTCCGACGCGGAGAGGTTCGACGACACGAGGTCGTCACGGTCGAGGGTGGGCAGAATGCCGATCATCACGATTCCGGCGTCGAGTTCCGCCGCTTTCCTGTGTGCATATGCCAGACCGGTGCGCAACTCCTCGGCCAGCCGATCGAATACCCGGCCGCCGAGCCGGTGCGGCGCAATGTTCACCTCAAGGTTGAACGTGGCGAGTTCCGTCTGGAAATCACGGCTCGCGATCCGCTCCAGGACTTGCGCATTCAACATTCTCGGCATGCCGTCGGACCCGGCGAGATTCAATTCGATCTCCAGACCCACGAGGTTCTTCGGCCGATCGAACCGCTTCTCCTCCAGGAGCCGCTCCAGCCCCCTCAGGCATCGCCGGAGCTTGTCGCGGTAGCGCTGCCGATCGGACAGGTCCAGCGCACCTGCCACGACCTTCTCCCCCATCGAAGCGTCCCTCCTCGGATGGGCGGGCCGCGGAACCGGCCGCCTGGGTCCTGGGTCAGGGAGGATGATGCCCAGCCCGAGCGATCCATAACGCCCACACGGCCGCTCTCCCGCCGCTACTCTGGTAACACGTGTCG
Organism: Streptomyces sp. NPDC093094; assembly: GCF_044754345.1. Taxonomy (NCBI): domain Bacteria; kingdom Bacillati; phylum Actinomycetota; class Actinomycetes; order Kitasatosporales; family Streptomycetaceae; genus Streptomyces; species Streptomyces sp. NPDC093094. The sequence continues at coordinate 16,063 of NZ_JBIVOX010000003.1, read as the reverse complement.
CAGTGCGGCCGATGGCACATTCCACGGGCACACGGCGCTCCCCGGATTTTCGTCCACTCGCGACTCGTGAAAAACGCCGACGAGAACTGGCCGACCGCGCCGCACACGGAGCCCGAGGTCAAAGCCCTGTGACGCATCCGCCGCCGGTATCATCCCCGCATACCGGCAACCCCGTCCACGGCCGAATTGCTCCTTGCCGAACTTCCCGGTAACAGCTAGACGAAACACATACCAAACACTTGTCGTATAAACTCCGCGAGCAAGGCAGAGAAGGTTGGCGCCCGCGGTCGAACGGCCTGCCGTCGAGCCGACATCAGGCGAAACCGCCCACCCTTTCGTCACGGACCCCGGCCTCCGCCTCTCTGACCTCGTGAGCAGACAGCGCCGTCCGCCCCCGCCATCGCGCCACCCTGCCTGTCGTCGAATGAGAGGCGACCCACCATGCCGCTGCATGTCCCCCCGGCTCCCGCGCCCGCCCTGCGCACGGTTCTCACGGCACTCGGTTCCCCCACCGCGGTCCGCGAGGCTCCGACCCCGTCCCTGCGCACCGCCCAGGGACCCGTGGCACCCGAAATGCCCCTGCCCGTGCATGTCCTGGACGGGATCGCCGCCGAGGGCACGCCCGCCACCCGGCTCGCCGGCTGGCGCTTCACGATCGTCAGCGGCGACCGCGCGCTGGCCGCCGCCGAGACCCGGCTCACGCCCGACGGCTGGGCGTTCGCACACTTCTTCGAAGGCCCGTACATCGCCTCGACCGAACGCGCCCTGCGCCATGCCGAGACACTGCCGCAGGCGTACCAGCCGCGCCTGCTGTCCGTGCCCGGCCTGTACATGCTGACCCTGTGGCTGCACGCCGACTGCGCCGCCGACGGATCGGCGGGCGGCTTCAAGCCCGCGGACCTGCTCGTCCCCCTGGCCCCGGCCCCGCCCGGGATCGCCTCCCACCGCCCCCACCCCGTCGCCGAGTTGCTCCCGGTGCTCACCCGCAGGGTCACCCCGGCCGTGCCGCTCCTCGGCTCACCCGCCTGAGCCACCCGCACCGAACGGCCCCGCCGCACCCGTCCGTGCCGCGGGGCCGTCCGTCGTCCACGGGCGGCGGCTTGCCCACTCGTACGAGCGATTTGCCGCTCCTACGAGCCCGTCGGCCATGCCCACCCGTCCGGACTAGGCATTTGTGGCCACCACGAACCACCCGAAAGGACAGTCCAGTTGAGGTGAACCGTCCGCGTGGGTGAGCGCGTCCTGAACCTGTGAGAAGCGGTGCTGTGAAATCCCTGCGGATCGACGCCCGTGGGGCAACACTTGGTTCGACCGACTTATCACAACGGGGGGCGGCCATGAACGAGGCTTCACGCCGCGAGACAGGCACCACAGCGATCACACCCACCACGACAGAGCGAAAGATCCCACCCATGTGCCAGCACCAGCCATCGTGTCCTTCAGCCGACTCCGCCGACCGGGAATCCGCCCGACTCGTGGCGGCCCACCCCGAGCAGGGATGGAGCCTGCTGTGCAACGGCGTCGTCGCCTTCGAGGACACCGGTGAGCTCCTGCCGGACGGCCAGGTCATCGCCCCGCACCGCCCGCTGGACGCCAGCAGGGTCGTGACGGCCGCCTGACACCACCGGACGCCCGCACCGCCCGGCACGGACCGGGCGCGCGACGCCCGACGCACGAAGGGGCCGGCTCGCTGCGAACCCGCCGCGAACCGGCCCCGAAGCATGTCCGCCCCCGGTCACCGCGCGTATCCCCTCCGGACACGCAGGGCACTCGCCCCACAGACACGCAGGGCGCCCGCCCTCCCGACGGGCCGAGGCCCCCACCCCGGGCGGGGTGGGGGCCTCGTCACGAACCGGGACCGTCAGACCGTCAGGACGGCTCTCAGTCCTCGTACGCGTCCAGCGGCGGGCAGGAGCACACCAGGTTGCGGTCGCCGAATGCCTGGTCGATCCGGCGCACCGGCGGCCAGTACTTGCCGGCGGGGGACACGCCGGCCGGGAAGACGGCCTCCTCGCGCGAGTACGCGTGGTTCCACTCCCCGCCGAGCGCTGCGGCGGTGTGCGGAGCGCCCCGCAGCGGGTTGTCCTCGGCCGGCCACTCGCCCGCACCGACCTTCTCGATCTCCGCGCGGATGGCGATCATCGCCTCGCAGAAACGGTCCAGCTCGCCCAGGTCCTCGGACTCGGTCGGCTCGATCATCAGCGTGCCGGCCACCGGGAAGGACATCGTCGGCGCGTGGAAGCCGTAGTCGATGAGCCGCTTGGCGACGTCGTCCACGGTCACACCGGTCGCCTTGGTCAGCGGACGCAGGTCGATGATGCACTCGTGCGCCACCAGACCGCCCGGACCGTTGTAGAGGACCGGGTAGTGCGGTTCGAGGCGCTTGGCGATGTAGTTGGCGGAGAGCACGGCCACCTGGGTGGCCCGCTTGAGGCCCTCGCCGCCCATCAGCCGGACGTACGCCCACGAGATCGGCAGGATGCCCGCGGAGCCCCACGGCGCGGCGGAGATCGGGCCGACACCCGTCTCCGGGCCGGCGGACGGCTGGAGCGGGTGGTTCGGCAGGTACGGCGCGAGGTGCTCACGGACCGCGACCGGGCCGACACCGGGGCCACCGCCGCCGTGCGGGATGCAGAACGTCTTGTGCAGGTTCAGGTGCGAGACGTCGCCGCCGAAGTGACCCGGCTTGGCCAGGCCCACGAGCGCGTTGAGGTTGGCGCCGTCGACGTACACCTGGCCGCCGGCGTCGTGCACCTGGGCGCAGATGTCGGCGACGTGCTCCTCGAACACACCGTGCGTCGACGGGTAGGTGATCATCAGCACCGACAGCTCGTCACGGTGCTGCTCGATCTTCGCCCGCAGGTCCTCGACGTCGATCTCGCCGTCCTCGGCGGTCTTCACGACGACGACCTTCATGCCCGCCATCACCGCGCTGGCGGCGTTGGTGCCGTGCGCGGAGGACGGGATCAGGCACACCGTGCGCTGCTCGTCGCCGTTGGCGCGGTGGTACCCGCGCACGGCGAGCAGACCGGCCAGCTCGCCCTGCGAACCGGCGTTGGGCTGAAGGCTGACCTTGTCGTAGCCGGTGACCTCGGCGAGACGGTCCTCCAGCTCACGGATGAGCGTGAGGTAGCCCTCCACCTGCTCCTCGGGCGCGAACGGGTGCAGCTGGCCGAACTCGGGCCAGGTAACCGGCTCCATCTCGGTGGTCGCGTTGAGCTTCATGGTGCAGGAGCCCAGCGGGATCATGCCGCGGTCGAGCGCGTAGTCGCGGTCCGACAGCCGGCGCAGGTAACGCAGCATCGCCGTCTCGGAGCGGTGCTGGTGGAAGACGGGGTGGGTGAGGTAGTCGTCGGTGCGCAGCAGCGCGTCCGGCAGCGTGTCCCCGGCCGTCGCGTCGAGCGCCTCGACGTCGCCGTCCACGCCGAACGCGGACCAGACGGCCTTCAGCTGCTCCCGGGTGGTGGTCTCGTCGCAGGCGGCGGACACGTGGTCGGCGTCGACGAGGTGCAGGTTGACACCGTTCGCGCGTGCGGCGGCCACGACCTCGGCGGCCCGGCCCTCGACACGCGCGGTCACCGTGTCGAAGAAGGAGCCGTGGACCAGCTCGACACCGTCGGCGGCCAGACCCGCAGCCAGGACGGCGGCGTAGCGGTGGGTGCGCCGGGCGATGGTCCGCAGCCCGTCGGGCCCGTGGTAGACGGCGTACATACCGGCCATCACGGCGAGCAGCACCTGGGCGGTGCAGATGTTGCTGGTGGCCTTCTCCCGGCGGATGTGCTGCTCACGCGTCTGGAGCGCCAGGCGGTACGCCTTGTGGCCGTCGGCGTCGACGGACACGCCCACGAGGCGGCCCGGCAGGCTGCGCGCGAACTTGTCCTGGACGGCCATGTAGCCGGCGTGGGGACCGCCGAAGCCCATCGGCACACCGAAGCGCTGCGTCGTGCCGACCGCGATGTCCGCGCCCAGCTCGCCCGGCGACCTCAGCAGCGTCAGAGCGAGCAGGTCGGCGGCGACGGTCACGAGCGCGCCGAGCTCGTGGGCCTGGTCGACGAGCGCCTTGATGTCCCGTACGGCACCGGAGGCGCCCGGGTACTGGATCAGTACGCCGTTGATCTCACGCGCGGCGATGTCGGCCGGGATGCCCTCGCTGAGGTCGGCGACGACGACCTCGACACCGGTCGGCTCGGCACGGGTCTCGATCACGGCGACGGTCTGCGGCAGCGCGTCCGCGTCGACGAGGAACAGGCCCTTCTTGTTCTTGCCCATACGCCGCGACAGCGCCATGGCCTCCGCGGCGGCGGTGCCCTCGTCGAGCAGCGACGCGCCGGAGGTCGGCAGCCCGGTGAGCTCGGCGACGACGGTCTGGAAGTTCAGCAGGGCTTCCAGACGTCCCTGGGAGATCTCGGGCTGGTAGGGCGTGTACGCCGTGTACCAGGCCGGGTTCTCCATCACGTTGCGCAGGATGACGGGCGGCGTGAAGGTGCCGTGGTAACCGAGCCCGATCATGGAGCCGAGGACCTGGTTGCGGTCGGCCAGCGAGCGCAGCTCGGCGAGGACCTCGGCCTCGGTGCGCGCACCCGGCAGGTCCAGGGCGTCGGCGTTCTTGATGACGTCCGGCACCGCGGCGGCGGTGAGCTCGTCGAGCGAGCCGTAGCCGACCTGCGCGAGCATCTTGGCCCGCGCCTCCTGGTCGGGCCCGATGTGACGCTGCTCGAAGGGGATGCCCTGTTCGAGCTCGGAGAGCGGAATGCGCTGGGCGGTCATTGCGGAGGCCTCCTGGTCTGACGCGACCTTCGAGGGGCACCACGGCGCGGGTGCCCCGACGGCCTCCCCCTCTGTCATCTCAACCTGAGAGTTTCACCGGACAGCCCGAAGGCACATCCGGCTTTCACCGTCGGTGAGAGCGGACACCGTCGACACCCGCTCTGCTTTCCAGAGTGACCTCGTCCGTGCGGTACAGGGGCCTGAGAGATTCCGGGGAGGATTTGCTCCTTCGGCGCCTCCGGTGATGTCCGGAGGACTCTCCCGCACGGGGTCAGCAGCCGCCTGCAAGCCTACCAGCGAGGTTCTCGGACGGGCCTTCGAGTGGCCATGCTCACCATTGTGCTCTTTCGTAGTGCTTACGGATGAGTTGCGACCAAGTGGAGGGGCTCGTGCAGACCGACATCGATCCGCGCAACCTGATCGGCCGCAAGGCGTTCGACCGCAACGGCACCAAGATCGGCACGATCGACGAGGTGTACCTCGACGACGCGACCGGCGTGCCGGAATGGGCGGCCATACGCACCGGCCTGTTCTCCAGAGACGCCTTCGTCCCCCTGGAGCCCAGCGAGCTGATCGAGGGCACGCTCCACGTCCCCTTCGACCGGACCCTCATCAAGGACGCCCCCGACTTCGGCGTGGGCCGCCATCTCTCCCCCGAACAGGAACTCCAGCTGTACCACCACTACGGCCTGGACGTGGCCCCACCGCCGTCGTTCCCCGACCGCGACTTCGGGCAGGTGGCCGGCCAGGACGAGCCTCAGAAGGGCGGACCCCGGTAACACGCGCCCCCGGCGGTACGGGGCCTCGGCAGGGCGAGGCCCCGGTGGAGCGTGCCGCGCTCCGCACGGGGCGCCGCGGCTCGCGCGGACCCGCAGCGCGCCCGGCCCCGCTGCGGCGCGCCCCGAGGCCGGGCCGCAGCGGGGCCCGACGGCTCCCTCACGAAACCCGGTCCGGCGTCCCGGCAGCCCCGGCAGCCCCGGCAGCCCCGGCAGCCCCGGCAGCCCCGGCAGCCCCGGCGACACCCTCCCCGGCCCCTTCCGCCCCCGCCACCAAGGGCAGCGGCTCCGCCGGGCGGAGGTGAGGGTCCTGGACCCGGAACGTCCGCACCCGGCCCGGCTCCGACCCGGGCGTCTCGAACCTGACCGTCACCCTGCCGAGGCCGCTGCCCTGCACCCAGCCGTGCCCGTACTCGTCGTGCCGGACATCGTGCCCGGGTGACCATCTCCGCTCCTCCGGCTCGGCCGGCTCCCGCACCCCTTCCTCGACACGCTCCTCCTGCGCGGGCTGCTCCTGCTCGCCCGCGGCCTGCGCGAACAGGTCCTCCTGCGTGAAGTCGGCCAGTCCGCTCACCCCGACACCGAGGAGCCGCACCCCGCCCGTGGTGTCCACGGCCTCCAGCAGCCGCAGCGCGGCCTCCCGCACGACCGCCGGATCGTCCGTGGGCCCGCGCAGCGTCTCGGACCGGGTCAGCGTCGAGAAGTCGTAGCGGCGCACCTTCAGCACGATCGTCCGCCCGGACAGCCCGGCCCCCCGCAGCCGCCCCACGCACCGGTCGGCCAGCCGCTGCACCTCCAGGCCGACCCGCACCCGGTCGTGGATGTCCACGTCGTACGTGTCCTCGACGGACACCGACTTCGTCTCCCGCTCCGCCACCACCGGCCGCTCGTCCCGGGCCAGCGCCATGGCGTACAGGGCGTGCCCGTGCGCCTTCCCGAGCAGCCGGACCAGTTCGTCCTCCCCCGCCTCGGCCAGTTCCCCGACGGTGTGGACGCCCGCCCGTCTCAGATGGTCCCCCGTGGCCGGTCCCACCCCCGGCAGGGTCCGCACGGACATCGGCCCGAGCATCGCCCGCTCGGTCCCCGGCTCGATCAGCACGAGGCCGTCGGGCTTGGCCTGCTCCGAGGCGATCTTCGCCAGCATCTTGGAGGCGGCCAGCCCCACCGACCCGGTCAGTCCGGTGACGTCCTGTATCGCCGTCCGCAGCCCGGCCCCGGCCAGCCGGGCCGACTCCGCGTCCCAGGCCGCCCCGGCGGCCTCCAGGTCCACGAACGCCTCGTCCAGGCTCAGCGGCTCCACCAGCGGCGACAGGGCCCGCAGCAACCCCATCACCTGCTCGCTGATCGTCCGGTACAGCTGGAAGCGCGGCACCAGATACGCGGCGTTCGGCGCGAGCCGCCGCGCCTGTCCCATCGGCATCGCGGAGTGCACCCCGAACACCCGGGCCTCGTAGGAGCAGGTCGCCACCACCCCGCGCGGCCCGAGCCCGCCCACGACGACGGCCTTCCCGCGCAGGCTCGGCTTGGATGCCTGCTCCACCGAGGCGAAGAAGGCGTCCATGTCGAGATGCATGATCGTGGGCGCGGTTCTCACGTCTCCGATGCTGCACCATGCCACTGACAATGCCCCGCCGCCGCGGCGCGGCGCCGGGCACGGCGCTACACGGCCTTGTTGCGCCGCCTGGCCAGTTCGTCCGCCGGGTTGTGCCCGACGAGCGTCTCGCCGGTGTCGATGCGCTCACCGTGCAGCTGCGACAGCGCGTTCTCCACGTCCCGCCACACCACACCGACGGCGATGCCGAAGACACCCTGACCGCCCTGGAGCAGCGCGTGCACCTCGTCGGGCGACGTGCACTCGTAGACGGTGGCGCCGTCGCTCATCAGCGTCATGCGCTCCAGGTCGCGGAAACCGCGCTCGCGCAGATGCTGGACCGTGGTGCGGATGTTCTGCAGGGACACACCCGTGTCCAGGAACCGCTTGACGATCTTCAGGACGACGACGTCCCGGAAGCTGTACAGGCGCTGGGTCCCGGACCCGTACGCGGGCCGCACGCTGGGCTCGACCAGTCCGGTGCGCGCCCAGTAGTCCAGCTGCCGGTAGGTGATCCCTGCGGCCGCACAGGCCGTCGGCCCCCGGTAACCGATCTGCTCGGGCGCCACCGGCGCCGCCCCCGCGCCGCTGGGCACCGCCACGGGCCGCTGGGGAGCACGATCGGACGCGCTGCCATGAAGCGGGTACGGACCGCCCTCCCCCGGACCGCGTCCGGGAGCACCCCCAGCCGTACCGTCGCCGCTGCTTCTCACGCCGACCTCCGTCCTTGACCTGCCCTCTCGACGGTAGGCAGTCACCAAGGGTGCGTCAACGATCGCCACACTCGGCACGCCGAGTGATAATCACCCCAGGAGTGGTTTCCCGTACCCAACCGCGGGGAAAGGCTAGCCGAATGCGCCCGGAAGGGGCCGCAGGACGCACTCGATCGCCGGTGGCATGTGCCGAGGTCCGAGCCGATCCGACAGCGTACGGCCGGCCCGGCGGAACCTCTCCGCCCGGCCGGCCCGCCGCGTCTCACTGATTGCTGGTGCCGAAGTCCTCGGGCGAGATCTGGTCGAGGAACTCGCGGAACTTCTCCACCTCGTCCTCCTGCTCGTCCGGGATCGCGATGCCCGCGTCGTCGAGCACCCCGTCACTGCCGTAGATCGGCGTGCCGGTGCGCAGGGCCAGCGCTATGGCATCGGACGGGCGGGCGCTCACCTCGACGCCGCTGGCGAACACCAGCTCCGCGTAGAACACGCCCTCACGCAGGTCCGTGATGCGCACCTCGGTGAGCTCCTGGCCGACGGCCTCCAGCACGTCCTTGAACAGGTCATGGGTCAGCGGCCGTGCGGGGGCCATGCCCTGCTGGGCGAAGGCGATCGCCGTCGCCTCCCCCGGCCCGATCCAGATGGGGAGGTAGCGGTCGCCTCCCACTTCGCGCAGGAGCACGATCGGTTGGTTGGAGGGCATTTCGACCCGGACACCTACGACATCGAGCTCGTTCACACAGCAACCCTAGGCCGTGCCCGGGACGTTTGGGTAGTCGGGCCGGACGCGCGAGCCCGATCCGGCCGCCGCGGAGGCGTCCCCGGTCACGGCAGACGGACCCCGAGCGCGGTCCGGATCAGCGCCGCGTGCAGCTTCAGGGTGAGCCCCGCGAGCTCCTTGGCGCGGGCCTCGGCGTGGGCGCGGGTCTGCGGGTTCCGGTGCCGTCTGAGCGGGGCCACGACCTGGTCCACCAGCCCGGCCTCCCGGTCGGCCGCCGCCTTCATCATCCGCAGATGACGCGGCTCGATCCCGAACCGGCCCAGCTCCGTCACCAGGGACGCCACCGTCACCGTCTCGGCGTCGTACACCCCGTCCGGCAGCGGCGTGATCAGCCCGTACGACTCCCACTCCGCCAGCTCGGACTCCTCGATCCCGGCCGCGGCGATCAGCTCGGCCCGCCCGATCCGGGCCGCCGCGGGCGCCTCGACCGCCTCCGGAAGGCCCTCGCCGTCACGCTGCCGGCCGAGCGCAGGAAGCCGCACGTCCTCACCGCGCTCGACGGCGTCGAGGTACTCGCGGATCACCTTCAGCGGCAGATAGTGGTCCCGTTGCATCCGCAGCACATGACCGAGGCGCTCGACATCGCCCGCGCTGAACTTGCGGTACCCCGAAGGGGTGCGCTGCGGGTCGATGAGCCCTTCCGACTCCAGGAAACGGATCTTGGAGATGGTGACTTCGGGGAACTCCTCGCGCAGCACGTTCAGCACCGTGCCGATACTCATCAGTCCACTGTCCGCGGCGGCGGTGCCGCTCCCGGCACCGCCGCTCGGTGTTTGAAGCATGGACCTTCCCTGGGGGTTCCCCCGGACTCAGGTCCGGGGCGGGTCAGATGCCCTGCCGGCTCGCGTAGAAAACGAGCCGGTACTTTCCGATCTGCACCTCGTCACCGTTGGACAGAGCGACCTGGTCGATCCGCTCACGGTTGACGTACGTGCCGTTCAGGCTGCCCACGTCGGCGACGGTGAACGTGCCGTCCCCCGCGCGCCGGAACTCCACATGGCGGCGCGAGACCGTGACGTCGTCCAGGAAGATGTCGCTCTGCGGGTGCCGCCCGGCCGTGGTCAGGTCGCCGTCCAGCAGGAAGCGGCTGCCCGAGTTCGGACCCCGGCGCACGACCAGCAGCGCCGAACCCAGCGGCAGCGCGTCCACGGCGGCCTGCGCCTCGGGCGACAGCGCGGGAACGGCCGTCTGGCCGGTCACCTCGGCGTCGTACGCCTCCAGACCACTGATGGAGATCGTGGACGTCGTCTCCGACGGACGCTCCGGGGTGACGCCCGGCCGCAGCGGAGCACCGCAGTTCGAGCAGAAGCGGCTGTTCTCCGCGTTGCGGTGACCGCACCTCGTACACACCAGGGCCGACATGGACGGATCCTCCTGCCGCGGCTGCCCCGCCGGGGCGTTGGACGCGTACGGGTCGTGAGGGAACCCTCCACCCGTACTTGAGGTCGACGGTTGCCCGAAACCTATGCCTCCGGCCTGGGCAGGGTCAACCGACGACGCGCCCGGACCAGCGACCTGGTCGCGGAACAGCGGGCGGCTCTCCGCATCGGGCTGTGCGCGATGACGAGCAGTGGCACTGCTGTCGCTGCCCTCTCGCGCGCTCTTGCCGAACAACTTCGCAAACAACTTCACGGGCGATTCCCCTTGACCGAAATAGACCCGCCCGTGGGGCAGGACGAACCCTGACTGCACTCCATGGCAGACCCGGACATCCTCACAACGTCCGTCGCCACCAGACAGTTTCCACCACGCACCACCCATTCGGTGCGCCGACCCCCCGCAACCTCATGCCCTCGACGGACGGCCCCCATGCACCCCCGGTTCACTGCGAGGACGACCGAGCGTAGTCAGGCCGCTTCACCGTCCGCAAGGCGTCCACGACGATCTTGTCGGAGCGCTCCACGGTGACCGTGGCCTGCTCCTTCTCCAGCGTCTGCACCACACCTCCTGGGATGTTGAGGGCCGGTTCGAGATCCTGGGGCTTGCCGATGACCTTGAAACGATAAGGTGCGTTGATCTTGTTCCCGTCGACGCTCACGCCGTCGTCGGAATCCGTCAGATAGGTTCCCGCGACCACACGCACATCGTTGACCTGGATCGCCTCGGCGCCGGCGGCGCGCAGCTCCTGGACCGCGTCCAGCAGCATGTCCGCCTCGACCGTCCCCTTGGTGTCGTCGATCGTCATCGTGATCCCGGGCCCCTGCGCGGCCACCGTGCCCGCCAGGATGCCGAGTTGCCTCTCCTTCTCGATCGTCTGCCGCCGGGCCTCCTCCGCCTGGTCGGAGCTGTTCTCCAGCTCGTCCCGCTGCTTCTCCAGACCCTGCTTCTCGTCCTCAAGACGCTGAGTACGGTCATCCAGTTCATCGAGGATGCGAACAAGATCTTCCTGACGCGCGCCGCGCAGGGCGGTGTCGTCGTCGCTGTTGGACGCCACCTGCACGGCCAGACCGAAGCCCAGACCGAACAACAGCACAGCGACGATGAGTTGGGCCCGTGTGACACGCGGCGGCCACAAACCCTTGCCCAGCCGCTGGCGGCCCGTGAGCGCGGCCTCCGCCGGCTCCTCGGCCGGCGGCTCCGCCGGAGCGGCCGCCGCGGGCACCTCCTCGGGAAGCTCCTTGCGCAGGCGGTTCTCGGGCGCCTCGTCCTGGTTGCTCATCGGCCTCACGCCCGGAACACGTGCCGCCGGATCGCGGCGGCGTTGGAGAAGATCCGGATGCCGAGCACGACCACCACACCCGTGGACAGCTGGGCGCCCACGCCCAGCTTGTCCCCGAGGAACACGATCAACGCGGCGACGACCACGTTCGACAGGAACGACACCACGAACACCTTGTCGTCGAAGATCCCGTCGAGCATGGCCCGCAGACCACCGAACACGGCGTCCAGCGCCGCCACGACGGCGATGGGCAGGTAAGGCTCGACCACCGCCGGAACCTCAGGCCGGACCAACAGGCCGGCCACGACTCCCACGACGAGGCCCAGTACGGCGATCACGATGTGCCCTTCTCAGCTTGCGGCTGTGCTGTCTCGGTTCTCGGCTGTGCTGTACGTACGATCAGGCTCGGCGCAGCGGGCAGCCGCAGGTCGTCCTCGACGGAGAGGGCGGTCCGGATCCCGTAGTTCTCCTGGAGGACATGCAGATACAGCCCGTCCGCGCTGTCCTGGAACCGGGTGCTCAGCTTCTTGCCGTCCCCCACCGCCAGCACCGTGTACGGAGGCACCAGCGGTCTGTTGTCGACCAGTATCGCGTCACCCGCGGCCCTGATCGCGGACAGCGCCGTCAGCCGCTGCCCGTTGATGGACACGGCCTCGGCACCCGACTCCCACAGCCCGTTCACCACACGCTGGAGATCACGGTCGCGCACCCGCCCCGTGTCGGAGAACCCGGACGACCCGCGCGGGTCACCGTCCCCGCCGTCGGAAGTGCCCTCGGCGTCGTCGACGACCAGCTTCACCCCGGGACCGTGGACCTCCACGGCGCCCGAGAGCAGCCCCACCAGCTCCGCCTGGCCGCTGCCGCCGCTGTCCTTGAGCGCCGCCCGCTGCCGCGCCCCGACGTCGTCCCGCAGCGACTCCACGGACTCCTCCAGCTCGTCCGCGGCGTCCGTCTCGCGCCCGATGCGGTCGATCAGCTCCTCGCGCTCCTTGGCCACCACGGGAGCCGCGACCCTGGCCTGCGCCGCTCCGACCGTGACCACGAGCGCCGCGAGCACCAGGCCGGCCGCCAGGCCGAGCTTCGCCCTGAGCGTCCTGGGCAGTCCGCCCTCGCCCGCGGCCTCCCTGCGCGCCGCGGCCTCCGCGTAGCCGTCGTCGAGGCTGTGGTCCATGACATTGGTGAGCAGCGACATGGACGCGTCCGGGCGCGGAACGCCGGGACTGCTCCGAACGGGGGGCTGCTGCGACATGCCGCACATCGTCGCACGTCGCGGCCGGTACCTCCGAATGGCCCCACCGACGTGCCGGACAGGCCCCCTTGGGGGCACTTGTCCGGCACGCGCGTGTGCTGCCCTTTCTACCGCCCGGCGCTGTCCACGACAGCCGACCACTCGTCGAGCAGAGCCTGCGCGGAGGCGTCGTCGGGACCCTCCGCCCACAGATGGGTGACGGCCTCCGCGGGATCGGGAAGGACCATCACCCAGCGTCCGTCCGTCTCCACCACCCGCACGCCGTCCGTGGTGTCCACGGAGCGGTCTCCGGCCGCCTCGACGACCCTCCGCATCACCAGGCCCTTGACCGCCCACGGGGTCGCCAGATCGCGCTTGAGGACGTGCGCGCGCGGAATGCGCGCGTCGATCTGGCTCAGCGTGAGCTGGGTCCGCGCCACCAGCCCGATCAGCCGCACGAACGCCGCCGTACCGTCGAACACGCTGCTGAACTCGGGGACGATGAAGCCGCCCTTGCCGTCGCCTCCGAAGATGGTCGTCTCGTCCCGCCCGACCCGCGTGAGGTCGTCCGGCGACGTCGTCGTCCACTCCACCTGCGTCCCGTGGTACGCCGCCACCTGCTCGGCGATCCGTGTCGTCGTCACCGGCAGGGCCACCCGCCCGCTGCGCCGCTCGGCGGCCACCAGGTCGAGCATCACCAGTAGCGCCCGGTCGTCCTCGACGATGCGCCCCTTCTCGTCGACGAGCGACAGCCGCTCACCGACCGGGTCGAACCGCACGCCGAACGCGGCCCGCGCGGACGCCACGATCTCGCCGAGCCGCACCAGCCCCGACCGTCGCGCCTCGGCCGTCTCGGTCGGCCTGGACTCGTCGAGACCGGGATTGATCGTCAGCGAGTCCACCCCGAGCTTGCCCAGCAGGCTGGGCAGCACCAGACCGGCGCTTCCGTTCGACGCGTCGACGACGACCTTCAGCCCCGACTCGGCGATACCGGTGGTGTCGACGTTCCGCAGCAGCGAACCTGTGTACGAGTCGAAGACGCTCGCCGGGAAGTGCAGGTCCCCGATCTCTCCGGGGAAGGCCCTCCGGTACTCCTGCCGCGCGAACACCCGGTCCAGCTTCCGCTGGCTGCCCTGCGACAGGTCGGCGCCCTGGCTGTCGAGGAAGATGATGTCCACCGAGTCCGGCACCCCGGGCGTCGTCCGGATCATGATTCCGCCGGCGCTGCCCCTGGCCGTCTGCTGCCGTGCCACGGGCAGCGGTACGTTCTCCAGGTCCCGTACGTCGATGGCGCTGGCCTGCAGCGCGGAGATGACAGCCCGCTTCAGTGCGCGTGCGCCACGGGAGTGGTCACGGGCCGTGGTGACGGTGGAGCCCTTCTTCAGAGTCGTCGCGTACGCGCCCGCGAGCCGCACGGCCAGCTCAGGAGTGATCTCCACGTTCAGGATCCCGGAGACACCACGGGCGCCGAAGAGATGCGCCTGCCCCCTGGACTCCCAGATCACCGACGTGTTGACGAAGGCACCGGCCTCGATCGTCTTGAACGGGTAGACCCGCACATTGCCCTGCACGATCGATTCTTCACCGATCAGGCATTCGTCACCGATGACCCCGCCGTCCTCGATCCGGGCGGCCCGCATGATGTCGGTGTTCTTGCCGACGACACATCCGCGCAGATTGCTGTGCTGTCCGACGTACACGTTGTCGTGCACCACGGCCTTGTGCAGGAAGGCGCCGCTCTTGACGACCACGTTCGATCCCACGACGGTGTGCTCGCGGATCTCGGCGCCGGCCTCGACCTTGGCGTAGTCACCGATGTAGAGCGGCCCGCGCAGCACGGCGTCGGGGTGCACCTCGGCGCCCTCCGCCACCCACACTCCCGGCGAGATCTCGAAGCCGTCGATCTCGACGTCGACCTTGCGCTCCAGAACGTCGGCCTGCGCCTTGACGTAGCTCTCGTGGGTGCCGACGTCCTCCCAGTAGCCCTCGGCCACGAAGCCGTAGACCGGCTTGCCTTCCTTCATCAGCTGAGGGAAGACGTCACCGGACCAGTCCACCGGGACATCGGCCTCGACATAGTTGAATACCTCCGGCTCCATGACATAGATGCCGGTGTTCACCGTGTCGGAGAAAACCTGCCCCCAGGTCGGCTTCTCGAGGAAGCGCTCGACCTTTCCTTCTTCGTCGACGATGGTGATGCCGAATTCCAGCGGATTGGGCACACGTGTCAGGCAGACCGTGACGAGCGCGCCCTTCTCCTTGTGGAAGTTGATCAACTCGGTGAGGTCGAAGTCGGTGAGCGCGTCACCGGAGATGACGAGGAAAGCGTCGTCCTTCAGCGCCTCTTCGGCGTTCTTGACGCTTCCGGCGGTACCGAGTGGCTTCTCCTCGTTGGCATAGGTGAGCTCCATCCCGAGCTCTTCACCGTCACCGAAGTAGTTCTTCACCAGCGACGCCAGGAACTGGACAGTGACGACGGTCTCGGTGAGCCCATGCCTTTTGAGCAGCCGCAGGACATGCTCCATGATCGGCCGATTGGCCACTGGCAGGAGCGGCTTGGGCATGCTTGAGGTCATGGGGCGAAGGCGTGTGCCCTCGCCACCGGCCATCACGACGGCCTTCATGTCGGAAGCGTCCTCCTCGAAGAGACGACGGTCTAGCCGACTTCACCCGCCCGAATCGTCCCGCACATTTCGTTGCGGGCGATCGCTCGGTCACGTCCGCGGCAATCCGCGAACTCAATCGGCCATGGAGTCCGCACGAACGAGACGGCGGACCTGCACTACATAGAGCACTCCTGCCCACCAGTAGAGGGTTGTACCCCATCCTGCGAACGCCCATCCGAAAACAGCGGCGAGTGACGAGATCCAACCGCTCCCGTCACTGAGCAGGAGGAGGGGGAAGGCGTACATCAAGTTGAATGTAGCTGCCTTCCCGAGGAAGTTCACCTGCGGCGGCGGGTACCCGTGGCGCCGGAGGATACCCACCATCACCAGGAGGACCAGTTCTCGCGCCAGCAGTACCGCGGTCAGCCAGAGCGGCAGAATCTCGCGCCAGGTGAGTCCGACCAGGGTCGAGAGAATGTAGAGCCGGTCGGCAGCGGGGTCCAGGAGCCGGCCAAGACTGCTGATCTGGTTCCACCGGCGGGCGAGCTTGCCGTCCAGATAGTCGGTGACCCCGCTCAGGGCCAGTACGAGAAGCGCCCAGCCGTCGCTCTGCGGCCCGCCGAACTCGGGCCTGAGAATCAGCCACAGGAAGAGGGGTACGCCGAGCAGACGCGCCATGCTGAGGATGTTCGGGATGGTGAGCACCCTGTCCGTCTGGACTCGGGTCTCCTGGACCTCCACCCGGGGGCCTCCTGCGGTAAACGTGCCAACGATGCCCCCTGACCCTACCTCAACGCAAAAAAGCTCTGGCCCTCAGGTGAATCACCTGAGGGCCAGAGCTGCATAAGAATTGTTCGGCGGCGTCCTACTCTCCCACAGGGTCCCCCCTGCAGTACCATCGGCGCTGTAAGGCTTAGCTTCCGGGTTCGGAATGTAACCGGGCGT
>NZ_JBIVOX010000002.1:521768-709813 GCF_044754345.1 Streptomyces sp. NPDC093094 | reverse complement strand
GTTGATAGGCCGGATATGGAAGCACGGTAACGTGTGGAGTTGACCGGTACTAATAGGCCGAGGGCTTGTCCTCAGTTGCTCGCGTCCACTGTGTTGGTTCTGAAACCACGAACGACAGCTCCGGCTGGTTGTCTGTTTCATAGTGTTTCGGTGGTCATAGCGTAGGGGAAACGCCCGGTTACATTCCGAACCCGGAAGCTAAGCCTTACAGCGCCGATGGTACTGCAGGGGGGACCCTGTGGGAGAGTAGGACGCCGCCGAACAAATATTGAAGGAAACCCCCGTACCGTAAACCGGTACGGGGGTTTTCTGCGTTTCGGGACCTTTTTAGTGCGGGCTCTCCCGAAGGAGAGCCCGTCTCATCTACAGACGGCCGGCTGATTTGAGTGCCAGGTAGGCGTCCGCCAGTGCCGGGGCGAGTGCGTCGGGGGTGGCGTCGACGACGGTGACACCGTGACGGCCGAGCTGTTCCGTGGTGCGGTTCCGTTCCTCCTGGGCCTGGGCCGCCGCCGCGGCCTCGTAGACCGCCTCGGTACCTCCTCTGGCCTCGGCCATGCGGGCGATGTGCGGATCGGCCACCGACGCCAGCAGAACGGTGTGGCGCTTGGTGAGCTGAGGGAGGACCGGCAGCAGGCCCTCCTCGATCGGGGCCGCGTCGAGGGTGGTCAGCAGGACGATCAGAGAACGGCGCGGGGCCGAGCGCAGGGCGGTCGCGGTGAGGCCGCGGGCATCGGTCTCCAGCAGCTCGGGCTCCAGCGTGGCCATGGCGCCGACCAGGGACGGGAGAAGGTTGGTCGCGGTGCGGCCCTGGACGAGGGCACGTACGCGGCGGTCGTAGGCGAGGAGATCGACACGGTCGCCGGCGCGGGAGGCGAGAGCGGCCAGGAGCAGGGCGGCGTCCATGGAGGCGTCGAGGCGCGGGGCGTCGCCGACGCGACCCGCGGAGGTACGGCCGGTGTCCAGGACCAGCAGGATGTGACGGTCGCGCTCGGGGCGCCAGGTGCGTACGGCGACCGTGGTCCGGCGGGCGGTGGCCCGCCAGTCGATGGAGCGGGTGTCGTCGCCGGGGACGTACTCGCGCAGGGAGTCGAACTCGGTGCCCTCGCCGCGCTGGAGAACGCTGGTACGGCCGTCGAGTTCGCGCAGACGGGCCAGCTTCGAGGGCAGATGCTTGCGGCTGGTGAACGGCGGCAGGACACGTACGGTCCAGGGAACGACATGGGTGCCCTGGCGCGTGAGGAGACCGAGCGGGCCGTAGGAGCGGACGGTGACGCGGTCGGCCCGGCGGTCGCCCCGGCGGGTGGGCCGTAGCCGGGTGGTGACGCGGCGGCGTTCGCCGGCGGGGACCGTCAGACGGTGCCGGGACGCCTCCGTCTCGGTGCCGGGCTGCCAGCTGCTGGGGGGCCAGGCGTCACGGAGGCGGGCACGCAGCGGCCGGGAGGACGGGTTGGTGACCGTGAGGGTGACGTCGGCGGTGTCGCCCAGCCGGACCGAGGTGTCGCCGGAGCGGGTGAGGACCAGCCGGCGTACGGGCGCGGCCAGGGCGAAGTCGCAGGCGCAGGCCAGTGCCAGGGGGGCGTTCACGGCGAGGATGCCCGTCCAGCCGGGCTCCAGGATGCCGACCGGCAGGGAGCCGAGAGCCGCCAGGAGGGCGGTGCGTCCGGTGAGTGCCATCAGCGGGGGACGGGGACGTGGGACAGGATCGCGGTGATCACCGAGTCGGCGGTCACGCCCTCCATCTCGGCCTCGGGGCGCAGCTGGACGCGGTGGCGCAGCGTGGGCAGGGCGAGTGCCTTGACGTCGTCGGGGATGACGTAGTCGCGGCCGGTCAGCCAGGCCCAGGCGCGGGAGGTGGCCAGGAGGGCGGTGGCGCCACGGGGGGAGACGCCCAGGGTGAGGGAGGGCGACTCGCGGGTGGCGCGGCAGATGTCGACCACATAGGCGGCGATCTCGGGGGAGACGGCCGTCTTGGCGACCGCGGCCCGGGCGGCTTCCAGGTCGGCGCCGTTCGCGACGGGGCGTACGCCGGCGGCGCGCAGATCGCGCGGGTTGAAGCCGGAGGCGTGGCGGGTGAGAACGGCGATCTCGTCCTGCCGGGAGGGCAGAGGGATCGTCAGTTTGAGCAGGAAGCGGTCAAGTTGGGCTTCCGGGAGGGGGTAGGTGCCCTCGTACTCGACGGGGTTCTGCGTCG
Organism: Streptomyces sp. NPDC093094; assembly: GCF_044754345.1. Lineage (NCBI taxonomy): Bacteria > Bacillati > Actinomycetota > Actinomycetes > Kitasatosporales > Streptomycetaceae > Streptomyces > Streptomyces sp. NPDC093094. Next base: position 707,622 of record NZ_JBIVOX010000002.1, on the reverse strand, counting down.
CGGCGACCAGGAACGGGTCGGGGAGCGGGCGCGGGGTGCCGTCGACGGTGACCTGGCGTTCCTCCATGGCCTCCAGGAGGGAGGACTGGGTCTTCGGGGGCGTGCGGTTGATCTCGTCGGCGAGGAGGAGGTTGGTGAAGACGGGGCCGGGCTGGAAGGAGAACTCGGCGGTGCGGGCGTCGTAGACGAGGGAGCCGGTGACGTCGCTCGGCATGAGGTCGGGGGTGAACTGGACGCGCTTGGTGTCGAGTTCGAGGGCGGAGGCGAGCGCGCGGACGAGCAGCGTCTTGGCGACGCCGGGGACTCCTTCGAGGAGCACGTGTCCGCGGCAGAGCAGGGCGACGACGAGACCGGTGACGGCGGGGTCCTGGCCGACCACGGCCTTGGCGATCTCGGCGCGCAGGGCCTCCAGGGCGGCCCGGGGGTTGCCCGTATGCCCGGTCTGCCCGGCGTTGTCAGTGGTCGGGTCCATCATGGACGGCGTACCTCTCTTTCGAGAACGTCGAGTTGGTCGGTGAGTGCGATCAGGCTTGCGTCGTCGCCGGGCGGCGGTCCGAAGAGGAGGGCGTGCAGGGGCTGTCCGTCCTGGTGGAGGTGGGCGGACAGGGCGGGGAGCAGGGTCTCGGGCGTGTGTGCCTGGGAGACCGGGACGCCGACGAGGGGGGCGAGGCGGGTGCGGGTGGTGGAGCGAAGAGCGGCGGCCGCGCGGTCGCGGGCGTTCACGGTGCGGTAGAGGCGGGCACGGCCTTCGACGGTTTCGGAGGCGCGGATCGCCACGGGGAGTTGTTCGGGCACGAGGGGGCCGAGCCGGCGTGCCCGCCACAGGGCGGCGAGGGCCGCGGCGATGAAGAGCTGCAGGGTGCCCCAGAGCCAGCCCGGGGGGATCAGGTCGAAGAAGCCGCGTTCGTCGTCGCCGGTGGTGGTGCTGTCGGACAGCGAGGGGAGGTACCAGACCAGATGGGGCCGGGAGCCGAGGAGTTGGAGGGCGAGCGAGGCGTTGCCCTGCTCGTCGAGGTGTTCGTTGACCACGATGTCGGTGGCGCCGAGGACGACGGTGTCGCCGTCCCCGGAGGTGTCGGGGATCCGCAGCAGGGTGGGCAGGCCGTCGCTCGGGTAGCACGCGTCGGTGCCGGGCCGGGAGGTGGAGTAGCGGATGCCCCCGGTGTCGGCGCTGCCGGCGCGGCGGGCCGCGGGGAGTGCGCAGTCGGGGTCGAGCGTGGTGTCGAAGCTGATGACGGGGTCGGCGGTGACTCCGGGGGCGAGGCCGTCGACGGAGGCGGTGTCGGGGGCGAGGAGGACGGTGCGGCCGCCGGACCCGGCGGTCGTGGCGTGCAGCAGAGCCTGTTGACGGCTCGTCAGCAGGTCGGGGTGGGCGACCAGCAGGGTCGTGCCGGGTGCGACGGCGGCCCGTGCCTCGTCGAGGGTGGTGACCGTGCGGGTGCCGACGCCCCGGTCGGCGAGGAGCTCGGCGACGGCCCGGCTGCCCTGGGGGTCGGCGGAGCGCGGGTCGAGGGCGCCGTGCCGGGTGTCGGAGCGGACGAGCGCGAGGACGACGGCTCCGGCGACGAGGACCGTGACGGCCAGGGCGATCCCGCGCGTGCGGGTCCACAGCTGGCGGGCGGTGGGCGAGACCGAGGTGGTGGGGAGCGTGGCCTCGGGTGTCATCCGGCGGCTCCCTGGCGGGTGTTGTGGGCCGTGCTCGTCGTGCTGCTGTCGGCCGGCCGCGGTCTGGTGTGTTCCAGGTCGCGGTCGAGTGCGGCGATGCGGCGGTACGACGCCTCGGTCGCGGTGCGGCCGCCGTATGTGACGTCGTCGAAGTCCCGGGCCGCCGTGCGAAGTCGGTCGGTGTGGGCGGGAAGGACGCGGCCCGCGTCCGCGGCCGCCTCGTCGGCGGTGCGGCCGGGGCGGACGTCGAGCAGGGCGCGCTCCTCCAGGGAGCGGACGATGGCCCGCATGCGTTCCTGGACGGCCTGGCCGAAGCGGCCCTGGGCGGCGTGCGTCTCGGCGGCGGTGCGGTGGTCGGCGGCGGTGCGCGGCCGCTCGTCGAACAGCGCGGCGGCGGACACGGGGCCGCGGCGCGGGGTGCCCAGGCGCCACCACAGGGCGCCGAGCACGGCGAGGACGGCCAGCACGATGACGAGGAGGCCGACGGTCCCGCCGGGGGCGAGGCCGCCGGCGGCCTGGAAGAGGCTGCCGAGCCAGTCCCAGAAGGCGTTGAAGGCGCGTTCCAGCAGGCTGGGTTCGTTCTCGTGGTACATGCGCTTGGCCAGCTCGCGCCGGGCGGCCTCCCGCGCGGGGTCGCGCGGGAGGGTCAGAGGCGGTTCGCTGTCGCCGGCGTGCGCCAGGACCGGTACCGCTGCGAGAACTCCCCCCGTGAGGTTCACCGCATCAGCCCCCGGCGGTGGTGCCGTGGTCCTGGACGCCTGCTGCGCGGGCCAGGTCGAGGTCGAGGGCCTCGCGGCGGATGCGCTGGTCGATGTAGAGGAGCACGGTCACGCCGGCCGCGATGGGGTAGGTGATCATCGAGCCGATCACCGAGCCGATCCCGCTGACGACGAGGAAGGTCCAGCCGACCTCGGCGTCACCGGTGAGGAAGCCGCTGATGCCGTCGCCGCTGACGGCGAGGGCGAGCACGGCGAACGGTATGGCGATGACCATGGCGACGACGTTCGCGATGATCACGGCCAGCAGCTGGATGCCGAAGACCCGCCACCAGGATCCGCGGACGAGCCTGACCGAGCGGCTCAGCGCCTTCTTGATGCCCTGCTTCTCCAGCATCAGGGTGGGAGAGGCCAGCGAGAAGCGGATCATCAGCCACAGCGCGAGGACGAACGACCCGGCGAGGCCGAGGAAGACCAGGGCCGCGGCGGCCTCGGGGGCGCCGGCCAGGCCGACGAGCGCGCCGGGCAGGACGCCCACGGTGAGGATGCCGACGGCGATGAGCGGCAGGAGCAGCAGCAGACCCAGGAGCTTCAGCGTCTGCGGGCGGGCGTCGCGCCACGCCTCCTTGGCGGTGACGGGCCGGCCCAGGACCGCGCGGCTGGTGACGGCGGTGAGCAGGGCGGTCACCGCGACGGTGCCGATGAGGGTCACCAGGGAGAGGACGGCGGTGCTGAGCAGTGCCTCGCCCATGGCGCGGGTGGCTTCTTCGAGGCTGGCGTCCGGGTCGCCGAGGCTGTCGGTGCCTGTGATGTCGTTGAGGAAGAAGCCCTGGAGCAGGATGTTGACGATCTCGGTGAGGACCGCGACGGTCAGGGAGATGCCGAGGACCGTGCGCCAGTAGGTGCGCATGGTGGACACGGCGCCGTCGAGGATCTCGCCGACGCCGAGCGGGCGCAGCGGGATCACGCCGGGCTTGGCGGCGGGCGGAGGTCCGCCCCAGGGGGTGCCCCAGCCGCCGGGAGCGCCGGGGTGCCCGCCGTGGCCCGTCCAGCCGCCGTGGGCGCCGGGGGGCGGGGTGCCCCGGTTCGGGCCGGGCGGTGGCGGCGGGGTCTGGCCGGGGCCGGTGGGCGCGGACCAGTGGCCGGGCGGTGGTTGCTCCTGCGACCACTTGGAGCCGGGTGCCGTCGGCTGGTCGGCGGGCTGCTGCGCCGGGTCCTGGCCGTCGGCGGGCCCGGGCGGACCGGAAGCGCCGGGCTGCTGCCCGTCGGACGGGGATCCGGGCGAGGCCCAGCCCGGAGTGTCGTTCATCGTCGCTCCTTCATGGTGCCCGTCCGCGGTCGCGGCGGCAGGTTGGCCAACATCGTGCCATGGGGCTGTCGGGGAGTGACCGGCCGCGGTGGGGGCTGTGCACCTTCAATTGTCCGCCGGATACGGGGCAGACTGACGGCATGGCTGATCAGTACGCGCAATCCGGCGAGGACGGCCGGCCGACCGGAATACCTGCGATCCGCTGGGAGGAGCCGCCAGAGGGGCCTGTGGTGGTGCTGCTCGACCAGACGAGGCTGCCCACCGAGGAGGTCGAGCTGGTGTGTACGGACGCGCCGGCGCTGGTGGAGGCGATCCGTTCGCTCGCCGTGCGGGGGGCGCCGTTGCTGGGGATCGCGGGTGCCTACGGCGTCGCGCTCGCGGCCGCGCGTGGCTTCGACGTGCCCGAGGCCGCCGCCGCGCTGGCGGGTGCCCGGCCGACGGCGGTGAACCTGTCCGTGGGCGTGCGGCGGGCGCAGGCCGCCCATCAGGGCGTGCTCGCCCGCGGTGGCGGGGCCGGGCAGGCGGCGGTGGCCGCCCTCGCGGCCGCGCGGCAGCTGCACCGGGAGGACGCCGAGGCGAGTGCGCGGATGGCGGGGCACGGGCTGGCGCTGCTCGACGAGCTGCTGCCCGGCGGCGGGCACCGTGTCCTCACGCACTGCAACACCGGATCGCTGGTCTCCGGAGGCGAGGGAACGGCGTTCGCGGTGGCGCTCGCCGCGCATCGGCAGGGACGGCTCAGGCGCCTGTGGGTGGACGAAACGCGTCCGTTGTTGCAAGGTGCTCGCCTGACGGCGTACGAGGCGGCGCGCAGCGGCATGGCGTACACCTTGCTGACCGACAACGCGGCGGGTTCGCTGTTCGCGGCAGGGGAGGTGGACGCGGTGCTGATCGGGGCCGACCGCATCGCGGCCGACGGTTCGGTGGCGAACAAGGTGGGGAGCTATCCGCTCGCTGTGCTCGCGCGCTATCACCACGTGCCGTTCATCGTGGTGGCACCGGTGACGACGGTGGACCTGGGCACCGAGGACGGGGCGTCGATCGAGGTCGAGCAGCGCCCCGGCTTCGAAGTGACCGAGGTCACAGCGCCGCAGGTGCAGATGACGGGAGCCGGTGGTGGGATCGCTGTGGCACCCCTGGGAACCCAGGCGTACAACCCGGCGTTCGATGTGACACCACCGGAACTGGTGACGGCGATCGTCACCGAAGAGGGTGCCGTTTCGCCTGTGACCGGCGAAGGGCTTGCCGAGCTGTGTGCCAGGTCACGCCGGGTAACGATTAGCTAATGGGATGATGTCGTTTATGAAGGGACGAGTCCTTGTCGTCGACGACGACAGCGCACTGGCCGAGATGTTGGGCATCGTGCTGCGCGGAGAAGGTTTCGAGCCGTCTTTCGTGGCCGACGGCGACAAGGCGCTGGCCGCTTTCCGCGAGGCCAAGCCTGATCTTGTGCTGCTCGATCTGATGCTGCCCGGACGGGACGGCATCGAGGTCTGCCGCCTGATCAGGGCGGAGTCCGGCGTGCCGATCGTGATGCTGACGGCCAAGAGCGACACCGTGGATGTGGTGGTGGGGCTCGAGTCCGGGGCTGACGACTACATCGTCAAGCCGTTCAAGCCGAAGGAGCTCGTGGCCCGGATCCGGGCGCGGCTTCGCAGGTCGGAGGAGCCGGCGCCGGAGCAGCTCGCCATCGGTGACCTGGTCATCGACGTGGCCGGGCACTCCGTGAAGCGGGAGGGCCAGTCGATCGCTCTGACGCCGCTGGAGTTCGATCTGCTGGTGGCGCTGGCGCGCAAGCCGTGGCAGGTGTTCACCCGTGAGGTGCTCCTGGAGCAGGTGTGGGGTTACCGCCACGCCGCGGACACGCGTCTGGTGAATGTGCATGTGCAGCGGCTGCGCTCGAAGGTCGAGAAGGACCCCGAGCGGCCGGAGATCGTGGTGACCGTGCGTGGTGTCGGTTACAAGGCAGGGCCGAGCTGACATGTCCGGAGACAGTGCCGCTTCGGCCCCCGGACGGTCCGGGGCCCGTCCGGAGCGGCCTGTCGGCCGTAGGACGCCGGGATCCCGCAGGGGACGTTTCCTCATGGGCGGGCTGCTCCAGGGCGGAGTCCAGGGCAGCCCGATCCTGAGGCTGTTCATGCGTTGGGTGCGCCGGCCGCTGCTGCCGGTGATGCGGCTGTGGCGGCGCAACATCCAGCTCAAGGTCGTCGTCACGACCCTGCTGATGTCGCTGGGCGTCGTCCTGCTGCTGGGCTTCGTGGTGATCGGACAGGTGCGCAACGGCCTGCTGGACGCCAAGGTGAAGGCCGCCCAGAGCCAGGCCACGGGTGGTTTCACGGTGGCCAAGCAGAAGGCCGACGAGGCCGCGAGCGGCCCTGCCGACGAGGCTCCCGGCATGGACGGGCGTCCGGCGCAGGACAACGTCATCCAGTGGATGAGCAACCTCGTCGGCTCGCTCTCCAGCGGTGGCCAGGGCGCCTTCGACGTGGTGACGCTGCCTGTCGGCGACGGCAGCGGCAGCGGCCGCAGTCCGCGGGCCTCCGGTGATGTGAACCCGGACAGGAGCATCCCCGCCGACCTGCGCGAACGCATCGAGAACGGTGAGGCCGCGCAGAAGTACACGCGGGTGTTCTACAGCGAACGGGGCAAGGAGTCCCAGCCCGCGATCGTCATCGGCAAGGAGGTCAACGACCCCAACGGCGATCCGTACCAGCTGTACTACCTCTTCCCGCTCACGCAGGAGGAGAAGTCGCTCAGCCTGGTCAAGGGCACGCTGGCGACGGCCGGGGTGTTCGTGGTCGTGCTGCTCGGGGCGATCGCCTGGCTGGTGGTGCGGCAGGTCGTCACGCCCGTACGGATGGCGGCGGGCGTGGCCGAGCGGCTGTCCGCCGGCCGGCTCCAGGAACGGATGAAGGTCACCGGCGAGGACGACATCGCGCGTCTGGGCGAGGCATTCAACAAGATGGCGCAGAACCTCCAGCTGAAGATCCAGCAGCTGGAGGACCTGTCGCGGATGCAGCGGCGGTTCGTCTCGGACGTCTCCCACGAACTGCGCACACCGCTGACGACCGTGCGGATGGCCGCCGACGTCATCCATGAGGCACGTGAGGACTTCGACCCGGTGACCGCGCGGTCGGCGGAGCTGCTCGCCGACCAGCTGGACCGGTTCGAGTCGCTGCTCGCGGATCTGCTGGAGATCAGCCGCTTCGATGCCGGAGCGGCGGCGCTGGAGGCCGAGCCGATCGACCTCAGGGAGGTCGTGCGGCGGGTGGTCGGCGGGGCCGTGCCGCTCGCGGAGCGCAAGGGCACGGAGATCCGGATAGTGGGCGACCTGCAGCCCGTCGTCGCCGAGGCGGACGCCCGGCGTCTGGAGCGGGTGCTGCGCAACCTCGTCGTGAACGCCGTGGAGCACGGCGAGGGCAAGGACGTGGTGGTCAAACTGGCCTCGGCGGGCGGCGCGGTCGCGGTCGCGGTGCGCGACTACGGCGTGGGACTCAAGCCCGGTGAGGCGACGCGGGTCTTCAGCCGTTTCTGGCGGGCCGACCCGGCACGCGCGCGTACCACCGGCGGCACGGGACTGGGGCTGTCGATCGCCCTGGAGGACGCCCGGCTGCACGGCGGCTGGCTCCAGGCGTGGGGCGAGCCGGGGGGCGGGTCGCAGTTCCGGCTGACGCTGCCGCGCACCGCGGACGAGCCGCTGCGGGGCTCGCCGATACCGCTGGAGCCCAAGGACTCGCGGCGCAACCGCGGTCTGGACGCCGCCGGTCTGCCGCGGGGCGAGAAGAGCGCCACGGTTCCCGCGCAGCAGCCGACAGGGCAGGCGCCGCTGGACCGGATGGCGACCCGGCCGGGCACGGCGGTGCCCGCGGCCGACCCGACGGCTCTGCCGGGCAACGGCGCGCGGGTGGTGCCCCGGCCCTCGGGCGGGGCGAGGCGGCAGGACGACGCGTCGGCGCAGCCGGGGTCCGGCGCGGAACCGGCGCAGCAGGAGGAACAAGGGGAGGCATCTCGTGGCCGCTGACCGCGAGGGGGGCGCCCGGCGTACGCCGGGGCGCGCGGTGGCGTACGCCGCCTGTGGTGTCGTACTGCTGTCCGGGTGCGCGTCGATGCCCGACGAAGGGGAGCTGCGCGGTGTGGACTACACACCGCGGCAGGACTCGCAGGTGCGGGTGTTCGCCGTGCCGCCGGGTGACGGTGCCACGCCACGGGACATCGTGAACGGCTTCCTGGAGGCGTTGACCAGCGATGATCCCCACTACGAGACGGCGCGGCTGTATCTGACGCCCGAGGCGGCGAAGAAGTGGGAGCCGGAGAGCTCCACCACGGTCCTCGCCAACGGCATGGAGACCTATGTCGACGCCGCGGACAACCGGGACAACGGCCCGTCCTACTCCGTCACGCTGAGCGGCACCCAGGTCGGCGCGCTCGACGCGCAGCAGGCGTACGGCCCGGCGGAGGGCGCCTACCGCCGGCAGATCCAGCTGGCGCGCAACAAGAAGACCGGGCAGTGGCGCATCACCAGGCCGCCGCAGGGCATCGTGATCGGCCAGTCGGACTTCCAGCGCAACTACATGTCGGTCAACAAGTACTACTACGCCTCCAACGGTGTGGCGGGGACTCCCTCGCGGCCGATGGCGGTGGCCGATCCGGTGTACGTGCGTGAGCGGGTGGACCCGATGACGCACATGGTGCGGTCGCTGCTGGACGGCCCCACGGTGTGGCTGGACCAGGTCGTCAGGACGAGTTTCCCGACCGGCACCAAGCTCCAGGCGGGCGTCGAGTCGCTGGCCGCGGACGACCAGAACCAGCTGACCGTGCCGCTGAACGACAGCGCCGCGCGGGTCGGGCAGGGGAAGTGCCGGGAGATGGCGGCGCAGCTGCTGTTCACGCTGCAGAACCTCACCTCGGCGGTGGACCAGGTCGAGCTGAAGGCGAAGGGCCGGCAGCTGTGCCTGGTCACCGGCGACGGCACCGACGCGGTGGCCGCGCGTGGCGCGACCGAGCGTCCGGAGTACCTGTACTTCCTGGACGGCAAGCACCGGCTGGTGCGGATGCCGGCGCGCAGTGAGGACAACGAGGCCCTGCCGGTGCCGGGGGCGTTCGGTGACGGGGCCAAGCCGCTCCGGTCGGCCGCGGTGTCGCGGCGCGAGGACGTGGCGGCCGGGGTGAGCCTGGACCGCCGCAGGCTCTACGTCGGGCCGATGACGTCGGACGCGGCGCTGGAGCAGCCGCTGCTGGTCAGCCAGGGCACGGCGGAGTCCGACCGGCTGACGGCGCCGAGCTGGGACGCGGCGGGGAACCTGTGGGTGGCCGACCGGGACCGCAAGCGGCCGCGGCTGCTGCTGTTCGACGACGGTGAAGGTGAGCCGCTGGAGGTGGAGACGCCCGGCCTGGACGGTCGTATCGACTCGGTGCGGGTGGCCGGTGACGGTGTGCGGATCGCCCTGGTGGTGGAGAAGAACGGCCGGCAGCAGCTGCTGATCGGGCGTGTCGAGCGGGGCGACCGGCCGGCCGAGGCCGATGAGCGGACGCCCGCTTCGGTGCTGGAACTGCGCTCGGCCACACCGTGGCTGGAGGAGGTCACCACCATGTCCTGGGTCGGCGAGAGCCGCCTGGTGGTGGTGGGCACCGAGCAGGGGGGCGTGCAGCAGATGCAGTACGTCCAGGTGGACGGCTCGATACCGGAGGCGCCGGCGCCCGCCGCGCTGACGGGTGTGGAGGAGATCGCCGGGACCGAGGACGGCGGGGCACCACTGGTGGCCCACTCCGAGGACGGGATCGTGCGCATGCCGACGGGCGAGCAGTGGCAGAAGGTCGTCAAGGCCGGGTCGGCGCCGGTGTATCCGGGGTGAGGTGCCCGGGCGTGTAGCTCCCGGGGCGGCCGTCCTCGTCGGTCCGAAGACCGGCGGGGGCGGCCGTCCGCGTTTTCCACAGACGGTTTTCCACAGGGGTGGCCGGCCGGCGTGGGCGTGGGCACAGTGGGGACATGCGGGGATGGTGGCAGGACCTCACCGATCTGGTGCTGCCGGCCGAGTGCGGAGGCTGCGGCAGGCCGCGCACGGTGCTCTGCCCGGGGTGCCGTGCCGTCCTGAGCGGTGACACGCCGGGCCGGGTGAGGCCGGCGCCGGAGCCTGCGGGTCTGCCGGTCGTCCACGCGGCCGCCCGGTACGAGGACGGGGTGCGGGCGCTGCTGCTGGCCCACAAGGAGCGCGGGGCGCTGTCCCTGGCCCGTCCGCTGGGGACGGCCCTGGCCGGTGCGGTGCGGGCCGGTCTGCACCGGGTCCTGCCCGGCGCTCTCGGTCCGTCCGCGTCCGGTGGCGGGTCCGGGGTGCCGGTGCTGCTGGTGCCCGTGCCGTCCGGGCGCCGGGCGGTGCGGGCCCGTGGGCACGACCCGGCGCGGCGGATCGCGCTCGCGGCGGCGGCGGAGCTGCGGCGGTCCGGCACGCGGGCGAGGGTGCTGTCCGTGCTGCGGCAGAGCCGGCCGGTGGCCGATCAGTCGGGTCTCGGTTCCCGGCAGCGGCAGGAGAATCTGGCCGGCGCGCTGGCCGTGGCGCGCGGCGGGGCCGGACTGCTGCGCGGCGGCGCGGTGGTGCTCGTCGACGACGTGATGACGACCGGCGCGTCCCTGGCGGAGGCGGCGCGTGCCGTGCGGGAGGCGCGGACGGGTGCGGAGCCGGGTACGGAGCCGGAGGTGACGGCGGCCGGGGCGGGTGCGACGGCCGATGGAGGGTACCGCGATGTGATGACGGCCGTGTACGCGCGGGTGATCCGGGAAAGGTCAGGGGAACAGATGGCTGGAGTGACGGAAGGGAGCCCGGGAGGACGCGGTGCGGTACGGGGAATGGCGGTGCCGAACACGGCGGGAGACGTGGTCTGTGCGGCCGTGGTCGCGGCCCCTCCGGATTCTTTTGAAATAAACCGGAACTGACTGAGAACTTGCATCGTTGCAGGTAATGAGAGTGTCAATTCACCTGAACGGAGGTACGCCGCAGTAGAGGGTGACGACATCCGTCCGGGCGAGATATGTTCGGTTGTGAGGGAAAGCCGCAGGCCATCCCTTATGAATCCGAATGCCGTGCCGTGTGTTTTCGGCAATCACCCGAGCCGGCGGGGTGGGGATCTTGCCCATGGGGGAGGAGGAGGTGGAAGTCACCGAGTCCGCGGTTCCGGAACTGGCCGGAACCTGGTGCACAAGGGAGATGCTCCGCCACTGAGAGCGGAGCGATCCGGGAACGGAGTTCTGCGTGGACATCGTCGTCAAGGGCCGCAAGACAGAGGTGCCCGAGCGGTTCCGCAAGCACGTGGCCGAGAAGCTGAAGCTGGAGAAGATCCAGAAGCTCGACGGCAAGGTGATCAGCCTCGACGTCGAGGTGTCCAAGGAGCCCAACCCCCGACAGGCCGACCGTTGCGACCGGGTGGAGATCACGCTCCGCTCACGCGGCCCGGTGATCAGGGCGGAGGCGGCGGCCAACGACCCGTACGCGGCACTCGACCTCGCTGCCGAGAAGCTGGACGCCCGGCTGCGCAAGGAGCACGACAAGCGCCACACCCGCCGGGGTGTCCGCCGGCTGACGGCGGCCGAGGTCCCCGACCACGTCCCGGGCGCGGCGACGCTCAACGGCAACGGCCACACCGTCTCGACGGATGAGTCGGACGGCGTGCCCACCAAGAAGATCGGTTCGCTCGAGGTGCAGGGCGAGGGCCCGCTCGTCGTCCGCGAGAAGACCCACGTCGCCGCTCCCATGACTCTCGACCAGGCTCTCTACGAGATGGAGCTGGTCGGGCACGACTTCTACCTGTTCGTCGACTCCGAGACCAAGGAGCCCAGTGTCGTCTACCGGCGGCACGCCTACGACTACGGTGTGATCCACCTCAGCACGGACACGATGGTCACGGAGCCGCCCTCCCCCGACGCGGGTGGTTCGCTCGGCGGCTGACCCACCCGGACGACGGCTGATCCGGTGCCCCTGGAGCGCGTGTGCGCCCCCAGGGGCATCGGTGTGCGACCCCATGCGCACCGCTCTGTCGCCCCGGCGTCGTCCAGGCATGGAATCATGGCCGCAACGGCTCAACCGGTGGGTCGTTGCCTTGGGTTGGCGATGGCACAGGACCACGGGCCACAGCCTTCAGGGGGAGGAACGATGGCGGACAGCTTCGGACCGATGCACGACGGCGACGCGGGCGGCGGCGTCGTCGGCATGGGCCCGGACCCGGGCTCACGACGGCAGGAACCGATCCGGGTCCTGGTCGTCGACGACCACGCCCTCTTTCGCCGCGGCCTGGAGATCGTGCTCGCGGCCGAGGAGGACATCCAGGTCGTCGGGGAGGCGGGGGACGGTGCCGAAGCCGTCGACAAGGCCGCCGACCTGCTGCCCGACATCGTCCTGATGGACGTACGGATGCCGAAGCGGGGCGGGATCGAGGCATGCACCTCCATCAAGGAGGTGGCCCCCAGCGCCAAGATCATCATGCTGACGATCAGCGACGAGGAAGCCGACCTCTACGAGGCCATCAAGGCGGGCGCGACCGGCTATCTGCTCAAGGAGATCTCCACCGACGAGGTCGCCACGGCCATTCGCGCGGTGGCCGACGGGCAGTCGCAGATCAGCCCCTCCATGGCGTCGAAGCTGCTCACCGAGTTCAAGTCGATGATCCAGCGCACCGACGAGCGCCGACTGGTGCCCGCGCCCCGGCTCACCGACCGTGAGCTGGAGGTCCTCAAACTCGTCGCCACGGGGATGAACAACCGCGACATCGCGAAGGAGCTGTTCATCTCCGAGAACACCGTGAAGAACCATGTCCGCAACATCCTGGAGAAGCTCCAGCTGCATTCCCGGATGGAAGCCGTGGTGTACGCGATGCGGGAGAAGATCCTGGAGATCCGCTGAGGCTCAGCCCGTCTGCCGGGCCAGCTCGGCGGTGAGGGCGGCGCGCAGCTCGGGTGCGTCCACCCGCTCCACCCGTACATCCGTGCAGCCGACCCAGCTCGCCGCCTCGACCAGGGCCTGGGCCACCGGAGCGACCGCCTTGGGGCCGTCCAGGGCGACCTGGCGGGCGACCAGGGTGCCGCCCTCGCGTGCCGGGTCCACCCGGCCGACGAGACGCCCGCCCGCCAGGACCGGCATCGCGAAGTAGCCGTGGACGCGCTTGGGCTTGGGGACGTACGCCTCCAGGCGGTGGGTGAAGCCGAAGATCCGCTCCGTGCGGGCGCGTTCCCAGATCAGCGAGTCGAACGGGGACAGCAGCGTCGTACGGTGCCGCCCGCGCGGGGGTGCCGCCAGCGCCGCCGGGTCCGCCCAGGCCGGCCTTCCCCAGCCCTCCACCGTGACCGGCACCAGGCCCGAGTCGGCGATCACCGCGTCCACCTGCTCGCCCTTGAGGCGGTGGTAGTCGGCGATGTCCGCGCGCGTGCCCACGCCCAGGGCCTCGCCGGCCAGACGCACCAGACGGCGCAGGCACTCGGCGTCGTCCAGTCCGTCGTGCAGCAGCGTCTGCGGGATCGCGCGTTCGGCGAGGTCGTAGACCCGCTTCCAGCCGCGGCGCTCGACGCACACCACCTCGCCGTACATCAGGGCGCGCTCGACGGCGACCTTCGTGCCCGACCAGTCCCACCACTCGCTGGTGCGCTTGGCGCCGCCCAGCTCGGTCGCCGTCAGCGGGCCCTCGGTGCGCAGCTGCTTGACGACCTGCTCGTAGACGCCGTCGGGCAGGGCGTGGTGCCAGTGCGGCCGGTCGCGGTAGGCGCGGCGGCGGAAGGCGAAGTGCGGCCACTCCTCGACGGGCAGGATGCAGGCGGCGTGGGACCAGTACTCGAAGGCGTGGGTGTCCTTCCAGTAGGCGTCCTCGACGGTTCTGCGGCCGACCGCGCCCAGGCGCGCGTACGGCACCAGTTCGTGGGAGCGGGCCAGGACCGAGATCGTGTCGAGCTGGACCGCGCCGAGGTGCCGCAGCACACCGCGCACACCGGACCTGCGGTCGGGCGCGCCGAGGAAGCCCTGGGCGCGCAGGACGAGGCGGCGGGCCTCGTCGGCGGTCAGCTCTGCGGTCGGGCGCGGGGTCGTCATGGGTCGCACGATAGGCCCTGCCACTGACAGCGCGGGCCGGCCTGCGGCTACGCCGGGGCCGGAGCGGGCAGGTACGGCGCCGTGGACGGCAGACCCAGGTCGGAGGGCAGGAGCGAGCCGACCCAGCAGTCCCGGCGCACGCCGTTGTTGTTGACGGCGGAGCGGAGCGTGCCCTCCATGGTGAAACCGGCGCGTTCGGCGACCGCTCGGGAGGGGCGGTTGCCGACCTCGGCACGCCACTCCAGGCGGTCGACGGACAGACCGGTGAAGGCCCAGCGGGCGCCGGCGAGGACGGCCTCGGTGATGTAGCCGCGGCCGCGGTGCTCCGCGGCGGCCCAGAAGCCGACCTCGGCGACACCGAGGGCGCGCATCGTGATGCCGAGCATTCCCGCCAGTTCCTTCCCGGGGAGGAACACGCCGAACGTGTACATCGAGTCGCTCTCCCAGCCGTCCGGCACCAGCTGTCCGGTGAAGCTCTCCGCGTGCTCGCGCAGGTACGGAGAGGGGAACTGGGAGATCCAGCGCTGGGTGTCGGGGTCCTGGGCGGCGGTGAGGACCGCCTCGGTGTCCTGCGGGCCGACCGCGCGCAGAAGAAGACGTCCGGTGGTGAGAGTGACAGGTTCCATCGGCCGATTCTGCTCGGCCCCGAGGGGGCGGGCCATCGCTTTTCGCCGTGTGTGACCGAGCGGTCACATCTCGCGCAATTCGCCGTGCCCGCGCGGCACCATCCGATCGTCCCGTGCGTTGTCATGGGTGAAACAGCTGTCGGGCCGCCGGGCCTCCCGGCCCAGCCCGGTCCTCGCATACGATGGCCGTTGCTCAGTCAGTCACATGGAAACCGACCGTCCCAGGCCCGACCGGCAAGGAGACCAACCCCCGTGTCCGTCCTCTCGAAGATCATGCGTGCAGGCGAAGGCAAGATCCTGCGCAAGCTGCACCGCATCGCGGACCAGGTCAACTCCATCGAAGAGGACTTCGTCGACCTCTCCGACGCCGAGCTGCGGGCCCTCACCGATGAGTACAAGCAGCGCTACGCCGACGGTGAGAGCCTGGACGACCTGCTGCCCGAGGCGTTCGCCACCGTGCGCGAGGCCGCCAAGCGTGTCCTCGGCCAGCGCCACTACGACGTCCAGATCATGGGTGGCGCGGCCCTGCACCTCGGCTATGTCGCCGAGATGAAGACCGGTGAGGGCAAGACCCTGGTCGGCACGCTGCCCGCCTACCTCAACGCCCTGTCCGGCGAAGGCGTCCACCTCATCACGGTCAACGACTACCTGGCCGAGCGCGACTCCGAGATGATGGGCCGCGTCCACAAGTTCCTGGGCCTGGAAGTCGGCTGCATCCTGGCGAACATGACGCCGGCCCAGCGGCGCGAGCAGTACGCGTGCGACATCACGTACGGCACGAACAACGAGTTCGGCTTCGACTACCTGCGCGACAACATGGCGTGGTCGAAGGACGAGCTGGTCCAGCGCGGCCACAACTTCGCCATCGTCGACGAGGTCGACTCCATCCTGGTCGACGAGGCCCGTACGCCGCTGATCATCTCCGGCCCGGCGGACCAGGCCACCAAGTGGTACGGCGACTTCGCCAAGCTGGTCACCCGCCTCAAGCGCGGTGAGGCCGGCCAGCCGCTCAAGGGCCTGGAGGAGACCGGCGACTACGACGTCGACGAGAAGAAGCGCACGGTCGCCATCCACGAGGCCGGTGTCGCCAAGGTCGAGGACTGGCTGGGCATCGACAACCTCTACGAGTCGGTGAACACCCCGCTCGTCGGTTACCTGAACAACGCCATCAAGGCCAAGGAACTGTTCAAGAAGGACAAGGACTACGTCGTCATCGACGGCGAAGTCATGATCGTCGACGAGCACACCGGCCGTATCCTCGCCGGCCGCCGCTACAACGAGGGCATGCACCAGGCCATCGAGGCGAAGGAAGCGGTGGCGATCAAGGACGAGAACCAGACGCTCGCCACGATCACCCTCCAGAACTTCTTCCGTCTCTACAAGCGCCACGACCACAGCGGCAAGGAGGTCCCCGGCCTCTCCGGCATGACCGGTACGGCCATGACCGAGGCCGCGGAGTTCCACCAGATCTACAAGCTCGGCGTCGTCCCGATCCCGACGAACAAGCCGATGGTCCGCAAGGACCAGTCGGACCTGATCTACCGCACCGAGGTCGCGAAGTTCGAGGCGGTCGTCGACGACATCGTCGAGAAGCACGAGAAGGGCCAGCCGATCCTCGTCGGTACGACGTCGGTCGAGAAGTCCGAGTATCTGTCGCAGCAGCTCAGCAAGCGCGGCGTCCAGCACGAGGTGCTCAACGCCAAGCAGCACGACCGTGAGGCGATCATCGTCGCCCAGGCCGGCCGCAGGGGCGCCGTGACCGTGGCCACCAACATGGCCGGCCGCGGTACCGACATCAAGCTCGGCGGCAACCCCGAGGACCTCGCCGAGGCCGAGCTGCGCCAGCGCGGGCTCGACCCCGAGGAGCACATCGAGGAGTGGGCCCAGGCCCTGCCCGCCGCCCTGGAGCGGGCCGAGCTGGCGGTCAAGGCCGAGAAGGACGAGGTCGAGTCCCTCGGCGGTCTGTACGTGCTGGGCACCGAGCGGCACGAGTCGCGGCGCATCGACAACCAGCTGCGCGGTCGTTCCGGCCGTCAGGGCGACCCGGGCGAGTCCCGCTTCTACCTGTCGCTGGGCGACGACCTGATGCGGCTGTTCAAGGCGCAGATGGTCGAGCGCGTGATGTCCATGGCCAACGTGCCGGACGACGTGCCGATCGAGAACAAGATGGTCACCCGCGCGATCGCGTCCGCGCAGTCGCAGGTCGAGACGCAGAACTTCGAGACGCGCAAGAACGTCCTGAAGTACGACGAGGTCCTCAACCGCCAGCGTGAGGTCATCTACGGCGAGCGCCGCCGTGTCCTGGAGGGCGAGGACCTGCACGAGCAGGTGCAGCACTTCATGGACGACACCATCGACGCCTATGTCGCCGCCGAGACCGCCGAGGGCTTCGCCGAGGACTGGGACCTGGACCGGCTGTGGGGTGCCTTCAAGCAGCTCTACCCGGTGAAGGTCACCGTCGAGGAGCTGGAGGACGCGGCCGGGGACCGGGCCGGTCTCACCGCCGACTTCATCTCCGAGTCCATCAAGGACGACGTCCACGAGCAGTACGAGGCGCGTGAGGCGCAGCTCGGCTCGGAGATCATGCGTGAGCTGGAGCGCCGGGTCGTGCTGTCGGTCCTGGACCGCAAGTGGCGCGAGCACCTCTACGAGATGGACTACCTCCAGGAGGGCATCGGCCTGCGGGCGATGGCGCAGAAGGACCCGCTGGTCGAGTACCAGCGCGAGGGCTTCGACATGTTCACCGCGATGATGGACGGCATCAAGGAGGAGTCCGTCGGCTACCTGTTCAACCTGGAGGTCCAGGTCGAGCAGCAGGTCGAGGAGGTCCCGGTCGAGGACACCAAGCCGGTGGCCGACCTGGAGAAGCAGGACTCGGTGCCCGCTCAGGCGGCCGGACGTCCGGAGATCCGCGCGAAGGGGCTGGACGCCCCGCAGCGGCGCAACCTCCACTTCTCGGCGCCGACCGTGGACGGTGAGGGCGGCACCGTCGAGGGCGACTTCACCGAGGACGGCGAGCCGGTGCGCTCCGAGGCCGACGGCCTCACGCGCGCGGAGCGCCGCAAGCAGGCGCGTGGCGTGAGCCGCCGCCGCAAGAAGTGACACACCGGGCGTGACGCCGTAGCGCCACGCCGGGAGAAGGGCCGGGCCACCCCCTGGAGGGGGCCCGGCCCTTCGGCGTGTCCGGGCCGGGCGAGGCGGTGCTCAGCGGGTGGGTGCGCCGTCCCGGCCGGCCGTCGGGCCGAGTTCCACGGCCGTGCAGCGCCAGCGGCGGTCCCGGCCCAGCTCCAGCCGGAAGGCCATGGCCCGCAGACGGTCGCCCGCGGCGATACGGGCGAACGCCTCGACGGCGCCGTCGCGCGGCACGTAGTAGCCGATGTCCCGCACGACGGGCCGCGCTCCCCGGGTGCGCAGCGGACCTGTCTCGGCGAGCCGCGCGAGGTCGTCGTACGCCTGTCCGGCGGTGTGCCGCAGCATCCAGTGCACGGGGCGCAGACCGCTGAGCACGAGCACGAGCCGGTCCGCGAAGAGGTCGGTGGGACGGGGCTGGGGGACGGGGCGGCGCGGCGTCTGCGCCGGGACGGTGTCCGGGCGCCGCGCGGTGCGGGGAGGGCCGGACGCGACGGCCTGCGCGGCCCTGAGAAGGCCGGGGAGAGGGCGCTGCGGCCTTCCCTGGGCCATGGGGCGGGGCCCGGGCGTAAGGGCCCCGGCGGGCGCGCCGGGGGCCGGTGTGCCGGTGCCACGGGCGGCCGGCGGGCGGGTGCCCGCCGGTCCTGTGCCGCCGCCGCCCGCGCGGGCCGGGGAGCCGCCGGGACGGCGCGGGTCGCGGCGCGTCGGGGGCCGGGTGCCGGGCCGGGCGGACGAGCGGGCGTCGGCGGGACGGCCCGGGGCGCGGGCGGCCGGGTGAGCCCGGCGGCCGGGATGCGCCTCGGCGGTGGTGGCGGCATCGGAGGGAGCGGGGGCCGCGCGGCCGGGGGCCGGACCGGCGGGGCGCGCGGCCGCGGGAGCGTGCGGCTGCGGCTGCGGCTGCGGCGGGTGCGGGGGCCGAGGCGGGTGTGGGGAGTGCCGAGGGGTGGCCGGGTCCGCGGTCCGGTCCGCGGCGCGGGGAGGCGTCCTGGTCATGACCTTGTCCATGACGCGCAGGCCAGCCGTTGCGGTGATGACGTCCATGAGATCCCCGTTCGACGAGCCCGGAAGATACCGGGCAGTAACTTCGCGCTGAGGATCTTGTACGGGGTGAGGGACAGGAGCGGCAAGTGGGGAGGAAACGGATGCCAGGGCCACGCACTGTTCACCTATCAGAGGGAACCGGCCGGCCGCGGACCCGTGCCCGGAAGGGCGCACCGGGTGAATTCCCGGCCCCGGGTGGACGGTTCCGGGGCCCTGGACGGGGACCCGAAAGGGGACAGCGGACCGTATCCTGAAGGCCCTTCGGGCTTCGCCAGTTCTCCGACACGAAAGCGGCCGTCCCATGCGCGTCTACGTCCCCCTGACCCTCTCCGGTCTCGCCGAGGCGTACAAGACGGGCGAACTGGGGGCGGAGCTCGTCGCCTACGCGGTGACGCCGGCCCTGCGCGAGTGGTACCTCTCCGACGACCTGGAGGAGCTGGAGTACGCGGCCCTGGGCCGCGCCGCGCTCGCCTCGCTGCGCCGGCTGGCCGCGGACCCGGGTGCCGGGCGGCGCCGGGTCGTGGTGGCCGTCGACGTCCCCGACGGCTCGGCCGTCGCCGGCCCCGACCGCGGGCCGGACCCGGCCGGACTCGGCGAGGTACGGGTCGCCGGCCCCGTACGGCTGTCCAGGGCGGCGTCGGTGCACGTCGACGCGGACGACGCGGAGGCGGACGTGACCGCGGCGGCCCAGGCCCTCGCGGCGGCGGACGGCGGGGACGACGACGCGCAGTTCACCGTGGACGGGGCCGAGGACCACGAGCTGCTCTGGTACGCCACACAGGAGATCCCCCACCTGGTCGGCCTGGCCGGCTGAGCGGGCCCGGGCCCGCTCAGCCGCACTCCGCCGGTCTGCGGCTCTCCTGATTGCCGGCGGGGGCGGGTACGTTCTTCGGCATGGGAACGCACCCTGTGGGCCATATCGTCTGGGACTGGAACGGCACCCTGTTCCACGACAACGACGCCATCATCGGCGCGACGAACGCGGCGTTCGCCGAGCTGGGGCTGGAGCCGATCACGCTGGAGCGGTACCGGGCGCTGTACTGCGTACCCGTGCCGAAGTTCTACGAGCGGCTGATGGGACGGCTGCCGACGGACACCGAGTGGCTGGTCATGGACGAGACCTTCCACCGGCACTACACCGAGCACCGTGCGCGCTGCGGTCTCGCCGAGGGCGTCACGCAGCTGCTCGCGGACTGGGGGGCGGCCGGGCGGAGCCAGTCGATCCTCAGCATGTACGGGCACGAGGAGCTCGTGCCGCTGGTGCGGGGTTTCGGGATCGAGCGCCACTTCCTGCGGGTCGACGGGCGGACAGGGCCGTCCGGCGGCACCAAGGCCGAGCACATGGTGCGTCACCTGGGGGCGCTGCCGGGCGTGGACGTGCGCCGGACGGTGGTGATCGGGGACGCCGCGGACGACGCGCTGGCCGCGCTGCACGTGGGGGCGCAGGCGGTGCTGTACACCGGCGGGTCGCACGGCAGGGCGAGCCTGGAGCCCGTCGGGGTACCCGTGGTGGACACCCTCCAGGAAGCGGTCGCCGAGGCCGAGCGGATGGCGGCACGGGCACCCCGGTGAGCCCGGGGGCCCGGGCCGCGAAGCTACGTCACCGGCGCCTTCGCCCGCAGCACCGTGAGGAACTCCCGCATCCACGCCGAGTGGTCCGGCCAGGCGCGGGAGGAGACCAGGGTGCCGTCGACGACCGCCTCGGCGTCCTGGAAGGTCGCACCGGCGGCCTGCATGTCGAGTTCGAGGGCGGGATAGGCGGTGACGCGGCGGCCGCGCAGGCCCTCGACCGCGGCGGTGAGGAGGGGGCCGTGGCAGATCTGGGCGACGGGCTTGTCCGCGTCGAAGAACGACTTGAGGATCTTGCGCAGCTCGGGGTCGTTGCGCAGGTACTCCGGGGCACGCCCGCCGGGGACGACCACGGCGGCGTACTCACCGGGCTCGACCTCGGAGAAGGCGAGGTCCGCGGGCCAGGTGTACCCCGGTTTCTCGGTGTAGGTGTCGAAGCCGGGCTCGAAGTCATGGACGACGAACTGCAGCTTCTTGCGCTCGGGGGCGGCGATGTGGACCTCGTAGCCCTCCTCGCGCAGCCGCTGGTAGGGATAGAGGACCTCCAGGGACTCCGCCGCGTCCCCGGTGACGATGAGGATTTTCGCTGTCATGGCCGTGCGCTCCCCTCAGAACCGTGGCTTCACGGGAAACCTGCCCCCTGGACGGCGCCCTTGCCAAGAGGCGCATTCGTTTTCAGCCTGCGCGCCCCTGCCGCGAGAGGCGAATCAGGACGCCTCACCCGGTCGCCCCTGTGCAGAACGTCAAAGTTCGCCCCCCAGTTTTGTACACATACGGCTCATGACGTGGGCCCGGTGGGGAGCGATAGCCTTGGTGGCGTGATCAGCGCGATATCTCGCGGGGGCACCGATGCCCCTGCCCTGCGCCCGGTGAGCACGGAGGACATCCGCTGCCGGGCGGCAATCGCTGGTCCTCGCGGCCGGTTCGGGGCTGTGACAGCCCCGAGAACACCGCACACACCCTGGATCGAGGCGGCGCCGACAGCGGTGTGCCGTCCCTCGGTGACGTGGGGCCCGACCGTGGGCCCACCGCGCTTCTTCCCCGGCGGCACGACGTCGGAACGGACCGGACACCCCGCGTCGCGGCGCCGGGCCGGTGGGGGAGAGACCGTACTTCCTTCAACGTCACGCAACGGCGCGCGACAGGAGCCAGAGGACAATGCAGACCAAGCTGGACGAAGCCAAGGCCGAGCTGCTCGAACGGGCCGCCCGGGTAGCTGAGAACAGCCCGGTCGGGGGGCACCTACCGACCGGGAAGACCGAGCAGGGAACCCCCGACCGGGCCGCCGTGCTCGCGTTCCTCCAGCGCTACTACCTGCACACCGCCCCGGAGGACCTCACCGACCGCGACCCGGTCGACGTCTTCGGAGCCGCCTACTCGCACTACCGCCTGGCCGAGAACCGTCCGCAGGGCACCGCCAACGTGCGCGTGCACACGCCGACGGTCGAGGAGAACGGCTGGATGTGCAGCCACTCCGTCGTCGAGGTGGTCACCGACGACATGCCCTTCCTCGTCGACTCCGTCACCAACGAGCTGACCCGCCAGGGCCGCGGCATCCATGTCGTCATCCACCCCCAGGTCGTCGTCCGCCGCGACCTGACCGGCAGGCTCATCGAGGTTCTCACCACCCCGCACACCGGCGACCTGCCGCACGACGCGCACGTCGAGTCCTGGATCCACGTCGAGATCGACCGCGAGACCGACCGCTCCGACCTCAAGCAGATCACCGCCGATCTGCTGCGTGTCCTGTCCGACGCCCGTGAGGCCGTCGAGGACTGGGAGAAGATGCGCGACGCGGCCCTGCGGATCGCCGAGGGCCTGCCCGAGGAGCCGGTCGCCGAGGACCTGCGCCGCCAGGAGATCGAGGAGGCCCGCGAGCTGCTGCGCTGGCTGGCCGCCGACCACTTCACCTTCCTCGGCTACCGCGAGTACCAGCTGCGCGACGACGACTCCCTGGCCGCCGTGCCCGGCACCGGCCTCGGCATCCTGCGCTCCGACCCGCACCACGCGGGCGACGACCAGCACCCGGTCAGCCCCTCCTTCGAGCGGCTGCCCGCCGACGCCCGCGCCAAGGCCCGCGAGCACAAGCTCCTCGTGCTGACGAAGGCCAACAGCCGCTCCACCGTGCACCGCCCGTCGTACCTGGACTACGTCGGCGTCAAGAAGTTCGACGAGAGCGGCGAGGTCGTCGGCGAGCGCCGCTTCCTCGGTCTGTTCTCCTCGGCCGCCTACACCGAGTCCGTGCTGCGTGTGCCGGTCATCCGCCGCAAGGTCGACGAGGTCCTGCGGGGCGCCGGGTTCTCGCCCAGCAGCCACGACGGCCGCGACCTGCTCCAGATCCTGGAGACGTACCCGCGCGACGAGCTGTTCCAGACGCCCGTCGACGAGCTGCGGGCCATCGCCACCTCCGTGCTGTACCTCCAGGAGCGCCGCCGGCTGCGCCTGTACCTGCGCCAGGACGAGTACGGCCGCTACTACTCCGCACTGGTCTACCTCCCGCGCGACCGGTACACCACCGGCGTGCGCCTGCGGATCATCGACATCCTCAAGGAGGAGCTCGGCGGCATCAGCGTCGACTTCACCGCCTGGAACACCGAGTCGATCCTGTCCCGGCTGCACTTCGTGGTCCGGGTCCCGCCGGGCACCGAGCTGCCGCAGCTGTCCGACAGCGACAAGGAGCGCATCGAGGCCCGCCTGGTCGAGGCCGCCCGCTCCTGGGCCGACGGCTTCGCCGACGCGCTCAACGCCGAGCTGGGCGAGGAGCGCGCCGCCGAGCTGCTGCGCCGCTACTCCGACGCCTTCTCCGAGGGCTACAAGGCCGACCACAGCCCGCGCGCGGCGGTCGCCGACCTCGTCCACCTGGAGCGGCTGACCGAGCAGGACAACTTCGCGCTCAGCCTCTACGAGCCGGTCGGTGCCGCCCCCGACGAGCGCCGTTTCAAGATCTACCGCAGGGGTGACGCGATCTCCCTGTCCGCCGTCCTGCCGGTCCTCAACCGGCTCGGCGTCGAGGTGATCGACGAGCGTCCCTACGAACTGCGCTGCGCCGACCGCAGTGTCGCCTGGATCTACGACTTCGGCATGCGCGTCCCCAAGACGCAGGGCGGAGCGGGTGGCGACTACCTCGCCGACGACGCCCGCGAGCGGTTCCAGGAGGCGTTCGCCGCCACCTGGACGGGCAGGGCCGAGAACGACGGCTTCAACGCCCTCGTGCTGGGTGCCGGGCTGACCTGGCGGCAGGCGACGGTGCTGCGCGCGTACGCCAAGTACCTGCGCCAGGCCGGCTCCACCTTCAGCCAGGACTACATGGAGGACACCCTCCGCACCAACGTCCACACCACCAGGCTGCTGGTGTCGCTGTTCGAGGCGCGGATGTCGCCCGACCGCCAGCGCGCCGGGCACGAGCTGGTCGACGCCCTCCTGGAGGAGCTCGAAGCCGCGCTCGACCAGGTCGCCTCGCTGGACGAGGACCGCATCCTGCGGTCCTTCCTCACCGTCATCAAGGCGACGCTGCGCACCAACTTCTTCCAGGAGGCCGCGGCCGGCCGGCCGCACGACTACGTCTCCATGAAGTTCGACCCGCAGGCCATCCCGGACCTGCCGGCGCCGCGTCCGGCGTTCGAGATCTGGGTCTACTCGCCCCGCGTCGAGGGCGTGCACCTGCGGTTCGGCAAGGTCGCGCGCGGCGGTCTGCGCTGGTCCGACCGGCGTGAGGACTTCCGCACCGAGATCCTCGGCCTGGTCAAGGCGCAGATGGTGAAGAACACCGTCATCGTGCCGGTCGGGGCCAAGGGCGGCTTCGTCGCCAAGCAGCTGCCGGACCCGTCCGTGGACCGCGACGCGTGGATGGCGGAGGGCGTCGCCAGCTACAAGACGTTCATCTCGGCGCTGCTCGACATCACCGACAACATGGTGGCCGGCGAGGTCGTCCCGCCGGCGGACGTCGTGCGCCACGACGAGGACGACACCTACCTCGTCGTCGCCGCCGACAAGGGCACCGCGACCTTCTCCGACATCGCCAACGGGGTCGCCGAGCAGTACAACTTCTGGCTCGGTGACGCCTTCGCCTCCGGCGGCTCCGCGGGCTACGACCACAAGGGCATGGGCATCACCGCCCGCGGCGCCTGGGAGTCGGTCAAGCGGCACTTCCGCGAGCTGGGCGTGGACACGCAGACCGAGGACTTCACGGTCGTCGGCATCGGCGACATGTCCGGTGACGTGTTCGGCAACGGCATGCTGCTCAGCGAGCACATCCGCCTGGTCGCCGCCTTCGACCACCGGCACATCTTCATCGACCCCAACCCGGACGCGGCCGTCTCCTGCGCCGAGCGCCGCCGTCTGTTCGAGCTGCCGCGCTCCAGCTGGGCCGACTACGACACCGAGCTGCTCTCCGCCGGCGGCGGCGTCTTCCCGCGCAGCGCCAAGGCGATCCAGATCAACGGACACATCCGCGCCGCCCTGGGCATCGAGGAGAAGATCTCCAAGATGACCCCGGCGGACCTGATGCGGGCCATCCTCGCCGCGCCGGTCGACCTGCTGTGGAACGGCGGCATCGGCACCTACGTCAAGTCGTCCCAGGAGTCGAACGCCGACGTCGGCGACAAGGCCAACGACGCCATCCGCGTCGACGGCAGCGACCTGCGCGTCAGGGTCGTCGGCGAGGGCGGCAACCTGGGCCTGACCCAGCTCGGCCGGATCGAGTTCGCGCTGCAGGGCGGACGGATCAACACCGACGCCATCGACAACAGCGCGGGCGTGGACACCTCCGACCACGAGGTGAACATCAAGATCCTGCTCAACGGGCTGGTCGCCGAGGGCGACATGACCGTCAAGCAGCGCAACAAGCTGCTCGCCGAGATGACCGACGAGGTCGGCCGTCTGGTGCTGCGCAACAACTACGCGCAGAACACGGCGATCGCCAACGCCCTCGCCCAGTCCAAGGACATGCTCCACGCCCAGCAGCGCTTCATGCGCCACCTGGTCCGCGAGGGCCACCTCGACCGGGCGCTGGAGTTCCTGCCGACCGACCGCCAGATCCGCGAGCGCCTCGGCTCCAGCCAGGGCCTGACCGGCCCGGAGACCGCGGTCCTCCTGGCGTACACGAAGATCACGGTCGCCGAGGATCTGCTGGCCACCTCGCTGCCGGACGACCCCTACCTGCGCGGTCTGCTGGACGCCTACTTCCCGACCGCGCTGCGGGAGCAGTTCGCCGGGCAGATCGACAGCCACCCGCTGCGCCGCGAGATCACCACCACGGTCCTGGTCAACGACACCGTCAACACCGGCGGTACGACGTACCTGCACCGGATGCGCGAGGAGACCGGCGCGTCGCTGGAGGAGATCGTGCGGGCGCAGACCGCCGCACGGGCGATCTTCCGCTCGGCGGAGGTGTGGGACGGCGTGGAGGCCCTCGACAACCGGGTCGACGCCGTGGTCCAGACCCGGATCCGGCTGCACTCGCGCCGCCTCGTCGAGCGCGGCACGCGCTGGCTGCTCAACAACCGGCCGCAGCCGCTGGAGCTCGCCGAGACCGTCACCTTCTTCGCCGAGCGGGTGGAGCAGGTGTGGCAGCAGCTGCCCAAGCTGCTCAAGGGCGTGGACCTGGAGTGGTGGCAGCAGATCTACGACGAGCTGACCGCGGTCGGCGTGCCGGACGAGCTGGCCACGCGCGTGGCCGGGTTCTCCTCGGCCTTCCCGGCGCTGGACATCGTCTCGGTGGCCGACCGCATGGGCAAGGAGCCGCTGGACGTCGCCGAGGTCTACTACGACCTGGCCGACCGGCTCAGCATCACCCGGCTCATGGACCGCATCATCGAGCTGCCCCGCGCGGACCGCTGGCAGTCCATGGCCCGTGCCGCCATCCGTGAGGACCTGTACGCCGCCCACGCGGCGCTCACGTCCGACATCCTGGCGTCGGGCAACGGCTCCGCCACCCCCGAGCAGCGCTTCGAGGTGTGGGAGCAGAAGAACCAGGCGCTTCTCGGCCGTGCGCGCACGACCCTGGAGGAGATCCAGGGGTCGGAGACGTTCGACCTCGCCAACCTGTCGGTGGCGATGCGCACGATGAGGACGCTGCTGCGCGCCCACTCGTGACGGCACCATGAGGAAGGCGCCCCGGGCCGCACGGCCCGGGGCGCCTTCCTCATGTGCGGCGGCGTCGTGCGGGGCGGCCGCTCAGGCCCCGTGCGAGGCGGGCTGCGGAGCGGGCGCCACGGGTGCCGCCACGGGTGCCGCGGCCTTCGCGGCGGGTTCGGAGGCGGGCTGGGTGACGGGCTTGGCGGCGGCAGGCTTCGGCTTCGGCTTCGGTCCGGGCTTGGGCCTGGTGTCACCGGTGAACTTCTCGTACTCCCGCATGACCTCCTCCGTGGGCCCGTCCAGGCGCAGTTCGCCGCGCTCCAGCCACAGCACACGCTCGCAGGTGTCGCGGATGGACTTGTTGTTGTGGCTGACCAGGAACACCGTGCCCGCGTGCTGCCGCAGTTCGCGGATGCGGGCCTCGGAGCGCTTCTGGAAGGAGCGGTCGCCGGTGGCGAGGGCCTCGTCGATCAGCAGGACGTCGTGGTCCTTGGCGGCGGCGATGGAGAAACGCAGCCGGGCGGCCATGCCGGAGGAGTACGTCCGCATGGGCAGGGTGATGAAGTCGCCCTTCTCGTTGATGCCGGAGAAGTCGACGATCTCCTGGTAGCGCTCCTTGATCTGCTCGCGGGACATGCCCATGGCGAGACCGCCGAGGTGGACGTTGCGCTCGCCGGTGAGGTCGTTCATCAGGGCCGCGTTCACGCCGAGCAGGGAGGGCTGGCCGTGGGTGTAGATACGGCCGTTCTCCACGGGGAGCAGTCCGGCGACGGCCTTGAGCAGGGTGGACTTGCCCGAGCCGTTGGTGCCGATCAGGCCGATGGCCTCGCCCTTGTACGCCACGAACGACACGCTCCTGACCGCGTGCACCTTGCGTACGCCCGCCGCCTTCTCGGACTGCTTGCGGCGCAGGATGCGGTTGAGGGCGGCGGTGGCCGAACCGCGTCCGGCGCCGGTGCCGTTGACGCGGTAGACGATGTCGACGCGGTCGGCGACGACGGTGGGGATGTTCTCGGAGGTCTGCTCAGCCACGGCCGTACGTCTCCTCAGCCTTCCAGAAGTAGATGAACCCGCCGACGCCGGCGAGCAGGGCCCAGCCGGTCGCCAGCGCCCACACGTGCGGCGGGAGCTGGCTGCCGTGGAAGCTGTCGATCAGGGCGAAGCGCATCAGGTCGATGTAGACGGCCGCCGGGTTGAGCTGGAGCACGGTGCCCACCCAGGACGGCAGGTCGGTGTGGGTGCGCAGGATGTGGTCGATGCTGAACATCACGCCGGACGCGTACATCCACGTGCGCAGCACGAACGGCATCAGCTGCGCCAGGTCGGGCGTCCTGGCGCCCAGCCGGGCCAGGACCATCGCCATGCCCGCGTTGAAGGTGAACTGCAGGACGAGCGCGGGGACCGCCAGCACCCAGGACGCCGCGGGCGGCACGCCGAAGCCCAGCAGGATGACGGCCAGCGCGGCCATCGAGAACAGCAGCTGCTGCAGCTGCTGGAGGCAGAACGAGATCGGCAGCGCGGCCCGCGGGAAGTGCAGAGCCCGCACCAGGCCGAGGTTGCCGGAGATCGCGCGGGTGCCCGCCAGGATCGAGCTCTGCGTGAACGTCCAGATGAACACGCCCGTCACCAGGAACGGCACGTAGTCCGGCACTCCCCGCTTCGTCTGGAGCAGCACGCCGAAGATCAGGTAGTAGACGGCCGCGTTCAGCAGCGGTGTCATCACCTGCCAGAGCTGGCCCAGCTTGGCCTGGCTGTACTGGGAGGTGAGCTTGGCCGTGGAGAAGGCGGCGATGAAGTGGCGACGGGCCCACAGCTGCCGGATGTACTGCGGCAGGCCGGCGCGGGCGCCGCTGACCGAGAGCCCGTGGCGCGCGGCGAGCGCCGCGAGGCCGCCGTCGGCGGGGGTCCGCTGCGGTGCCGGTGCCGTGGGGGGCGGTGAGTGCAGGACCTGGCTCATTCCGCTGCTTTCGCTCGGGGGAGGGGCGCGGCGGGGCCCTTGTCCGGCGCTTACGTCGGGACGGGACCGTATCGTCGCAACGTGAGCGTAGGCCGAGCGGACGTCGGGACGCAACCGTTTCGTCGTGACGTGACCGTGACGTGGGGGCGGCGGCGGTCCGGGATGGTCCGGGGCGGTCACGTCGGGACGGAACCGTTTCGTCGCAACGTCCTATGCTGTCCGCATGACCCACGCCGACGGACCCCAGCCGCGCCCCCGCCGCCGGACCCCCGCAGGGGCCGCCGTCCTGCGGGAGGACGTGACGGAGGCGATCCGGGCGGCGGTGTTCGAGGAGCTCGCGGCGGTCGGCTACGCGCGGATGTCGATCGAGGGCGTCGCGCGCCGGGCGGGGGTCGGCAAGACCGCGGTGTACCGGCGCTGGCGTTCCAAGCTGCACCTGGTGCTGGACATCGTGTCGGCGATCGCGGTGCAGGGTCTGCCGGCTCCGGACACCGGCAGTCTGGAAGGCGATCTCCGGCTGCTGTACGAGGTCACCTCACGTGCCCTGCGGCACCCGGTGGCCTCGCAGATCATCCCCGACCTCCAGGCGGAGGCGGCCCGCAACCCGGAGATCGCCGAGCTGATGCAGAAGGCGCTGCGGGAGGGGCAGGAGGGCGTCGCCAGCAAGATCGTGGCGGCGGCGGAGCGGCGCGGCGAGATCCGCGCGGGCGTCGACGGCGAGCTGGCTCTCGACCTCATCTCCGGCCCCCTGTACTGGCGCTCGGTCGTCATCCGCAGCCCCAGGCTCCCCAAGGGCTACCTCGCGTCCCTGGCCCGGGCGACGACGGGGGCGCTCCGGGCGCTCTGAACGGCGGCCCCTATGCCCGGGCCGCCTCCGGGTGCAGACGGGTCCAGCCCGTCCAGGCCGAGGTGATCATGTCCTGGACGTCGTGCCTGGCCTTCCAGCCGAGCTGGGTGGCGATGCGGTCGGCGGAGGCGACGACGCGGGCGGGGTCGCCGGGGCGGCGGGGGGTGACGACGGGCGGGCGGTCGTAGCCGGTGACGGCGTTGACGCGGTCGATCATCTCGCGGACGGAGACGCCCTCGCCGCGGCCGATGTTGAGGGTGAGGTCGCGGCCGGGCGAGGCCGAGAGCGCGCGGGCGGCGGCCACATGGGCCTCGGCGAGGTCGACGACGTGGATGTAGTCGCGCACGCAGGTGCCGTCGGGGGTCGGGTAGTCGTCGCCGAAGATGCGCGGCGGGGCGTTGTCCGTGAGCCTCTCGAAGACCATCGGGATCAGGTTGGACACACCCGTGTCGGCCAGCCGGGGGCTCGCCGCCCCGGCCACGTTGAAGTAGCGCAGACAGGCCGTGGACAGACCCGTCGCCCGGCCGGCCGCGCGCACGAGCCACTCGCCGGCCAGCTTCGTCTCCCCGTACGGGGACAGGGGGACGCACGGGGTCTCCTCGGTCACCAGGTCGGTGTCCGGTGTGCCGTAGACCGCGGCCGAGGAGGAGAAGACGAAGGACGGCACACCGGCCGCGGTCACCGCGTCCAGGAGCACCCGCAGGCCCTCCACGTTCTCCCGGTAGTAGTGCAGCGGGCGGTCCATCGACTCGCCGGCCTGCTTCTTCGCCGCGAGATGGACGACTCCGGTGACGGCGTGTCCGCTCAGCGCCCTCCGCACCCGCTCGCCGTCCAGGGTGGAGCCCACCACCAGGGGCACGCCCTCGGGCAGGCGTTCGGCGAGGCCGGTCGACAGGTCGTCGTAGACGACGGCTCTCTCGCCCGCCTCGCGCAGCGCGCGCACGACGTGCGCTCCGATGTATCCGGCGCCGCCGGTGATCAGCCAGGTCATACGGCCGTCCCCTCGTCGTTCGGCCCGAAGGCCCGCGGTGATCGCCCTGCCGGCGCGACGCCGGCGGTCGATGCCGACAGTCAACCAGGGGCGGGCTCCGGCGGCTCCGGGAACGTCGCACCGTGCTCGCACCGGCGCGCGGCGTGACCGTGTGGCCGTGGAGACTCCTCGCGGGCCGTCCGGGCCGCGGCGCCGGGTGCTACGGCCGCTCCGCGGAGGCGTTCACCGCGGCGGCGTCCAGGGCCGTGGTGAGCCGGTCCAGCCGCTCGCGCAGCTCGCTGATCTCGTCGAGGGCGAAGCCGGTCGACCCGACGATCCGGCGGGGCACGGCGAGCGCCCGCTCCCGCATGGCCTCGCCCTCCTCCGTCAGCCGGACCTCCACCGAGCGCTCGTCGCGCGTGCTGCGTTCCCGGTGCACCAGGCCGGCCGCCTCCAGCCGCTTGAGCAGGGGGGAGAGCGTGCCGGAGTCCAGGCGCAGGTGCTCGCCGAGCTTCTTGACCGGCTGCTCGCCCCGCTCCCACAGCACCAGCATCACCAGGTACTGCGGATAGGTCAGGCCGAGTTCCTTGAGCACCACGCGGTAGACGCCGTTGAAGGCGCGCGAGGCGGCGTGCAGGGAGAAGCAGATCTGGCGGTCCAGGCGGAGCCAGTCCTCCTGGGCGACGGCCGGGGTCGGGGTGGTCATGCCTCCAGGGTAGCGCTTGCCCTCCATTTAGTTGTGCACAACTTAATTGTGTGCTCTACTTGTGGCCGTGAGGCGGCCGGCCTCACGCACTTCCTTCCGAGAGGGACGGTTCATCCATGGACGCGCTGTACACCGCTGTCGCCACCGCCACCCACGGCCGCGAGGGCCGCGCCGTCTCCGACGACGGCCGTATCGACCTCGCGCTCGCCATGCCGGTGCAGCTCGGCGGCAACGGCCAGGGCACCAACCCGGAGCAGCTCTTCGCCGCGGGCTACGCCGCCTGCTTCGGCAGCGCCCTGGGCCTCGTCGGCCGCCAGGCCAAGGTCGACGTCAGCGACGCCGCCGTGACGGCCGAGGTCTCCATAGGCAAGCAGGGCGAGGGCTTCGGCCTGGCCGTGACCCTGCGCGTCGAGCTGCCCGACACCCTGGACGAGGCCACCGGCCGCAAGCTCGTCGAGACGGCCCACCAGGTCTGCCCGTACTCCAACGCCACCCGCGGCAACATCCCCGTCGACCTCGTCATCGAGTAGCCGCGGGCGACCGGGGGACCACGGGGGAGCGGGAGGCCGCGTCCGTCCGCGTGGCCGCGGGCACTCCGACCCGCGCCAGCACCTCGCCCGTCCGCTCGCTCCACGCCACCACGACGGCCTCCTCGGGCACCCTGCGCCGGCGGGTGAGCAGCAGCCAGCGCACCCGGTGGCGCCGGACGACGGCGGCACGCCCGGCGCGGGTCGAGCCGTCGTCGAGGTAGGCCCGTACGTCCGCGAGCCCCCGCAGCCGCTCCCGCTCGTCGAGCGCGGGGTCCGGCCAGGGCGGGGCGGCGAGGTACGGACCGTGCCCGGTGATCGAGCGGACGGCGTGCCGCCCGTCGGCGATCACGACCTCGCCGGGCCGGATGTAGGGGGCGGCCCACGCGTACGACGGCCAGCGCGGCGGCTGGCCGAAGCCGACGGGATCCAGCGAGCGGGGGACGACCGCCCCGGCCTGCACGGCGAGGAAGCCCGTGCAGGCCGTCGCCGCGGCGACGGCGCCCAGCAGCCGCCGCCGCACGGGCCACGGCCGGGGCGCCGCCAGCTCCACCGCGAGCGCGCACTGCAACGGCAGCGGCGCCAGCCCGAGGAGTCCGCCGCAGAAGGGCCGGCCGACGCACCAGCCGTACGCCGCCACCAGGCAGGCCGACGCGAACATCAGCACCAGCGGGTCCCGCCACGCCGCCCGCGGTCCGCCGCCCTCCCGGGCCGCGCGGCGCCCGCGCAGCCACAGGGCGGGCAGACCGGCCGGCAGCGCGAGCCAGAAAAGGCCGGGCAGGTCCTCGTGCGGCCGCTCCCGCGGGGCGCCGCCGCCGTGGAGCATCGCCGTGAACGCGTCGAAGTACGGCCAGCAGGCCGCGGTCGCCAGTGCCGCCGCGGCGGTCAGTGCCCAGCGGCCCGCCACCGCCGCACCCCAGCCCCGCTGCCGCCCGGCCGCCGTCGCCGCCCCGCCCGCCAGCGCGGCGGCCGCGGTCACCGGATCCACCAGCAGGACCAGGCCGTACAGCAGGCCCAGGCCCGCGTACCCGGTCAGGCTCGGCAGCCCGCGCGGCCCGACGAACCGCACCCCGGCCGTGTCGCGCGCCAGCCGCCCCGTCAGCGCCCAGGCCCAGAGGGCGAGGCCGACGGCGAACACCGGCGGATCACCGAGGGTGCCGGCCAGCGGCATCAGCCCCAGGGAACCGCTCCAC
Organism: Streptomyces sp. NPDC093094; assembly: GCF_044754345.1. Lineage (NCBI taxonomy): Bacteria > Bacillati > Actinomycetota > Actinomycetes > Kitasatosporales > Streptomycetaceae > Streptomyces > Streptomyces sp. NPDC093094. The sequence continues at coordinate 675,231 of NZ_JBIVOX010000002.1, read as the reverse complement.
CAGGCCCGCTCCGTGCCCCACAGCAGCGTCGACGCGGCCAGCGCGAGCACCGGCGCCCAGGGCCGCGGGGTGAGCATCCGCACGAAGCGGCCGATGCCGGTGAGCAGCACCAGCAGGTTCAGCGGACCGGCGAGCCGGACCGTCTCCCAGCCGGACAGCCCGGTCAGCCGGGCGGACACACCCTGGGCGACGGCGTACGGCGAGAAGTACGGGCTGCCCGCGCCCGGCAGGTCGGCCATCGGATGGCGCGGACGGAGCAGATCCGCCCTGAGCCGTTCGACGACGGCCGCGTGCTGGCCGGCGTCGCAGCACAGCGGGATCCGCCAGTACGCCAGCGACATCACCAGCCAGAACAGGAACCCGAACACCTGGTACGGCGTCGGGCGCCACAGCCGGCCGCCGCGCAGCGCCGTGGCGCCGCGGGCCGGCCGGCGGGTGAGGACGCCGGCGCTCACCGGGCGGCGGCGGATCGGGGCGTGAGGGGCATCTGTCGTACATTCCCGCGGCGGCCGACGGCGCTACCTCCGGCTCACCTCATCGGGTGATCCGGGCGGGCGACGGCCGGGGCACCGGCCGCCCGGCCGTCCCGACGGCCGCCAGGTGGACGGCCGCGACGGCGTGGGCCGCGACGAACCGCGGGGCATACGGACTCCCGGAGGACGGACCGGAGGACGGACCCGGAGGGCGGAAGGACGCGCTCAGCAACTCCCGGTGACACCGGCAGGACGCGCCGGCCGCGGGACGCTGGCCTGCGGAGAGCGCGCCAGGGACGCGGCGGCGGACGGCACGGGGCGGCGTGCCTCCAGCGGCACGACCGGCGGGAGATCCGTCTCGCCCAGCACGACACGGCGTACGACGCGCTCGGCGGCGTGCCCGTCGTCGTACGGGCAGAACCGCTCCCGGAACGCCGCCCGCAGCTGGGCCGAGCGCGAGCCGCGCCAGTGGCCGGTCGCGAAGATGTCGATCAGCTCGTCCTCGTCGCGCGCGACCACTCCCGGCGGGAAGTCCCGCAGGTCGAAGCAGGTGCCGCGCGTGGCCTCGTAGGCGTCCCGGTCATGGGCGTGGATCACGATCGGCCGGTCCAGGTTGGCGTAGTCGAACATCAGCGACGCGTAGTCGGTGACCAGCACGTCCGAGGCCAGGCACAGCTTCTCGACGCTCGGGTGGCCGCTGACGTCGATGACCCGGCTTCCCTCACCGAGCGGACCGGGGTGCAGCGGATGGGGCCGGGCGAGGACGACGTGGCGCGGGCCGAGCCGACGCAGCACCCGCTCCAGGTCCAGGCCGGGCACCTGGGTACGGCGGTAGTCGCGGTACGTGGGCGCGTACAGGATCGCCACCGAGCCCCGCGGGACGCCGAGCGACTCGCGCAGCCGGGCCACGTCCGCCGGGGTCGCCCGCTGGAAGACGTCATTGCGCGGCAGGCCGTGCTCCAGGACGGTGTACCCGCCGGGGTGGACGCGTTCCCAGGTCAGGGTGGAGTGCCGGTTGGACGACAGGACGTAGTCCCACCGGTCCGCCTCCCGCGTCAGCCGCGCGAGGTCCGTGTCCCGGGCGACGGCGGGGCGCTCGCGCAGGTCCAGGCCCATCCGCTTGAGCGGGGTGCCCTGCCGCGTCTGCACGAACACCTGGCCGCGGCGCTTGACCGTGCGGTGCCCGAAACCGGCGTTGTGCACCACGTACTTGGAGCGCGCCAGCGCCGTCCAGTACGCGGCCGTGCCCGGGACGAGACGGCGCGTGCCCGGCGGGACCGTGTGGTGATGCTCGGGGAGCGCCACCCAGGCCGTGCCGATGTGCGGGGCGAGACCGCGGAACGCCGACTCCAGGGCACCCGGACTGCAGGAGTGCCCCCGTCCCCCGGACACGCCGAACACCGCCCGGTCCTGCCGCAGCGGCAGCACGAGCTGCACCCGGTAGTGCAGCCGCAGCCCGGCCGCGCGCAGCGCCCTGCCGAGCCGGGCCGCGAGGTGTGCGGTGCGCCGGGCGAGACGCCGGGCCGCCAGCAGGGCCCGGAAGGTGCGGTGCGCGCCGGTGCGGACCAGGGCGTCCCGCAGCCGCAGGCGCAGCGGGGCCGGGGTGCCCGGGACGTGGTGGCGGCGCAGCCGGTCGCGGGCCTGCCGCAGGAACTCGGCGCGGACAGCGCGCGGCAGCCGGTCGCGGCAGCCGGACATCTCCGACAGATGGTCGGCCATGCGGCGGAACAGCACCTGCCGCCACTGGGCGAGCTCGGGGCGCGCGTCGAGGAACGCGTAGAGCCGGTCGTACTGCTCGAAGACGTCGAAGTGCCCTTCGCCGGCGGTCGACAGGAAATCACCGCGCCGGCGCAGCCGGTGCACCACGCACACCCGGTCCAGGGTCGCGATCGACTCGGCCGTCACCAGCACCGGAAACGTCCAGGGCGTGTCCTCGTACCGGCCGGGCGGGAAGTCCAGGCCCTCCCGCTCGACGAACTCCCTGCGGCACGCCTTGTTCCAGGCCACCCCCGGCACCCGCAGCAGACCGGGCCGGTCCTGGAGCCGGAACGGGGCCGGGCCGCGCTCGGTGAGCCGCTCGGCGGGCTCGTCGCGCACCTGCTCGCCCGTCCAGTCCGCGCGCGCGTGGCCGTGCACCAGCACGTCCGGCTCGCCGGTCTCCTTCAGCCGGTCCGCGATCGCCCGCAGCGCGCCCGGGGCGAAGGTGTCGTCGCCGTCCAGGAACAGCAGATAGTCGCCGCCGGCCGCCTCCATGCCCGCGTTGCGGGCGCCGCCCGGCCCCGTGTTCCGCGGCAGGTGCAGCGGGCGCACCCGAGGATCGCGGGCCGCGAACTCGTCGACGACCGCCCCGCAGGCGTCCGGCGAGCAGTCGTCGACGGCGATCAGTTCGAGATCGGAGTACGACTGGCCCAGGACCGATTCCAGGCACGCGTGCAGATGCGCCTGGACCTTGTACACGGGGACGATGACACTGAACCTGGGCAACGGACATCCACATCCATGGGTCGGCGCGGGCGTTCTGCCCGGGAACGGCCGACGGAGCGACGTGGTTACGCCGTGTACCGCGTTAGGGGGACACCGGGGCACGAGAAGAGGGCGGGCATTGACGCCCGCCCTCTCCGGTCGCCCCTGGGGGAGCGCTATTTGACCGCGCCGGCCATGACGCCGGACACGAACTGCCTCTGGAACGCGAAGAACACCACCAGCGGGATCACCATCGAGATGAACGCGCCGGGCGCCAGCACGTCGATGTTGTTCCCGAACTGCCGTACCTGCGTCTGCAGCGCGACCGTGACGGGCTGGCTGTCGGCGTCGGTGAACACCAGCGCCACCAGCATGTCGTTCCACACCCACAGGAACTGGAAGATGGCGAGGCTCGCGATCGCCGGAGCGCCCAGCGGCATCACCACCCGCACGAACAGCCGCAGTTCGCCCGCGCCGTCCAGCCGGGCGGCCTCCAGCAGTTCGCGGGGGATCTCCGCGAAGAAGTTCCGCAGCAGGAACACCGCGAAGGGCAGACCGAACCCGACGTGGAAGAGCACCACCCCGAGGACGGAGCCGAACAGGCCGATCTTGCCGAAGAGTTCGGCGATCGGGATCAGCGCCACCTGCACCGGCACCACCAGCAGGCCGACCACCGCGAGGAACCACCAGTCGCGGCCCGGGAAGTCCATCCACGCGAACGCGTAGCCCGCGAGGGCGGCGACGAGGACCACCAGCACCGTCGCCGGGACCGTGATCAGCACGGTGTTGAGGATCGATTGGGTGATGTCGCCGTTGTCGAGGAGCTTGCGGTAGCTGTCGACGGTGAGCTGGGCCGGCTCGGTGAACACCGTCCACCAGCCGCTCGCGTTCATGTCCTCGGGCGAGCGCAGCGAGGACAGCAGCAGACCGATCGTCGGCACCAGCCAGAACAGGCCGACGACGATCAGGAAGACACGGACCAGACCGCCGTTGACCCACCCGACGGCCCTCGCGCCGAGGGACTTCGCCGTCATCGCCGCACCTCCCGCCTGAGCCGGCGCACGTTGAACCACATCACCGGGATCACCAGCAGCAGCAGGAACACCGCGATCGCGCTGGCGACGCCCGGCTGGTCCTCCGAGAAGCCCTTGCGGTACAGCTCCAGCGCCAGCACGTTCGCGTCGTCCTGCGAGGAGCCCGGGGCGATGATGAAGACCAGGTCGAACACCTTCAGCACATTGATCATCAGGGTGACGGCCACCACCGCGAGCACGGGCGCGAGCAGCGGCACCGTGATCCTGCGGAACACCTGCCACTCGTTGGCCCCGTCGACCCGCGCCGCCTCCAGCAGATCCCTCGGGATGCCCGCGAGCCCCGCCGCGATCAGCACCATCGCGAAGCCCGCCCACATCCAGATGTACGAGCCGATGATCGCCGGGGTGACCAGCGACGGGCCGAGCCAGTCCAGCCCGTTGTACGGCTCCTGGAAGTTGCTCGCCGGAAGCCGCAGCAGTGCCCCGTCCGCCGTCTCGGGCAGGGTGAACGTGCCGTCGGCGGCGGCCTTCGTGGAGGCGACCACCTCGCCGTCCTTGACCGCCTCGACGCGCATGCCGGGATAGCCCAGCTCGGCCGGGTCGGGCGCGCCCAGGGTGCCGACGCCCTTGCCGCGGGTGAAGTCCTGCCAGGTCGTGCCGGTCACCTTGCCCGGATCGGCCGTCGCCCGGACGGCCCGCTGCGCACCGTCGGGCATCCGGTCCGGCGCCACGCCCACCAGCGGCAGCGCGACCGGCGTGCCCGCCCGCACCGGCTCGCTCGTGACGAACGCCCCGCCGCCCGCCGGCTCCAGCGGCGACTCACGGCCCGGGTGGGCCCTCGGGAACGCCGACGCCTGCGCGAAGGTGTCGTGCACGCCCACCCACACCGCGTTCGCCACGCCCTTGTCGGGGTCCTGGTCGTACACGAGGCGGAAGATGATGCCCGCGGCGAGCATCGAGATCGCCATCGGCATGAAGACGACCAGCTTGAACGCCGTTCCCCAGCGCACCCGTTCGGTCAGCACCGCGAAGATCAGCCCCAGCACGGTGGCCACCGTCGGCGCGAACACCACCCAGATGACGTTGTTCTTCAGCGCCGTGCGGATGCCGTCGTCCGTGAAGAGGGCCTTGTAGTTGTCGAGTCCGGCGAAGGAGTCGCCGGACTGGTCGTAGAAGCTGCGGAAGAGCGAGTACCCGATCGGGTAGACCACGAGCGCGCCGAGCAGCACCAGGGCGGGCAGCAGGAAGAGCACTGCCACGGTCCTGCGGGTACCGGTCACGCTCTTGCGTCCACGGGGGGCGGCAGGGGTCTGGGGGACCCCTGCCGCCGGTGCGGTCGCCATCGCCGGATCAGTTCCCGTAGGCCCTGGCCGCGTCCGCCTCCAGGGTCGCCTGGGTGCCCGCGACGTCCTTCGGGTTCTTCAGGAAGTCCTGCAGGGCCTTCCACTCGCCCTTGCCGGGGGTGCCGCCGAACGCCTGCGGCGCCTGGTCGGACATGTCGAAGCGGAAGTCGTCACCGGCCGCGATCAGCGACTTGGCCATCTTCTGCTGCACCGGGTTCGGGTACGCCGACGGGTCGACGTTCTTGTTCGGCGAGAGATAGCCGCCGAGACCGGCCTGGATGGTCGCCGCGTCCGGCGAGGCCAGCCAGGTGGCCAGCGCCTGCGCCGCCTCGGAGTCCTTCAGGATCACCGCCGCGTCGCCGCCGGAGACGACCGGCGCGGTGCCGCCGACCGACGGGAACGGGAAGACCTTGGCCTCCTGGCCCACCTCCGCGTCCGTCTCCGCGATGTTGACCTGCACGAAGTCGCCCTCGTAGACCATGGCCGCCTTCGGCTGGTCGCCGCCGGTGAAGGTCTGGGTGACGGAGGCGGGGAACTCGGTCTGCAGCGCGCCTGCCGCGCCGCCCGCCACGTAGTCCTTCTTGCCCCACACCTGTGCCAGGGTGGTCAGGGCGTCCTTCACGGACGGGTCCGTCCACTTGATCTCGTGCTTCGCGAGCTGGTCGTACTTCTCCGGGCCCGCCTGCGAGAGATAGACGTTCTCGAACCAGTCGGTGAGCGTCCAGCCGTCGGCGCCGCCCACCGAGAACGGCGTCACACCGGAGTCGTACACCGTCTGAGCAGTCGTCAGCAGCTCGTCCCAGGTCTTCGGTTCCGTGGCGCCCGCGTTCTCGAAGACCGGCGCGTTGTACCAGATCAGCGACTTGTTGGCGGCCTTGTAGTAGACGCCGTACTGCTTGCCGCCCACCTTGCCGAGGTCCTGCCAGCCCTGTGAGTAGTTCTTCGTCAGCTGCTCCTGGGCCTCGGGGCCGACCGGGGTGGCCCAGCCCTTGTCGACGGCCTGCTGGACGGCGCCGACCTGGGGGAGCATCGCGATGTCCGGCGGCTGTCCGCCCGCGATCTTCGAGCCGAGGAAGTTGATGATCGGGTCCTGCGCGGGCACGAAGGTGACCTTCGCACCCGTGCGTTTCTCGAACTCCGCAAGGACTTTCTTGAAGTTGGCCTGCTCGGGTCCTGTCCAGACGGCGGCGACCGACAGGCTCTTGCCGTCCAGTTTCGGGAGGGTGACGGTGGAGGCCGACTCCGTCGCCCGGCTCCCGCCCTCGCTGCCGCCGTCGCTGTCGTCGTCACCGCAGGAGGTGAGCGAGAACGCGAGCGCCCCCGCGAGGAGGGCCGTGGCGGCCCTGGCGGTCCTGCGTGTCCGGATCGTGCTGCTCGTACTGCGCATCACTGCCCCGTTCTTCGTTCCTCGTCGAACGCTCGAACGCTGTCCCGTGGGCTCTGGTCTACGCCGGGTCCGAGGGGTCGGCAAGTACGCCTGGGGTGTCAACCAGGTGATCGTGACCGCCTCGTGACGAGGACTCGACCGGGCCTCACCTACGCGTGCCCCTCTCCGGTACGTGTCACACGCCAGGAGCGTGTCACGAGAGGGCCACGAAACAGGGTCCCCGGAGCGGGGCCTTGAGCGGACCCCTGAGTGGGCCTTTGAGCGGGCCCTTGAGCGAGGCACTGAGCGGGACTCCGGCGCGGGGTCCTAGAGCAGGGACGGCACCTCGCTCGCGCCGACCTCGCGGGTGGCGCGCTGGAGCGCGCTGGCGAGGAGGGCCAGGTCGGTGGGGCCGTTGCCCAGTTCACGGACCGGGCGGCGGGTCGGCGGGTCGCCCATGCGCTCCCAGTCCACCGGTACGACCGTCGGCCGCAGGGTCGCCGTCCGCGGGATACGGCCCGTGACGCGGCCGCCCTGCAACGCCATGCCGCGGCCGTCCGCACAGGTCAGCCGGCCCCGGCCGGGCGCCGGCTCGTCCGGCCCCGGGGCAGGTGCGTCCAGCGTGACGCGCAGCGTGGCGCGGCGGGCCGGTTCCGTCTCCGCCGTACGGCCCCCGGGCCCGGTCGCCGCCACCAGATGCACACCGAGCCGCTCGCCCTCGCGGGCCACCGTCTCCAGCGCCCGCATCACGGATCCCGCGGCGGGCCGGCCCGGCGAGCCCAGCGCGGGCGAGACCAGCGCGTCCAGGTCGTCCACGACCACCACCAGCCGGGGCAGCGGCGGCGCCGCCTCCGCCTGCCGGCGGGCCGCGGCGGGGCGCAGACGCAGGGTGGAGCTGGGCGGGGTGTCCAGATCGCCGGCGCCGGACGTGCGGGCGCCCTGGGGGTGGGCCGCGGAGGCGGCCGGGTGCGAGCGGGACGGGGCGGATGCCGCTCTCGGTGCCGTGCGCTGGGCGACCAGACGGCCGGAGACCTGCTGCCGGGTGTGCCAGGCGGTGAAGTCCTCCCGGCCCAGCAGCTCGGCGCGGCGCTTCAGCTCGGCGCTCAGGGACTGCGCGAACTCCCGCATCCGGACGGGGTCGTTGGCCAGCAGATGGGTGGTGACATGGGGGACGTCGGTGCACACGTGCAGCCCGTCGCCGTGGCCGCTGCCCTCGCCCACGCTCTCCCGGCCGTCCATCAGGACGATGCCCAGCCGGTCGGGGCGCTCCGCCGCGGCCAGCGAGGCGACGACCGCCCGCAGCAGTTCGGTGCGGCCGCTGCCCGCCGGGCCCTCGACCAGCAGATGCGGGCCGTCGGCCACGAGATCGGCGACCACCGCGCCGCGCGGACCGGCACCGAGCACCGCCGAGGCGCGGCCGCCGGGCGCGGAGGTGTCGTCGGCCGCGTCCGCCCAGCGCGCCATCAGCGACGCCGGGGTGGCCCGGGCCAGCCCCAGCTCGTCCAGCAGCCGCGCGGCCTGCGGCAGCGGGGCGGACACCCGCGGGTGCCGCTCACCGGTGCCGTCGGTGCGCAGCGGCGCAAGGGCCCGCGCGAACCGCTCGGCCCACGCGGCGGAGACGGCGTCCACCGCCCCGACGGTGCCATGGCCCACCGGGCCGCGGCGGGCGGCCCCGCCCGAGCCGGTGCGGGCGACGCGCAGCAGCCGCAGCGCACCGGCCACGTCGCCGCTGAGCAGTGCGACGGCCCCGCACTCGGGGAACGTCGGCGCCGCCGCGCAGGCCGCGTCGTAGGTCTCGGTCACCGGTGAGGCGGGGGAGGCCGCCGGGGTCTCGGCCAGGCACAGCACATGGATGCCGGCCCGCGGCCCCTCCACCGCCAGCCGCGCCACCGCGTCCCGCAGCCCGGACCCGCCGGGGTCGCCGTCCACGACGACCACGGTGTACGGGCCGGGGAAGCCGCTCACCCGGTCGGCCCCGTCGTCGTCCCTGGCCCAGGAGGGGCGCCGGGGCGCGCCGCGGGAGCCGTCGGCGTCCGCGCGGGCGGACCCGGGCTCGGGCACGGACCCCGGCGCGGCGGATATCGGCGGTGCGGGCACGCCGCCCTGGGCGAGGACCGGACGCGGTCCGGCCCCGGCGTGCTGTTCGGCGAGGTGGTCCTCCAGGCGGCGCAGCAGTTCCTCGGTGCGGGCGGCGGCCTGTTCCCGGTCGTAGGCGAGCAGCAGCCGGCAGTCCTGGCCGTGGCCCGGACGCAGATGGGGGAGCCAGCCGAGCCAGGACCACTCGGCGGTGCGCTCCGCCACGGGCCGGGCCCGGTCGGTGCTGATCAGCACGATGTCCACGGTGTCCGGGGAGTGCAGCGCGGCCAGCTGGGCCAGCACCGCGCGGGCCAGCCCGGCCAGCCGGGGACGCGGCCCGGCCAGGCCCAGCGCCCCCGCCTCGCGCAGGTCGGCGGTGACCGGCACGGCGGGCAGCAGGCCCGAGCCGTCCGGGGCCGAGCGGTCGGCGGTGCCCAGCCGGACCGTGAGCGCCTCGGGGTGTCCGGTGCCGCGCTCCCACAGCCGGGGCCCGGGGCCCAGCGCCGTCAGCAGCAGGGCCGCCGGGTCGGGCCAGGTCTCCGGCAGGCCGGGTGCGCCGGTCCGCGCGGGGAAGCCGGTGTCCTGGGTGTCGGGGGCCGTGGCCGGCACCGGTCCCTCGGGCTCGGCGCGTCCTTTCGCCAGCCGCCTGGCCCAGGAGGAGAGGCCGCCGCGACGCCGTCCGCCGTCCCGGCCGGTGTCGCGTCCGGCGTCCCGGTGCGGGCCGGTCCGCGGGGCGGGGGAGCCGGCCTCGGGTGCGCCGGCCGCAGGGGCGCCGTACGGGTCCGGGAGCCCGTCCCGCACGGCTTCCTCCGTGAAGTGCCCCACGCCGAGGCGGCCCGCGTGGGTGTCGGCCTCCGCGGCGGGCCGGTGCTCGATGGCGGGGGCGCCCGCCTGGCCGGGGACCACGGGGGTGTGGGGGGCGTCGGGCCGGGCCGTGGGGGCGGGGGCGGGTTCCTGCCCGGAGGCGGCCGTGCCCTCGGCCGGGGACACCCGGATGTGGCCCTCGCCGTCGGGGGCCGTCCCGATGCGGGGCATGGGGCCGGGCGCCGGCACGGACAGCCGCAGGGCCGACTCGCCGATGCGCAGCAGCGCGCCGGGCGCGAACCGCACCGGGCGGGTGTCCAGGCGGGTGCCGTCCAGCACGGTGCCGTTGGTGGAGCCGAGGTCGGCGACCGAGACCCGGCCGTCGGGGTTCAGCGTGACCGCGCAGTGCAGCCGCGACACGTCCGGGTCGTCCAGCGGGACCTCGGCGTCGGCGGAGCGGCCCACGCGCACCTGGCCGCCGTGCAGCAGATGCACACCGCCCGCGTCCGGGCCCGCCACCACGTGCAGCCGGGCCGGGGCGTCGTCCATCTCGGGATGAGGTTCGGGCCCCGCCGGGGCGCCCACGGACAGCACGGCGCCGTCGACCAGCGGCGGCTCGCCCAGCGTGCAGCGCTGGACGTCCAGCCGCTCCTCGCCCGCGTACAGCACCGTCGAGGCGCGGTCGGGCCGGTCGGCGCCGCCGTCCCCCGAGACCGCCGCGGTCAGCGCCGACGCCACCGCGGACAGGGCCGTCCCCGCGGGGGCGGTGACCAGCACGTCACGGCTCGCGGCCCGGCCACGGGCCTCGGCGGCGGGGACATGCGGGTCTACGACGGTCAGCCGGATCTGCATCGCCGTCAGCGGTCCCTTCTGCACGCGGGCGCGGACTCCCCCCACCACCGCACGAGCACGTCGGCCAGTACTGCACGCATCCTCGCACCTGTCACCGACAGTCCGCCCGCCACCCGGTGACAAGTGATCTTGATTGGTCGGCTCTGCCCGCAAAAGTGCCTGACCAGTGCCGCACCCACGACCGCTTGGGACCGGTCTTGAGATCGGTCACGTCCGCTTCGGGCAACCGCGAGACCGAGGCGAGCGTCTTTCCTTCAAACCTTTGTGTCGAACCTTTGCTTCGAACACCGCGTCGAACCCGGGGCCGCTCCTTTGCGTACGAAGGCCGTGAAGGCGTCGCAGAACCTGGAAGATCGACAGGCCGCGCCCCGGGGGTGCGGCACTACAGTGGTTCGGAACACTGGCAAGCAAGCAACAGGGAGCGCATGACGTGCGGCCGGTAGGCAGCAAGTACTTCCTCGAGGAGCCGCTCGGCCGCGGCGCCACGGGAACCGTCTGGCGAGCCCGCCAGCGAGAGACGGCCGGTGCCGAGGCGGCCGTGGCCGGCCAGCCCGGTGAGACCGTCGCGATCAAGGTCCTCAAGGAGGAGCTGGCCGGCGACGCCGACGTCGTGATGCGCTTCCTGCGCGAGCGCTCCGTGCTGCTCCGGCTCACCCACCCCAACATCGTCCGGGTCCGCGACCTGGTCGTCGAGGGGGAACTGCTGGCCCTGGTCATGGACCTCGTCGACGGTCCCGACCTGCACCGCTTCCTGCGCGAGAACGGCCCCCTCACGCCCGTCGCGGCCTCCCTGCTCACCGCGCAGATCGCCGACGCGCTCGCCGCCAGCCACGCCGACGGCGTCGTCCACCGCGATCTGAAGCCGGCCAACGTCCTGCTGCGGCAGAACGGCGGCGAGATGCACCCGATGCTCACCGACTTCGGCATCGCCCGCCTCGCCGACTCCCCGGGCCTGACCCGCACCCACGAGTTCGTCGGCACCCCCGCCTACGTCGCCCCCGAGGGCGCCGAGGGCCGCCCGCAGACCTCCGCCGTCGACATCTACGGCGCCGGCATCCTGCTGTACGAGCTGGTCACCGGCCGTCCGCCGTTCTCCGGCAGCTCCGCCCTGGAGGTGCTCCACCAGCACCTCAGCGCCGAACCGCGCCGCCCCTCCACCGTCCCGGAACCGCTGTGGACGGTCATAGAGCGCTGCCTGCGCAAGAACCCCGACGAGCGCCCCGGCGCCGAGAGCCTCGCCCGCGGTCTGCGGGTCGTCGCCCAGGGCATCGGCGTGCACGCGAACTCCGCGCAGATCGCCGCCGCCGAGAACGTCGGCGCGCTCCTCGCCCCCGACCCGGCCCCCGCCGCCGTGCCGGGCGCCGCGGACCCCACGCAGGTGCTGCCGCACACCGGCCAGGGCGCCTACGACCCGAACGCCGCCACCAGCGTGCTGCCGCACACCGGCGGCCCGGCCGGCGCCGCCGACCCCACCGCCGTGCTGCCCAGCACCGGCGCGGCCGACCCGACCGCGGTCATGCCGCCCGTGCCGCAGAACCAGCCCGGCGGTCCCGAGGACCCGCACCCCTGGCAGTCGCAGCTGCGCGCCGCCCGCGACCGCAACGAGCAGACGCAGGTCCAGTACCTCGACCCCGACCAGGACCCCCTGCGCCGCCGCCCCCAGCGGCAGGTCGCCCGCCCGCAGCAGCAGCCGCAGCGGCCCCAGCAGCAGCCCCGCCCGCAGCCGCGCCAGCAGGGCCGGGCCCCGCAGGGCCCGCCGCCCGGGTACGGCTATCCGCAGCAGCAGCCCCAGAACTACGCCCCCCAGCCCCAGCAGCCCCAGCGGTACGCCCCTCCGGCGCCCGCCCCGCAGCCCCAGCAGCCGCAGCGGCCCCAGCCGCCGGTGCGCGAGCCCCGGCAGCCCCGGCAGCGCAGCTCCAACCCCATGCGCATCCCCGGGCTCGGCTGTCTGAAGGGCTGTCTGTTCACCCTCGTCGTGCTGTTCGTCGCGGGCTGGCTGATCTGGGAGCTGAGCCCGCTGCAGGACTGGATCGGCACCGGCAAGAGCTACTGGGCGCAGCTCAGCGACTGGTTCGGCACCGTCACGGACTGGATCGGCGAGCTGGGCGGCAGCTCGCCGAAGTAGCGGCACCCCGCCCCGGGGGCGCTGTCCGGCGACGCCCGCCGGGGGCGCTGCCGGCACCGTCCGGCGACGACGAGTCTGTGGATTTGTCGACACCCGGCGGGTGATTTACGCCTCGGCGGTGAAGGTTGGCTCCTCGGACGCGTAGTTTTAACGACAACACGCGTCCGTAGGAGCAGCCTTGGCACGGAAGATCGGCAGCCGGTACACCGCGAACCAGATCCTGGGACGGGGCAGCGCCGGCACGGTGTGGCTGGGCGAGGGACCCGAGGGGCCCGTCGCCGTCAAGCTGCTGCGCGAGGACCTCGCGTCGGACCAGGAGCTCGTCGGGCGCTTCGTCCAGGAGCGCACCGCCCTGCTCGGCCTGGAGCACCCGCACATCGTCTCCGTCCGCGACCTCGTGGTCGACGGCAACGACCTCGCCCTGGTCATGGACCTCGTCCGCGGCACGGACCTGCGCACCCGCCTCGACCGGGAACGCCGGCTCTCCCCCGAGGCGGCCGTGGCGATCGTCGCGGACGTCGCCGAAGGGCTCGCCGCGGCGCACGCGGCCGGGGTCGTGCACCGCGACGTCAAGCCGGAGAACGTCCTGCTGGACATGCAGGGCCCGCTCGGGCCCGGCGGCGCGCACCCGGCCCTGCTCACCGACTTCGGGGTCGCCAAGCTCATCGACTCGCCGCGCCGCACCCGCGCCACGAAGATCATCGGCACGCCCGACTATCTCGCGCCGGAGATCGTCGAGGGGCTGCCTCCGCGGGCCGCGGTCGACATCTACGCGCTCGCGACCGTCCTGTACGAGCTGCTGGCCGGCTTCACGCCGTTCGGCGGGGGACACCCCGGCGCGGTGCTGCGCCGGCACGTCACCGAGACCGTCGTCCCCCTGCCGGGCATCCCCGAGGAGCTGTGGCAGCTCCTCGTGCAGTGCCTGGCCAAGGCACCCGCCTCCCGGCTGCGGGCCTCCGAGCTCGCGGCGCGGCTGCGCGAGCAGCTGCCGACCCTCGCGGGCATGCCGCCGCTGGACGTCGACGAGCCGGAGACCGAGCCGGAGGAGGAGACCGCGGCGGCCGGGCGGGGCCCGGAGCAGGTGCCGGCGGCGCGGGAGCGCAGGGGGGCCGTGTCCCTGGTCCCCGGTGCCCGGCCCGACTCCAACCGGGACACGCACACGTCGATGAGGGTGCCGGCACCCGACGAGCTGGCGGGCGGCGCCCGCGGCACCGCGCGGGCGCCCCGGGCGTCCGGTGCGCCCCGGCCGGGTTCCGCCCGGAACCGGGCCACCGCGCGGCGCAGGAGGCTGACCCTGGGGGCGGCGGCCGTGGCGCTGGTCGCCGCGGTGGGGGCCGGCACCTGGGCGGCCACCTCCGGCGACGACTCCGGCACCCCCTCCGACGACCGCGGTTCCTCGTCCCCGGCGTCCCCCTGAGCCCCGGGGCCCGGCCCCGCTCGTCTGTGAACGCCGCTCACCGGACCTCACCGCCCGGCGGAGCCGTTACGCTGGGAGCGTGGCAGTCGTCGATGTATCCGAAGAGCTCAAGTCCCTCTCCTCGACCATGGAGTCGATCGAGGCCGTTCTGGACCTCGACACGATGAGGGCAGACATCGCCGTGCTCGAGGAGCAGGCGGCCGCGCCGTCCCTGTGGGACAACCCGGACGAGGCGCAGAAGATCACCAGCAAGCTGTCCCACCTCCAGGCCGAGGTCAGGAAGGCGGAGGTGCTGCGCGGGCGGATCGACGATCTCTCCGTGCTCTTCGAGATGGCCGAGGAGGAGGACGACCCGGACACCCGTGCCGAGGCCGAGTCCGAGCTCGCGTCCGTCAAGAAGGCGCTGGACGAGATGGAGGTCCGCACGCTGCTGAGCGGTGAGTACGACTCCCGCGAGGCGCTGGTGAACATCCGCGCCGAGGCGGGCGGCGTCGACGCCGCCGACTTCGCCGAGAAGCTCCAGCGCATGTACCTGCGCTGGGCCGAGCAGCGCGGCTACAAGACCGAGCTGATCGAGACATCGTACGCCGAAGAGGCCGGCATCAAGTCGACCACCTTCGCCGTGCACTCGCCGTACGCCTACGGCACCCTCTCGGTCGAGCAGGGCACGCACCGGCTGGTGCGCATCTCGCCCTTCGACAACCAGGGCCGCCGGCAGACCTCCTTCGCGGGTGTCGAGGTCCTTCCCGTGGTCGAGCAGACCGACCACGTCGAGATCGACGAGTCCGAGCTGCGCGTGGACGTCTACCGCTCCTCCGGACCCGGCGGACAGGGCGTGAACACCACCGACTCCGCGGTGCGCCTCACCCACCTCCCCACCGGCATCGTCGTCTCCTGCCAGAACGAGCGGTCGCAGATCCAGAACAAGGCCACCGCGATGAACGTCCTCCAGGCCAAGCTGCTGGAGCGGCGCCGCCAGGAGGAGCAGGCCAAGATGGACGCCCTCAAGGGTGACGGCGGCAACTCCTGGGGCAACCAGATGCGTTCGTACGTCCTGCACCCCTACCAGATGGTCAAGGACCTGCGCACCGAGTTCGAGGTCGGCAACCCGGAGGCCGTGTTCAACGGCGAGATCGAAGGGTTCCTGGAGGCCGGCATTCGCTGGCGCAAGCAGCAGGAGAAGTAACTTTGTCGACATGACAGTCGACTCGCCAACGGCCCCCGAATTCGGGGGCCGTTGGCGTTTGTCCAGGTTTCGCAGGACGCTCACAGGGGTGAATTCCGGCATTGCCGACCGGAGTTGGGCATTGCGTACGCAACGGCCTTGACGTTGCTTTGAAAAATCGGAAGGCTGAAGTGTGGCATGCGTATGTCCGGGGCGCATGTGAACCGGGGGGCTTCGCGTCGATCCGACCACCCCCGTCGATCACCGTCCCGACCGCCGCCTCTATCGACGATCAGCTACTGGGGGTAGCAGCCTAATGACCAAGAAGACGCGGATCCGTGTCGCGCGCATAGCGGCAGGCGCCGTGATCGCCGCCGGTGCCTCGCTGACCGCCGCGGGAGCCGCTTCCGCCGCCGAGTCCGAGTGCGTCCTCGGCATCCTGTGCGCCGACGAGTCGCCGAGCCCCGAGGACCCGGAGGACCCGGACGACGACCCGACGGTCATCCCGACCGACATCCCGACCGACATCCCGACCGACATTCCCACGGACCTCCCGGAGGACCCGACGGAGGAGCCCACCGAGCCGACGGAGGAGCCCGAGGAGCCGTCCGAGGAGCCGACGCCCCAGGACCCGACCGAGGACCCGGGCGACGACAACGGCAACGGGAACGGGAGCGGCAACGGCAACGGCAACTCGGACAACGGGAACTCCGGCAACGGGAACTCCGGCAACGGGAACTCCGGCAACGGGGACTCCGGCAACAACACCGACCCGGACGGCGGCTCCGGCGACTCGGCGCAGAGCGAGGGCTCCTCGTCGCTGACCGACACCGGCAGCGACACGGGCACGGGCACCGGCTCCGACGCCGCCCCGCAGGGCGGCGGCGACGAGCTCGCCGAGACCGGCGCCTCGCAGACCGCGTTCCTGGTGCTGGGTGCCGCCACGATGATCGCCGGCGGCATCGGCTTCCGTGTCCTGCCGCGCCTCGTGGGCGGCCGGGGCGGCGCGGCCGCCTGACGGTCGCCGAATGCAGCCGGAAGGGCCCGGAGCGTGACGCTCCGGGCCCTTCCGGCATTTCTCCCGGCCTCGTCCCGGCCGGACGGTCTCCTGTCGGGCGGTCTCCTATCGGGCGAGCAGCGCCACGGCGGCCACCAGGACGGCCAGCAGGGTGATCAGCGCCATCGGGTTCAGACCCGCGACGAAGTTCTCCTGCTGCAGCCGCGCCCTGTTCGCCCGGCACACCGGGCAGCGACCCTCCGCCACGGGGGCGGCACAGTTCGCGCACACCAGCCGGTCGTACGTCATGCGCTTGCCCTCCTCGTGCCGGTTCCTGACTGGAGAACGGTCCCGAGGCCGGGAACGTTCCCCCTCCACTGTGCCAGGTTCCACGGTGGGCCGCGCGCGTCGTCCGCAGGACGCCCTCCGGTCCTCCCGGGAACGCGAACCCCGAACAAAAATGCACAACCCCGGCGCAACCACCGTCGGCGACTGCACGCGCGCACCCGGTTCGCGTATGGTCACGCTCATCTACCCCCGGCGACCCGTGGTGCATCCGTGATCCGATTCGACAACGTCTCCAAGGTCTACCCCAAGCAGAGCCACCCCGCACTCAGGGAAGTCTCCCTGGAAGTGGAGAAGGGCGAGTTCGTCTTCCTCGTCGGCTCCTCCGGCTCGGGCAAGTCCACCTTCCTGCGGCTGATCCTCCGAGAGGAGCGGGCCAGCCACGGTCAGGTGCATGTGCTGGGCAAGGACCTCGCGCGCGTCTCCAACTGGAAGGTGCCGCAGATCCGCCGCCAGCTCGGGACGGTCTTCCAGGACTTCAGGCTCCTGCCCAACAAGACCGTCGCGGAGAACGTGGCCTTCGCGCAGGAGGTCATCGGCAAGTCCCGCGGCGAGATCCGCAAGTCCGTGCCCCAGGTGCTGGAACTCGTCGGCCTCGGCGGCAAGGAGGACCGGATGCCGGGCGAGCTGTCCGGCGGTGAGCAGCAGCGCGTGGCCATCGCGCGGGCCTTCGTCAACCGGCCCAAGCTGCTCATCTGCGACGAGCCCACCGGCAACCTCGACCCGCAGACCTCCGTCGGCATCATGAAACTGCTCGACCGGATCAACCGGACCGGCACGACCGTGGTGATGGCGACGCACGACCAGAACATCGTGGACCAGATGCGCAAGCGCGTCATCGAGCTGGAGAAGGGCCGCCTCGTCCGCGACCAGGCACGCGGCGTCTACGGCTACCAGCACTGACGACCGACAGGTTCCACGGAAAGGCTTAACCAGACGCCATGCGCCCCCAGTTCGTACTGTCGGAGATCGGAGTCGGTCTCCGCCGCAATCTCACGATGACCTTCGCGGTCGTCGTGTCCGTCGCCCTGTCCCTGGCCCTGTTCGGCTGTTCGCTGCTGATGAGCGACCAGGTCAACAGCATGAAGGGCTACTGGTACGACAAGGTCAACGTCTCGATCTTCCTCTGCAACAAGGGCGACGCCGAGTCCGACCCCAACTGCGACAAGGGCGCGGTCACCGAGGACCAGAAGAAGAAGATCCTCGCCGACCTGGACAAGATGCAGGTCGTCGACAAGGTGACGTACGAGTCGCAGGACCAGGCGTACAAGCACTACAAGGAGCAGTTCGGCGACTCCCCGCTGGCCAGCTCCCTCACGCCGGACCAGCTGCAGGAGTCGTACCGCATCAAGCTGAGCGACCCGGAGCAGTACAAGGTAGTCGCGACGGCGTTCAACGGGCGGGACGGCGTCCAGTCGGTGCAGGACCAGAAGGAGACCCTGGACAACCTGTTCAGTCTGCTCGGCGGCATGAACTGGGCGGCACGGGCGATCATGGCGCTGATGCTGGTGGTGGCGCTGATGCTGATCGTCAACACGGTCCGCGTCTCCGCGTTCAGCCGCCGCCGTGAGACCGGCATCATGCGCCTGGTCGGCGCCTCCGGCTTCTACATCCAGGCCCCGTTCATCGCCGAGGCCGCGGTCGCCGGGCTGATCGGCGGTCTGGTCGCCTGCGGCTTCCTGGTCGCGGCCCGTTACTTCATCATCGACCACGGCCTGCGTCTCTCCGAGAAGCTGGACCTGATCACTTTCATCGGCTGGGACGCCGTCGTCGGCACCCTTCCGCTCATCCTCGTCACCAGCCTTCTGATGCCGGCGTTGGCCGCGTTCTTCGCGCTGCGCAAGTACCTGAAGGTGTGACGCACGCCGCCAGGGCCGTACGGTCAACCGACCGTACGGCCCTTGTCGTTGTCCTAGACTCACCGCCATGTCAGGTCGTGACCTGTTCTGTCAGCCCCGCCGCTGCCGCCGCGGGGCCGCCCTGACATTGGTGTTCGCCGGGGTGCTCGCGGCGGGTGCCGCCACCGGGACGCTGCCCTGCGGGGACCGAGGGTCACCCGAGCCCGGGGCGAGCCGCACCGCCGCCGCGTCGGCGAGCCGGCACGAGGTCGCCGAGGCCGCGGCCGAGGCGATGGCCGACGGGAAGTCCCCGGTGGAGGCCGCCGAGCGGGCGGTCAGCCGCAGCGGGGACCGGTGGGCAGCGGTGTACTCCGAGGGCGAGTACGAGGAGTTCACCGAGGCCCTGGACGGCCGGTACACCGGCGTCGGGCTGTGGGCGCGGCAGGACCGGGACGGACGGATCGAGGTCTCCCGGGTGCGCCCGGGGTCGCCGGCCGCCGGTGCCGGACTGCGCGAGGGCGACCGGCTGCGCAGCGTCGACGGCCGCGGGACCGACGGACGGCCGGTCACCGAGGTCGTCTCCTTACTGCGCGGCGACGCCACCGACGCGGCCGCGGGCACGGCCGTACGGCTCGGCCTGGAGCGCGGCACGCGCGCGTGGAACGTCACGCTGCGCCGGGCGAGCCTGTCCACCGAGCCCGTCACCGTCCGGGGGCTGCCCGGCGGGGTGACCGTGATCAAGGTCGCCGCCTTCACCAAGGGCTCGGGCGAGCGGGTCCGCGGCGCGGTCCGCGAGGCGCGGGCCGGCTCCGGGATCATCCTCGATCTGCGCGGCAACTCCGGCGGCCTGGTCACCGAGGCCGTCACCGCGGCCTCCGCCTTCCTGGACGGGGGGCTGGTCGCCACCTACGACGTCGAGGGCGAGCAGCGCGCCCTGCACGCCGAGCCGGGCGGCGACACCGGCCGCCCGCTGGTCACGCTCGTCGACGGCGGCACCATGAGCGCGGCCGAGCTGGTCACCGGCGCCCTCCAGGACCGCGGCCGGGCCGTCGTCATGGGAGCCCGCACGTTCGGCAAGGGCTCGGTCCAGATGCCGAGCCGGCTGCCCGACGGCTCCGTGGCCGAGCTGACCGTCGGCCACTACCGCACTCCGGCGGGCCGCGGTGTCGACGGCCGGGGCATCACTCCCGACCTGGAGGCGGACGGCGGGGCCCTGGAGCACGCCGAGACCGTCCTGACAGGGCTGGGCCGCGAGTAAACCGCTTCCCGCGAGACCCCCGCATGGTGCGAAAATGGCGGCACTATGAGCAAGGGAATGTACGTACCCAAGGAGTCCCAGCCCAAGCAGGGCGGGACGGCCGCCAAGGCCAAGGACGGCGAGAAGGGCGGCAAGCGCAAGATCGTCGCGCAGAACAAGAAGGCCCGGCACGACTACGCCCTCATCGACACCTTCGAGGCCGGGATGGTGCTCACGGGCACCGAGGTGAAGTCGCTGCGCCAGGGCCGTGCCTCGCTGGTCGACGGCTTCGTCCAGATCGACGGGGGCGAGGCGTGGCTGCACAACGCCCACATCCCCGAGTACCACCAGGGCAGCTGGACCAACCACTCCGCGCGCCGCAAGCGCAAGCTGCTGCTGCACCGCGAGGAGATCGACAAGCTGGCGGTCAAGTCGCAGGAGACGGGTCACACGATCGTGCCCCTCGCCCTGTACTTCAAGGACGGCCGGGCGAAGGCCGAGATCGCGCTCGCGCGAGGCAAGAAGGAGTACGACAAGCGCCAGACGCTGCGCGAGCAGCAGGACCGGCGGGAGTCGGACCGGGCCATCGCGGCGGCGAAGCGGCGGCAGCGGGCGTAACCCTCCGGGCCGCCGCGAATACGCTGGCACGCGGCTGTGCCGGTCACGTACGATGGCACCAGTGCCCCACAGCGGGCGCGCGCCCCTCTCCGGAGGGGATTGAAAAAACAACATGGGGATGATCGGTTTCGACAGCGGCTGTCGAAGCAGGGGAAGCGTGTCGAGGAAGCGGCCATGATCTCGTAAACCACAGGCCGAAACCAATAATCGCCAACACCAAGCGCGATTCCTTCGCCCTCGCTGCCTAAGTAGCGACTTGCGAAGTGTCAGCCCGGGGCTGTTCCCGACCCGGATCCTGGCATCAGCTAGGGGACTAAACCTTGATCCCGGTCACGGGGTGAAGAGGGAAATCAAACAGTGACTGAGCCCGTTCCGGACTTGTCTGGGTGATCCGGAGGGCTGAGAAACTCGTACCAGACTGCACACGGAGAAGCCCTGATTCCGCACCGTTGGACGCGGGTTCGATTCCCGCCATCTCCACCAGCCCCTCCGGGGGCGCACCCCATGTGGGCGAAGGCCCCGTCGCTTCCGAGCGGCGGGGCCTTCGTCGTGCCGCGACCGATGGCGGACGGGCCCGGCGGGAGCTGTGACACCCCTGTGACCGAAGCTGTGGCTTCCGTCACAGCCCCAGGGGTGCGGCCCTGATGGTCTGGACCGATGCCGACCAGCCTCCGCGCCGCCCCCGCCGTTCCCTCCCTCCTCGCCGGTGCCCTGCTGCTCACCGGGTGCGGCTCCGACGCCGCCTCGCCGGGCGACGCGGCGGCCCGGGTCCGGGACACGGGCGGAGCCCCGCACGCGCAGCCGCTGTGCCCGGCGGACGTCCCGCAGTACGGCAGCCTGCCCCCGGCCGACGGGGCGGCTCCCGCGCACAGCCCCTCCGGCACCCCCAGCCCGCTTCCCCTGCCGCCCTCCGGCGGACAGGGCGAGGACGGCGTCCGGGTCACGGGGCTGTACGCCTGGGGGCCGGACAGCGGCTGCGGCACCGGGGTCTCCGCCGGGATCGAGGTCACCAACGACGGCGGCGAGGCCGCCGCCTACACCGTCACCCTCGGCTTCACCGCCGAGACGGGCGGCGACAACGTGGACCACGTCGTCGCCCCGGTCGCCCCCGGCGCGACCGTCACCCGCGCGGTCGCACTGGGCTCGGCGTCCCATGTCTCGGACGTGAGGATCGTCAAGGTGCGCAGTGTGCCCGCCGCCGAGACGCCGTCCGCCTCCGGACCGTGCCCGCCCTCCGGCGTCCATGTGTACGCCGACCAGGGGGACGCCGCCATGGGGCTGCGCGCGGTCGGCCTGCATCTCGTCAACTGCGGGACGCGGCCCTACCCGATCGAGGGATATCCGCGGCTCGAACTCCTCGACGAGGACCATGAGCCCGTCGACGGCGTACGGATCCTGGACGGCACCGGCCGGATCGGCACGGGCCTCGGCGGCGACGACGCCCCCCGGCCGGTCGTCCTCCGGCCCGGCGAGGCGGCCGTGTCCTCGCTGGCCTGGCGCAACACCACCGAGTTCGGCGACCCGGTGAACGCGCCCTACGTACGCCTGTGGGCGAAGCCCGGCGCCGCCCCGGTGACGGTCGTACCCGAGCTCGACCTCGGCACGACCGGGCAGCTCGGCGTCGCCCCCTGGCGGAAGGACGAGCAGCGGTCCGGCCTCGGCGGGTGAGCCGCCCCGGCGCCCGCGTGGCTCTGGTGGCCCGGGCGGCGCCGGTGGCCCGGGCGGACCACTGGCGGTGACACTCCATCAGATTCCGGGGTGCGGCGGTCTGTCGCCCGGCCCCGGGATCCGGGATGCTGCTGAGACATGAGCAGACCCGGCATCAACCTTCCCGAGAGACTGTGGACTTGGCCCGTGACGCTGGTGCTCGCCGCCGCCGTCCTCGGGCCCGGGGCACCGGCCGGAGCGGACGCCGACCGCACCGGTCTGCCCGAGGCCATCGAGACGATCCTCGGCGATCCGCGCATGGAGGGCGGCCTGGCCGGCGTCGTGGTCGCCGACGCGCGCAGCGGGGACGTCCTCTACAGCCATCTGCCCACCACCCGCCTGATGCCCGCCTCCAACACCAAGCTCGCCACCTCCGCGGCGGCGACGGAGATCCTCGGGCCCGGGTACCGGTTCACCACCGATGTGCTCGCCACCGGACGGCGCCACGGCACGACCCTCGCCGGCGACCTGTATCTGCGCGGCACCGGCGACCCCACCCTGCTGGCCGCCGACTACGACCGGCTCGCCGCCGACGTCGCCGCCACCGGCGTCACCCGCGTCGACGGGCGGCTCGTCGCCGACGACACCCGGTTCGACACCCGGCGCCTCGGCCGCTCCTGGGCCGCCGACGACGAGTCGTCGTACTACTCCGCCCAGACCAGCGCGCTCAGTCTCGCCCCCGACACCGACTACGACACCGGCACGGTGATCGTCACCGTCGCACCGGGCGCCGCACCCGGCGCCGAACCCGCCGTCACCGTCACACCCGACACCGGCTACGTCGACGTCGACATGGACGCCGTCACCGTCGCGGCGGGCGGCGCGGACGACCTCACCGTCGAGCGCGAGCACGGCGGCAACACCGTCCACGTCACCGGCACCACCCCCGTCGGCGGGTCCGGCGCCAAGGAGTGGGTGACCGTGTGGGAACCCACCGGCTACGCCGCCGCCGTCTTCCGCGACGCGCTCGCCGCGCACGGCGTGAAGGTCACCGGACCCACCCGGACCGGCCGCGCGACCCCGGCCGCGGCACGGCCGCTGGCGGCCCACGCCTCCATGCCGCTGAAGGACCTGCTGGTCCCCTTCATGAAGCTGTCCAACAACATGCACGCCGAGGCCCTCACGAAGGCCATGGGGTACGAGGTGTCCGGGCAGGGCACCTGGCCGGCCGGCCTCGCCGCGGTCTCCGGCTACCTCAAGGGCGTCGGCGTCGACACCGCGCGTCTGCGCCAGGTCGACGGCTCGGGCCTGTCCCGCATGGACAACTTCCCCGCCGGCCAGCTCGCCCGGCTGCTGCTCGCCGTACGCGCCGAGCCCTGGTACGCCGACTGGTACCGCTCCCTGCCCGTCGCCTGCGACCCCGGCCGGTTCACCGGAGGAACCCTGCGCACCCGGATGTGCGGCACCCCGGCCGCGGGCAACGCCCGCGCCAAGACCGGCTCACTGACCGGTGCCTCGGCGCTGTCCGGGTACGTCACCGCCGCGGACGGCCGTGAGCTGGTCTTCAGCATCGTGCTGAACAACTACCTGGCCGCCTCGGTGAAACCGCTGGAGGACGCCATCGTCGTCACCCTCGCCCGCTCCACCGCCGGACAGGCCGCCGTCCCGGCGTCGCCGCCCGCGGCGAGGAGCACCGCACCGGACGGCGGCCTGGAGTGCGCCTGGCGCAAACCCGCCCGCTGCTAGGGCCCTGGGGCCGTGCCGGGCGTCGTGAGCCGGTGAACCTTTCCGGTCACAGCCCTGGGCCCGGGCGGCTCACTGCGGTGGCCGCCGTGCCGTGGACGCCCGTACCGTCAGCCGCGGCCGCAGCGACGTGGCCTCCGGCACGGGCGTTCCGGCGAGCTTCCTGGCCAGCAGTTCCACCGCGCGCGTGCCGATCTCGGCGGCCGGCAGGGCGACGGACGTGACGGGCACCGGGGCGGACTCGGCGAGGTCGTCCGGGCAGATCGCGGTGACGGACAGATCCTCCGGCACCCGCAGCCCCATCCGCCCGAACGCGTCGATCAGGGGCTCCAGCACGGCCTCGTTGTGCACCACGACCCCGGTGGGGGCGGGCTGCTCGCGCAGCAGCCGCTCGGCGAGGCGGCGGGCGGCCACCGGGGCGGCCTCGCAGGGGTGGACCCGGGACGACAGGCCGGCCCGGTCGGCTGCCGCGGTGAAGCCCCGCAGCACGCGCTGCGCGAACGCGGTCCGCCGCACGTACACCTCCGGCGGGGAGCCGACCAGCGCCACCACCCGGTGCCCGAGCCGCGCCAGGTGGTCCACGCACGCCTCGGCGGCCGCGTGGAAGTCGAGGTCGACGCAGGTCAGTCCGGCGGGCTCGGCGGGGAACCCGATCAGCACCGCGGGCCGGCCGAGGGAGCGCAGCAGCGGCAGCCGGGCGTCGTCGAGCCGGACGTCCATCAGGATCAGGGCGTCCACCAGCGCGGTGTCCACGGCCCTGCGCAGTCCGTCCTCGCCCTCCTCCTGGGTGGGCAGCAGCACGTCGTGGCCGTGGCGGCGCGCGGCGGTCACCACCGACACGGCGAACTGCATCACCACCGGCACATGGACGCCCGTCCGCAGCGGCATCACCAGCGCCAGCACCCTGGACGGGCCCTCGGCGGGCGACCGGGCTCCGGCGTACGGGCGGTAGCCCAGCTCGCGGACGGCGTCCGCCACCCGCCGCCGGGTCGCCTCGGAGATCGGGCGCTTGCCGCTGAGGGCGTAGGAGACGGTGCTGGGGGAGACCCCGGCACGCCGCGCCACGTCGGTGATCCTGACCATCAGTCCAGCTCGCTCATGGGGCCGCCTCCGTGCTGTCCGCGCCGGTCCGTCCGCCTCCGTCGAAGCGCTTCGACGGGCGCTTCGAGAAGGGAAGGTATGTGGAGGGCTCCGAGGCGTCAATGGGGCTGGCCGGAAAGGGAGTTGGGGTCCGGCATCGGGTGGTTGCGGTCGGGGGCCGGGGCGAGGCGGGGCCGGTGGCCGGGAGTCGGGGCCGAAGGCGCGGAGGAGGCAGGGGCTCGGGGGCAGGGGGCCGGGGTGCTGTGCGGCGGGGCCGAAGGCGCGGCGGGGGCCGGGGCTCAGGGACGGTGCGCGGCGGGGGCGGCTCCGGGGGCCGGCGGGCGGTGGCGGCGGGTCGCGAAGGCGAGGGCCAGGGACAGGGCCGCCGCCGCGACCGGGATGCCGAACCCGGCCGTCGTCGACAGGTGCTCCGCCGTCCAGCCGCCGAGCGCGCTGCCCGCGGCGATACCCGCGAGGAGACCGGTCACCGCCAGGGTCATGCCCTCGTTGAGGCGGCCCTCGGGGGTGCGCTCCTGGATCAGGGTCATGCCCGTGATCATCGTCGGGGCGGTCGCCATCCCGGCCGCCAGCAGGGCCGGGGCCAGCACGAGCAGGGAGCCGGTCAGCCGGGCGGCCAGCAGCGGCAGGAGCATCAGCACCGCCATCGCGGCGATGCACCAGGGGTAGCGCCGGGCGGCCGGACCGCCCGGCCGGAGCGCCCCGTACAGCAGGCCCGCCGCACCGGACCCTGCCGCCTGGAGGCCGAGCACGACACCCGCGGCCGACCGGTTCCCCTGTGCGTCCGCGAACGCGATCGTGGTGACCTCCAGCGCTCCGAAGACGACGCCCATGGCGAGGCACACGAGCAGCAGCGGCGGCATCCCGGGCGAGCGCAGCGGCGACGCGCCGGACCCGGTCCGCGAGCCCGGGGGCGGCTCGGTCGAGCGCTGCGCGGTGAAGACCGCCATGCCGGTCAGCAGCAGCACCCCGCCGGTGATCAGGCCCGCCTCCGGGAAGAACGTGCCGCACAGGAACGCCGCGAGCGCCGGGCCCAGCATGAAGCACACCTCGTCGGCGGCCTGCTCGAAGGAGTTCGCGGTGTGCAGGGCGTCGGGGTCGCCCTTGAGGAGGTGGTTCCAGCGGGCCCGGGACATGCCGCCGATGTTCGGGCAGGTCGCGGTGGCGGCGTACGCGGCGAACAGGGTCCAGTCGGGTGCGCCGTTGCGCACGCACAGTATGAGCGCGAGTCCGCCCAGCATCGCCAGGAGCGTGGCCGGCAGGGCGATCCGCGCCTGGCCGTGCCGGTCGATCAGCCGCGCGGTCCACGGGGCGACCACCGCGGTGGCCGCGAGCCCGGTCGCGCTGACGGCACCGGCGAGGGCGTAGGAGCCGCGCACGTCGGCGATCATCATCACCGAGCTGATCCCGAACATGCCCATCGGCAGCCGGGCGATCAGGTTCCCGGTCGTGAACGCCCGGGCGCCGGGGAGGGCGAGAATCCGGCGGTAGGGGCCGGGCGGACGGGTACGCCGCACGCGGGGACGGGCGCCGTCACGGGAAGGGATCCCGCCCCCGGGGCGGACGGCGTCCGCGGGCCGGACGGCGTCTGCGGGCCGGACGGCGTCTGCGGGCCGGACGGTGCCGGTGCCCGCAGGGCGCGCCATGCCTGCGGGCCGGGCGGCGTCCGAGGGGTGCGCGGCGTCCGAGGGGTGCGCGGCGTCCGTGGGGCGTACGGCGTCCGTGGGGCGTACGGCGTCCGTGGGGCGTACGGCGTCTGCGGGGCGGGTGTCGGGTGCGGCGTCGGGCATGGCATCGAGCGTGGCCCGGAGTGGATCAAGGAGTCCAACACCTTTCCGGTGCCGATTCACGCATCCGTGTTGTGAATCCTGGGGTAGGTTCGCCGGATGCCGACGCCCTGCCCCGACCCCCGTCTCCTGCGCGGGTTCCTCGCCGTCGCCGAGGAACTGCACTTCACCCGTGCCGCGGCTCGCCTCTACGTCGCCCAGCAGGCGCTCAGCCGGGACGTACGGCGGCTGGAGCGGGAGCTGGGCGCGGAGCTGTTCGTGCGCACCACCCGGCAGGTGAGCCTGACCGCCGACGGCGAACGGCTGCTGCCGCACGCGCGCCGCGTCCTCCAGGCGCAGGAGGATCTGCTGACCGCCTTCGGGCAGGCCCGCCCGCTCCTGGTGGACTGCAACTCCAGTGGACTCGGCACCCCGCGCCGCGTCCTGCACCGGGCCCGTGAACTCGCCCCCGGCCTGGAGCTCATGGCCCGCTACGAGAGCGGCCTCACCGGGGCCGCCGCGGATCTCGTGGCCGGCCGCCTCGACGCCTCCTTCGGCCGGTACGCGGGTCTCGCCCCGGCGCTGCGGTCCGCGCTCGGCCATCAGCCCGTGCGCTATGAACCCATGGCCGTCCTCCTGCCCGAGGACCACCGGCTGACCGCGTACGCGCGGGTGCCGCTGGCCGAGCTGGCGGGGGAGGAGGTGTACGCGGGCGCCGGGAATCCGCGCACGCCGGAGTGGACGGACCTCGCTCGTCGCCTGTTCGAGGGACGCGGGATCAAGGTCGCGTCACCCGTTCCGATGGCTGTCGGCCACGAGGAGTTCGAGCGGATCATGGCGAAGACACGGAACCCCGTGCTCGTCGTGGTGGATTTTCCGGCCATGCCCGGATCTGTGCTGCGGCCCCTCGTGGATCCCGTGCCACTGTCGCCAGTATCACTCGTGTGGAGAAAAGGGCTGGTGCATCCGGCGCTGGACGCCCTCCGAGAGGCTGCGGCGCAGGTCGCGGCCGAGGAAGGCTGGCTTCAGCCATCGGAGGACGGATGGATTTCGGCCACCGATGCGAAGATCATGGCGGGTCCGGAGTGACGCGCGGCAACAAGGGGACCTCCACGTGCGCTACATTCATGGCCTGAGCACGGTGTGGTAAAGGGGGCGCTCGGATCGGGTGGGGGCCTGATTTGATCGACGGGTGCTCGGCGTCGTAGCGCACCCAGAACTGTCCCGTGGGGGGATGTGCGCGCGTGAACAACTGGCGAGAAGACGCCCAACCGGAGTGGCCCGAGGTCGCGTCCGGACCGTCGGGCACCTCTGTTCCGGGGCGGGACACCTCGGCCTTCCCGGCATCCTCTGCCGCGGAGACGCAGATGCTTCCCGACCCCGCCCTCGCCGGCTGGCGTGCCGCCGCGTCCGACGGCGGCACCGGCCACGGGGCACTGCCCGAGACCGGTTCCGCCGACGAGACCGCCGTGCTTCCCGGCATGGGGCGGCCGCTGCCGCGCCGGGACCGCGGGAACACGGGCGGCGGTGCCGGGCCCTCCGGCGCCGGCCGTCCCCGGGACGCCTTCGGAGCCGGTCCGGCCGACGGTGCCGGCGCGCGCGGCGGCACCGGCCGCCATGCCGCCGGCCGGGCCCCCCGGCCCGGCGCGGCCGGTGGATTCGACCGGCCCGCGGCCGGTTACGGCCCCGGCGCGGGCGCCTTCCCGCCCCCCGCCTCCTCCGCCCCTTCCGCTCCCTCGGCCTCCCGGCCCGGCCACGGCGGCGACACGCGCAGGCCGTTCGGCGGAACCGGGCGGCCCGCCCCGGGTACCGGCAACGCCGACGCGACCGCCGTGTTCGGTGCGCCCGGACGGCCCGTCCCGGGCGCCGGTGACGCCGACGCGACCACCGTGCTGCCCTCCGCCGGACACCCGAACGCCGGCCGGACCACCGCGTTCCCCGCGGCCACGACCCCGCCGCGCGACCCCTGGGCCGAGACCGGCGAGTCCGCCGGCGACCCCTTCGGCACCGACGCACCGGCCTCCGCCCGCCGGCAGGAGCACGACCCGCACGAGGTGACGGTCCAGCTGGACGCCGTCCAGCTCGGCGATCTGACGCTGCGGGCGGCGGCGAAGGCCGCGCCGGGCACGCAGGAGGCCGCGGACGGGCCGGTGTTCGTCGACGAGACGGGCCGCCGCAGCCGCAGATGGCGCCGGCTCGGCATCGCCGTGGGGCTCGCCTGCGCGGTGTACGCCGTGGTCATCGTCGCCACCCTGCTCTCCGGCAGCTCCGACGCCCCCTGGCTGCCCGTCCCGGGCGAGAAGGACGAGAAGCCCGCCGGCCAGGTCGACTCCCCGCTCCAGCCCACCGAGTCGGTGGACCCCTCCGGCACCGGCACCTCCGCCCCGCCGGAGGCCGACCCGACCACCACCGAGGGCACCGCCCCGGCCCCGGGGACCACCTCCGGCGGAACCGGCTCCACGGCCACCGCCGAGGAACCCGGCGTCACCGCCGACCCCCAGCCGACGGCCACGCGGCGGACGGCCGACCCCCAGCCCGGCGGCGGCACCACCCAGTCCGACCCCGAGCCGACCGAGACGGCCACCGTGCCCGACCCGGGGCCGACCACGCCCACCACCGAGCCGACCACGCCCGAGCCTCCGGTGGAGACCGGCGGCGGCGACGGCGGTGGCACCGACACGACGCTGAGCGGCCCGCTCGACACCGATCCCCAGGCCGGCGAGCCGACCACGCTCGCCGCGCCCCTCTCCGCACGACCCTCCCCGGAGTACAACCTCTGATGGCATCCCGCTCCCGCCGTTCAGGGCCCCCCGCCGGAGCCCGGAACGGCTCCCGACGCCGTGTGCCCATGCGCCTGCTGCTCCCCGCGCTCGTCCTCGTCGCCCTGATGGCGATGCTGATGCTGCGCGGGTACGTGCACAGCGAGATCCTGGCCGACCACCGCATCCGGCCCCCCGCCCCCACCGACCACGTGCCCGAGAAGGTCCTCAAGGGCGGCCCGGTCATCGACACCCGGGGCGGCCGGGCCGTCACCCTCAGCGTGGACGACCACCGGCTGGTGCTCACCTTCGACGACGGGCCCGACCCCGAGTGGACGCCGAAGGTCCTGGACGTGCTGAAGAAGCACGACGCGCACGCCGTCTTCTTCGTGACCGGCACCATGGCCTCGCGCTACCCCGACCTGGTCAAGCGCATGGTCGACGAGGGCCACGAGGTCGGACTGCACACGTTCAACCACCCCGACCTGTCGTACCAGTCGGACCGGCGCATCGACTGGGAGCTGTCGCAGAACCAGCTCGCCATCACCGGCGCCGCCGGCATCCGCACCTCCCTGTTCCGCCCGCCCTACTCCTCCTTCTCCGACGCCATGGACGACAAGTCCTGGCCGGTGACCGAGTACATCGGGCGGCGCGGCTACATCACGGTCGTCAACAACACCGACAGTGAGGACTGGCAGCGGCCCGGCGTCGACGAGATCATCCGCCGTGCCACCCCGAAGGGCGGCAAGGGCGCGATCGTCCTCATGCACGACTCCGGCGGTGACCGCAGCCAGACGGTGGCGGCCCTGGACAAGTTCCTGCCGGAGCTCCAGGACGAGGGCTACAAGTTCCAGAACCTCACCGAGGCCCTCGGCGCGCCCAGCGCGCACACCAAGGCCACCGGCGTCGACCTGTGGAAGGGCAAAGCCTGGATCTTCCTGGTCCAGGCGTCGGAGAAGATCACCGACTGGCTGATGGCCGGTCTCGCGGTCATCGGCACCCTCGTCATCGGCCGTTTCGTGCTGATGCTGCTGCTCTCCGGCATCCACGCCCGCCGGGTGCGCCGCCGCGGCTTCCGCTGGGGACCGCAGGTCACCGAGCCGGTGTCGGTGCTGGTGCCGGCGTACAACGAGGCCAAGTGCATCGAGAACACCGTCAACTCCCTGATGGCGAGCGAGCACCCCATCGAGGTCCTCGTCATCGACGACGGCTCCTCCGACGGCACCGCCCGTATCGTCGAGGCGATGGGCCTGCCCAACGTCCGGGTCGTCCGTCAGCTCAACGCGGGCAAGCCCGCCGCACTCAACCGCGGTCTGGCGAACGCCCGCCACGACATCGTCGTGATGATGGACGGCGACACGGTCTTCGAACCGGCCACCGTCCGTGAGCTGGTCCAGCCCTTCGGCGACCCGCGCGTCGGCGCGGTCGCGGGCAACGCCAAGGTCGGCAACCGCGACTCCCTCATCGGCGCCTGGCAGCACATCGAGTACGTGATGGGCTTCAACCTCGACCGCCGGATGTACGACATGCTGCGCTGCATGCCGACGATCCCGGGCGCGGTGGGTGCCTTCCGGAGGTCGGCCCTGGAGCGGGTCGGCGGCATGAGCGAGGACACGCTCGCCGAGGACACCGACATCACGATGGCCCTGCACCGCGACGGCTGGCGGGTCGTCTACGCCGAGAACGCCCGCGCCTGGACCGAGGCCCCCGAGTCCGTCCAGCAGCTGTGGTCGCAGCGCTACCGCTGGTCGTACGGCACGATGCAGGCCATCTGGAAGCACCGCAAGGCACTGGTCGAGCGGGGCCCCTCGGGCCGCTTCGGCCGCGTCGGCCTGCCGCTGGTCTCGCTGTTCATGGTGCTGGCCCCGCTGCTGGCGCCCCTGATCGACGTGTTCCTGCTCTACGGCATCATCTTCGGCCCGACCGAGAAGACGATCGTGGCGTGGCTGGGCGTCCTGGCCATCCAGGTCGTCTGCGCCGCGTACGCCTTCCGGCTGGACAAGGAGCGCATGACCCATCTCATCTCGCTCCCGCTCCAGCAGATCCTGTACCGCCAGCTCATGTACGTCGTACTGCTCCAGTCCTGGATCACCGCTCTGACCGGCGGCCGGCTGCGCTGGCAGAAGCTGCGCCGCACGGGTGTCGTGGAGGCGCCCGGCGGCCCGGTCCCGCGCCAGCGCGCGGCCGTTGGTGACGATCGGAGGCCGGTGGGATGACGCAGGGACAGACGACGGGCGGCGCGGATCCGACGCCGCCGTCGTACGGGGCGCCCGGCGCGCAGCAGGGCCCGGCATCCGGTGCACCTGGCGCATCCGCCGCATCCGGTGCGCAGGAGGACCCGTTCGCCGGATACGGCTCGTACGGTTCGAGCGACGGAACACCCGGGGCGTACGACCCCTTCGGTGTCCCGCAGCAGCGGGCGGCGGAGCCGCGGCCCGGCGCCGCGCGCTCCACGGCGGCGGCCGCGGCCGAACCGGCGGTCGCCGTGGCCGAGCCCGGGCCGGCCGTGGCCGAGCCGGCGGCGGCCGAGCCCGCCAAGGCGAAGCGCGCTCCGGGCCGTGACCGCTACCTGGACCTCCTGCGCTCCATAGCCCTGGTCCGTGTGGTGGTGTACCACCTGTTCGGCTGGGCGTGGCTGACGGTCCTGTTCCCGTCCATGGGCGTGATGTTCGCGCTGGCCGGCTCGCTGATGGCGCGTTCGCTGAGCCGCCCGGCGTGGGGCGTGATCCGCGGCCGTGTCCGCCGTCTGCTGCCGCCGATGTGGGCGTTCGGCGTGGTGGCGCTGACCCTGATGTTCGCGGGCGGCTGGAACCCGACGAAGAACACCGACGACGGTCCGGTCTGGGCGCTCCTCAAGCTGGTCAACTACATCGTCCCGATCGGCGCTCCGCCGTACCCCTGGAGCATCGGCTCCAAGTCGGGCGTGCTGGAGGACACCTGGGCCGTGCAGGCGGCGGGACCCCTGTGGTACCTGCGCGCCTACCTGTGGTTCGTCGTGGCCTCCCCGCTCCTGCTGTGGGCGTTCCGCCGGGTGCCGTGGGCCACGGTCCTCGCCCCGCTGGGCCTGACGGCGGTCGTGGGCACGGGCCTGGTGACGATCCCCGGCGAGCTGGGCAACGCGGTCACCGACTTCGCGGTCTACGGCGGCTGCTGGGTGCTCGGTTTCGCCCACCAGGAGGGCCTGCTCAAGCAGATCCCCCGCTATGTCGCGGTCTCCTGCGCCGGCCTGCTGATGGCGTTCGGCCTGTGGTGGGCCTCGAACCACCTGGGCCCCGACGGCTGGGACCTCAACGACATCCCGCTGGCCCAGGCGACCTGGTCCTTCGGTTTCGTCGTGATCCTCCTGCAGTACTCCCCGTCCTGGCAGGAACTCCCCGGGCGGCTCGCCAAGTGGGACAAGCTCGTCACGCTCTCCAACAACCGGGCGGTGACGATCTACCTCTGGCACAACCTGCTCATCATGGCCACGGTCCCGATCATCGACCCG
This sequence comes from Streptomyces sp. NPDC093094, assembly GCF_044754345.1. Classification (NCBI taxonomy): domain Bacteria; kingdom Bacillati; phylum Actinomycetota; class Actinomycetes; order Kitasatosporales; family Streptomycetaceae; genus Streptomyces; species Streptomyces sp. NPDC093094. Next base: position 642,578 of record NZ_JBIVOX010000002.1, on the reverse strand, counting down.
GTCTACAGCCTCCCCTTCATGGAGAACGAGCGTGCGGTCTCGGCGCTCGACTCGACGTACATGATGTGGATGTTCATCCTGGTCTGGCCCCTGATCGCGCTCGCGGTCGTCTCCTTCGGCTGGATCGAGGACCTCGCGGCCAAGCGGAAGCCGAGGCTGTGGCCGAACGGGACGTCCCGCGGCGGAGCCGGACGCAAGGGCGGCTCCGGGGGCACGGGCTCCGGCGGGACCGAGTCCCGCGGCCGCAGCGGGTCGCGGCGCCGCAAAGCGGCGGTCTGACACGGCCGATGGGGGACCCCGAGCGCGCCGTCCCGGACGGTGGCCCGCCGAAGCCCGGCAGGCCGCCGTCCCCGCCCGCCCGCCGGACGTCCCCCCTCGGCTCCCCCTTCGCCTCGGTGTACGGCACGCCCCGCACACCCCCGCCGGAGGCGCCCCCCGCCCCACGGGCCGAGGCGGCCCCCGCTTCTCGCACCTCGCCAGGGGCACCGGTGCCGGCTCGGGCGTCCGCGCCTGCTGCGGCGTCGACCAGGGTGCCGGGCGTCGTACCGTCGCCGACGCCGACGCCGACGCCGACGCCGACGCCGACGCCGACGCCGACGCCGACGCCGACGCCGACGCCGACGCCGACGCCGTCGCCGACGCCGTCGCCGACGCCGGACCCGGTACCGGCACCGGCACCGGCCTCGGCGTCAGCCTCTGCCTCGGCGTCAGCCCCTGTCACGGCGTCAGCCCAAGCCACGGCATCCGTGCCGGTGTCCGTGTCCGCCCCGGCCCGCCGTGGCGGACGTCTCGGCGTCGGTGTCTGCGCGGTGCTCCCCCTGCTCGTGGCGCTCGGCTGGTACGTGCTGACGCGCTGAGCTCCCGGCCGCTGCCGGCCGGGGACCTCTCATCCGGCTTTCACCCCGGGTGAGAGCAAAGTTCCCTTCCGGTCACCCACAGCCACAGCACGGAAACGCGCTCTCCCTACCTTCGGTTCTCAGCCACTCCCAGCAGACCTGAGTCCCGGAGCCCGTGGAGGCGTCATGACAGCACCCGGTTCGGCCCCCTCTAGCCCCGCCGAGGGCAGGGGAGGCCGCTGGATCGAGCGGTGGGACCCGGAGGACGAGGTCTTCTGGGAGCAGACCGGTGAGAAGGTCGCCCGCCGCAACCTGGTCTTCTCGGTCCTCTCCGAGCACATCGGGTTCTCGATCTGGACCCTGTGGTCGGTGATGGTGCTGTTCATGGGCCCGGAGTACGGGCTCACCCCCGCCGACAAGTTCCTGCTGGTGTCCATGGCGACGCTGGTCGGCGCGGTCGTGCGGGTGCCGTACACCTTCGCCGTGGCGATCTTCGGCGGCCGCAACTGGACCATCGTCTCGGCGGGTCTGCTGCTCGTCCCGGCGGTGGCCGCGTTCACCGTCATGGAACCGGGGACGTCGTACTCCACCTTCCTGGTCTGCGCGCTGCTCACCGGTGTCGGCGGCGGCAACTTCGCCTCTTCCATGACCAACATCAACGCCTTCTTCCCGCTGCGGAAGAAGGGCTGGGCGCTCGGTCTGAACGCGGGCGGCGGCAACATCGGCGTGCCGGTGATGCAGCTGATCGGCCTCGCCGTGATCGGCGCGAGCGGCGGGCCGCGTGTGCTGCTCGGGATCTACATCCCGCTGATCGTCGTCGCCGCCGTCCTCGCCGCGCTGTACATGGACAACCTCGCGACCGTGAAGAACGACACCGGTGCGGCCAAGGACGCGGTGAAGGAGGGCCACACCTGGATCATGGCCTTCCTCTACATCGGCACGTTCGGCTCGTTCATCGGCTACAGCTTCGCCTTCGGCCTCGTCCTGCAGACGCAGTTCGGCCGTACGCCGCTCCAGGCCGCCTACGTCACCTTCATCGGCCCGCTGCTCGGCTCCCTGATCCGCCCCGTCGGCGGCTGGCTCGCCGACCGCTACGGCGGCGCGAAGATCAGCCTCTGGAACTACGTCGGCATGGCCGCGGCCACCGCGGTCGTCCTGCTGGCCAGCGAGCAGGAGTCGCTGCCCCTGTTCACCGCCGCCTTCATCGTCCTGTTCGTCCTGAGCGGGCTCGGCAACGGCTCGACGTACAAGATGATCCCCGGCATCTTCCAGAACAAGGCGCTCGCCCAGGGGCTGACGGGCGAGGAGGCCGCGGCGTACGGACGGCGGCTGTCCGGCGCCTCCATGGGGCTCATCGGAGCGGTCGGCGCGCTCGGCGGCCTCGGCATCAACCTGGCCTTCCGGCAGTCCTTCCAGACCTCCGGCACCGGCACCGGAGCGTTCGTCGCCTTCCTCGTCTTCTACGGTCTCTGCTTCGCGGTGACCTGGGCCGTATACCTTCGCCGTCCGGCGGCCGCCCGGCGCTCCACGGCGGCCGCCGAGGCAAAGCCCGAGCTCAGCTATGCCGAGGTGTGACGTAACACCGGCGCAATGAAGCCGAACCGAGCCTGTCACGCACCGTTGACAGGCTCGGCGGCATGTAGGTGAGAAGGGGGTCGTCAGGCCCCGCTGACTCGAGCGCGGGACGAGAGCTATGTACGACGAACAGCAGTCACCTGAGCATGGCCCCCTCGCGGGTTTCACCGTCGGCGTCACGGCCGCGCGCCGCGCCGACGAGCTCGGCGCGCTGCTCCAGCGCCGCGGCGCCTCGGTCCTGCGCGCGCCCGCCCTGCGGATCGTGCCGCTGGCGGACGACAGCGAGCTTCTCGCCGCGACGAAGGAACTCATCGACCGGGTCCCGGACGTGGTGGTGGCCACCACCGCCATCGGCTTCCGCGGCTGGGTGGAGGCCGCCGACGGCTGGGGTCTCGGTGAGACCCTCCTGGAGCGGCTGCGCGGTGTCGAACTGCTCGCCCGCGGCCCCAAGGTCAAGGGCGCGATCCGCGCGGCGGGGCTGACGGAGGAGTGGTCGCCGTCCTCGGAGTCCATGGCCGAGGTCCTGGACCGGCTCCTCGCGGAGGGCGTCGACGGCCGTCGCGTCGCGATCCAGCTGCACGGCGACCCGCTGCCGGGCTTCGTGGAGGCGCTGCGCGAGGGCGGTGCCGAGGTCGTCGGCGTCCCCGTCTACCGCTGGATGCCGCCGGAGGACATCGCGCCCGTCGACCGCCTCCTGGACGCCGCGATCGCCCGGGGCGTGGACGCGATCACCTTCACCAGCGCGCCCGCGGCGGCCTCGCTGCTGTCCCGGGCCGAGGAACGGGGGCTGCTGCCGGAGCTGCTGTCGGCGCTGAACCACGACGTGCTGTCGGCCTGTGTCGGCCCGGTCACCGCCCTGCCGCTCCAGGCCCTCGGGGTGGAGACGGTCCAGCCGGACCGCTTCCGCCTCGGCCCGCTCGTCCAGCTCCTGTGCCAGGAACTCCCGGCCCGCGCCCGCTCCTTGCCCGTCGCCGGACACCAGGTGGAGATCCGCGGTCACGCCGTCCTCGTGGACGGCACGCTGCGCCCGGTCCCCCCGGCGGGCATGTCGCTGCTGCGCGCGCTCTCCCGCCGCCCCGGCTGGGTGGTGGCCCGCGCCGACCTCCTGAGGGCCCTTCCGGGAGCCGGCCGCGACGAGCACGCCGTGGAGACGGCGATGGCCCGTCTGCGCACGGCCCTCGGCGTGCCGAAGCTGATCCAGACAGTGGTGAAACGGGGTTACCGCCTGGCCCTGGACCCGGCGGCGGACGCCAAGTACGCGGACGCATGAGACCCGCAGGACCCCGAGGTCCGTGTCACGCCTCGGGCTCCCCGCAGCGGCCCCGCCCGACGGGAGAGGGTGTCCCCCTCACCGGTTCACCGCCTGGATCTCCTGCACCACCACCGCCTGTTCCGCGCCGAACGTGCCGTCCGGGAGGTTCTGCGCGGCGGGTACGCCTGTGCCGGTCCAGTGGATCTTCCAGGTGAGGGTGGCCCTGAGGGGGAACGTGGTGTTGCCCGAGGCGCGGAGGTAGCGGACGCCGCAGGGCGGGGTCCGGGTCGCCTCTCCCTGGGCGTAGGGCTCGCCGATGCGGCCGTCGGTGAGGTCGCAGACACCGGAGGCGGGGTAGGTCTCGGCGTCCTTCGTGCCGGGGTCCAGGGTCAGGGAGACCGGTTCCGCCGTGGTGGTCGCCTGGATGCCCAGCAGGGGTACCGAGGCGGTGACCGAGACCGGCTTGAACTCGGCGCCGTCCAGCCAGGCCCAGGTGGGCAGGTTGACCTTGGTGGTGCCCTGGGGCGCGAGGTCGACCTCGGTGGAGGGGACGCGGATCTCGGCGTAGGCGAGCTGGGCGAGGATCTCGGGGGTGACGGCCTCGGCGACGTCCGCGGGCGGGGGAGCGCCCTGGTCCACCCAGAAGGGGGGCTTGCTGCAGGCCAGGGCGCCGGGATCGCCTTCACGGCCGACCGTGACGTAGGAGTCCCACCAGTAGCCCTTGTCGGCCTTCTCCTTGTTGAAGTCCTTGTAGGGGTGTCCTTCCACATAGCGGGCCCGCTGGTCGGCGTCCCACTGATAGCCGGTCGACTCGGCCTGCCAGATCGGCTCCAGGTACGCCTTCAGCTCGTCGGGCGTGTACTTGGGGGCGTAGTAGCAGGCCGGAGGGGTCCACGTCGTGGTGGACGTCACGGTGCCGGCGGACTGCCCGGACCCGTTGCGGGAACGGTCGAAGACAATGGCTCCCGCCGTGGCGGAGAGCCCACCCTTGCCGTCGGAGCCACCCGAGGCGGACGTGTCGGAACCGCCGTTCGTGCTGCCGCCGTGGCCGTAGCCCGCGAGTGCCTGGGCGGGGCAGAGCAGGACGATTGCCGCGGCGGCCGCCGCCACGGCAGTTCCCCGGTATGTCACGGACGGCATGCGGCGTTCCCCCGCTCGGAAGTCAGCTTCTCGGTGACCCAGACGCCCTGCTTGTTGACCCGGAGCCTGCTGTTGTAGAGCACGTAGTTGTCGTCCGACTCCGGAGTCCGCGACGTCTTCCCGGTCTTGAGGCTCTTGTTGTATGCCTTGTTCTGGTCCTCGCAGTAGGCGAAGCCGGCCGTCCCGCCTTCGTCGACCTGCACCTTGGCGTCGTAGAAGCGCTTGGTGCCGGTGATCCGGTCGCCGTAGTCGACGAACTCCTGGACGAACTTCTGGCTCGACGCGGCCGCCTCACCCTCCGAGTAGAACCGGTAGGCGCCGTGCAGCGGGTCCTGTTCGGCGATCGCCATGTCCACCGCCTTGATGAACTGCTCGCCGTCGCTCAGTACGGCGTCCTTGTCCTTGTCGCCCGTCTTCGACCACTCGAAGGAGTAGGTCAGATCCGAGGGCAACGAGATCTCCGGCCTTCCCGCGTCCGTCGACGGGCTCTGCGCGGGGGGCGCCGGTGTCTTCTCGCCGGTGTCCGCGCCCGCGATCTTGTCGTTCGCCTCGGGGGAGCCGGACTCGCCCCCGCAGGCGGTGAGGAGGAACAGGGCCGCTGTTCCGGCGGCGAGTGCGGGGCGGATGCGGGGGCGGATCACAGAGGGCTCCTGGTGGGGCGGGAGGGGTTCGGGATCAGGCGATACCGTAACGGGCCCACCACGGACCGCACCAGGACGAACTGGGCCCGAGCGGCAGCGGAGTTGCGGCTGTGTCCGGCCTCACCGCCGGCCGCGTACCGTCAGCGCCCCCGCCAGCAGGCCCAGCCCCGCCACCGACAGCCCGGCCCGCACCGCGTTCCACAGCACCCACATGTCCTCGAAATCCGCACGGGCCGCCGCCGGAGAGCCCGTCGCGGAGGCCAGCCGGTCGTTGAGGGGGACGTTGACGACGACGGTGACGAGGAAGGCGAGGGCGTAGGCCGCGCAGCCGCTCCAGGCCAGCCAGCGGTGGGGAGCGGTGCGGGACTGCCAGGCCGCCACGGCGGACAGCGGCAGGGCGCCCAGGAAGGCCAGGAGGAACAAGGGGTTCTGGATGACGTCGTTGATGTCCCGCACGACCTGGACGAACACCCGGTCCTCGCTGCGGGACAGGGCGGGCATCACCGCACAGGCGAAGACGAAGAAGGTGCCGGCCGTCAGGCCCACCAGGATCGTCGCCGTGAGGAGCACCGGGCCCGCGGTTCTGCTCTGTGTCGTCATGCGCCCAGTCAACGGGGCCGCCCCGGGCCCGGACATCGTCGAGGCGCGCGGGGCCATACGCGTGCGTCTCTCCGCCTCTCCCTATCCCTCTCCCCCTCTTTCTCCCTCTCCTTCTCATGAGGCGCTCTTGCCCGTGAGGCTCTCCACGGCCGCCCCGTCGGTGTCCTCGGGCCGGGCCCCGTCCCGCACACGTGTCCGCTCCGGGTCTACCCACGGCCCCCTCGGAAGGGCACTGTGGAGGGGAGCGAACGGAACGCCTCCCTCTCCTTGTTCCCACCGCAGGCGGTGACAGGCGCATGACAGTGGTCCCGGGTGCACCCACGGCCCCCCATGAACTCCGCTTCGACGCCGGACGGGTCTGTCTCGACCTCCTCGCGACCGCCCACCCCGCCGAGCGGCTCGGTTCGGCCGACGCCCTGCGGGCGTGGGTCGACGGCAGCGGGCTCGTTCCGCCGGGAACGGCGCTGGTGCACCTGGACGCCGGGTGGGTCGCGGCGTTCCGGGAACTGAGGCTGGTCGTGGGGGCGTTGGTGGACGACCACCTCGCCGCCCGGCCGGTGCACGACATCGCGCTGGCCCGGCTCAACGACCTCGCCCGGACCTCCCCTCCCGCCCCGAACGCCGTACGCGACGCCGACGGCAGACTCGTCCGGGCGCTGGACGGACGGCCCGAGTGCGCCGCACTGCTCGGCGCGGTCGCCAGGGACGCGGTCGAACTGCTCACCGACCCGCTCGCGCTGGCCGCGCTGCGGCGGTGCGCGGGGGACAACTGCCCCCTCGTGTACGTCGACGCGTCCCGCGGGCGCCGCAGGCGCTGGTGCTCCAGCGAGGTGTGCGGCAACCGGGAGCGGGTGGCCCGGCACCGGCGCAGGGCCGCAGCTCCGGCCCGCACCTGAGGGGCCGTCGGCCCTCGCGGAAGGGGCCGTCGGTCCTCGCGGACGCCTGCCGGAGCGGCGCACGGACCCGGCGGACGTCTGCCGGAACACCGCTCCGCACCGGCGGGCGCCTGCCGGGATGTCACTGCGTCCTGCTTTGGGCCGGGTTGCGCACGCCGGCCCCCGCTCCCGGTGCCCACCCTCCCGCAACCGGAATCCAACTCGATAAGATGTAAAGGAAATGGGGAGGGAATGTGCAGTCATGTCCCCCTCGTGGCATGACTACGACGAAAAATTTCGCTCCGCTTTGAACGCGCACCGCCGCACGTCCGTACCCGATGCCGAGCGACCGACTGGGGGAACCCCCGGACACCGGAGGTGGGCGTGCGCAAGGATGCGGCCGTGGAACGTGGAACGAGGGCCCGACATCGCATGTCATCCCAGCCCTCGGAACCAGACGAGGAGCTGATGCGTGCCCTGTACCAGGAGCACGCCGGCCCGTTGCTGGCGTATGTCCTGCGGCTGGTCGCCGGAGACCGGCAGCGCGCCGAGGATGTCGTGCAGGAGACGCTCATCCGCGCCTGGAAGAACGCCGGTCAGCTCAATCGGGCGACCGGTTCGGTACGCCCCTGGCTGGTGACGGTCGCGCGCCGCATCGTCATCGACGGCCACCGCAGCCGGCAGGCCCGGCCGCAGGAGGTCGATCCGTCGCCGCTGGAGGTCATCCCCGCGGAGGACGAGATCGACAAGGCGCTGTGGCTGATGACGCTGTCCGACGCTCTCGACGACCTGACCCCGGCCCACCGGGAGGTGCTCGTCGAGACGTACTTCAAGGGGCGTACCGTCAATGAGGCGGCCGAGACGCTGGGCATACCCAGCGGCACGGTGCGGTCTCGGGTGTTCTATGCCCTGCGTTCGATGAAGCTGGCACTTGAGGAGCGGGGGGTGACGGCGTGATGAGCATGTACGGGGGATTCGGCCCGGGTGGAACGGGACATCCTGCTCCCATGGGATCAACGGGCCCGAACGAGCACGAGACCGTCGGCGCCTACGCCCTCGGGATTCTCGACGACGCCGAAGCAACCGCTTTCGAAGCGCATCTCGCGACCTGCGAGTGGTGCGCCCAGCAGCTCGACGAGCTCGCCGGGATGGAGGGGATGCTGGCGGCCCTCGCTGACCTGCCGGACACGGGCACGCCCGCGATCGGGGAGTCGCTCTCCGCAAGGCCCAGCCCCCGGCTCGTGGAGCGTCTGGTCGACGAGGTCGCCGAGCGGCGTGCGCACAAGCGCCGGCGCGGCTTCTACCTCGTCGCCGCGGCGGCCGCGCTGATCATCGGCGGTCCGCTGGTGGCCGTGGCGACCTCCGGCGGCGACACCGGCTCCCAGGTCGAGGCGCATCCGTCGAGCCCCGCCAAGGAGGCGTTCGACGTGATGCACGACAAGATCAAGGGCACCGACCCGACGACCCAGGTCAGCGCCACGGTCGCGCTGGAGAAGAAGGCATGGGGCACGCACGCCGTGCTGGAGCTGAAGAACGTCAAGGGGCCCGAGCGGTGCTCCCTGATCGCCGTCGGCAAGAACGGCGAGCGTGAGACGGTGACCACCTGGTCCGTCCCGAACTGGGGCTACGGCATCCCGGACTCCGCCGCGGAGCAGGCCCGTCAGCCGCTCTACGTCCACGGCGGCGCCGCCTTCGAGCCGAACCAGATCGACCACTTCGAGGTGATGACCTTCGGCGGGAAGCGGCTCGTCGAGGTCGACGCGTAGCCTCCAGGGGCCCCCTTCGCGTACGGTTGACGGCTGCCCAGCACGTCAGAAGGGGGCCCGGTGGCCGCTCAGGCTCAACAGGAAACCGCGGTCGGCTCGGTCCAGGACTCGGTCCGTGACCGTGAGATCAGCGTCGAACAGGAACACCTGGACCGCGTGTACCGACGCCTCGAGGAGAAGATCCACGAGGCGGAGTTCCTCATGCACGACGCCGCCCAGCGCGGCCAGGTGGGCACGCCCGGCGCGCTCGCCGAGAGGGACGCGCAGGTCTTCCGCGCGGGCGTCCATCTCAATCGGCTGAACAACGAGTTCGAGGACTTCCTGTTCGGCCGGATCGACCTGCTGTTCGGCAAGGACGGCAAGAAGGGGCCCGACGGCGCCTACACGGCGGTGGAGCCGGCCGAGGGCGCCGTGCGCCAGGACGGCACCGCCGACATCGCCGAGACCCTGCACATCGGCCGGATCGGCGTGCTCGACGCGGACTACGCCCCGCTGGTCATCGACTGGCGGGCCCCCGCCGCGGCACCCTTCTACCGCTCCACCCCCGTCGACCCGGGCCGGGTCGTGCGCCGCCGGGTCATCCGCTCCAAGGGCCGCAAGGTGCTCGGGGTCGAGGACGACCTGATGCGTCCCGAGCTGAGGGCCTCCCTCGGCGGACAGGAGCTGGCCGTCATCGGCGACGGTGCCCTGATGGCCGCCCTCGGCCAGGCCCGCAGCCACACCATGCGGGACATCGTCTCCTCCATCCAGGCCGAGCAGGACCTGGTGATCCGCGCGCCCGCCGCCTCCGTGACGTACGTCGAGGGCGGCCCCGGCACCGGCAAGACCGCCGTCGCCCTGCACCGCGCGGCCTACCTGCTCTACCAGGACCGGCGCCGCTACGCGGGCGGCATCCTGATCGTCTCGCCGACCCCGCTGCTCGTGGCCTACACCGAGGGCGTGCTGCCCTCCCTCGGCGAGGAGGGCCAGGTCGCCATCCGGGCGATCGGCTCGCTCGTCGACGGGGTCGAGGCCACGCTGTACGACGCCCCGTCCACGGCTCGCGCCAAGGGCTCCTACCGCATGCTGAAGGTGCTGCGGAAGGCCGCCCGCGGAGCCCTGGAGCTGAACGATTCTCCGGACCGGCTGCGGGTCGTCGCCTTCGGCCGCCGGCTGGAACTGGAGGCCGCCGAGCTGGACCGGGTGCGCCGCACCGCCCTCGGCGGCACCGCCCCGGTGAACCTGCTGCGCCCGCGCGCCCGCAAGCTGCTGCTGGACGCGCTGTGGGCGCAGTCCGGCGGCGCCGGCCGGCACAGCGACCCGGAGCTCGCCGCCGAGCTGCGCTCCTCCTTCGACGAGGACGTCACGAGCGAGGACTCCTTCATCGCGTTCCTCGACGCCTGGTGGCCGGAGCTGACCCCGAACGCCGTCCTCGCCGCCATGGCCGACGAACGGCGGCTCGGCCGCTGGGCCCGGCGCATCCTGAACCCGGGCGAGGTCCGCAGGGTCGCCCGTTCCCTCAGGCGTGAGGGCCGCACGGTCCACGACATCGCCATGCTCGACGAGCTCCAGGCGATCCTCGGCGCCCCCGCGCGCCCGCGCAGGAGGCGCGAGCTCGATCCGCTGGACCAGCTCACCGGTCTGGAGGAGCTGATGCCCGTGCGCGAGGAGTCGCAGCGCGAGCGCGCCGAGCGGCTGGCCCAGGAGCGCACGGAGTACGCCCACGTCATCGTCGACGAGGCGCAGGACCTCACGCCGATGCAGTGGCGCATGGTCGGCCGCCGCGGCCGGCACGCCACCTGGACGGTCGTCGGCGACCCGGCCCAGTCCTCCTGGTCCGACCCGGACGAGGCGGCGCAGGCCCGTGACGAGGCGCTGGGCACCCGTCCGCGCCGCCGTTTCGAGCTGACCGTGAACTACCGCAACCCCGCGGAGATCGCCGAGCTCGCCGCGAAGGTGCTGGCCCTGGCCATGCCGGGCGCGAAGTCCCCGTCGGCGGTGCGTTCCACCGGTGTCGTCCCGCGCTTCGCCGTCGTGGGGGACTCCCTCGGCGCGAGCGTGCGCGAGGAGGCCGGGCGGCTGCTGGAGCGGGTGGACGGCACCGTCGGCGTCGTCGTCGCGATGAACCGGCGCGAGGAGGCGCGGCGCTGGCTGGCCGGGCTCGGCGACCGGGTGGTGGCGCTCGGCAGCCTGGAGGCCAAGGGCCTGGAGTACGACGCGACGGTGGTGGTCTCCCCGGCGGAGATCGCCGACGAGTCCCCGGCCGGCCTGCGGGTGCTGTACGTGGCCCTCACCCGGGCGACCCAGCAGCTCACGGTCGTCTCGGGGGAGCGGGACGAGCCGGACGCGACCGGGACCCCCGACCTGCTGCGGGACTGACTTCAGGAGATCCGGCGGCACGGGAATGGCCCCGCGGCATCCGTTTGTTAGCCTTGTCGTGACACCGGCCCGATCCAAGCCCCCGGGCCCAACCTTCGTCCCTCAGAGGGACCACTTGCCGCGAGGCGAGCATGGCGGGTCGGTGTCATGAACGTGAGAGAGGCCCACGTCCTGTGTGACGTGGGCCTCTTCTTTATCTCTGCCGTCAGCGGGTGGCGTCGGCAGATCGTTTCTCGTATCGTGGAATTGGTTTTCCGAAGTTCACGTTCTCCATGAACACAACGTCCGCAATCCTGTGCGGTTACCACGTACTCGTTGGTAGGTGCGACGATCGGACGGCACGATTCGCGACACGGTGAAAAGCAGAGGAAGTCGGCCATGGCAACGGCGCCCAGCGTCTCCTACTCGATGACGATCCGGCTGGAGGTGCCCGCGAGCGGAACCGCCGTATCGCAGCTCACCACCGCCGTGGAGTCCTCCGGAGGCTCGGTGACCGGCCTCGACGTCACCGCGTCCGGTCACGAGAAGCTCCGTATCGACGTCACCATCGCGGCCACCTCCACCGGCCACGCCGACGAGATCGTCGAGAAGCTGCGCGGCATCGAGGGCGTCACGCTCGGCAAGGTCTCCGACCGTACGTTCCTGATGCACCTCGGCGGCAAGATCGAGATGGCCTCCAAGCACCCCATCCGCAATCGTGACGACCTCTCCATGGTCTACACGCCGGGTGTGGCCCGTGTCTGCATGGCCATCGCCGAGAACCCCGAGGACGCCCGCCGCCTGACCATCAAGCGCAACTCCGTTGCGGTCGTGACGGACGGCTCCGCCGTGCTGGGCCTCGGCAACATCGGCCCCAAGGCCGCGCTGCCCGTCATGGAGGGCAAGGCGGCCCTCTTCAAGCGCTTCGCCGGCATCGACGCCTGGCCGCTCTGCCTGGACACCCAGGACACCGACGCCATCGTCGAGATCGTCAAGGCCATCGCCCCCGGCTTCGCGGGCATCAACCTGGAGGACATCTCCGCGCCCCGCTGCTTCGAGATCGAGGCCCGGTTGCGCGAGGCCCTCGACATCCCCGTCTTCCACGACGACCAGCACGGCACCGCCATCGTCGTCCTGGCCGCGCTGACCAACGCGCTGCGGGTGACCGGCAAGGCCGTCGAGAGCATCCGGGTCGTCATGTCCGGCGCCGGCGCCGCCGGTACGGCCATCCTCAAGCTGCTGCTGGCCGCCGGGGTCAAGAGCGCCGTCGTCGCCGACATCCACGGTGTGGTGCACGCCGGACGGGCCGACCTCGTCGACGCCCCGGCCGACTCCCCGCTGCGCTGGATCGCCGACAACACCAACCACGAGGGCCTCACCGGCACGCTGAAGGAGGCCGTCCGCGGCGCCGACGTCTTCATCGGCGTCTCCGCCCCGAACGTCCTGGACGGCGACGACGTGGCCGCCATGGCGGACGGCGCGATCGTGTTCGCGCTCGCGAACCCCGACCCCGAGGTGGACCCGGCGATCGCCCGCCAGACCGCGGCGGTCGTGGCCACCGGCCGCTCCGACTTCCCCAACCAGATCAACAACGTGCTGGTCTTCCCGGGTGTCTTCCGCGGTCTGCTGGACGCCCAGTCCCGCACCGTCAACACGGAGATGATGCTTGCGGCCGCCAAGGCCCTGGCGGACGTGGTGAGCGAGGACGAGCTGAACCCCAACTACATCATCCCGTCCGTCTTCAACGACAGGGTCGCGGGCGCCGTCGCGGGCGCGGTGCGCGAGGCGGCGAAGGCGGCGGGAACGGCGCAGCACGGCTGACCTGCGTGGTCATGAGCTGTGAACCTTGCCACGGCCGCTCCCCGGCGCGTCGTGGAACCGGGTCCGGCCGATCTGCCTCTAGGGTGTCGGCCAGGCTTCCGCGCTCGTTTCGTGTGACTCCCAAGGGTGTTCTCATGACTCCTGCGGGTGCCGGATTGGCTTTACCGCCGCAGGTAGAGGCAGGATGCGTCCCTGGGCGCGAGCGTCCGACGACGGACCCGGGTCCGGGGACTGTCCGAGGACCGTGGCAGCATCGGCTTCGCTGTGTCGGATTGCGGCTCCGCCGCGTGACACGCCCCAACGGCAAGAAGAACACGGGAGTAAGAACATGAACCGCAGTGAGCTGGTGGCCGCGCTGGCCGAACGCGCCGAGGTGACCCGCAAGGACGCCGACGCCGTGCTGGCCGCGTTCGCCGACGTGGTCGGCGATGTCGTCGCCAAGGGCGACGAGAAGGTCACCATCCCCGGCTTCCTCACCTTCGAGCGCACCCACCGTGCCGCTCGCACCGCGCGCAACCCGCAGACCGGCGAGCCCATCCAGATCCCGGCCGGCTTCAGCGTGAAGGTGTCCGCGGGCTCCAAGCTCAAGGAAGCCGCCAAGGGCAAGTAAGTCCGCCCGAGCGCCGCTTCGATCTGGCGCCGTGGGCGACTGCGGGCCGGCCGTGGCCGGTCGCGCAGTTCCCCGCGCCCCGACGGGGCGCTCTCGCCGGAGACGCCGAAGGGCGGCCACCCGCACGGGTGGCCGCCCTTCGGCGTGCGTGGGCCTGTCAGAGCGCCTTGCCCGGGAGCTCGACCTTCGCGCCGAGCTCGACGAGCTTCTCCATGAAGTTCTCGTAGCCCCGGTTGATGAGCTCGATGCCGTGGACCCGGGAGGTGCCCTGGGCCGCGAGCGCCGCGATCAGGTACGAGAAGCCGCCGCGCAGGTCGGGGATGACCAGGTCGGCGCCCTGGAGCCGGGTCGGCCCGGAGACGACCGCGGAGTGCAGGAAGTTGCGCTGGCCGAAGCGGCAGTCGGAGCCGCCCAGGCACTCGCGGTAGAGCTGGATGTGGGCGCCCATCTGGTTCAGCGCGGAGGTGAAGCCGAGGCGGGACTCGTAGACCGTCTCGTGGACGATCGACAGGCCCGTCGCCTGCGTCAGGGCGACCACCAGCGGCTGCTGCCAGTCGGTCTGGAAGCCGGGGTGCACGTCCGTCTCCAGCGCGATGGACTTCAGCTGCCCGCCGGGGTGCCAGAAGCGGATGCCCTCGTCGTCGATCTCGAAGGCGCCGCCCACCTTCCGGTAGGTGTTCAGGAACGTCATCATCGAGCGCTGCTGGGCGCCGCGGACGTAGATGTCGCCCTCGGTCGCCAGCGCCGCGGACGCCCACGAGGCGGCCTCCAGACGGTCCGACAGGGCGCGGTGGGTGTAGCCGCCGAGCTTGTCCACACCGGTGATGCGGATCGTGCGGTCGGTGTCGATCGCGATGATCGCGCCCATCTTCTGCAGCACGCAGATGAGGTCCTCGATCTCCGGCTCGACGGCCGCGTTCGACAGCTCCGTGACGCCCTCCGCGAGGACGGCCGTCAGCAGCACCTGCTCGGTCGCGCCGACCGACGGGTAGGGCAGCCGGATCTTCGTGCCGCGCAGCCGCTGCGGAGCCTCCAGGTACTGGCCGTCGGCGCGCTTCTCGATCGTCGCCCCGAACTGCCGCAGCACCTCGAAGTGGAAGTCGATGGGCCGGCCGCCGATGTCGCAGCCGCCGAGCCCGGGGATGAAGGCGTGGCCGAGACGGTGCAGCAGCGGGCCGCAGAAGAGGATCGGGATGCGCGACGAGCCCGCGTGGGCATCGATGTCAGCGACGTTCGCGCTCTCCACGTGCGACGGGTCGAGGACCAGCTCACCCGGCTCGTCACCGGGGCGGACCGTCACCCCGTGCAGCTGCAGCAGCCCGCGTACGACCCGCACGTCGCGGATGTCCGGAACGTTGCGCAGCCGGCTCGGCGCGCTGCCCAGCAGCGCGGCGACCATGGCCTTCGGTACGAGGTTCTTCGCACCGCGGACACGGATCTCGCCCTCCAGCGGGGTTCCGCCGTGGACAAGCAGGACATCGTCGTTGACGGTCATGAATCTCGCGTTCCGTGGGGTTGGGGCAGGGGCCAGAGAGAGAAGAGTAATCGCCGTCGGCCCCCCGTCCGTAAGCCCGAGGAGGCCCTCGTTCCGTCATATCTCTGTCACAACACGAACCGTGCCAACACGGGCACATGGGGTCACCGTGCGCCGGGGTCGCACCCACGCGCCCTGAGCTGCGCGCACGCGCGAAGGGTGATTGGCTCCCCACATCCGGGCAAGATGCGGGATCATGTCTGGCATGACCGAGGTGTCCTCGCTCACAGGGCGGCTGCTCGTGGCCACGCCCGCCCTGGCGGACCCGAACTTCGACCGCGCGGTGGTGCTCCTTCTCGACCACGACGAGGAGGGTTCCCTCGGGGTCGTCCTCAACCGCCCCACGCCGGTCGGCGTGGGCGACATCCTGGAGGCGTGGGCGGACCTGGCGGGTGAGCCGGGCGTGGTCTTCCAGGGCGGCCCCGTCTCCCTCGACTCGGCCCTCGGCGTCGCGGTGATCCCGGGCGGCTCCGCCGCCGACGGCACCCCTCTGGGCTGGCGCCGGGTCCACGGGGCGATCGGGCTGGTCGACCTGGAGGCCCCGCCCGAGCTGCTCGCCTCCGCGGTCGGCTCGCTGCGCATCTTCGCCGGATACGCCGGCTGGGGTCCGGGCCAGCTGGAGGACGAACTGGTGGACGGCGCCTGGTACGTCGTCGAGTCCGAGCCCGGTGACGTCTCCTCCCCGGAACCCGAGCGGCTCTGGCGCGAAGTGCTGCGCCGTCAGCGCAGCGAGCTGGCGATGGTCGCCACCTATCCGGACGACCCGTCGCTCAACTGATGCGTGCGAGCTTCAGTACCCTTGGCCGTATGAGCACTCTTGAGCCCGAGCGCGGGACTGGTACCGGGACCCTCGTCGAGCCCACGCCGCAGACTTCCCACGGCGACGGCGACCACGAGCGCTACGCCCACTACGTCCAGAAGGACAAGATCATGGCGAGCGCCCTCGACGGGACCCCCGTCGTGGCGCTCTGCGGCAAGGTGTGGGTGCCTGGCCGTGACCCGAAGAAGTACCCCGTGTGCCCCATGTGCAAGGAGATCTACGACTCCATGGGGTCCGGCGGCGACGACAAGGGCAAGGGCGGCGACAAGAAGTAGCCCGGCCCGGTCGGACGGACCGGCGCAAGGCCCCCGGAAGACGCGTCACGGCGCGTTTCCGGGGGCCTTCGTGCGTCATGGGCCCCGCGTGTGCCGCCGGGCCTCGTGTGTCACCAGTCCCGTGTGTCACCGGGTCCCGTGCGTCACCGGGCCTTCGAGTGTCACGAAGTGGTTCAGACCTCTTGTGGACCTGTTCGTGCAGTCCATAGCCTCCCTGGTGTTGTGCAGAGCGAAACCCCCATTGCGTATGCTGCAACACGCGGAGGATCACTTCCCATGAAGCCGTCCCCTGGCCCGGCCCTCCTGGCCCTCGCCGCTTTACTCCTCGCCGCCTGCGCCCCCCAGTCGTCCGGCCGCACCTCCGCCGAGGACGACAGGTCCGGCACCCTGCGCGTCTGGCTCTTCCAGGAGGTCGACAACAAGCCCAAGGAGAAGATCGTCGCCTCCGTCGTCGACGTCTTCGAGAAGTCGCACGACGGCACCGACGTCACCGTCGAGTACATCCCCGTCGAGACCCGCGCCCAGCGCATCAAGGCCGCCTTCAACGACCCCGCGAGCGCCCCGGACGTCGTCGAGTACGGCAACACCGACACCGCCGGCCACGTCCGCGACGGCGGACTGCTGGACGTGACGAAGGATTTCGCCGCCTGGCCGGAGTCCGCCGACACCGACCCCACCGCACGCCGCTCGGTCACCGTCGACGGCAAGGTCTACGGCGCCCCGTTCTTCGTCGGCGTGCGCGCCCTGTACTACCGCACCGACGTGTTCGCCCGGCTCGGCCTGGAGGCGCCCCGCAGCCAGGCCGAGCTGATCGCCACGGCCAAGCGGATCAGGAAGGCCCGGCCGGACCTGTACGGTCTCGCCGTCGGTGGCGCCTACACCTACGGCGCCCTGCCCTTCGTCTGGGCGCACGGCGGCGAACTCGCCACCGGCCGGGACGGCTCCTGGACGTCCGCCGTCGACAGCGCCGCCGCCCGCAAGGGCATCGCGGCGTACACCTCCCTGTTCGGCGACGACAACTGCCCCGTCGCCGTCTGCGCCGGCATGACCGGCAACGACACCGTCACCGCCTTCGCCGCGGGGAAGGCGGCCATGGCGATCGCGGGCGACTTCAGCCATGCCGCCGTCGAGGCGGGCGAGGTCAGGGGCAGATACGCCGTCGTGCCGCTGCCCGGTCTGCGCGCAGGCTCCGTCGCGCCGGCCTTCGCGGGCGGCAACAACATCGGCGTGCTCAGGAGCACGTCCCACCGCACGCTCGCCGTCGACCTGATGAAGCGGCTGGCCGCCAAGCGCACCCAGGGCGAACTGTTCGACGCGATGGGCTTCCTGCCGACGTACTCCGACGTACGGCGCGAGGCCGCGGCCCGGGAGCCGTTCGTGGCGCCCTTCGTCGAGACGCTGGCCGCGGGGACGAAGTTCGTGCCCGCCTCGCCCGCATGGGCGCGGATCGACGCCTCACAGGTGCTGCCGACCATGTTCCAGGAGATCGTCAGCGGGAAGAAGGACGTGGCCGCCGCCGCCGGGGACGCGGCCCGCGAGATGGACGAGGCGTTCGGGGCCGCCGGGTGAGGGGCCGGGCCGGCACTCCCTGGCTCCACCTCGCGCCCGCCCTCCTCGTCCTCGGCGCGCTCCTCGTCTACCCCGTGTACCAGCTCGGCCTGATCTCGCTCCTCGAGTACACCCAGGCACAGGTCAGCGGAGGCGAGCCGGTCTCCTTCCGGGGGCTGGCCAACTACTCCGAGCTGTTCGGGGACGAGCGGTTCCGGCAGGTGCTGCTGGCGACCGTGCTGTTCGCGGCGGCCTGCGTCGTGTCGACCCTGACGGTCGGCTGCGCCCTCGCCGTGCTGCTCACCCGGGTGCGCGCCCTGCCGCGGCTGGCCCTGATGCTGGCGGCCCTCGGAGCCTGGGCCACCCCGGCCGTCACCGGCTCGACGGTGTGGCTGTTCCTCTTCGACCCCGACTTCGGCCCGGTGAACCGGGTCCTCGGACTGGACGGCTTCTCCTGGACGTACGGGCGCTCCAGCGCGTTCCTCCTGGTGCTGCTGGAAGTGGTCTGGTGCTCCTTCCCGTTCGTCATGGTGACGGTGTACGCCGGGATCCGCGCGGTCCCCGCCGAGGTGCTGGAGGCGGCGGCCCTGGACGGTGCCTCGCAGTGGCGGATCTGGCGGTCGGTGCTCGCGCCGATGCTGCGGCCCGTCCTGGTCGTCGTCACCCTCCAGTCCGTCATCTGGGACTTCAAGGTCTTCACGCAGATCTACGTCATGACGGGCGGCGGCGGCATCGCGGGCCAGAACCTCGTGCTGAACGTCTACGCCTACCAGCAGGCGTTCGCGTCCTCGCAGTACGGCCTCGGCGCGGCGATCGGCGTCGTGATGCTGCTGATCCTGCTCGCGGTGACGCTGCTGTACCTGCGGCTGCTGCGCCGGCAGGGGGAGGAGCTGTGAGGGCGCCCCGCGCGCTGCCGCGGCGGCCCTGGCGGTCGGCCGCCGAGGGGAGCGCGCTGCTGATCGCGGCCGTCGTCGCCTTTCCGCTCTACTGGATGGTCCTCGGTGCCTTCCGGCCGGCCGGGGAGATCGAGTCGGCCGAGCCCCGGCCGTGGACGTCGGCGCCCACCCTGGACGCGTTCCGGCGGGTCTTCGGGCAGCAGGAATTCGGCCGCTACTTCGTCAACAGCGTGGTCGTCGCGGTGAGTGTGGTGATCGCCTCGGCGCTGATCGCCTTTCTCGCCGCAGTGGCCGTGACGCGATTCCGGTTCCGCTTCCGGACCACTCTGATGGTGATGTTCCTGATCGCCCAGATGGTGCCCGTGGAAGCGCTCACCATCCCGATGTTCTTCCTCATGCGGGACTTCGGCCAGCTGAACACCCTGGGGTCCCTGATCCTGCCCCACATCGCCTTCTCGCTGCCCTTCGCGATCTGGATGCTGCGGGGGTTCGTGAAAGCCGTTCCGGAGACGCTGGAGGAGGCCGCTCACCTCGACGGGGCGAGCCGGGCGCGCTTTCTGTGGCAGATCCTTTTCCCGCTCGTCCTGCCCGGTCTGGTGGCCACGAGCGTGTTCTCCTTCATCTCCGCCTGGAACGACTTCCTGTATGCCAAGTCCTTCATCATCAGCGACACCTCGCAGTCCACCCTGCCGATGGCGCTGCTGGTGTTCTACAAGCCGGAGGATCCGGACTGGGGCGGCGTCATGGCGGCGTCCACGGTGATGACGATTCCGGTGCTGGTGTTCTTCGTACTCGTACAACGGCGTCTGGTCTCCGGACTGGGCGGAGCGGTAAAGGACTGAGATGACACGGACGGCGGAACTGATCCCGGCGCCGACGCTCGTGCGCGGCGGCGAGGGTGCCGAAGAGCGCACGCGCCTCGACGGCGGTACGGCCCTGGAGGCGGGGCCCGGCACGGAGGGCGTCGCGCGCTGGCTGCGCGCCACGGTCGGCGCGGCCACGGGCCTGCCCTTCCCGGAGACGGGCGACCCCGCCCGGCGGGTGGTGCTGAGCATCGAGCCGGACCTGCCGCCGGAGGGCTACCGCCTGGTCAGCGGCACCGGCTCGTGCCGTATCCAGGGCGGCAGCGCGGCCGGGGTGTTCTGGGGCGCCCAGACCTTCCGGCAGCTGCTCGGCCCCGACGCCTTCCGCCGGGCACCGGTGCGGCCGCGGGAGTCCTGGGAGCTTCCGCGGGTCACCGTCGAGGACTCCCCGCGCTTCGGCTGGCGGGGCCTCATGCTCGACGTGGCCCGGCACTTCATGCCCGTGGACGGTGTCCTGCGCTATCTCGACCTGATGGCCGCCCACAAACTCAACGTGCTCCATCTGCACCTGACGGACGACCAGGGCTGGCGCGTGGAGATCGAGCGGTACCCGCGGCTGACCGGGACCGGATCCTGGCGGGCCCGGACGAAATTCGGACACCGCGCCTCACCGCTGTGGGAGGAGAAGCCGCACGGGGGCTTCTACACCCAGGACGACATCCGCGAGATCGTGGCCTATGCGGCCGAGCGGCATATCGCCGTCGTCCCGGAAATCGACGTACCCGGGCACTCGCAGGCGGCCATCGCCGCCTATCCGGAACTCGGCAACACCGACGTCGTCGACACCACCGCTCTCACCGTCTGGGACAACTGGGGGATCTCCCCCAACGTACTCGCCCCCACCGACACCACCCTGCGGTTCTACGAGGGGGTGTTCGAGGAACTGCTGAACCTGTTTCCGGGCGAGTTCGTGCACATCGGCGGGGACGAGTGCCCGAAGGAGCAGTGGCGGCGCTCACCCGCCGCACAGGCCCGTACGGAAGAACTCGGACTGGCCGGCGAGGACGAACTCCAGGCATGGTTCGTCGGCCACTTCGACCGGTGGCTCTCCGCGCGCGGACGCAGGCTGATCGGCTGGGACGAGATCCTGGAGGGCGGGCTCGCGGAAGGCGCCGCCGTCTCCTCCTGGCGCGGCTACGAGGGCGGGATCGCCGCCGCGCGGGCCGGCCACGACGTCGTCATGTGCCCCGAGCAGCACGTGTACCTGGACCACCGCCAGGACGGAGGTGCGGACGAGCCCGTCCCCATCGGCTACGTCCGCACCCTGGAGGACGTCTACCGCTTCGAACCGGTTCCGCCCGCGCTCACCGGGAGCGAGGCACGGCACGTGATCGGCACCCAGGCCAATGTGTGGACCGAGGTGACGGAGGACCGCGCGCGGGTGGACTACCAGACGTTCCCCCGGCTCGCGGCCTTCGCCGAGGTGGCCTGGAGCGCCCTGCCCGGCCCGCGGGCGAGGGACTTCGGGGACTTCGAGCGCCGGATGAGCACGCACTACCGGCGGCTGGACGCCCTGGGCGTCGCCTATCGGCCACCTGCCGGGCCCCGGCCGTGGCAGCGGCGGCCCGGGGTGCCCGGACGCCCGCTGGAGGGGCCGCCGCCGAACCGGTGACCCCGGCCCGGACCGATGACACGAAAACGCCCGGCCGTCACCGAAGAGTGTCAATTAGCACACATCGATGAAGTCACGCGAAAACCGGCCATCCCCTCGATGAGGTGGGCGAATGCCTCCTAGCGGACCCCCGCGTCCGGCCCCTGCGATGATGTGCCAGAGTTGCCACGTCCGCCTTGTCAGCACGTACCGTACGGCAACACAGGTGGGACCAGGCGGGGCAGCGGGAAGGGGCAGCCGGTTTGACCACGCACGCACCACGGGCGGCGCAGGCCGTCACGCTGCCCACGACGCTGGACGAGGCCGTGGCGGCGCTCTCCGCCATGCCCGCGGCCGTGCCCGTCGCGGGCGGCACCGATCTGATGGCCGCCGTCAACTCCGGGCAGCTCAGGCCCACCGCGCTGGTCGGCCTCGGCCGCATCAGCGAGATCCGCGGCTGGCAGTACCAGGACGGCCACGCCCTGCTCGGCGCCGGCCTCACCCACGCCCGCATGGGCCGACCCGACTTCGCGGCCCTCATCCCGGCGCTCGCCGCCGCCGCGCGTGCCGCCGGACCGCCGCACATCCGCAACGCCGGCACCCTCGGCGGCAACATCGCCACCGCCGCGCCGACCGGTGACGCGCTGCCCGTGCTGGCCGCCCTGGAGGCCACGGTCGTCGTCGCCGGACCCGGCGGCGCCCGCCGCGAGATCCCGGTCTCGCACCTGCTGGCCGGCATGGAGATGCTGCGCGGCGGCGAACTCATCGGCTACGTGCGCGTGCCGCTGCTGCACGCCCCCCAGGTCTTCCTCAAGGCCACGGGCCGCACCGGCCCCGGCCGCGCGGCCGCCTCCGTCGCCCTCGTGCTCGACCCCGCCCGCCGGGGTGTGCGCTGCGCGGTGGGCGCCATAGCGCCGATGCCGCTCAGGCCCCTGGACGCCGAGCAGTGGATCGCCCAGCTCATCGACTGGGACAACGACCGCGCGATCGTCCCCGAGGCCCTGGAGGCGTTCGGGGAGTACGTCGCCGCCGCCTGCATCCCCGACCCGGTACCCGCCGAGGACGGTTCGGTGCAGGAGCTTCCGCCCGCCGTACTGCACCTGCGGCGCACCGTCGCCGCGCTGGCCCGACGAGCACTGGGGAGGGCACTGTCGTGACCGACGACCAGCACGGAGAGGGCACGCCCCAGGCACCGGGGCGCTGGGACCCGCTGCCCCAGGGCGACTACGACGACGGCGCCACCGCCTTCGTCAAGCTGCCCGAGGGCGGCATAGAGGCGCTGCTCGCCGCCGACAGCCCGCTCGCCGCGCCCGGCCACGGCTATGTGCCGCCGCAGATCGCGGTGGCCCCCGCCTCCGACGCGGCCACCGACCCCGCCGGCGGCTGGCCGGCGGCGGCCGGACCCGCCGAGGGGGACCGGTGGCCCGCGCCCGGGACGGGCACCGCGGGCGACGACCGCTTCACCTACCACCCCGGGGCGACCGGGCAGTGGACCTTCGAGGACGCGAACGCCCAGGAGCACGCCCCCGCCCCCGCGCCCGGGCACGAGGTCACCGGCCAGTGGTCCATCCCGGTCGCGGGCGGCGACCTCCCCGACGAGTCGGGCGAGTACACCACGTCCTCGCTGGTCGAGCAGTGGGGCAGCACGCCCCCGGCCACGCTGCCGGGCGGCGCGTCCGCGCCGTGGGCCGCACCGCAGGACGACGACCGGACGTGGGGCGGCGGGACCGGCGGCACCCACGCGTACGGCGACACCGGCGCGGCCGGCCCGTTCCAGGACCACGACCCGGCCGGCCCGCACGGCGAGCCCCTGCCCGGGCACCCGCACACCGAGGCCCGGGAGGCCGTCCCCGGCACGTCCGAGGACCCCGACGGGGCCGACGGGGCGCACGACGCCCCGGAGGCCGCGGAGGAGCCCGCGGAGCCCGGCACGGCACCCGCGACGTACCCCGGCACGGACGCCCCTTCCCGCGGCGAGGTGTCCGCGCGGGCGGCGACGCCCGACATGGCTCCCGGGGCGTCGCGCTCCGCCGAGGCCCGGGCCGCCGCGTCCGCCGGGACCGTGACGTCCCCCGAGGACGCCCCGGACCTCGAGGCCGCGCCCGGGACCGCCCCCGGGACCGCCCCCGGGACCGCCCCCGGGACCGCGCCCGGCCCCGACGACGCCCCGGCCGACGGCCCCGCCGCCTCCGGCGACGTACCGGCCGCCGCTGCCGAGGCCGCGTCCGACACCCCCGCGGACCTGCCTCCGCCCCCGGCCGAGGAGCACCCGCTCGCCGCCTACGTCCTGCGGGTCAACGGCGCGGACCGGCCCGTCACCGACGCCTGGATCGGCGAGTCGCTGCTCTACGTGCTGCGCGAGCGGCTCGGGCTCGCGGGCGCCAAGGACGGCTGCTCGCAGGGCGAGTGCGGTGCCTGCAACGTCCAGGTGGACGGCCGGCTGGTGGCGTCCTGCCTGGTGCCCGCGGCCACCGCGGCCGGCAGCGAGGTGCGCACCGTCGAGGGACTGGCCGCCGACGGCCGGCCCTCCGACGTGCAGCGCGCGCTCGCGCGGTGCGGTGCCGTGCAGTGCGGCTTCTGCGTGCCCGGCATGGCGATGACCCTGCACGACCTGCTGGAGGGCAACCCGGCGCCGACCGAGCTGGAGACCCGGCAGGCCCTGTGCGGCAACCTGTGCCGCTGCTCGGGCTACCGGGGCGTCCTGGACGCCGTGCAGGAGGTCGTCGCCGAACGCGAGGCGCACAGCGCCGGCGGGGACGGCGAGCACGACGGCGAGGCCCGCATCCCGCACCAGGCGGGACCGGGCGCCGGAGGCGTCCGTCCGTCGGCCTTCGAGGCGGGCCTGCCCCCGGGCGCACCGGCCCCGCACGAACATCTCCACGACGATCCGCACGACCAGCCGTACGGGCACGGACAGGGACAGGACGGAGGCCAGGCGTGAGCAACGAAGCCGCCACCGCGACCACCTCCGCGGAGGCAGCCGCCCCCGCCCCGGAGCCGATCCCGCACGGCCTCGGCTCCTCGCTCGCCCCCGCGGACGCGCGCGCCAAGACGGAGGGCACCTTCCCCTACGCGGCCGACCTGTGGGCCGAGGGCCTGCTGTGGGCGGCCGTGGTGCGCTCGCCGCACCCCTCCGCGCGCATCCGGTCCGTCGACACCACCCACGCGCGCGAGATGCCCGGTGTCCGCGCGGTCGTCACGCACGAGGACGTGCCCGGCAGGCCCGTGTACGGGCGCGGCACGGCCGACCGGCCGGTCTTCGCCTCCGACGTCGTACGCCACCACGGCGAGCCCATCGCCGCCGTCGCCGCGGACCACCCCGACACCGCGCGGATGGCCGCCGCCGCCGTCATCGTCGAGTACGAGGTGCTCGACCCGGTCACCGACCCCGAGCACGCCTTCGAGGCCGAGCCGCTGCACCCCGACGGCAACCTGATCCGGCACATCCCGCTGCGCCACGGCGACCCGGAGGCCGACGGGGAGATCGTCGTCGAGGGCCTGTACCGCATCGGCCGCCAGGACCCCGCCCCCATCGGCGCCGAGGCCGCTCTCGCCGTGCCCCGCCCGGACGGCGGCGTCGAGCTCTACACCGCCTCCACCGACCCGCACGCCGACCGCGACACCCTCGCCGCCTGCTACGGCCTGCCGCCCGAGCAGGTGAAGGTCGTCGTCACCGGGGTGCCCGGCGCCACCGCCGACCGCGAGGACCAGGGCTTCCAGCTGCCCCTCGGACTGCTCGCGCTGAGGACCGGCTGCCCGGTGAAACTGACGGCGACCCGCGAGGAGTCCTTCCTCGGCCACGTCCACCGCCATCCGACGCTGCTGCGCTACCGCCACCACGCCGACGCCGAGGGCAGGCTGGTCAAGGTCGAGGCGCAGATCCTGCTCGACGCGGGCGCCTACGCCGACACCTCCTCCGAGGCGCTCGCCGCGGCCGTCTCCTTCGCCTGCGGCCCGTACGTCGTCCCGAACGCCTTCATCGAGGGCTGGGCGGTACGCACCAACAACCCGCCCTCCGGCCATGTGCGCGGCGAGGGCGCGATGCAGGTGTGCGCGGCCTACGAGGCCCAGATGGACAAGCTCGCCAGGAAGATCGGCGTCGACCCGGCCGAGCTGCGCCTGCGCAACGTGCTGGCCACCGGTGACGTGCTGCCCATCGGCCAGACGGTGACCTGCCCGGCCCCGGTGGCCGAACTCCTCCAGGCGGTAAGGGACTTCCCGCTGCCCGCACTGCCCAAGGACACCCCCGAGGACGAGTGGCTGCTGCCCGGCGGACCCGAGGGCGCGGGCGAGCCGGGCGCGGTGCGCCGGGGCGTGGGCTACGGCCTGGGCATGGTGCACATGCTCGGCGCGGAGGGCACCGACGAGGTCTCCACCGCGACGGTGAAGGTCCAGGACGGCGTGGCGACGGTGCTGTGCGCGGCCGTCGAGACGGGGCAGGGCTTCAGCACGCTCGCCCGGCAGGTCGTGCAGGAGACCCTGGGCGTCGAGGAGGTGCATGTCGCGCCCGTCGACACCGACCAGCCGCCGGCCGGTCCGGGCTGCCGGGGACGGCACACCTGGGTGTCGGGCGGGGCGGTGGAGCGCGCGGCGAAGATGGTCCGCACGCAGCTTCTCCAGCCGCTGGCGCACAAGTTCGGCATGTCCACCGAGCTGCTGCAGATCGCCGACGGGAAGATCACCTCGTACGACGGGGTCCTGTCGACCACCGTCGCGGAGGCGATGGAGGGCAAGGAACTGTGGGCGACCGCCCAGTGCCGCCCGCATCCCACCGAGCCGCTGGACGAGGCCGGGCAGGGCGACGCGTTCGTGGGGCTCGCGTTCTGCGCGATCCGTGCCGTGGTGGACGTCGACGTGGAGCTGGGCTCCGTGCGGGTCGTGGAGCTGGCCGTCGCGCAGGACGTGGGGCGGGTGCTGAACCCGGCGCAGGTCGCGGCGCGGATCGAGGCCGGGGTCACGCAGGGTGTGGGCATCGCGCTCACCGAGAACCTGCGGACGCCCCGCGGCACGATCCGGCACCCCGATCTGACCGGCTACGCGCTGCCGACGGCCCTGGACGCGCCGGACATCCGGATCGTGAAGCTGGTCGAGGAGCGGGACGTGGTCGCGCCGTTCGGGGCCAAGGCGGTCAGCGCCGTGCCGGTGGTCGCCTCGCCGGCGGCGATCGCGTCCGCGGTGCGGGCGGCGACCGGGCGGCCGGTGAACCGGCTGCCGATCAGGCCGCAGGCGGCGGTGGTCACGGGCCGGTGAGGCCCGGGCCGGTTCCCGGCCTTTCGTGGGCCCGCGCAGGTGGGGCCGCTGTCAGTGGGGGCGCGTAGTCTTCTGGCAGTGGGCGGGGCTGCGAGGATCCGAGGCGGCCGCCGCCCCTGGGCACGAACGCGCACGGGGGAATCACGGGGGAGTCATGAGTCTGCTGACGAGCGAGCTGTCACTGGGGCTGCCGCCGAAGTTCGCGCAGGGCCGCTCCGGGCTGGCCCTCGACCTTCCCTACCGCCTGCTGGACCGGGAGTTCGGCCGGGGCCGCGTCGTCCGCTTCGAGGACGTCGACTTCCCCGCGGCGCTGGCCCATGAGCCGACGCGCCGCTTCCTGCGCGAGACGGGCCTGCCGGAGGAGGGGTTCCTCTTCCACCTGGACACGGACGCGCCGCTGGCGCCGCTGCGGGAGTACCACGCGGAGGAGCGCCCGGACGTGCCGCTGCCCGCGGCCGGCCTCGACCGTCTGATACGCCTCGGCCGGCTCACCGAGGACAGCAGCGTGCTTCTCGACGGCCGCACGGGCGAGGTCCTCGACTGGAGCGAGCCGGAGGGCACCCTCCACCCGCTGAGCCAGGACGTCTCCACCCTCGCCTTCTCCCTCTGGCAGGTACGCCGGGAGAGCACACTGCTGAACGCCGCACAGGCGACCCCCTGAACCACCCGGGGGCCGGGGAGCGTGTGGAGGCCGTGGCGGGAATCGAACCCGCGTAGGTCTCCGCGGGCGGAGCCCGCTGACGGATGCGGCGCGGGCGACTCCCTGAACCGCTCGGGTGCTCGGGACAGCACCGGGTGAGGTGTGGAGGCCGTGGCGGGAATCGAACCCGCGTAAGTCGCTTTGCAGGCGACTCCCTGAACCACTCGGGCACACGGCCGTGGGCGAGTCCGCCAGGGGCGTCGGTTCCTGTCGGACTCGGTACGACGACCGTAGGGCCGGGTGCGGGAGGGGCTCAAGGAGTCGGGCGGGGCTGCAACGGGACTGCCACACGCCGTTCACGAACGGGGTGTCCGAGGGGCCGTGACAGCGTGGGTCGTACGACCAAGGTCCGAGCCGGAGGCCGACTCCCGACAGGGGTCAAACCATCCTTCGGGCCTTACTCTGACGGGCATGACAGCGCTCGAACCGCGCGACACTGACGTCGCACAGCCCCTTGACCTGCCCCTGGCCGCCGGGGCCGGCCCGACGGACGAGGGCGTGCTGAGCCGCGCGCACCGGGCGCTGACGATCGGGGTCGTGTCCGTGGTGCTGCTGATCGCCTTCGAGGCGACGGCGGTGGGCACGGCCATGCCCGTCGCCGCGCGGGAGCTGGACGGGGTGTCGCTGTACGCGTTCGCGTTCTCCGGCTACTTCACCACCAGCCTGTTCGGGATGGTGCTGTCCGGCCAGTGGTCGGACCGGCGCGGTCCCCTGGGCGCGCTGACCACGGGGATGTCCGCCTTCGCCGCCGGTCTGCTGCTGTCCGGCACGGCCGGCGCGATGTGGCTGTTCATCCTGGGCCGGGCGGTCCAGGGCTTCGGCGGCGGCCTGGTGATCGTCGCGCTGTACGTCGTCGTGGGCCGCGCCTATCCGGAGCGGCTCCGCCCGGCGATCATGGCGGCCTTCGCGGCGAGCTGGGTCGTCCCGTCCGTCGTCGGCCCGCTCGCCTCGGGCGCGGTGACCGAGCACCTCGGCTGGCGCTGGGTGTTCGTCGGCATCCCGGCGCTGGTGGTCTTCCCGCTCGCCCTCGCCCTGCCGCAGATACGCAGCCGGGCGTCCGGTCCGGTGGACGGTCCGGCCGCGGAGGCGTCGGAGGGGGCGCCGACGGGGACGGCGCCCGGCGTGCGGGGCTCCGTCGGCCGGCGGCGGATCCGGCTCGCGTTCGGCATCTCGCTGGGCGCCGGGCTGCTCCAGTACGCGGCGCAGGACCTGCGCTGGACGTCCCTGCTGCCCGGAGCGCTCGGTGTCGTGCTGCTGGTGCCGGCCGTGCTGGGGCTGCTGCCGCGCGGGACGTGGCGGGCGGCGCGGGGACTGCCCTCCGTGGTGCTGCTGCGCGGCCTGGCGGCGGGCTCGTTCATCGCGGCGGAGTCGTTCGTGCCGCTGATGCTGGTGACCCAGCGGGGGCTGTCGCCGACGCTGGCCGGGTTCTCGCTCGCGGCGGGCGGCGGGACCTGGGCGCTGGGCTCATGGGTGCAGTCGCGGCCGTGGGCGGAGCCGTACCGGCAGCGGCTGACGGCGCTGGGGATGGTGCTGGCGGCCGCCGCCATAGCCGCCGCCCCGAGCGTGCTGATCGACGGGGTGCCGTCCTGGACGGTCGCCGTCGCCTGGGGCTTCGGCTGCTTCGGCATGGGGCTGGTGATCTCCTCCACCAGCGTGCTGCTGCTGCACCTCTCCGCCCCGGAGGAGGCCGGTGCCAACTCCGCCGCCCTCCAGATCTCCGACGGCCTGTCCAACGTCCTGCTCCTGGCCGCGGGCGGCGCAGCCTTCGCGGCCCTCGGCGGCGGCACGGTCGCCCACGGCGCGGCCGGGTCCGCCGGCTCCCACCCGGCCGCCTTCGCCGCGGTGTTCCTGCCGATGGCCTCGGTGGCGCTGGCGGGGGCGTGGGTGGCGACGCGGCTGAGGGCCGAACCCCGGTGACACCGGCCGGCACCGCCCGGTGCCGCCGAGGCACGGCCGGCCCCGGCGGCCCGCCGGACGCGGCCCTCGCGCGCCGACTGTGACGTCAGTCCCACCCGGCGGCGCCCCGGCGTCGTTCGCCCGTCGGCACCACCGGGGCGCCGGTAAGGTGGCCCGGTTGTCATACGTAGCCGAGCCACCCCCGTACGGAGACCGTGACTACCACCGCCACCTCCCACTCCCACCATCTGTCGCCAGCCTTCCCCGGCCGTGCACCCTGGGGCACCGCGAGCAAGCTGCGGGCCTGGCAGCAGGGAGCGATGGAGAAGTACGTCCAGGAGCAGCCGCGTGACTTCCTCGCGGTCGCCACGCCCGGCGCCGGGAAGACGACCTTCGCGCTGACGCTGGCGTCCTGGCTGCTGCACCACCATGTCGTGCAGCAGGTGACCGTGGTCGCGCCGACCGAGCATCTGAAGAAGCAGTGGGCGGAGGCGGCCGCAAGGATAGGGATCAAGCTGGACCCGGAGTACAGCGCGGGCCCGCTCGGCCGGGAGTACCACGGCGTCGCCGTGACCTACGCCGGTGTCGGCGTACGGCCCATGCTGCACCGCAACCGGGTCGAGCAGCGCAAGACCCTGGTGATCCTCGACGAGATCCACCACGCCGGCGACTCCAAGTCCTGGGGCGAGGCATGCCTGGAGGCGTTCGAACCGGCCACGCGCCGGCTCGCCCTCACCGGTACGCCGTTCCGGTCGGACACCAACCCGATCCCCTTCGTGACGTACGAGGAGGGCCAGGACGGCATCCGGCGGTCCTCGGCGGACTACACCTACGGCTACGGCTCGGCCCTCGCCGACCATGTCGTGCGCCCGGTGATATTCCTCTCCTACAGCGGCAACATGCGCTGGCGCACCAAGGCGGGCGACGAGATCGAGGCCCGGCTCGGCGAGCCGATGACCAAGGACGCGATCAGCCAGGCATGGCGCACCGCGCTGGACCCGCGCGGCGAGTGGATGCCCAGCGTGCTGCGCGCCGCCGACCAGCGGCTGACCGAGGTCAGGAAGGCCATCCCGGACGCGGGCGCCCTCGTGATCGCCTCCGACCAGGACTCCGCCCGCGCCTACGCCAAGCTGATCCGGGAGATCACCGGCACCAAGGCGACCCTGGTGCTGTCCGACGACACGGGCGCCTCGAACCGTATCGACGAGTTCAGCGGCGGCGACGACCGCTGGATGGTCGCCGTGCGGATGGTGTCCGAGGGCGTCGACGTGCCGCGGCTCGCGGTCGGGGTGTACGCGACGACGATCTCGACGCCGCTGTTCTTCGCGCAGGCCGTGGGCCGTTTCGTGCGGTCGCGCAGGCGCGGCGAGACGGCGTCGGTGTTCCTGCCGACCGTGCCCGACCTGCTGACCTTCGCGCACGAGATGGAGGTCGAGCGCGACCACGTCCTCGACAAGCCGAAGAAGAACGGCGAGGAGGACCCCTACGCCGAGGAGGACAAGCTCCTCCAGGAGGCCGAGCAGCAGAAGGACGAGGACACCGGCGAGCAGGACATGCTGCCTTTCGAGGCGCTGGAGTCGGACGCGGTCTTCGACCGGGTCATGTACAACGGCGCCGAGTTCGGCATGCAGGCCCACCCCGGCAGCGAGGAGGAGCAGGACTACCTCGGCATCCCGGGGCTCCTCGAACCCGACCAGGTGCAGATGCTGCTGCAGAAGCGGCAGGCCCGGCAGATCGCGCACAGCCGCAAGAGGCCGGACGCCGAGGCCGATCTGCTGGAGATGCCCGCCGAGCGCCGGCCGGTCGTCACGCACAAGGAGCTGATGGAGCTGCGCAAGCAGCTCAACACGATGGTCGGCGCGTACGTCCACCAGAGCGGCAAGCCGCACGGGGTGATCCACACCGAGCTGCGCCGGGTGTGCGGCGGCCCGCCGAGCGCCGAGGCGACCGCGGGGCAGCTGCGCCAGCGGATCGCCAAGGTCCAGGAGTGGGCGACGCGGATGAGGTAGTCCGGGGCCCGCCCGGACCGCGTTGCGTATCAGGACAAAGGCAAGCAGTCCCCTCCGGCCATTGACCGGATTCTGGACGGAGCCTTCCGCTCAGCGAACCGGTTTCGCTAATGTCCCGCTACGCACACGCCCCGTGGCAGCGCCGCCGCGGAGCGCAGCCGTGAAGCGACTGGGCCCGGACAGGCCGGGACGTCAGCCGATCGGCGGCCTCTGAGGCGCGTCGCTGACGGGACTCGGCGACGCATTCGGCTCCTGGGAGGCTGCCGACCTCACCACTAAGGAGTGGGCGTCGTGACCGCGGAGACCTCCCAGACGCTCGACCGGGGACTGAGAGTCCTCAAGCTCTTGGCCGACACGGACCATGGGCTCACCGTGACCGAGCTCTCCCACAAACTCGGTGTGAACCGGACCGTCGTCTACCGCCTGCTGGCCACGCTGGAACAGCACGCGCTCGTACGGCGTGATCTGGGCGGCCGCGCCCGGGTCGGGCTCGGGGTGCTCGGGCTGGGGCGCCAGGTGCATCCGCTGGTGCGCGAGGCGGCCCTGCCGGCGCTGCGGTCACTGGCCGAGGACATCGGCGCGACCGCGCATCTGACGCTGGTCGACGGCGCGGAGGCGCTGGCCGTCGCGGTCGTGGAGCCGACCTGGACGGACTATCACGTGGCCTACCGGGCGGGGTTCCGGCATCCGCTGGAGCGGGGTGCCGCGGGCAAGGCGATACTGTCCGCGCGGCTGAAGCCGTTCGAGGATCCCGGTTACACCCTGACGCACGGCGAGCTGGAGGCCGGGGCGAGCGGGGCGGCCGCGCCGCTGGTGGGAGTCACCGGCGTCGAGGGCAGTGTCGGCGTGGTGATGCTGGCCGACGCCGTACCCGAACGAGTGGGCCCGCGTGTGGTGGAAGCGGCCCGAGAGGTGGCGGAGGCGCTCCGCTGACGTGAGCGGACCCGGCCCGGCCGGACCGGCGGGGCCCCGGCCCCGCAGGCGGCCCCCGCGACGGGACGGGGGCCGGGGCCAGGAGCGGGCCGCGTTAGATTTACTCCGTGCTCTCTCGTCTCACGCGCCTCCAGGCCGTCGCCGTCTGTGCCGTTCCCGTCGTGGCCCTGCTCGCCACGGCGGCGTTCGCGCCGCTGCCGTTCGCGGTGGCGCAGCCGGGGATGACGGCGAACGTGCTGGGCGAGAACAAGGGGGACCCGGTGATCACCGTCTCGGGTGCCCCGACCCGTCCGACGAGCGGCCAGCTGCGGATGACGACCATCGAGGCGACCGGCCCGGACACGGAGGTCGCGCTCGGCGATGTGCTGGACAGCTGGTTCCGCACCGACCGGGCGGTGATGCCGCGTGACGCGGTCTACCCGAGCGGCGACACCGTCGAGGAGATCGAGCAGCACAACACCCGGCAGATGAAGGAGTCCCAGGACCTGGCCACGCAGGCCGCGCTGAACCACCTGAAGCTCGACCCCGACGACGTGAAGGTCACCCTGAAGCTCGCCGACGTCGGCGGCCCGAGCGCGGGTCTGCTCTTCTCCCTGGGCATCGTCGACAAGCTCGACGGCGACGGCGCGGGCGGCGATCTGACCGGCGGCCGCACGATCGCCGGCACGGGCACGATCGACGCGGCCGGCCGGGTCGGCGCGGTGGGCGGCGTGGCGCTGAAGACGCAGGCCGCCAGGCGTGACGGGGCCACGGTCTTCCTGGTGCCGAAGGCGGAGTGCTCCGACGCGAAGTCGGAGCTGCCGAAGGGACTGCGCCTGATCCCGGTGACCACTCTGAAGGGCGCGGTGGACGCCCTCACGGCGCTGGAGTCCGGCAAGGGCTCCGTCCCCAGCTGCTAGGCCCCCTGGCCCGGTCCCTGGCCCTGGCCCGGTTCTGGTCCCCGTCCCGGTTCTGGTCCCGGTCCCCGGTCCCCAGTCCGGGCCGGTCCCCAGTCCGGGCCGGTCCCCAGTCCGGGCCGGTCCCCAGTCCGGGCCGGTCCCCAGCCCCGGCCCGGTCCCCAGCCCCGGCCCGGTCCCGGCCCGGTCCCGGCCCGGTCCCGGCCCGGTCCCGGCCCGGTCCCGGCCCGGTCCCGCCCTGGCCCCTGGTCCCGTTCCGGTCCCCGGTCCCGGTCCCCGGACCCCGGTCCCCGGACCCCGGTCCCCGGACCCCGGTCCCGGCCCGGTCCCGCCCTGGCCCCTGGTCCCGTTCCGGTCCCCGGCCCCCGGTGCCGGTCCGGCCTCTCGCCCCGGTCTCAGCCCTCCGTCACGAAGCCCTCCTCCTTCATCCACTCCAGCGCCACCTGGTGCGGATCCTCCCCGTCCACGTCCACCTTTGCGTTCAGGTCCTGGGCGACCGAGTTGTCCAGCTTCCTGGTGATCGGGTCGAGGACCTCGGGGATGGCCGGCCACTCCTCCAGGGTCTTGGTGTTGATCACCGGGGCCGCGTTGTAGTTGGGGAAGAAGTGCTTGTCGTCGTCCATGACCACGAGGTTCATCGACTTGATGCGGCCGTCCGTCGTGAAGACCTCGCCGTAGGTGCAGCTGCCCTTCGCCACCTGGGTGTAGATGATCCCGGTGTCCATCTGGGTGACGTTGCCCGTCGGCACGTCCATCCCGTACGCCTTCTCCATGCCGGGCAGCCCGTCCGCCCGGTTGGCGAACTCGACCTCCACGCACAGCGTCACCGCGGAGGGGTCGGACTTCGACAGGGCGGCGACCTCGGAGAGGTTGTCCGTGCGGTACTTCTTGTGGTTCGCCTGGTTCATGGCCAGGGCGTAGGTGTTGTCGAGCGCGGACGGCGCAAGCCAGGTCAGGCCGTTCTCCGCGTCCTCCTTGCGCACCGCCTCCCACTGCTCCTGCGGGTCGGTGATGGGCTCGCTGTGCCCCAGGTACGTGATCCAGGCCGTGCCCGTGTACTCGTACCCGCCGTCGGCGTCGCCGTTGCGCACCGCCTCACGGCTGCCGATGGAGCCCTGGATGCCGGTGCGGTCGAGCACGTCCGCGCCCGCCGCCTCGAAGGCGATGCCCATGATCGCGCCGAGGATCAGCTGCTCGGTGAACGACTTCGACGTCACCGTCAGCTCGGCGCCCTTCAGCGGCTCGCCCCGTCCGATGGAGCCGGGCCGCACGTCGTCGACCATGGGGGAGCCGCTGGTGAGGCCGCAGCCGGGCAGCAGCGCCGCGAGCAGCACGGCCGGCGCGAGGAGGACGCGCCGTCTCATCGGCCCGCCTCCAGTCCGCGGGGCCGCAGCAGCAGCTCCGCCAGTGAGGCGAGCCAGTCGACCATCAGGGCGAGCGCGACGGTCAGGACCGAGCCGAGCACCAGCACGGGCATGCGCTGGTTGGTGATCCCGGCCGTGATCAGCACGCCCAGACCGCCGCCCCCGCCGAAGACCGCCAGCGTGGCGGTGCCGACATTGAGCACGAGAGCCGTGCGCACACCCGCCAGGATCAGCGGCACCGCCAGCGGCAGCTCCACCTTCGACAGCGCCCCCAGCGGGGACATGCCGATCCCGCGGGCCGCCTCCAGCAGGGTCGGGTCGTTGGCCTTCAGGCCCGCGACGGTGTTGGACAGCACCGGCAGGATCGCGTAGGCGATCATGCCGATCAGGGCGGACCTGCGTCCGATGCCCAGCCAGATCACCAGCAGGGCCAGCAGGCCGATCGCCGGGGTCGCCTGCCCGATGTTGGCCAGGGCCAGCGCCACCGGCTCGGCCCTGCGCAGGCTCGGCCGGGTCAGCAGGATGCCCAGCGGGATCGCGATGATCAGGACGAAGAAGGTCGAGATCGCGGTGAGCTGGATGTGCTGCCACAGGGCCTTGGAGACCTGGCCCTTCGCGAGCGCGTTCTCGGAGATCGTGTCCAGCTCGGCCTGGGCGAACCACAGCCAGGTCGCGAGGAGCACGAGCACGACGAAGGCCGGCAGGAAGGTGAGCTTCTGCCAGGTGACACGTCGTACGGGCCGCTGCGGGGGAGGCGCGGGCGGCAGCTCCCGCTCCTCCTGCTGCTCGTCGCGTCCGTCCAGCTCCGGCGTGCTCACGCCTTCCTCCCCCCTCCGTCGCCGCCCTCCTGCTCCGTGTGGGTGCGCTCGGTCCGCGCCTCCTCCAGGTCGTGCTGGTGCTCCATGGCGTCCAGCCGGTCCGCCTCCAGCAGTTCGTGCACGGAGTTCATCAGCGTCTCCATGTCGACGACGCCGGTGTACTCCCCGCGCCGCCCGGTCACCGCGACCCGGCCGGCGTTGTCGGTGAGAACCGCCTCCAGCGCGTCCCGCAGGGTCGCGTCCCGGGTCACGGTGTCGCTCACATGGGTGCCCGCGCGGGCGAGCGACCCCTTGGCCCGCATCAGGTCGCCGCGCCGGAGCCACTTGTAGGGGCGGCGGCGCTTGTCGAGCAGCAGGATCTCGTTGGTCCCGCCGGCGCGCAGCGTCGTGAAGATCTCCTGGAGCGGGGTGTCCACGGTCACCGTCGGATACTCGGTGATCTCCACGTCGCGCACCCGGGTGAGGTTCAGCCGCTTCAGGGCCGCGCCCGCGCCGACGAACCCGGAGACGAAGTCGTCGGCCGGGTTGGTCAGGATCGCCTCGGGGGTGTCGAACTGGGCGATGTGCGAGCGTTCGCGCAGCACCACGATCCGGTCGCCCAGTTTGATCGCCTCGTCGAAGTCGTGGGTGACGAACACGATCGTCTTGTGCAGCTCGTGCTGGAGCCTGATCAGCTCGTCCTGGAGATGGTCGCGGGTGATCGGGTCGACCGCGCCGAACGGCTCGTCCATCAGCAGCACCGGCGGATCGGCGGCCAGCGCCCGGGCCACGCCCACCCGCTGCTGCTGGCCGCCGGAGAGCTGGCGCGGATAGCGGTCGTGGAACTCGCCGGGATCCAGGCCCACCAGGTCCAGCAGCTCCTCCACCCGGTTCTTGACGCGGTCCTTGGACCAGCCGACCATCTTCGGCACGAGCGCGATGTTCTGGGCGACCGTCATGTGCGGGAACAGCCCGGCCGACTGGATCGCGTAGCCGACCTTGCGGCGCAGCTTGACCGGATCGATGCCGGTCACGTCCTCGCCGTTGATCCGGATGCGGCCGCCGGTCGGCTCGATCAGCCTGTTGATCATCTTCAGGCAGGTGGACTTGCCGCAGCCGGACGGGCCGACGAAGATGACGATCTCGCCCGCCCTGATCTCCATGTTGACGTTGTCGACGGACGGCTGCGGATTGCCCGGGTACCGCTTGGTGAGGTTCTCCAGCTCGATCGTGGCCCCGGTCGCGGACGTCGGCTCAGGCACGGATCCCCCTCGGAATGGTCAGCCGTCCGAGCAGGACGTACGCGGCGTCGAACAGCAGGGCCAGGACGATGATCCCGAGCGTGCCCGAGAGCACCTGGTTGAGCGCGTTCTTGCTCCCCAGCGAGGAGATCCCGCGGAAGATCTCGTTGCCGAGGCCGGGTCCCGAGGCGTAGGCGGCGATCGCCGCGATGCCCATCAGCATCTGCGTCGAGATCCGGATGCCGGTCAGGATCGGCGGCCAGGCCAGCGGCAGCTCCACCCGGGCCAGCCGCATCGGCCCGGACATCCCGATGCCCTTCGCGGCGTCGACCAGGGACGGGTCGACCCCGCGCAGCCCCACGACGGAGTTGCGCACGATCGGCAGCAGCCCGTACAGCGTCAGCGCGATCACCGTCGGCGGCACGCCGAGCCCCACGACCGGGATGAGCAGACCGATCATCGCCAGCGACGGCACGGTCAGGAACGACGAGGTGGTCATGGTCGCCAGGTTCGCGGCCCAGTCGACGCGGTAGGTGGCCACCCCGATCAGCACCCCGATCAGGGTCGCCGCGACCATGCACTGGAACACGACGCTGGCATGCTGGTAGGCGTCGAAGAGCAGTTGCTGGTAGCGGCTGCCGAGGTACTCCAGGAAGTTCAAGAGCGGTCACCTCAAGGTCGGGTCGGTCCCTCCCGGTCCTCCGCCGCCTGCGCCCCCAGCGCCGCCTGCTGGACCAACGGGATGATCCGCAGCGGAACGGGGTTCTCCATCACGATCGCGGTGGAGGCCCGGACGATCCCATCGAAACCGACGACAAGGTCGATCACACGCTGGAGATCGGCGTTCGAGCGGGCCACCAGACGGCACAGCATGTCCCCGCTGCCGGTTGTCGTGTGCAGCTCCAGCACCTCCGGCACGGTCGCCAAGTGCGCCCGGACGTCCGCTCCTTGACCCTGCCGGATCTGGAGCGTGGCGAACGCCGTGACCGGATATCCGAGAGCCGCCGGATCGACCTCCGGGCCGAACCCGCGGATGACTCCATTCGACGTAAGCCGGTCCAGCCGCGCCTGCACGGTGCCCCGGGCCACGCCCAGCCGCCGTGACATCTCCAGCACCCCGATGCGCGGCTCGCGCGCCAGCAGCACGATGATCCGCCCGTCCAGATGATCGATCGCCACAGTGCCCTCCCGGGTGGTCATCCTGTACAGAAAGCCCGCCGTGACCGGCGTATTGCTGAACAGATTGTCCAGTGGATACAGGAACTATTGCGCACCTTGCCGGTCGGAGCGACGCTTCGCCTATGACGCAGACCACACACCACACTCCCGACACCGCCCGGCAGGCCGACCCCTTCCCGGTCAAGGGAATGGACGCGGTCGTCTTCGCCGTGGGCAACGCCAAGCAGGCGGCGCACTACTACTCCACCGCCTTCGGCATGAAGCTGGTCGCGTACTCCGGACCGGAGAACGGCAGCCGCGAGACCGCGAGCTACGTGCTGGAGAACGGCTCCGCCCGGTTCGTGCTCACCTCGGTGATCAGGCCCGCCACCCCCTGGGGCCACTTCCTCGCCGAGCACGTGGCCGAGCACGGCGACGGCGTGGTCGACCTCGCCATCGAGGTCCCGGACGCCCGTGCCGCCCACGCCTACGCGATCGAGCACGGCGCGACCTCCGTCGCCGAGCCGTACGAGCTGAAGGACGAGCACGGCACCGTCGTCCTCGCCGCGATCGCCACGTACGGCAAGACCCGCCACACCCTCGTCGACCGCTCCGGCTACGACGGCCCGTACCTGCCCGGCTACGTCGCCGCGCGGCCGATCGTCGAGCCGCCCGCCCACCGCACCTTCCAGGCGGTCGACCACTGCGTCGGCAACGTGGAACTCGGCCGCATGAACGAGTGGGTCGGCTTCTACAACAAGGTCATGGGCTTCACGAACATGAAGGAGTTCGTGGGCGACGACATCGCCACCGAGTACAGCGCCCTGATGTCCAAGGTGGTCGCCGACGGCACGCTCAAGGTCAAGTTCCCGATCAACGAGCCCGCCGTCGCCAAGAAGAAGTCCCAGATCGACGAGTACCTGGAGTTCTACGGCGGCGCCGGCGTCCAGCACATCGCGCTGAACACCAACGACATCGTCGCCACCGTGCGCGCCATGCGCGCGGCCGGGGTGCAGTTCCTCGACACCCCGGACTCCTACTACGACACCCTCGGCGAGTGGGTCGGCGACACCCGCGTGCCCATCGAGACGCTGCGCGAGCTGAAGATCCTCGCCGACCGCGACGAGGACGGCTACCTGCTCCAGATCTTCACCAAGCCGGTCCAGGACCGCCCGACCGTGTTCTTCGAGCTCATCGAGCGGCACGGCTCCATGGGCTTCGGCAAGGGCAACTTCAAGGCCCTGTTCGAGGCGATCGAGCGCGAGCAGGCCAAGCGCGGCAACCTCTAGTCCGGCAGCGGCTCGTCCGGTGGCTCGCCCAGTCCTTCGAGGACCCGGCGGGCCACCGGCGCGTGCAGCACGGAGAAGTACGGATTGATCCGCAGCGCCTCCCGGAGATGACGCCGAGCGGGAGCGGACAGCCCGAGTGCCCGCTCGGTCATCGCGCGGTGGAAGGCGAACAGCGCGCTGCGCACACCGCCCCCGTGCTCCTTGTCCGTCGCCCGTACCGCGAACCCCAGCGCCTCCTCGTGCTGCCCCGTCCGGTACAGCGCCCAGCCCAGCGCGTCCGCCACCGCGACCCCCGGCTGCCGCTTCCACTCCGCCCGCAGCCTGCGCACCGCCTCCGCCGGATCGCCGTGGTCCGCCTCGAACAGGCCGAGCACCAGCTCCTCGTCGGACCCGCCCGCGGCCGCCGCCCGCACCCGGTCGCGCAGCAGGTCGTACCGCACCCGCGCCTCCCGCCCGCGCCCCAGCGACTCGTACAGCTCGCCCAGTTCCAGCGCGTACTGGGGCACCGGCTGCTTCTCCAGCGCCGCCTCGTACGCCTCCAGCGCCTCCGCCGTACGGCCCAGCGCCGCCAGTGCCCTGCCCTGTCCGGCCTGCGCCGCCCGCAGGTCGGGGTCCGTGCGCAGCGCCTCCCCGAAGAGCCGGAGCGCCGCCTCGCGGTCCCCGCGCTCGAACGCCAGCTGCCCGCCCCGCTCCAGCCACGCCGCGCGCTCCGCCGGGGTGCGTGCCGCCGCGGCCGCGTCCGACAGCGCCGCCGCGGCGTCCTCGCGCCGGCCCCCGTCCCGGTACACCGCCGCCGCACGCGCCTGCACGGCCGGACCCGACCGCAGCTCCAGCAGCCGCTCCAGGGCCCGCTCGGCCGCCTTGTGGTCACCCAGCCCCGCGCACGCCTCGATCAGCGGGCCGTACGCCGTCCAGCGCCGGGGCTCCGCCTTCAGCGCGGCCTCGCCGTGGCCGCGCGCGGCCCGGAAGTCCCGCCGGGCGTTCGCCAGCACGGCCAGACCCTCCAGCGCCTGCGCGCTGCGGTGTGTCCGCAGCGAGGTCCGCAGCGCCCGCTCGGCCTTCGTGAAGGCCCCCGCGTCCGCGAGGCGCTGCCCCCGCTCCACGTACGCCGCGCCGAGCACCGCCCACGACTGCGCGTCCTGCGGATGCTCCCCCAGATGGCTCTCCCGGTCCGCGATCAGCATCTCCAGACCGGGCAGCGCGGCCGGCACACCGCCGGTGACCGCCACCCGGGCCTGAGCCAGCGGCCCCCCGGCACCCGCCACGCCGTCCCGCTCCCACGACGGCAGCAGCGTCAGCACCCCGCCGAGCACGGCACACCCGACGAGCGCGCCGGCCAGCGTCCTCGTCCCGGCCCGCTGCCGCAGCCGTCCGGCGCCGTCCCGGCCGTCACCGGGCGGGGCCCCCGGCACCGTGCCCGGCACCGGGTCCTGCCCCGCGCGCGGCCCCGCCTTCTCCTCGCTGTCCATGCCGCTCACTGTGCGTCAGTACGACGACCACACCGGGCAGCCCGGGGGCGGTGCCGTCGGGGTTCACACCGATGGCCCCGGGTGACACGCTGTGATCATGAGCCGAATCGAAGCCGCGCCCGACGAGACGCAGGCCAACCTCACCGACCGGCTGCTCGCGGGCCTCCCGGCCGACGCCCTGCTGACGGCCCCGGACGTCACCGCCTCCTACGCCAACGACATGGCGAGCTTCTGCCCGGCCGGCGCACCCGCCGTGGTGGTCCTGCCCCGTACGGTCGAGCAGGTCCAGCACGTCATGCGCACGGCCACCGAACTGCGCGTCCCCGTGGTCCCCCAGGGGGCCCGCACCGGACTGTCCGGCGGGGCCAACGCCTCCGAGGGCTGCATCGTCCTCTCCCTGACGAAGATGGACCGCATCCTGGAGATCGACCCGGTCGACCGGATCGCCGTCGTCGAACCGGGCGTCGTCAACGCCGCCCTCTCCCGCGCGGTGAACGAACACGGCCTCTGCTACCCGCCGGACCCCTCCAGCTGGGAGCAGTGCACCATCGGCGGCAACATCGGCACCGCCTCGGGCGGACTGTGCTGCGTGAAGTACGGGGTGACGGCCGAGTACGTCCTCGGCCTGGACGTCGTCCTCGCCGACGGACGCCTGATGTCCACCGGCCGCCGCACGGCCAAGGGCGTCGCCGGGTACGACCTCACCCGTCTGTTCGTCGGCTCCGAGGGCTCCCTCGGCATCGTCGTCCGCGCGGTCCTCGCGCTGAAGCCGCAGCCGCCCCGGCAGCTCGTCCTCGCCGCCGAGTTCGCCTCCACGGCCGCCGCCTGCGACGCGGTGTGCCGGATCATGGCCGGCGGGCACGTCCCGTCCCTCCTCGAACTGATGGACCGTACGACCGTCCGCGCCGTCAACGACCTCGCCCGCATGGGCCTGCCCGACAGCACCGAGGCCCTGCTGCTCGCCGCCTTCGACACGCCCGACCCCGCCGCCGACCTCGCCGCCGTCGGCGCGCTCTGCGAGGCCGCCGGCGCCACCCAGGTCGTGCCCGCCGACGACGCCGCCGAGTCGGAGCTGCTCCTCCAGGCACGCCGGCTGTCGCTGACCGCGCTGGAGGCGGTCAAGGGCACGACGATGATCGACGACGTGTGCGTGCCCCGCTCCCGGCTCGGCGACATGCTGGAGGGCGTCGAACGCATCGCCGAGAAGTACGCCCTCACCATCGGTGTCTGCGCGCACGCCGGCGACGGCAACACCCACCCCACCGTCTGCTTCGACGCGCAGGACCCCGACGAGTCCCGGCGTGCCCGTGAGTCCTTCGACGAGATCATGGCCCTCGGCCTGGAACTCGGCGGCACGATCACCGGCGAGCACGGTGTCGGGGTCCTGAAGAAGGAATGGCTGGCCCGCGAGATCGGCCCCGTGGGCGTGGAGCTCCAGCGGCAGATCAAGCAGGTCTTCGACCCGCTCGGCATCCTCAACCCCGGCAAGCTGTTCTGACGGTCCGTGACAGCTCACTCCCCTTCCCGCGACTCGTCCGACGGCCACGGGTCGCGCAGCCACAGGTCGTCGGCCGGCAGGGGCGCCAGCAGTTCGGCGAGGCCGGCGTCGATGCCGAGCCGCCCGGCCTCGGACCCCGGAGGGACCACCCGCAGGGTGCGCTCCAGCCAGGCCGACACCTGCGCGGCGGGCGCCTCCAGCAGGGCGTCGCCGTCGGGGGAGCTGAGCGCCATCAGCACGACACCGTGCCCCTCCGTCTTCGTCGGCCACACCCGCACGTCCCCGTGCCCGCACGGCCGGAACACCCCCTCCACCAGCAGCTCGCGGGCGAACGTCCAGTTCACCGGATGCCCGGAGGTGATGTGGAAGGCGATGTGCACGGCGAAGGGGTCGTCGGTGCAGTAGCTGAGCCGGGCCGGGACCGGGACGCTGCGCTCGGGCGACAGGATGAGCCTGAGCTCCAGCTCACGCTCGACGACGGTGGGATGCATGTCCGTTCCTCTCTCGTACGGGTCTGCCGCGGACCCGGGGGCGGGCCCGTACGAATGGAGAGCGGGGCGGGCCCCGGGCATTACGCGGGTTCTGGGGAATTTTTTCCGGACGGGGCGAAGCGGGCGTACGCCGTTGCCCGGATAGGGGTGGGTACTGCGGGACGGGCCCTGCCGGATGCGCCGGTCTGATAGATGTGGAGGCCCCCATACGACCCCCGAGCAGATACGGGACGACGGACATGAGCGCCCCAACCCCGGCCCCCGGTGACGAC
Source organism: Streptomyces sp. NPDC093094 (assembly GCF_044754345.1). NCBI lineage: Bacteria > Bacillati > Actinomycetota > Actinomycetes > Kitasatosporales > Streptomycetaceae > Streptomyces > Streptomyces sp. NPDC093094. Next base: position 600,335 of record NZ_JBIVOX010000002.1, on the reverse strand, counting down.
AGGCCCCGCGAAGGGTATTACCCGGACCCCTCCATCCCCGGATATGTCCGGTACTGGAACGGTTCTGCCTGGGTGCCGGGCACGAGCCGCCCGGCGCCGTCCGACGGAGCGCCGCTCAGCCCGCCCCAGGGCGCGGCCCCGCCTGCCTCCGCGGCCCCGCCGGTGGAGGAGACCGGCCCGCACTTCTTCGACGAGGACCCCGAGCCGGGGCGGTCCGCGGCCGGTGCCCGCCAGGAGCCTGCCTCCGCCTGGGCGGCCGACCGCGCCCGCCAGTCCGGATTCGGCGGCGAGCAGGACCGCCGGATCTCGTGGGGCGCCGACCCCCGGGTCCCCGCCGACCCGCCGTCCGCCGACAGCGGCGGCGCCTTCGGCCTCCGCCGGCCGGCCGTCACCGGTTCGGGTGCGGATCAGCCGGGCGAGAACGCCCCGCAGGCGGGAGGTCCCCACTTCGCGGACGGAGCCCCGGCGCAGGCTTCCGGCGCCGGTGCCGCGTCCGGACCTGCGGCCGACGAGGGCACCATGACCTTCCGGGCCGTCCCGCCGAGGGCGGCCGACGGACCCGGCTTCGGTGCCGGCCTGGCCGCCGCCGAACGCGCCGCGGCCCAGGGCGTGCAGGGGTCCGCGGGAGCGGCCGGCGGACACGCCGCCCAGGCCGCCGCCCCCGCACCGGCGGCCCCCGCCGCTTCCCCCGCCTCCGCCGGTCCGGCCGGCTCCCGCCCGACGGCCCCCGGCGTCCCCGCGCAGTCCGGCGGCGCGCAGCAGGCGGCCGCGACGGCGCCCGTGACGAGCGCTGTCGGAGGCGGACAGTCCTCCTGGGCGCAGCAGGTGCACCGCCTCGCCGGCGGGTCCGCCGACGAGCAGCCGGTCGCCCCCTGGAAGCCGCCCGTGGAGGACGTGTTCCAGGCGGCGGCCCGGCGGCAGGCCGAGGCACGCCCGGCGGGGCTCGGCAGACGGCTCGCGGCACGGCTGATCGACACCGTGGTCGTCGCGGGCGTCACCGCCGCCGCGGCCGTGCCCCTCGCCACCAGGGCGCTGGACCACATCCGGGGCAAGATCGACGAGGCCAGGCTGTCCGGCGAGACGGTCACGGTCTGGCTGCTGGACGGCACGACGTCGGCGTACCTCGGCATCGTGCTGGCGGTCCTGCTGCTGACCGGTGTCCTCTACGAGGCGCTGCCCACCGCCAAGTGGGGCCGCACGCCGGGCAAGAAGGCGCTGGGCCTGGAGGTCCGCGACATCGAGGCGCACGAGCCCCCGTCCTTCGGGGCCGCGCTGCGCCGCTGGCTGGTGTACAGCGTCCCGGCCCTGCTCCTCTTCGGTGTCCTCGGCGTCCTGTGGTGCGTGTTCGACCGTCCCTGGCGTCAGTGCTGGCACGACAAGGCCGCGCACACCTTCGTGGCGGGCTGACCGGGCAGGCCGCCGCAGCCGGATGATCAGGTAGCCCGGACGGCCGCGCGCCGGATGCGGGGCCGGGACCGCCGCGGTCCACTCGGGCCATGAGCACCGAACCGCCCCCCGGCTCCGGCGGCCAGCCACCGGATGACGACCCGTTCAGGAAGCAGCCACCGCCCGGACAGGGATCGGGCTCGCCCTACGACACGCCTCCGTCGGGCGGCACCCCGCCGCCCCCGGGCGGGCAGCCGCCTCCCGGCGGGCAGCCGCCTCCCTACGGGGGCGGGCAGCCTCCTCCCTACGGCGGTGGCCCCTACGGCGGCGGTGACGCGTACGGCGGCGGTTACCCCGCCGACCCGCTGCACGGCATGCCCCCGCTGGCCGACAGCGGCAGGCGCACCCTCGCGCGGATCATCGACATGATCATGGTCGGCATCGTCGTCTGGCTGCTCACCTGGGGCTTCGGTGTCGACAACTACGACGTCGCCGCCGACGACGTGGAGGTCGGCAAGTCCTTCGCGCAGTCCCTGGTGGCGGCCGTCCTCTACATCGCGTACGACACGTTCCTGATCGCCAGGACGGGGCAGACGCTCGGCAAGAAGTGGCTCGGCATGAGGGTGGCCAACCTCGACAACGGCTCGACGCCCTCCGCGCAGACCTCGCTGATGCGCGCGTCGGTCCTGTGGATCCCGTTCGCGTTCTGCTGCGCGTGTCTGTGGACCGCGATCTGCGGCGGCTGGAGCTTCTTCGACAAGCCCTACAAGCAGGGCCTGCACGACAAGGCGGCCAAGACGGTCGTGGTCAGCACCCGTACCTGAGCGGTGCCGCACACGGCGAAGGGCGGACCCGGCGGGTCCGCCCTTCGCCGTGCGCGCGGGGTCAGTTGTCGGCGGCCACCGACGCCGCCACCCGCTCCGCCTGCGCGGGCGCGCTCTGCGCCACGGCGGCGGGACGCGTGCGCCGCGCGGGCCTGCGCGCCGGGACGGTGAGGGCGACCAGCAGTCCGAGGGCGAGCGCGGCCAGGGCGACGAACGCGATGCCCGCGGCCGAACCGGTCCCGGACAGCAGCAGCAGGGCCAGCGTGGACAGGATCACGGTGGACGAACCGTAGACGAGCTGTGCGGCAGTCGGACGAGGCATGGCAATCGTGTCCTCGGAAGTGGGGGCGAGACTAGGGCATCGGCCTGGCTTTCCGCCGAATTCCGGGCGTTCCGCCACGCGACTCTCCTCGCGTGCATGCCCGAACGGAACGAGCGGTAAGCGTGACCTGACCAACAGTGTCGGTGCACAGGGGGCGCACCGAGTCATGGCGTCCATCAAGTGGACGTTTGCATGCGCCTGTCGAATATGACCGGACGGCCGCCGGAACGTCCGCTGAGCGAAGCGGGAACTCCGCATAGTGCAGTTGACCTGCTCAAGTCAAGGTCTGTCTTTTCTGCCCAACCTCTAGTCCAATGTCGTCACTTGACTACACGCGTTGATCACGCGCGCGCGGGCGCCCCTCCATGACACAGGAACCCTTCCTTGCCGCGCGCCCGCACGCGGGGGAGGATCTCAAGTGACCAGCAGAACCTGGACGTTCAGAGCGACGGCGACCGCCGTGGCGCTCGCCGCGGCCACCGCGACGTTCTCGACGTTCGCCGTGGCCCAGGCGGACTCGGGCGGCGCCAAGACGCCCGCCGTGGACCGCCGGGACCCGGCGTCCCCGAAGGCACTTCAGCAGGAGCACAACCTCGAAGGACCGTTCAGCAAGACTCAGGAAGCCCAGCGCGAAGAGGCCCTGAAGCAGGTCATATCCGGCCAGGCCGACCTTCAGAACCGCAGCGGTTCGCAGGTCGTCGAGCTGGAGAGCAGCCGCGGCAACAGCAAGTACGTGGAGCTCCGCCGCGAGAAGACCGACAAGATCTTCACGATCCTGGTGGAGTTCGGCGACCAGGTCGACAGCCGCTACGGCGGCACGCCCGGCCCGCTGCACAACACGATCGCCAAGCCGGACCGCACCCAGGACAACAGCACGGCCTGGCAGGCGGACTACAGCCGCCAGCACTTCCAGGACCTGTACTTCGGCAAGGGCACCAACTCGGTCAAGACCTACTACGAGAAGCAGTCCTCGGGCCGCTACTCGGTCGAGGGCGAGGTCCAGGACTGGGTCAAGGTCCCGTACAACGAGGCCCGTTACGGCTCCAACGCCTGCGACCCGGACAACTGCGCCTGGTTCGCGGTCCAGGACGGCGTCAACGCGTGGGTCGCCCAGCAGAAGGCCGCCGGCAAGACCGACGCCGAGATCAAGGCGAAGCTGGCCTCCTACGACCAGTGGGACCGCTACGACTTCGACAACGACGGCAACTTCAACGAGCGCGACGGCTACATCGACCACTTCCAGATCGTCCACGCGGGCGAGGACGAGTCGGCGGGCGGCGGCGCGCAGGGCGAGGACGCCATCTGGGCCCACCGCTGGTACGCGTTCGGCACCGACGCCGGCGCCACCGGCCCCGAGGGCAACAGGCTCGGCGGCACCCCGATCGGCGACTCCGGCATCTGGGTCGGCGACTACACCATCCAGCCGGAGAACGGCGGACTCGGCGTCTTCGCCCACGAGTACGGCCACGACCTCGGTCTGCCGGACCACTACGACACCGCGGGCGGCGAGAACTCCACCGGGTTCTGGACCCTGATGTCGTCGGGCTCCTGGCTCGGCACCGGCAAGGACAGCATCGGCGACCTCCCCGGCGACATGACCGCCTGGGACAAGCTCCAGCTCGGCTGGCTGGACTACGAGACCGCCAGGGCCGCGAAGAAGTCCCAGCACAAGCTGGGCGTCGCGGAGTACAACAACCGCCACGCGCAGGCCCTCGTGGTCAAGCTGCCCCAGAAGGCCGTGACCACCGAGATCGTCGCCCCGGCCGGCGGCACCAAGCAGTGGTGGAGCGGCAGCGGCAACGACCTGCGCAACACGCTCACCCGCTCGGTCGACCTGACCGGCAAGGCGTCGGCGGCGCTGACCCTCGACGGCTGGTACGACATCGAGAAGGACTACGACTACCTCTACGCCGAGGTCTCCACCGACGGCGGCGCCAACTGGACCGCCCTGGACGGCACGCTCGACGGCCAGCCGATCACCCGTGACGGCAGCGACAAGCCGGCCCTGACCGGCACGATCGACGCCTACAAGAAGCTGTCGTACTCCCTGAACGCCTACGCGGGCAAGAAGTTCGACCTGCGCTTCCGCTACCAGAGCGACGGCGGCGTGGCGCTGAAGGGCTTCACGGGCGACAACATCTCCGTCGTCGCCGACGGCACCGCGCTGTTCACGGACAACGCCGAGGGCGACGACGCCGGTTGGACGAAGAAGGGCTTCGGCCGCGTCGGCGCCTCGTTCACCTCGAAGTACGACCAGTTCTACATCGCGGAGAACCGCCAGTACGTCTCGTACGACAAGACCCTCAAGGTCGGCCCGTACAACTTCGGCTCGGCGGCCCGTCCGTCCTGGGTCGAGCACTACGCGTACCAGAACGGTCTGCTGATCTGGAAGTGGGACACCTCCCAGGTGGACAACAACACCAGCCAGCACCCCGGTGTCGGTCTGCTGCTCCCGGTCGACTCCCACCCCGCCCAGCTGAAGTACACCGACGGCACCCTGATGCGGGCGCGCGTCCAGGCGTACGACTCGCCGTTCAGCCTCTACCGCACGGACGGCATCACCCTGCACAAGGCGGACGTGGCGACCAGGATCCCGTCGAAGGCGGGTGTCTCGGTCTTCAACGACCGCACCAACACCTACTACGACGCGACCAACCCGCGCGTGGGCGTCGAGATCACTGACACCAACACCAAGATCAGGATCGTCAAGGAGGCCACGGACGGCTCCACGATCCTGCTCCAGGTGTCGCCCGCGGTGAAGTAAACAGCATCACCGCAGGTCAGAGGCGTATCGGCGGCAACCCCTTGGCGGGTTGCCGCCGATCGTGTTTAGGTGCGTGCTGTGGATTTCTTATTGACACCAGTGCGCACGGGGGTGTGATCGTATGGCCGCAGGAGGTTTCTGCAAGCTGCCGAACGGCAGCGTGGTGGTGGCGCTGAACCTGCCCAGCCCCGGCGCCGAGGGCTCCGCCGCGGTGCGGTTCCTCGTCCACGCCCAGAACCGGGCGCGCGCCCTGACCAGGCTGCGCAACCTGGGGCTGCGGGCGGTCTACCTGCGCGGCAACGCCGCCCCGCCCACCCCGGACGAGATCACGGCGGTCCTGCACCACCCCGACGGCCTCATATGGCGCACGGCCCCGGACAGCGGCGCCGGAGCCGTCACCGAGCTGTGGCACCCCATCCGGGCGCTGCTCAGGCGCCCCGCGGAGCCCGTCAGCTGACCACGGGCTTCCCCGTCAGCTCCACCCCGGCCGCGCGCATCTCCTCCAGCGCGCGGTCGGTGGTCCCGGCGGCGACGCCGGCCGTCAGGTCCAGCAGGACCTGGGTGCGGAAGCCCTCGCGGGCCGCGTCCAGGGCGGTGGCCCGGACGCAGTGGTCGGTGGCGATGCCCACGACGTCGACCTCGTCGATCTGCCGCTCGCGCAGCCAGTCGGCCAGGAAGGTGCCGTTCTCGTCGGCCCCCTCGAACCCGCTGTAGGCCGCGGAGTACGCCCCCTTGTCGAAGACCGCGTCGATCGCGCCGGAGGCGACGGCCGGCGCGAAGTTCGGATGGAATCCCACCCCCTCGGTCCCCGCGACGCAGTGGGCGGGCCAGGAGTGCACGAAGTCCGGGTTGTCGGCGAAGTGGCCCCCGGGTGCGATGTGGTGGTCACGGGTGGCCACGACGTGCCGGTACCCGGCCGGAGCCTGCCCGATCAGCTCGGTGACGGCGGCGGCCACGTCGGCACCGCCGGCCACCGCGAGACTGCCCCCCTCGCAGAAGTCGTTCTGCACATCGACGACGATCAAGGCGCGGCGCATGGTGAATGTCCTTCGACGAATGCTGGAACTTCAAAGCCTAGAGATTCGGGGCCGCCGAGGGGAGAGGGCCTGCCCTCCGCTCAGCGCAGGTACTCGGTGGGAAGCACCGGTTCCCCGCGGGACAGCTGGGTGGCCGACAGCGGCAGCCCGTCCCGGACGGCCGTGTGCCGGTCCCGTACGAGGTCCAGCGGCTCACGTGCCACGACGTCGCCTCCCTTGACCAGCTGCACCAGCAGCTGGGAGTCGGCCAGCTCGGCCGGCACGGCCCCGGTGCCCACGACCTCCGCCTCGGCGACGCCCTCGGCGTCGAGGCGCCGCGCGGCCCACTTCCGTCCCCCGATGGAGGTCTTGCCCCCGGTGGACTTCTTGGCCACCGGCACCAGCGGAGCCCTGGGGTCGCCGGACTCGGCCCGCGCGACCAGCTTGTAGACCATCGAGCAGGTGGGGTGCCCGGAGCCGGTCACCAGCTGGGTGCCCACGCCGTAGGCGTCGACCGGGGCGGCCGCCAGGGAGGCGATCGCGTACTCGTCGAGGTCGGAGGTCACGATGATCCGGGTGCCGCGGGCGCCCAGCTCGTCCAGCTGGTGCCGCACCCGGTGCGCGACCAGCAGCAGGTCCCCGGAGTCGATGCGCACCGCGCCCAGCCCGGGCCCGGCGACCTCCACGGCCGTGCGGACCGCCTCGGCGACGTCGTACGTGTCCACCAGCAGCGTCGTCCCGCGGCCCATGGAGTCCACCTGGGCCCGGAAGGCGTCGCGCTCGCGGTCGTGCAGCAGGGTGAAGGCGTGGGCGGAGGTGCCGACGGTGGGGATGCCGTAGCGGAAGCCGGCGGCGAGGTCGGAGGTGGAGGCGAAGCCGCCGACGTAGGCGGCGCGGGCGGCGGCGACGGCGGCCAGCTCGTGGGTGCGGCGCGCGCCCATCTCGATCAGCGGACGGTCCCCGGCGGCCGACGACATCCGGGAGGCGGCCGCGGCGATCGCCGAGTCGTGGTTGAGGACCGACAGGATCACGGTCTCCAGCAGCACGCACTCGGCGAAGGAGCCCTCCACCCGCATGATCGGCGAGCCCGGGAAGTACACCTCGCCCTCGGGGTAGCCCCAGATGTCACCCGAGAAGCGGTAGCCGGCGAGCCAGTCCAGCGTCTGCTCGCCGACGATGCCCCGCTCGCGCAGGAACCCCAGTACGGCGGGGTCGAAGCGGAAGTTCTCGACGGCGTCCAGGACCCGCCCGGTGCCCGCCACGACGCCGTAGCGCCGCCCCTCGGGCAGCCGCCGGGTGAAGACCTCGAAGACCGACCTGCGGTCCGCGGTCCCGGCCTCCAGGGCGGCCTGGAGCATGGTCAGCTCGTACTGGTCCGTGAAGAGAGCCGTCGAGGGAACGTCCACCGGCAGCCCAAGGTCCGCTGTGTTCATGGCAAGCATGCTACCCCCATTTCGTCAGTGTGACGATTTATCGTGGGCGTGGCAGCATGGGCCTTGTGACGTCACCCGCTCCCGTAGAGATCGAACGCACCGAGTCGGCGGAGGAGGTCTTCGCCGTACCCGAGCCCGACGTCCCCTGGGTCACGATCGTCCACAACGACCCGGTCAACCTCATGAGCTACGTGACGTACGTCTTCCAGACGTACTTCGGCTATCCCAAGGACAAGGCCACCAAGCTCATGCTCGACGTCCACCACAAGGGCCGGGCGGTCGTCTCCAGCGGCAGCCGCGAGGAGATGGAGCGCGACGTGCAGGCGATGCACGGCTACGGACTGTGGGCCACCCTCCAGCAGGACCGGAAGTAGCGACCTCCCTGATGCCAGGCACCTTCGAACCGCTCCCCGGCGGCGGCGCGGCCGTCGCCCTCGACGACGTCGAGATCTCCATCATCCGGTCGCTGGCCGTGCAGCTCCTGGAGCTCATCGGCCCGGGCCCCGCCGAGGACGCCGACGGCGACCCGCTCGCCGAGCTGTTCGCGGAGGGGCCGAGCGAGCCGCCCTCGGACCCGGTGCTGCGCCGGCTGTTCCCGGACGCCTACAGCGACCCCGAGGAGCTGCCCGGCTCCGCGCGGGAGGCCGAGGAGCGGCAGGCGCACTCCGCCGAGTTCCGCCGGTACACCGAGAACGACCTCAGGGCGGGCAAGCGCGAGAACGCCCTCGCGGTGGTCCGCTCGCTGGACGCGCTGACCATGGCGGCCGGGGACGGCGGGGCGGTGCTGAAGCTGTCGCCGGAGGAGTCCCGGCAGTGGCTGGGCGCGCTCAACGACCTGCGTCTGGCGATCGGCTCCCGGCTGGAGATCGCCGACGAGGACGACACCGATCTGCTCTACCGGCTGCCCGACGAGGACCCGCGCAAGCCGATGGTGATGGCGTACCTGTGGCTGGGCGGCCTCCAGGAGACCCTCGTCTCGACGCTCATGCCGTGATCATCCCGGTGTGACCGTTTTCGCGTTCGCTCAGCGGACGCTCAGATCCGGATAACGGTTGAGTCAACAGCATGGTCACTTACGCCCCGCTTATGTCCGGTTAGTCCGCTTCTTCCTGTGCAGTGCGTCACAGGCGACCCCGGCGATCAGTGTTGCGGCCGTGATAAATCTTCACGACCGCCCGGCGAACACCACCCATGTCCGCCGGGTGCGCCACCGAGCCGGCGACCGCCGGCCAGGCACGGGCAGGCCCCCGCGAGGGTTTGCCCAGCTCCATCAATCCGGGGGGATCGAGACCCGATCCGGGGCCGACGAAAGGCCCGGGATCGGCCATGGAGAAAGGCGCATCACACATGACCTCCGAGAAGGTCACCGACGCTCCCGAAGAGGGGTACGAGCGAGGGCTCGGCAGCCGTCAGGTCCAGATGATCGCGATCGGCGGCGCCATCGGCGTCGGCCTCTTCCTGGGAGCCGGCGCGAACATCGCCAAGGCCGGACCCAGCCTCATCCTCATGTACGCCCTCGCCGGCGTGATCATCTTCTTCATCATGCGGGCGCTCGGCGAGCTCCTGCTCTACCGCCCCGTGTCGGGCTCCTTCGCGGAGTACTCCCGCGAGTTCCTCGGCCCGTTCTTCGGCTACTTCACCGGCTGGACGTACTGGCTGATGTGGGTCGTCACCGGCATGGCCGAGCTCACGGCCGCCGCGATCTACGTCAACTACTGGTTCCCGGAGATCCCGCAGTGGGTCACGGCGCTGGTCTTCCTGGTGGTCCTCTTCGGGGTGAACCTGATCTCCGTCAAGCTCTTCGGCGAGCTGGAGTTCTGGTTCTCGATGGTCAAGGTCACGGCCCTGATCGGCATGATCGTGATCGGCCTCGGTGTGCTCACCTTCGGCTTCAGCTCCGCCGGTGACACCGCCGCCGTCTCGAACCTGTGGGAGTTCGACGGCTTCTTCCCCAAGGGCATCGGCGCGTCCCTGATGACCCTCCAGGGCGTCATGTTCGCCTACCTCGCGGTCGAGCTGGTCGGTGTCACGGCCGGCGAGTCGGAGGACCCGGAGAAGACCCTCCCCAAGGCGATCAACACCCTGCCCTGGCGTATCGCGCTGTTCTACGTCGGTGCCCTCACGGTCATCCTGTGCGTGGTCAAGTGGACGGAGTTCGCGCCCGGCGTCAGCCCGTTCGTGGAGGCATTCGCGAAGATCGGCATCCCGGCCGGCGCCGCCATCGTCAACTTCGTCGTCCTGACCGCGGCCCTGTCCTCCTGCAACTCCGGCATGTACTCCACGGGCCGCATGCTGCGGAACCTGGCCGAGAGCAGCGAGGCCCCGCGGGTCTTCAGGAAGCTGTCCTCCACCAAGACGCCCGCCCTCGGCATCACCGTCTCGGTGCTCTTCATGGGCATCGGCGTGATCCTGAACTACGTCGTCCCGGAGAAGGCGTTCGGCTACGTCACCTCCGTCGCCACCGGCGCCGGCATCTGGACCTGGCTCATGATCCTCGTCAGCCACGTCCTGTACCGCCGCGCGGTCGACGCGGGCCGGCTGCCCGCCTCCTCCTTCCCGGCGCCCGGCGGCGCGAAGTGCTCGTACGTCGCCATCGCGTTCCTGCTCTTCGTCACCGGCCTGATCGCCTACGACAAGGACTCCCGCGTCAGCCTCTACGTGATGGCCGGCTGGGCCGTCGTCCTGGGCATCGGCTGGGCGGTGCTCAAGGCGCGCAACCCGCAGATCGCGGAACGCCGCGAGCCGCAGTTCGAGAAGGTCGGCTGACAATCGGCCGCTGACCTCGGCTGATTTCGGCGGACCTTCACCGCGCCGGCGTCCGGCCGTCCGGGGACACTCGTGGCGTCCCCGGGAGGCTGCCGCTCAGGACGTCCGGCATCTGGGCCGTTCCGTACCATCCCTCGGTACGGAACGGCCCTTCTGCTTATCCTTTCGGACATGCTGACCATCACCCAGGCCCTCGTCGACCAGATCGTCGCGCACGCGCGCAAGGACCACCCCGACGAGGCGTGCGGCGTCGTGGCGGGCCCGGCGGGCTCCGACCGCCCCGAGCGCTTCATCCCGATGCTCAACGCCGCCATGTCGCCCACCTTCTACGAGTTCGACTCCGGCGATCTGCTGAAGCTCTACCGCGAGATGGACGACCGCGACGAGGAGCCGGTCGTCATCTACCACTCCCACACCGCGACCGAGGCCCACCCCTCCCGCACGGACATCTCGTACGCCAACGAGCCCGGCGCCCACTACGTCCTGGTCTCCACGGCGGACACCGACGGGCTCGGCGACTTCCAGTTCCGCTCCTTCCGGATCGTGGAGGGCGAGGTCACCGAGGAGGAGGTCGTGATCGTCGAGGCGTACTGAGCAGCCCACGTCTCACATCACGGACCAAATCCGTCCGCCATACGGAATCACACTCCGTGACCCGGGACGGGAATCGATACGATGAGCCCATGGTTCTGAACGACGTGAGCGACAAGACGCCGGGCACGCTGCTCGTGGCGCGGCTGCACGTCGACCTGTGCAGGCTCGCCAGCTCCATCTGTTGACGCAGCCCTGCCGCCGTACGGCCGTGGAGCCGCGGCGCTCACCGCACCACCCCGGTCCACCTGCGCTGCCGCGCGCCCACCGACGCCACTACTCCCGACAGGAGCCCTCAGCCATGGCCATCGAGGTCCGCATCCCCACCATCCTCCGCCAGTACACCGACGGTCAGAAGGCGGTGGAGGGCAGCGGCGACACCCTCACCGAACTGTTCGCCGACCTCGAGACCCGGCACACGGGCATCCAGGCCCGCATCGTGGACGGCGGACAGCTGCGCCGCTTCGTCAACGTCTACCTCAACGACGAGGACGTCCGCTTCCTCGACGGCATCAACACCAAGCTGTCCGACGGCGACAACGTCACGATCCTGCCGGCCGTGGCCGGCGGCATGGCCTGACCGGCGATGCGTTACGACTCCCCGCTCGCCGCGGTGGGCAACACCCCTCTGGTGCGCCTGCCGCGGCTGTCGCCGTCCGAGGACGTGCGGATCTGGGCCAAGCTGGAGGACCGCAACCCCACCGGCTCGGTCAAGGACCGCCCGGCGCTGCACATGATCGAGCAGGCGGAGAAGGACGGCCGTCTCACCCCGGGCTGCACCGTCCTGGAACCGACCAGCGGCAACACCGGCATCTCCCTCGCCATGGCGGCCAAGCTCAAGGGCTACCGCATGGTGTGCGTGATGCCGGAGAACACCTCGCAGGAGCGCCGGGAACTGCTCGGCATGTGGGGCGCGGAGATCATCCCCTCCCCGGCGGCGGGCGGCTCCAACACCGCCGTGCGCGTGGCCAAGGAACTCGCCGCCGAGCATCCCGACTGGGTGATGCTCTACCAGTACGGCAACCCCGACAACGCGGGCGCCCACTACGCGACGACGGGCCCGGAGATCCTCGCCGACCTGCCCTCCGTCACCCACTTCGTCGCGGGCCTCGGCACCACCGGCACCCTGATGGGCGTCGGCCGCTACCTGCGCGAGCACAAGCCGGACGTGAAGATCGTCGCCGCCGAGCCGCGCTACGACGACCTGGTCTACGGCCTGCGCAACCTCGACGAGGGCTTCGTCCCCGAGCTCTACGACGCCTCCGTGCTGACCACCCGCTTCTCGGTCGGCTCCGCCGACGCGGTCACCCGCACCCGGGAGCTGCTCCAGCAGGAGGGCATCTTCGCGGGCGTCTCGACGGGCGCCGCGCTGCACGCCGCGATCGGTGTCGGCAGGAAGGCGCAGAAGGCGGGCGAGTCCGCCGACATCGTCTTCGTCGTCGCCGACGGCGGCTGGAAGTACCTCTCCACCGGTGTCTACACCGCGGCCACCACGGAAGAGGCCATCGAGACGCTCCAGGGCCAGCTCTGGGCGTGACGGCCACGCCCCGGGGGCACGGGGAACCGCGCGACGAGCCACGACGGACCCGCGGACGGCCGCGGGCCCGGGGGCGCCGCTCCTACGTCGCAAGGTGACGGACCTGGTCCCACAGGACCGGGTCCATCACCCCCACCCTCCGGCGGAAGTCGCACACCGGCACCTCGCGCAGCTCGTCCGTCTCCAGGAAGCTCGTGCGGCCCCGGGCGTCACCCACCGCACCGGGCGGGAGCGGGATCACACCCGCCCGCTCGTCGTGGAACTTGCTCGTGATCTTCGCGACGGTCGCGTGCCGCCCCCGCACCGTCAGCACCAGACACGGCCGGTCCTTCGCCCCCGCACCGTCCTCGTAGGGCACGTTCGCCCACCAGATCTCGGCGGGCCGCGGCCGCACCGAGGACGCCGCACGCCGCGGCCGGCTCCGCCGCCCGGCCGGGCCCGCGCGCAGCCGGCCGTCGACCAGGGCGGCCACGAGTGCGAGCAGCACCACCGCCGCGAGCGCCAGCCACCAGGACGTGTCCATAGGGACGACGGTACCGGCGCACACACCGCCCCGCGCGCCCTCCCGCGCTTCGCTCACCCCCCGTTCCAGCCGAACCGGTGACACCATTGGTGAGTTCGCCCACAACGGCCCCGGGCGGAGGAGCGACCGGACGTTTTGCGCCTTACGCTCGACGGACCGCACGCCCCCCGACGCCCCTTCTTCCGACCTTCCCGTCCTCGGAGGTTTCTGCTTCATGAAGCTCACCGTCGTCGGCTGCTCGGGGTCGTTCCCGTCCGCGGAATCGGCCTGCTCGAGCTACCTCGTCGAGGCCGACGGCTTCCGGCTGCTTCTCGACATGGGCAACGGTGCCCTCGGCGAGCTGCAGCGTCACTGCGGTCTCTACGACCTCGACGCGATCTACCTGAGTCATCTGCACGCCGATCACTGCATCGACATGTGCGCGTACTTCGTCGCGCGCTACTACCGGCACGACGGCGGCCGCTGCGCCCCCATCCCGGTCTACGGCCCGGAGGGCACGGAGCACCGGCTGACCACCGCCTACGCCGACACCCCCTCGGCCTCCTCGATGAGCGAGGTCTTCGACTTCCACACGGTCAAGCCGTCCGCCTTCGAGGTCGGCCCGTTCACGGTGCACGCCGAGCGGGTCGCCCATCCGGTGGAGGCGTACGCGATCCGGATCGAGCACGGCGGCCGGTCGCTGACGTACTCCGGCGACACGGGTGTGACCCCGGTGCTGGACGAACTCGCCCGTGACACCGATCTGTTCCTGTGCGAGGCGGCTTTCACGCACGGCAAGGAGAACATCCCCGACCTGCACCTCAACGGCCGCGAGGCCGGCGAGACCGCGGCCCGCGCCGGCGCCCGCCGCCTGGTCCTCACCCACATCCCCCCGTGGACGGACCCGCAGATCAACCTGGCCGACGCCCGAGCGGTCTACGACGGGCCGGTGGAACTGGCCGTGCCGCGGACGGTGTACGAGATCTAGCCGCACGGGATCCGGTCGCACGGGATCCGGCCGCACCCGCGGGATCCGGCCGTACGAACGGGGAAGGCCCCCGGAGCCTGTCAGGGCTCCGGGGGCCTTTCGCGCGGGGTGCGAGGGGCTCACGCCTTCGTGAGGTCCTCGACCTCCTCCTCGGGCTCGCGGCCCGGGGTGGGGAGGTTGAACTTGGCGATCGCGAAGCGGAAGACCACGTAGTAGATCGCCGCGAAGACCAGACCGACCGGGATGATCATCCAGGGCTTGGTGGCGAGGTTCCAGTTCAGGGCGTAGTCGATCAGACCGGCCGAGAACGTGAAGCCCGCGTGGGCGCCGAGGGCCCAGGTGACGGCCATGGAGGCGGCGGTCAGCACCGCGTGGATGCCGTACAGAGCCGGCGCGATGAACATGAACGAGAACTCGATCGGCTCGGTCACACCGGTGACGAAGGAGGTCAGCGCCAGGGAGACCATCATGCCCATCACGGCCTTGCGGCGCTCGGGGCGGGCGGAGTGCGCGATGGCCAGGGCGGCGGCCGGCAGACCGAACATCATGATCGGGAAGAAGCCGGTCATGAAGAGTCCGGCGCTCGGGTCGCCGGCGAAGAAGCGGTTCAGGTCGCCGTGGACGACGTCGCCGGCGGCGTTGGTGAAGTCGCCGATCTGGAACCACGAGACGGTGTTCACGAACTGGTGCATGCCGACCGGGATCAGCGCGCGGTTGATGAGACCGAACAGACCCGCACCACCGGCGCCCAGGCCGGTCATCCACTCGCCGAAGCTGGAGATGCCCTCACCGATCGGCTCCCAGACCAGACCGAAGAAGACACCGACGGCGGTGCCGACGAAGGCCATGATGATCGGCACGAGCCGGCGGCCGTTGAAGAAGCCCAGCCAGTCCACCAGCTTGGTGCGGTGGTACTTCTGCCAGAGCACCGCGGCTATCAGGCCCATCAGGATGCCGCCGAGGACGCCCGGGTTGTTGTACGTCGCGGCGACGTCGACACCCTTGTTCCCGGTGGTGTTCACGACGGCCTCGGTGACCGGGAACGCCTTCAGGACGTTGCTGTAGACCAGGAAGCCGACGAGCGCGGCGAGCGCCGTCGAGCCGTCGGACTTCTTGGCGAAGCCGATGGCGACGCCGATGCAGAACAGCAGGGGCAGGTTGTCGAAGACCGCGCCGCCGGCGGTGGCGAACACGGACGCGACCTTGTCCCAGCCGAGGCCGTCGGCGCCGAACACGTCGGCCTGGCCGAAGCGCAGCAGGATGCCCGCCGCCGGAAGCACGGCGATGGGCAGCTGAAGGCTGCGACCGACCTTCTGCAGACCCTGGAACAGGCCGGAGCCCCGCTTCTTCGCGGGGGCCGCCGATGCGGTGGCGGTGCTCATACTTCCTCCATCGGGGGTGGTCTACACCACTCAGTGGTGTAGACCTGTTGTACACGATGAAGAGCGCATAAGGAACCCACGATTCCTGCTACCGGAGCGCTACACCGCGTGCCCGTTCCGGGCACGCCGAGGGCCCCCTGGACCGGGGTGGTCCAAGGGGCCCTCGACAGCGGGGACTTCAGGCTTTGGTGACGTCCTCGTGCTGGTCCTCCGGCTCCCGGCCGGGCGTCTTGAGATCGAACTTCGTGATCGCGAACCGGAAGACGACGTAATAGACGGCCGCGAACGCCAGCCCGATCGGGATGATCAGCCACGGTTTCGTCGCCAGGTTCCAGTTGATGACGTAGTCGATCAGGCCCGCGGAGAAGCTGAAGCCGTCGTGCACGCCCAGCCCCCAGCTCACCGCCATCGACACACCCGTCAGCAGCGCGTGCACCGCGTACAGCCCCGGCGCGATGAACAGGAACGAGTACTCGATCGGCTCGGTGATACCCGTCACGAACGAGGTGAGGGCCACCGAGAGCATCAGGCCGCCGACCTCCTTGCGGCGCTCCGGCCGGGCGGTGTGCGTGATCGCGAGCGCCGCCGCGGGAAGCGCGAACATCATGATCGGGAAGAAGCCCGTCAGGAACTGGCCCGCGTTCGGGTCGCCCGCCAGGAACATGTTGATGTCGCCGTGCACCTCGGTGCCGTCCGGCTTGACGTACGTGCCGAACTGGAACCAGATGGGCACGTTCAGGAACTGGTGCAGCCCGATCACCAGCAGCGCACGGTTCGCCACACCGAAGATGCCCGCGCCCCACGAGCCCGCGTCGCTCAGCCAGTCGCTGAAGTTCTCCAGCCCGTCACCGATCGGCGGCCACACCCACAGGCACAGCGCCGCGAACGCGATCGCCACGAACGACATGATGATCGGCACGAGCCGGCGCCCGTTGAAGAAGCCCAGCCAGTCCACCAGCCGCGTGCGGTGATAGCGCTGCCAGAAGTACGCCGTCAGCAGCCCGATCACGATGCCGCCGAAGACGCCCGGGTTCTGGTAGGTGAACCCCGCCGCCGTGTCCTCGACGGGCGCCAGACAGCCGACGTTGGGGATGGCCAGGGTGTCGGGCGGACAGTCCTCGGGGAACTGGCGCAGCACGTTGTAGTAGACGAGGAAGCCCGCCACCGCCGCGAGGGCCGTAGAACCGTCCGCCTTCTTCGCCATGCCGATGGCCACGCCCACGCAGAACAGCATCGGCAGACCCAGCGACCCGTCCAGCAGTGCGCCGCCCGCGCCCGCCATGACCTTGGAGACGTCCGTCCAGCCGAGTCCGTCGTCGCCGAACACGTCCGGCTGGCCGAGCCGGTTGAGGATGCCGGCCGCCGGCAGTACGGCGATGGGGAGCTGAAGGCTGCGCCCCATCTTCTGCAGTCCCTGGAACAGGGTGTTCCAGCGGGCGCGCGAGGGACTGACGGCTTCTTCACTCATGGGCGTCCTTCCGGGCGGTTTGGCGACCGTCCGGAAGGTGGTGTAGACCAGTCACGGACGATTGTGGAGCCGTGCCGTCATCCTGAGGCCCATACAGCCCGAACGCTCGCGAAGTTGGGCCAATTGTGGGTTACTGCGACAAAGTCGCTCACGCGCTTCACCTCAGGTCGGATCAGGGAGAAAGACATGGCCAGCAAGGCTGAGAAGATCGTTGCCGGGCTCGGCGGCATCGACAACATCGAAGAGGTCGAGGGCTGCATCACCCGTCTGCGCACGGAGGTCCACGACCCCTCGCTGGTCGACGAGGCGGCCCTGAAGGCCGCCGGAGCGCACGGCGTCGTCAAGATGGGCACCGCCATCCAGGTCGTCATCGGCACCGACGCCGACCCGATCGCCGCGGACATCGAAGACATGATGTGATCCACGGGATTCACCTGAAAGGGGCTCCTCCCACCGCGGGAGGAGCCCCTTCCGTCCGTGCCGATAGGCTCGTGCGCATGTCTCGAATCGACGGCCGCACCCCCGAAGAACTCCGCCCGGTCACCATCGAGCGCGGGTGGAGCAAGCACGCCGAGGGCTCCGTCCTCGTCTCCTTCGGCGACACGAAGGTCCTCTGCACCGCCTCCTTCACCGAGGGGGTCCCGCGCTGGCGCAAGGGCACCGGCGAGGGATGGGTCACCGCGGAGTACTCCATGCTGCCCCGAGCCACCAACACCCGCGGCGACCGCGAGTCCGTACGGGGCAAGATCGGCGGCCGGACCCATGAGATCTCCCGCCTCATCGGCCGCTCCCTGCGCGCCGTCATCGACTACAAGGCCCTCGGCGAGAACACCGTCGTCCTCGACTGCGACGTCCTCCAGGCCGACGGCGGCACCCGCACCGCCGCCATCACCGGCGCGTACGTCGCCCTCGCCGACGCCGTCGCCTGGGCCCAGGGCAAGAAGCTGATCAAGGCCGGCCGCAAGCCGCTGACCGGCACCGTGAGCGCCGTCTCCGTCGGCATCGTGGACGGCGTGCCCCTGCTCGACCTCCGCTACGAGGAGGACGTGCGCGCCGAGACCGACATGAACGTCGTCTGCACCGGCGACGGACGCTTCGTCGAGGTCCAGGGCACCGCCGAGGCCCAGCCCTTCGACCGGGCCGAACTCGACACCCTGCTCGACCTCGCGGTCGCCGGCTGCGCGGACCTCACGCTGCTGCAGACCAAGGCGCTGGAGCAGTAGCACCGGGACCACGGACGGGGGGGGGGGGGGGGCCCCCCCCCCCCCCCCCCCCCCCCCCCCCGCCACCCCCCCCCCCCCCCCACCCCCCCCCCCCGCCCCCCCCGCGCCCCCCCGGGGCCCCCCCCCCCCCCCCCCCCCCCCCCCCCCCCCCCCCCCCCCCCCCCCCCCCGCCGCCCCCCCCCCCCCCCCCCCCCCGGGCCGGGCGGCCCCCCCCCCCCCCCCCCCCCCCCCCCCCCCCCCGCCGCGTCCTAGGGATACGGGCGCACGGCTCACGCCGTGCGCCCGTCCACAGAGGGGGCCGCAAGGCCCAGAGGGAGGGAACCGTTCCATGGCCGCGAGCCGCCGACGCCGCACCACCACCGTCGCCGCCGCCCTGGTGGCCGCCGTGCTGACCACCGGCCTCACCACCGGCTGCGACGCCGTGAGCAAGGCACTGGACTGCGTCGAGACCGCCGACGCCGTCGCCGACGCCGTGACCGACCTCCAGCAGGCGGTGGAGAGCGCGGCGAACGACCCCGCCCAGACCGAGGAGGCCATCGACGCCGTCGGGGAGAGCCTGGAGAAGATAGACAGCTCCACGGGCGACGCCGACCTCGACAAGGCCACCGCGGACCTGCGGGCGGCCCTGACCGAGGTCACCACCGCGATCCAGAACGGCGACGAGACCCCGGACATCAGCGGCGTCACCGACGCGGCCGGTGAACTCACCAAGGTCTGCACGCCGTAAGCCGGTGCGGGCGGGTCGTGGCGGCCCCGCGATACTGGACGCCATGACCCGCCTGATCCTCGCCACCCGCAATGCCGGAAAGATCACCGAACTCAGGGCGATCCTCGCCGACGCGGGACTCCCGCACGAGCTCGTCGGCGCCGACGCCTACCCCGACGTCCCCGACGTCAAGGAGACCGGCGTCACCTTCGCCGAGAACGCCCTGCTCAAGGCCCACGCCCTCGCGCAGGCGACGGGCCTGCCGGCGGTCGCCGACGACTCCGGCCTCTGCGTGGACGTCCTGAACGGCGCGCCGGGCATCTTCTCCGCCCGCTGGGCCGGCCGCCACGGCGACGACAGGGCCAACCTGGACCTGCTCCTCGCCCAGCTCTCCGACATCGCCGACGAGCACCGCGGCGCCCACTTCGCCTGCGCCGCGGCCCTCGCGCTGCCCGACGGCACGGAGCGGGTCGTGGAGGGCCGCCTCCTCGGCACCCTGCGCCACACCCCCTCCGGCACGGGCGGCTTCGGCTACGACCCGATCCTCCAGCCCGAGGGCGACACCCGCACCTGCGCGGAACTGACCCCCGCCGAGAAGAACGCCATCAGCCACCGCGGCAAGGCGTTCCGCGGCCTGGTACCGGTGGTGCGCGAGCTGCTGGGAGGCTGAACATGTAAGGGCGCCGACCTCGCGGTTGCGGCGCCCTTACGGAAAGTGTGCCCGGTGGGACTCGAACCCACGACATACCGGACCTAAACCGGCACCCTCTAGCCAGCTGGGGTACGGGCACGCCCGATTACTCTACTGGGTGGCATCCGCGGCTTGCCGCCGCCTGCCTCCCCTGCACCAGGTGTTTGTGGCCGCATGGCAGTTGGGGCACAGCAGCCGCAGGTTCTCCCGGCGGTTGTCTCGCCAGTCGCCGTTGATGTGATCGATCTCCAGTGTCATGGGGCGACCGCGCCACGCGGGAACGACCCTGCACTGGGCGCACTCGTCGGGTACGCCGATCTCCTGGAGGGCTCGGCGAAGTCGCCTGGTCGCCGTCCGCCGGCCTTCCTCGCGCCGCACCAGGACCTCTTCGGGCCGCTTCGCGTGGGGCGAGCGGCGTCCCCGCTGTTCCGTGTGCCCGCGGAAGTGGGACGCCGTCAGATGGTCGTCGTCGAACCACTGACGCAGCCTCTTGCGATGAAGCTCGCTGTCCGGGAGGCCCAGGCGACGCAGCACTTCCGCGAGGGAGGCCGACTCCGCGACCAGCGCGCGCAGGCGGTCGGGCGCGGGCCGTCCGCTGCGGCCGTACTCGGATGCCGTGCCTTTGCCGTGACCTCGGTAACGGTCCGTTGTGGAGTGGCAGTTGGGGCAGAGGAGTCGCAGGTTGTCGACGCGGTTGTCCCGCCAGTTGCCGTTGATATGGTCGACCTCCAGAGGGATCGTCCGTCCGAGCCAGTTGCCGTCCATGGCACACAGGGCGCATTGCTCCGGCATGCCCGTCTCCCGCAACGCACGCTTGAGGCGGCTGCTCGGGACTCGCATGCCATCTGCAGCTGTGTTCTCGGTAAGGATCTCCTCGGGGGTGCGCCGGCGCTGGTTGTTGCGCTGACGCTCGGTGCGGGGCCTCGGCGTGAAGTGTGAGATGTCGATGCCGTAGGTCTTGATGCGCCGCGAGATGTTCGTGTGGTGTCCGCCGACCACGTCGAGTCCGAGCCGCCGCAGGACCTCGTTGACGCTGGTCGACGCGGCGACCACCGGCTCAAGGATCTCCCTCGTCCACTTGACTCCCTCGCGCTCGAAGTGGGACACGTCCACGCCGAGTTTCTTCATCCGCTCGTGGATGTATCGCCGCTTCCAGCTTTTCGGATCCACCCCCAGCCGCTCGCACGCCTCCGAAAGCGTTCGAGCACCCCGTGCCGCCTCTGTCAAACACTCCTTCGAGTAACCGCTGGCCCCCATGACTCCCCTCCGACCCGACCGGACGTTCCCTGCTCGAACGGATCAACGATCCGAAGGGTGGAGGGTCACGCCAGGCCGGGGCGGAGGGGGTGGGTCAGACGCCCAGGTCCTTGATGATCTTGGCGACGTGGCCGGTGGCGCGGACGTTGTAGAGGGCTCGTTCGACCTTGCCCTCCTCGTCGACGACGATCGTGGAGCGGATGACGCCCATGTACGTCTTGCCGTAGTTCTTCTTCTCGCCGTACGCCCCGTACGCCTCGGTCACCGTCTTCTCGGGGTCCGCCAGCAGCGTGACCCTGAGGGACTCCTTCTCACGGAACTTCGCGAGCTTCTCCGGGGCGTCGGGGGAGATGCCGATGACGTCGTAGCCGGCGCCGGCCAGGAGGTCGAGGTTGTCGGTGAAGTCGCACGCCTGCTTGGTGCAGCCGGGCGTGAGGGCGGCCGGGTAGAAGTAGACGATGACCTTGCGGCCCTTGTGGTCGGCCAGCGAGACCTCGTTGCCGTCCGCGTCGGGCAGGGTGAAGGAGGGGGCCGGGTCCCCGGGCTGGAGTCGTTCGCTCATGGCTCCGAGCCTAGAGCCTGTCCCCGACCGGGGGTCCTGACGGTGCGGCCGCGCGGAGAGCTGACAGACTGTCCGGAACAGCATCAGCAGACACGGAGGCCGTACGGTGGCGGAGACGTCGGACACCAGAACCCCGGCGCAGATCGAGGCGGACATCAAGCGCCGCCGTGAAGTGCTGGCCGAGACGCTCGACGAGATCGGCGTGCGGGTGCACCCGAAGACCATCGTCGGCGACGCCAAGGCCAAGCTCGCGGCCAATGTCGACCACACCCTCGGAAGGGCCTACGTACAGGTCAACCGGGTCGTGACCGACGTCCGGGCGAAGTTCGTGGACGAGGAGGGGGCGCCGCGCCTGGAGCGGGTCGTGCCCGTCGCCCTCCTCGCCGTCGGGGTCGTGGGGCTGCTCGCCCTGGGCACCCGGCGACGCAAGGGCTGACCCTCCCGGGTGGGATGCGCCGAAGACAGGTAGGTTCGAGGCGTGAGCGCCAACAGAAACGACAGTACGGAACACGACAAGCTGCCCATCCGTATGCTGCACGACCGCGTCCTCGTGCGGCAGGACACCGGTGAGGGCGAGCGGCGTTCCGGCGGCGGCATCCTGATCCCCGCCACGGCGGCCGTCGGCCGGCGGCTGGCGTGGGCGGAGGTCGTCGCGGTGGGGCAGAACGTGCGGACCGTGGAGCCGGGCGACCGTGTGCTCTACGACCCGGAGGACCGGGCCGAGGTGGAGGTGCGGGGCACCGCGTACGTGCTGATGCGCGAGCGCGACCTGCACGCCGTCGCCGCCGACCGGTTCGAGGGGTCGGAGGACTCCACGGGGCTCTACCTCTGATTCAGCGTCCGGGCGAGGGGCCGGTGACCGGTGTCACCGGCCCCTTTCTCGTTTCTTTGCTAGATTCGAAGGCAACCCCGACGAGACGCGCCGTACCGGGACCACCCGCTCAGCGGTGGACGCGCAAAGACGACGCCCCCTTGGAAACGCCCGTCTCCCGGAGGTGCTCGTCATGGCCTGGGTTCTGCTCGTCGTCGCCGGTCTGCTGGAGGTCGGCTGGTCGGTCGGGATGAAGTACACCGACGGCTTCACCCGTCCGGTCCCCAGCCTGTTCACCGGCGCCGGCATCGTCGCCAGCATGGTCCTGCTGTCCTGGGCCACCCGCACGCTGCCCATCGGCACCGCCTACGGGGTGTGGGTCGGCATCGGCGCGGCCGGTGCGGCGGTGCTCGGCATGGTGGTGCTGGGTGAGCCGGCCACCGCCGCCCGGATCTTCTTCGTCTGTCTGCTGCTGGTCGCCGTCGTCGGGCTGAAGGCGACCTCCGGTCACTGACCCGTCACCCGCGGCGCCCGTCCCCGCCGCCGGTGATCAGGCCCGTGTCGCCGACGTCGCCGGTGGTGGTGCCCTCGGTCGTCTCCCCGGTGGTGCCGGTGTCGCCGGTGCTGCTCCCGTCCCCGGTCGTCCCGCCGCCCGTGGTGTCGCCGCCGGTGGTGGTCCCGCCCTCGGTGGTGGTGCCGCCCGTGGTGTCGCCGCCGGTGGACGCGGAGCCGTCGGTCGGCCGGATGCTCGGCGGGGCGGGCGTCTCCTCGCCGCGGTCCGTCGGCTTCGCGCTCGGGGTCTCCTCGGCCGGCTCCTCCGTGGGCTCCTCCTCGGTGGGGTCGGCGGTGGGCAGGTCCCAGGTGCCTTCCTCCTCCTGCACCCACAGGTCGAAGTCGGTGGCCTCGGTGCCCTCCAGGGCGTCCCGGGTGAACTGGGCCCAGATCTCCGCCGGCGGCCCGCCGCCGTTGATGCGGGGCAGGCCCAGCGCGTCGTACAGCGGTTCCTGCGCGGCCGTCTCGGGGTTCTGGCCCATCACCGCGACGACGGTGGCCAGGTCGGGGGTGTAGCCCGCGAACCAGGCGGCCTTGTCCTCCTCGGCCGTACCGGTCTTTCCGGCGGCCGGGCGGCCGGCCTCCTGGGCGGCGAACGCGGTGCCGTTGTCGACCACGCTCTGCAGGATCGACGTGGTGGTGTCGGCGGCCTCCCGGCTGATGACCTGCCGGGTCCGGCGGGCGGGCAGCCGGATCTCCTCGCTGCCGTCCTTGGTGATCTTCTCGATCAGGGTGTACGTGCCGTGCTCGCCGTGGTTGGCGAGCGTCGCGTACGCCTCCGCCATGTCCAGCACGCTGGCCTGTGCGACACCGAGCGCGACGGAGGGACCGGCTTCCTGGAGGCCCGGGGTCTTCGCGGGCAGGCCGAGCGCGATCGCGGTCTTCTTCACCTGCTGCGGGCCGACGTCCACGGCCATCTGCGCGTACACCGAGTTCACGGACTTGTCGGTGGCCTCGCGCACGGAGATGTCGCCGTAGTCGGCGTGGTCCTCGTTCTCGGGCGCGTAGTGGCCGTCCCAGCCCTCCACGGGGCGCGAGCTGGTGCCGTCGTAGACCGTGTTGGGTGTGATCTGGCGGCCGTCCTGGGTGGCGGCGCCGTGCTGCGCGGCCGCGGTGAACACGAACGGCTTGAAGGTGGAGCCGACCTGGAAGTCCCGGCGGGTGGCGCCGTTGGTGTACTGCTTGACGTAGTCGATGCCGCCGTACATCGCGACGACCTTGCCGGTCTTCGGCTCGACGGCGGCGCCGCCCGCGCGGACGTAGGTGTCGACCTTGCGGTTCTTCTTGTCCAGCTTGGACATCAGCTGGTCGTTCACGGCCTTCACGAAGGCGTTCTGCTTGCCGCGCTGGAGCGTGGTGGTGATGCGGTAGCCGCCGCGCTCCAGTTCCTCGGCGGTGAGGACGTCGTGCTCGGTCAGGTACTGCTTGATCGCGTCGACGACGTAGCCGCGCTGCCCGGACAGGCCGATGGAGACGGTGGCCTCCTTGGGCGTGGGGAACTTCAGCCCCTGGCGCTTCGCGGCGTCCAGCCAGCCCTCCTTGACCATGCCGTCGAGGACGTAGTCCCAGCGGGCCTCGGCGGCACGCCGGTTCTCCGGGTGGGCGACCACGTCGTACTCGCTCGGGGCGTTGAGCAGCGCCGCGAGGTAGGCGCCCTTGGCGGCGTCGAGCTCGGTGGCGTCGATGCCGTAGTACGCCTGGGCGGCGGCCTGGATGCCGTAGGCGTTGCGGCCGAAGTAACTGGTGTTCAGGTAGCCCTGGAGGATCTCGTCCTTGGTCACCTCGCGGTCCAGCTTGATCGCGATGAAGAACTCCTTCGCCTTGCGGGTGACAGTCTGTTCCTGGGCGAGGTAGTAGTTCTTCACGTACTGCTGGGTGATCGTCGAGCCGGACTGCTTGCCCTTGCCGGTGGCGGTGTTCCAGGCCGCGCGGACCATCGCCTTGGGGTCGACGGCGGACTCGGAGTAGAAGTCGCGGTCCTCGGCGGCCAGGACGGCGTGCTGGGCCTCCACGGCGACCTGGGCGAGGCTGACGTTCTCCCGGTTGATCTCGCCGTCGCGGGCCAGCTGGCTGCCGTCGGCGTAGAGGTAGACGTTGCTCTGCTTGGTCGCGAGCGCGTTCGCGGGCGGGATCTTGACGACGGAGTAGCCGAGGAAGAACAGGCCGGCCACCAGGGCGATGCCGAGGACGAAGGTGCCCAGCACCATCCGCCAGGTCGGCACCAGCCGGCGCCAGCCGGTGCGCCCGGGCCGCTTCGGCCGGCTGTCGCCGGACACCTCTCCCCCCGGCGCCCCCGGCCCCTGCGGCTCGGCGGGTCTCTGCGGCTGCGGCTCGTCGCTCATCTCGTGCACGGACTCCTGTTTCGCGTCGTACGTTCCGGTACGCCTCGTACGCCTTGTGCGCCCCCGGATGAAGACTCTCGCACCCTGCGTTCCGTTCCCGGTGAGCGGCACGCTTTCGCCGGAAAACCGTGTGGCGGCCGCCACTGCGGCCCGGCTAGGCTCCTGCGCTTCGGTGTGCGGACGGATCCTGGAGGGCGGTGCGGTGTGGGCGCGGCACGGTTGTACGCGGCCGTTGTGGCGGGAGGATTCAGACGTTACGCCACTTATCGGGCGGCGACGGCCGCCGGGGTGTTCACCAACACCGTGTTCGGCGTGATCATCGTCTCCACGTACCTGGCGCTGTGGGATGAGAAACCTCACCTCGGCGGGTACGACCAGACACAGGCCGTCACCTACGCGTGGCTGGGGCAGGCGCTGTACTCGACCCTGGCGATCCAGGGCGGCGGCGCGGAGAAGGACCTGATGGCCCGGATCCGCACGGGCGAGATCGCGATCGATCTGTACCGGCCGGCCGATCTCCAACTGTGGTGGCTGGCGAGCGACTTGGGGCGATCGCTGTTCCAGATACTGGGGCGCGGGGTGATCCCGTTCGTGTTCGGCGCGCTGGTCTTCGACATGGCGCTGCCGGCCGACCTCACCGTCTGGGCGGCCTTCCTGGTGTCGCTGCTGCTGGCGATGCTGGTCAGCTTCGGCATCCGCTACCTGGCCGCGCTGTGCGTGTTCTGGCTGATGGACGACCGGGGCGTGTCCCAGGCCGTCATGGTCACGGGCGTGTTCTTCTCGGGGATGCTGCTGCCGCTGAACGCGTTCCCGGGCGGCTTCGGCGAGGTCGTGCGGGCGCTGCCGTGGGCGGCGCAGCTCCAGATGCCGGCGGACGTGCTGATGGGGGAGACCGGGGTCCTGTCGGCGTACGCCTTCCAGCTCGCGTGGGCGGTGGCGCTGCTGGCGGCCGGGCGGGCGCTGCAGCGGGCGGCGACGCGGCGGGTGGTGGTGCAGGGTGGCTGAGACCGCCGTACGGGAGAGGCGGGAGGCCGGCGTGCGCGGGAGCGCCGTACGGGAGGCCGTGTTCCGGTTCAGGGAGGGGGTGCGGGCGTACGGGCTGATCGCCGGGATGTGGATCCGCTCCACCGTGGCCTACCGCACGTCGTTCGTGCTGACGGTGGTCGGCAACCTGCTGCTGACCGGGCTGGACTTCGTCGGGATCCTGCTGATGTTCTCGCAGGTCGACTCGCTCGGCGGCTGGAGCCTGCCCGAGGTCGCCTTTCTCTACGGGCTGTCGGCGACCGCGTTCGGCGTGGCCGATCTGACGCTGGGTTCGATGGACGCGCTGGGCGGCCGGATCCGCGACGGCTCCTTCGACACGCTGCTGGTGCGGCCGGTGCCGGTGCTCGCGCAGGTCGGCGCGGACCATTTCGCGCTGCGCCGGCTGGGCCGGATCACCCAGGGCGCGCTGGTGCTGGGCTACGGGCTGTTCGCGGCGGACATCGACTGGACCGTGCCGAAGGCGCTGCTGGTGCCGGTGATGCTGGTGAGCGGCGCGGTGATCTTCGGGGCGGTGTTCGTGGCGGGCGCGGCGTTCCAGTTCCTGGCGCAGGACGCGGCCGAGGTGCAGAACGCGTTCACCTACGGCGGCACCACGCTGCTGCAGTATCCGCCGAGCGTGTTCGGCAAGGAACTGGTGCGCGGGGTGACGTTCGTGCTGCCGCTGGCCTTCGTCAACTGGGTGCCCGCCGCCTATGTGCTGGAGCGGCCCTACCCGGTGGACCTGCCGCAGTGGGCGGCGTTCCTGCCGCCGCTGGTGGCGCTGGGATTCTGCGCGCTGTCCGGGCTGGCGTGGCGGGCGGGGCTGAGGGCGTATCGGAGCACGGGGAGCTGAGGGCGTATGACCGAGGGATTCATCGGGGCGGGCGGCGAGGGTCCGGCCGGGGCGGGCGGCGAGCTTTCCGGCGGCGGGGGCTTCATCGAGGCCGAGGGCGTCGAGAAGGTCTTCGACGTACACCGCAGGACCGGGTTCCTCCGGCGTGAGCGGACGCAGGTGCGGGCGGTCGACGGGCTCTCCTTCACGGTCGGGCGCGGTGAGATGGTCGGCTTCATCGGCCCGAACGGCGCGGGGAAGTCGACCACGATCAAGATGCTGACCGGCATCCTCACGCCCAGCGGGGGCCGGCTGCGGGTGGCGGGGATCGAGCCCGCCCGTGACCGGGTCCGGCTGGCGCACCGCATCGGGGTGGTGTTCGGGCAGCGCACGACCCTGTGGTGGGACCTGCCGCTGATCGACTCCTACCGGCTGATGCACCGTATGTACCGCATCCCGGACGCCCGGTACCGGGCCGATCTCGACCGGCTGGTGGAACTGCTGGACCTGGCGGAGCTGCTGGAGGTCCCGGTGCGTCAGCTCTCGCTCGGCCAGCGGATGCGGGGCGACATCGCGGCGGCCCTGCTGCACGATCCGGAGGTGCTGTACCTGGACGAGCCGACGATCGGCCTGGACGTGATCTCCAAGGCCCGGGTGCGCGAGTTCCTGCGGGAGCTGAACACCGAGCGCGGCACGACGGTGCTGCTGACCACGCACGACCTCCAGGACATCGAGCAGTTGTGCTCCCGGGTGATGGTCATCGACCACGGCCGTCTGATGTACGACGGTCCGCTGGGCGGGCTGCACGAGGCGGGGGAGAGCGAGCGGACGCTGGTGGTCGACCTGGAGCGGGAGCTGCCGCCGATCGAGGCGGCCCCGGCCCGGGTGGTGCGGGTGGAGGGGCCGCGGCAGTGGCTGGCCTTCCCGGCGTCGCAGTCGGCCGCGCCGCTGGTGGCCGCGATCGCGGCGCGCTATCCGCTGGTGGACCTGTCGGTGCGGGAGCCGGACATCGAGGCGGTGATCGCGAAGATGTACGCGGGGCGGACGGCGGTGTAGCGGCCGATGAGGTGGCCGGGCCGGGTGGCGGCGCGGACGACGATGCGGTGGCCGGGCCGGATGCTGGTCCGGTGGCTGTCCGGACGGTGGTCCGGTGGCCGGGCGGGCGGTGGTGCGATGCCCGGGCCGGCCGGTGTGACGGCCGGGCGGGCGGCGATGCAGTGGCCGATCCGGTGACCGGGCGGACGAGGGTGCGGCGGCCGGTGCGACGGCCGGGCCGGACGGCGGCGACGCGGCCGGCACCGACGCGGTGGCCGCTGCACCGACGAGGTGGCGCGGCGGCCGACGCCGTGGCCGGGCCGGGCGGTGGTGCCGGGGTGTTTTTCTCATGCTCATGATCAGGTGAGCGGCATAGTGTCCGGCGCGCGGACCTCGTAGGCTGCTGTCATGACCGACGATGCCCCGGACCTGCGGGCCTCCGATGCCGATCGTGAGCAAGTCGCCGAGGTCCTGCGGGACGCCCTCGCGGAGGGCCGGCTCGACATGGCGGAGTTCGAGGAACGGCTGGAGGCCACCTACCAGGCCCGCACCTACGGCGAGTTGGCGCCGATCACGCGTGACCTCCCGGTGCCGGGCGGCCCGCCTGCCGTGGTGAACATGTCCAAGCCGCCTGCGGAGCCCGGCAGTTGGGCCGCGCGGATCGTCGGCGGCGAGGGCTCGTCCACGGGCGCCTTCGCGGTCATG
Organism: Streptomyces sp. NPDC093094; assembly: GCF_044754345.1. Classification (NCBI taxonomy): domain Bacteria; kingdom Bacillati; phylum Actinomycetota; class Actinomycetes; order Kitasatosporales; family Streptomycetaceae; genus Streptomyces; species Streptomyces sp. NPDC093094. The sequence goes on along the minus strand of NZ_JBIVOX010000002.1, from coordinate 571,617 downwards.
GGCGGGTTCCAGCGCAAGGGCAGCTGGACCGTGCCGCGGAGGTTCACCGCCTTCACCTTCTGGGGCGGCGGCGAACTCGACCTGCGCGAGGCGAACTTCGCCGGCGGCGAGGTCGAGATCCGGTGCGTGGCGATCATGGGCGGCATGCAGGTGACGGTGCCGCCCGGGGTCGAGGTCGTCGTGCGCGGCATCGGTGTCATGGGCGGTTTCGACCACCGGGAGGAGGGCGTGCCGGGCGAGCCGGGCGCCCCGCGCGTGGTCATCACCGGGTTCGCCTTCTGGGGCGGGGTCGGTGTCGAGCGCAAGCTCACCCGTGCCGAGCGGGAGCGGCGCCGGCTGGAGCGGCGCCAGGAGAAGCGGGACCGCAAGGCCGCGATGCGCGAGCTGCACGAGAACTTCCGCGAGGACGTCCAGGACGCCCACCGCCGCATGCTGGACGGCCACCGCGACCTCCTGCGGGACCGCCGCCGGGACGACGACTAGCTCCTCCCGCGGCAGGGCGCCGCGAGGGCCTCACCGCCGTACCGGCGGGCCGCCCTCCAGGTCGTCCGGGTCCAGGGCCTGCGCCATACGGGCGTAGCCGCGGTCGCTGAGGTGCAGGTGGTCGCCGCAGTCGTAGTCGGAGCGCAGCCGGCGCGGGTCGTACGGGTCGCGTACGGCCCGGTCGAAGTCGGCGACGGCGTCGAAGACCCGGCCGGCGCGGATCTCGGCGTTGATCCGCTGCCGCACCTCCTCGCGGTCGCCGCTCCAGCGGGGGTGCCCCTTGAACGGCATCAGGGTGGCGCCGACGACCTTGACGCCCCGGGCGTGGGCCCGGCGCACGAGGGTGCGCAGCCCGTCGAGGATCCGGTCCGGGTCGGCGACGTCCGGGTGGCGCAGGATGTCGTTGACCCCGAGGTCCACGACGACGGTCCTCACCCCGGGGCGGTCCAGCGCGTCCCGGGAGAACCGGCGCAGGCCGCTGGGGTTGTCGGGGACGCCCGCCCGGGGCCCGCCGCCCGCGAGCCCGTGGCCCGTGAGGCCGCCCGTGAAGCCGTCGGCGAGGACCCGGTTGCCGCTGATGCCCTGGTTGACCACGCCGAGGCGCGGCACGTCCCGGCCCTCCTCGGCCGCCTCCCGCAGCAGCCGGGCGAACACGTCGGGCCAGCGGCGGTTCTCGCCCACGCCGGAGTCGGCGCCCTCGGTGAGGGAGTCCCCGAAGGCGACGACCGTGCCGTCGGCCTCGTCGCCGAGCACGTCCAGCGCGGTCACGTAGCGCCAGGTCTCTGTCTGCTCGGTGTAGGCGGCTCCGCCGAGGTCCCGGGTGCGCTCGCCGACGGCGGCGTAGCTGATCTGCCGGGCGCGCGGGTGCGAGGTGACGGGCCCGGACGGGGTGGGCGAATAGGTGGTGACCAGGACGTCCGCGTCGGCCGGGACGTGCAGCGCGACCGGGTCGCTGACGACCTGCCGCCCGGCCGGCACGACGACGGTGGTGCGGCCGCCGAAGGCCAGCCGGCGCATCGTCCCGGCCGCGGCGGCCGGGCCGTCCTCGTCCGCGGCGAGCGCGAGGGAGACATGGGTGAGGGTGAGGGGCCGCCGGCCGAAGAGATTGGACAGCGTGACACGGGCACTCGTCCCTCCGACGCTGGTGTGCACGACATTGCGCACCGAGCGTCCGGCGAGCCCCGTCACGCCGGTGCCGGGCTCGGCGGCCACCGGGGAGGCCGACCAGGTGCCGACCCACGTCCCGGAGGAGGCGGGAGCGGCGGAGCCGTGGGGCCGTCCGGCGGCGGACGTGGTCCGGGCGGTGCCGTCGCCGGAGGCGACCGTGACGTAGAGGGCGGCCGACAGGGCCACGATCAGGGCGGTGACGCCGGCGAGCAGTGCACAACCCTGATGACGCCTGGCCATGCGGCGTGTCTCTCCTCGGATCTCCTCGGACAGCCGGAACCCCCGTCGGGTTCCGGTGCGATCACCACATGATGCGTCATGGGGTGCATCTGACAGACGCCGGGAACTTCCGTTCCGTTCCAGGAGTCGGTCAGGAAGGGACAATGGTGCAGTCGGGGCTCATGAACGGGTGGAGTGCATGGACCGTACGGAAGCGGAAGCGACCGGGGCAGCGGGGACGGCCCCGCGGGGGAGCGCCGGCGCCCCGGCCGCGCGGACGATGAGCGTCTTCAGCGCCGCCGACGAGGAGAAACAGCGCGGCGTACGCCGGATGAAGCTCACCGCGACGGGACTGCTGCTGTTCGTCGCGCTGGTCTACGTCCTCGCCACCTGGGCCTCCCACCGGGGCGCGGGCCCCTGGGCGGACTACGTCGCCGCGGCCGCCGAGGCCGGCATGGTGGGCGCGCTCGCCGACTGGTTCGCGGTGACCGCGCTGTTCCGGCACCCGCTCGGCCTGCCCATCCCGCACACCGCGATCATCCCCACCAAGAAGGACCAGCTCGGGGTCTCGCTGGGGGAGTTCGTCGGCGAGAACTTCCTGTCCGAGGCCGTCGTACGGCAGCGGCTGCGGGCCGTCGGCATCAGCAGCCGTCTGGGCGCCTGGCTCGCCGAGCCGGAGCACGCCGACCGGGTGACCGCCGAACTGGCGACGGCCCTGCGGGGCGCGCTGACCGTGATGCGCGACTCCGACGTCCAGGCCGTCGTCGCCGAGGCGATCACCCGGCGGGCCGACGCCCAGGAGGTCGCGCCCGGCATGGGCAAGATGCTGGAGAAGATCGTCGCCGACGGCGGCCACCACAGGGCCGTCGACCTGGTGACGACCCGCGCCCACGACTGGCTGGTGCTGCACGCGGACTCCGTGATGGACGCCGTGCAGGGCGGCGCGCCCGGCTGGACCCCGCGGTTCGTCGACAAGAAGGTGGGCGAGCGGGTCTACAAGGAACTGCTGCGGTTCTGCGCGGAGATGCGCGACATGCCGTCCCACCCCGCGCGCGGCGCCCTCGACCGTTTCCTGTCCGACTTCGCCTCCGACCTCCAGTCCGACACCGACACCCGCGCGCGGGTCGAGCGGCTCAAGGGCGAGGTGCTCGGCCGCGGCGAGGTGCAGGACCTGATCAGGTCCGCCTGGACGGCCGTACGGTCCATGATCGTCTCGGCGGCGGAGGACGAGCGCAGCGAGCTGCGGCTGCGGGTCCGTGCCTCGCTGCTCTCCCTGGGCGCCCGGATGGCGACCGAGCCGCGCCTCCAGGACAAGGTCGACAGCTGGGTCGAGGGCGCGGCGGTGCATGTGGTGACGACGTACCGGGGGGAGATCACCTCCCTGATCACCGACACCGTGGCGGGCTGGGACGCCGAGCACACCACCCGCAAGATCGAGGCGAACATCGGCCGCGACCTCCAGTTCATCCGGATCAACGGCACGGTGGTCGGCTCGCTCGCCGGCCTGCTGATCTACACGCTGTCGCAGGCGCTGGGCGCGTAGAAGGGCCGGTCGGGGGCACTCGACGGGGCGTTCCGCCCGACGAGGAGGGAGCCCATGCCCAGTCCGGCAGCAGCGGCCGCGCCCGGTCGTACCATCACCACGGACATCCCCGCCCGGCTCGACCGCCTTCCGTGGTCCCGCTGGCACTGGACGATCGTCATCGGCCTCGGCACCGTATGGATCTTGGACGGCCTGGAGGTCACGGTCGTCGGCAACATCGCGAGCCGGCTCTCCGAGTCCGGCAGTGGACTGTCGATCACCTCGGCCCAGATCACCGGCACCGCGGCGGCCCTCTATGTGGCCGGCGCCTGCCTGGGCGCCCTGTTCTGGGGCCGTCTGACCGACGTCTTCGGCCGCAAGAAGCTGTTCATGATCACCCTGGCGGTGTATCTCGCGGCGACCGCGCTGACGTCGCTCTCCTTCGACGCCTGGTGGTTCTTCCTCTTCCGCTTCCTGACCGGCTTCGGCATCGGCGGCGAGTACGCGGCGATCAACTCCGCGATCGACGAGCTGATCCCGAAGGACTACCGCGGCCGGGTCGACCTGATCATCAACGGCAGCTTCTGGCTCGGCGCGGTCGGCGGCTCGCTGCTGTCGATCGTCGCCCTGGACACGGACATCTTCCCCGCGAACCTCGGCTGGCGGCTGACCTTCGCCCTCGGCGCGGTCCTCGCCCTGGTCATCCTCCTCGTACGGCGCCATGTCCCGGAGAGCCCGCGCTGGCTGCTGATCCACGGCAGGGACCGCGAGGCCGAGGAGATCGTGACGGCCGTCGAACGGCAGGTGCAGGAGGAGAAAGGCGAACCGCTGCCGCGCCCCGAGGGCGAGCTCACGATCCACCAGCGCAAGAGCGTGACCTTCGTGGAGATCGCCAGGACCGTGTTCGCCAGGTACCGCCGCCGCGCGACCCTCGGCTTCTCCCTCTTCATCGGCCAGGCGTTCCTCTACAACGCGATCACCTTCGGCTTCGGCGCGATCCTCACCCAGTTCTTCGACGTGCCGTCCGGGAACACCGGCTACTACTTCGCCGTCATCGCGGTCGGCAACTTCTGCGGGCCGCTGCTGCTCGGCAAGCTCTTCGACACCGTCGGCCGCCGGGTGATGATCTCCTCCACGTATCTGCTCTCCGGCATCCTCCTCTTCGGCACGGCCTGGCTCTTCGACCGCGGCTCCCTCACCGCCGGGACGATGACCGCCTGCTGGTGCGTGGTGCTGTTCTTCGCCTCCGCCGGCGCCTCCAGCGCCTATCTGACGGTCTCCGAGATCTTCCCGATGGAGACCCGCGCGATGTCGATCGCCTTCTTCTACGCCCTCGGCACCGCCGCCGGCGGCATCAGCGGGCCGCTGCTGTTCGCCAAGCTCACCGAGACCGGCAAGGTCGCCGACACGGTCCTCGCCTTCCAGATCGGCGCGGGCCTGATGTGCGCGGCGGGCCTGGTCGCGGCCTTCCTCGCGGTCAAGGCGGAACGCCGCTCGCTGGAGGACATCGCCCGGCCGCTCAGCGCGGCGGCGGCGAAGGTGAAGGAGACCGCCGGGGCCAGGGGTCCGGCCGGACCCACGGGACCGGCGGGACCGGGCACGGCGAACGCGTAGGGGCGCGGACACGCAGCCGAGCCGCCGGGGCCCGGGGGTTGCCGGAGCCAGGGAGCCACCGCCGGAGACGGGGAGCCTTCGGGGACGAGAGCCCTCGGAGGTGCCCGGGTCCGGTGGCCCTCGGCCCTCGGTGGTGCCCGGGTCCGGTGGCCCTCAGCCCTCGGTGGTGCTCGGGCCCGGTGGCCCTCAGCCCTCGGTGGTGCCCGGGTCCGGTGGCCCTCAGCCCTCGGTGGTGCTCGGGCCCGGGGCGGTGCTCGGGCCGGGAGATGCTCGGGCCCCGGTGGCCCTCGGCCTTCGATGGCGCTCAGCCCTCGGTGGTGCCCGGGCCAGGGGTGGTGCTCAGTCTCCTCGGTGGTGCTCGGGTCCGGGGCGGTGCTCAGGCCCCGGTGGTGGATCCCGGCCGCACGATCATCAGCACCGTCACCGTCGCCCACAGCAGGTTGAACACCCCCGTCAGCATGGCGAGCCGTACGGTCGTCTCCCGCGTGCCCCCGCCCTCGGCGAGCGCCTCCTGACGGGGCAGCACGAGGCCGCCGAGGACCAGCGCGGCCAGGACGGTCAGCACGATGGACACGATCAGCCAGGTGTCGCCGAGCACGCCCATCGCGCTCCCCGTGGCGAACCCGAAGACGGGCACGACGACGCCGACGACGGCGTACACCCGGCAGATGCGGTGCAGCAGCCCCACGGTCTCCGCGGCCCGTGTGTCCTCGGGCGCGGCCAGCGCCCTGCGCGCGGCGGGCGGGAACATGCTGGCGGCGACGGTGACGGGGCCGATCGCGACGATGGCGGCCAGGACATGGACGGCGAGCAGGAACTTGGTCACGAGGCAGGACGCTAGGCCCCGCGCGGACCGTGGAGAAGCGGCACGAGTGCCAGGGTCCGACGGATTCTCGCCAGGACGGAGAGGAAGGAGCTCATGGCGCCGTCCGGCGAGGACACTCCCCTTGAACAGGTACGCAGGAGCCCGGCGGCCGATTGGCGAGAACCGGGTGAGCGCCTAGATTGATGCCATGCACATCGTGGCCGTACTGGCGCTGGACGGCGTCATCCCCTTCGACCTCTCCGCCCCGATCGACGCGTTCGGCTGGGCGCGGCTGCCGGACGGCCGGGCGCCGTACGACGTCCGGGTCTGCTCGGTGCGGGAGGGCGAGGAGGTGCGCGCGGGCGCGTTCACGCTCCGGGCGCCGTACGGCCTGGACCTGCTGGCGGAGGCCGACACGATCGTGCTGCCCGGTGTGCAGGACCCGCCCGAGGTGCTGCCCCCGGGCGTTGCGGAGGCCCTGCGCGCGGCGGCGGCGAACGGCACGCGCATCGCGTCGGTGTGCGTGGGCGCGTTCCTGTTCGCGGCGACGGGCCTGCTGGACGGGCTGCGCGCCACGACCCACTGGCTGGCGGCGCCGGACCTCGCGGCACGCCACCCGGAGGTGACGGTCGACCCGAACGTGCTCTACGTCGACAACGGGCAGTTCCTCACCTCGGCGGGCGCCGCCGCGGCCCTCGACATGTGTCTGCACATGGTCCGCAAGGACTACGGCTCGGCCGTGGCCGCCCACACCGCCCGGCTGTCCGTGATGCCCCTCGAACGGGAGGGCGGCCAGGCCCAGTTCATCGCCCACGACCTGCCCCCGGCGCCGTCGGGCGCGACCCTGGAACCCCTCCTGCACTGGCTGGAGGCCCACTGCGACCGCGACCTCACCCTGGACGACATCGCCTCCCGGGCCGGCATGAGCACCCGCACCCTCAACCGCCGCTTCCGCGACCAGACCGGCACGACACCGCTCCAGTGGCTCCACCGGGCCAGGATCCGCCGCGCCCAGCACCTCCTGGAGACGACGTCCTATCCGGTGGAACGCATCGCCCTCCAGTCCGGCTTCGGCTCCCCGACCGCCTTCCGCGAACGCTTCCGCAGGGTGGCGGGGACGAGTCCCCTGGCCTACCGGAGGGCGTTCCGGACAGGCGCGGGGGCCACCGCATGAACGGAGCCCCATGACCGCCGGCGACAGTGAGTTCCTCAGCCACGCCTCGGAGGTGGCCTTCGACCTCGGCCGTGACCGGTTACGCCTGCGCGCGCTCGACATCCCTTCCCGGCGCATCGAGTTCGCCGAGACCGCGCAGCCCCTGCCGCCGCCCGCGTACGAGCACGGCGAGCCTCCGGACACCGGCCGGGAGGGCCGCCGCACCCACGACTGGCAGCCCGCCGCCGACGCCCCGGCATGGATGAACCTGGCCTGGCTCCTCGACGATCTCGCGGCCTGGGCCGGGCAGATGGCCGAGGACCGCGTCGTCGTGCAGGGCCTCGACGCGCCGCATCCCGACCGGTGCGACCTCCTCCTCCTGGACGGCGACACCCGCTACCGGGTCCGCATCGCCCTGGCCGGACGCGAGGAACTCCTCGACCATCCGGGCATGTTCCTGCGCGACCTGTTCGCCGAGGGCCGCGCCCGCGCCCACCTCGTGCGGGACGCCGGGGAGGACCGGGCTCTGGTGGATCTGCGCGCGGTGCTGTGAACCCGGCCGGGCCCGTCAGCCGCTCCGCGTGGCGCGCCGCCGGGTCCAGGGGTCCGCCCCGCGGACCAGCGGCCGCAGCCCTTCGGGCGTACGCCGGACCAGGTCACGGGCCGTGCGGCGGACGACGGGTTCGGTCGTGGCCCGCAGCAGGAGGCGGGACGGGAGCGCCGTACGGCCCGTCGGGCCCACGGCCAGGAAGAGCTGGGAGTCGTCGAGCGTCCGGGTGGGGACGACCAGGCGCGGCGGGGTTCCCAGCGCCCGTGCGCTGGGACGCAGTCCGGGCACGGCCAGGCGGGACCTGCGGCCCACGCCGAGGAGCTGGCCGCTGACCCAGACATGGTGGGTGCCGGGAGGCAGCGGACGGCCTCCGGCCAGGGTGAGGGGGTCCAGGGCGACGGTGGCGGAGAGCGCCACCGCATGGCCGGCGCCCGGCACGCTCTCCAGGGCCGGAGTGAGGTCCGTGTGGTCGAACCACCACAGGTCACGGGCCGTGTCGTGCACGAGCAGGTCGCCGAACGCGGAGGTGAAGGGGTCCGGCACCTCCCAGTCCTCGGCCCCCTCGATGCCGGACACCAGGTCGGGGTCCAGCAGCAGCCGGCCCCGCCGCTCGCGCAGGACCAGGGGCCGGCCGCCGGAGTGGACCATGCGCAGGGTCGTGGTCACGGACAGCCGACCGTCCTCCCAGCGGACGTCGGAGACGGTGACCCGGGGCCGGATGCGCTGGACCCGGCGGGCCAGTTCGATCAGGGAGTCCAGGCGGCCGTCCGCGAGCAGCCGCGCCCTCAGCGCCGTGATCGCGGGCAGCCCCTCGGGGACGCCCGGCGGGAAGCACTCCTCGGCCATCCGGCGGACCACCCGGAAGTAGCGGTCCAGGTCCTCGCCCTTGCGCTGGAGCACCCGGGGTTCGATGACCGGGCGCAGCAGCTCGACGCGGTAGGAGCGGCGCAGGAGGTGGTCCTGGTGGGCGCCGGGACGGGTGGCCCCCTTGACGGCGTCCACGACCGACCGCAGATGGCCGTAGTACGTCTCGGGCGTCGACCCGCGGGAGCTGGTGTTGCCGCCGTCCGCCCTGCGGTTCCAGATGTAGCAGGGATGGTCGGCGAAGATCGACACGGTTCTGGCGCGTACGTAGGCCCGCGCCATGAAGATCTGGTCCTCCAGCCGGACCCGCCCCTCGGGGAACTCGATGCCGTGGTCCAGCAGGAAGCGGCGGCGGAACATCTTGTGCGGGGTGAGGCTGTCGAACAGCGGGGCGTCGGAGGCCGTGCACCGTTCGCGCGTCCGCTTGAAGACCCGGCTCGGGCCCTGCATGGTGCCGGTCACCTTGCCCAGCACGATGTCGGAGCCGTTGCGGGAGGCGAGACGGTAGAGGCTCTCCAGGGCCTGGGGGGTGAGTTCGTCGTCCTGGTCGACGAACTGCACGTACTCGCCGCGGGCGGCACGGACCCCGACGTTGCGGGGCCGTCCGGGCCAGCCGGAGTTCTCCTGGGTGAGGACCCGTACGTGCGGGTGGCGGGCCGCGAGACGCTCCAGGCGCCGCAGCGAGTCGTCCGTCGAGCCGTCGTCGACGTAGACGACCTCGTACGACTGCGGACCGAGCGACTGGCCCACCAGCGAGGGCGCGCAGCTCTCGACGTAGGCACCGGCGTTGTAGACCGGCACGACGACGCTGACCTTGATCATCCTGCCCCCAGGGAGCGGATCGGGGGTGGTCCGTGACGCCGTTCAGCCTAGGACGGCCGGTGACCGCCCGCAGATCGAGCGGTCACCGGGAGTGCGTGCGAGTGTGATGATCAGACCGTTCGGCCGATGCGCGTACGACCGCTCAGACCGGCGCGACCGCTGAGGTCCGCACGACCGCTCAGGTCCGTACGGCCGGTCGAGTCGGTACGGCCGATCAGGTCGGCGCGGCCGAACAGCAGGGCGTAGCCGGGCGGGAGCGCCGCCAGGAGGCGGTCGGTCAGGTCGTCGCCGACCAGGGGCGGCAGCGCCCCCAGCACGGAGCTGACGTCCCAGCGGGCGGTGGCGGAGGTCGCGCCCTCGACACGGGCCGCGACCGATTCGACGAAGTCGGGGGCGGGGAGGGGGCGGGCGGCCGGGATCTGCCCCGCCACCAGCCGGGCGGCCCGCTCGGGCAGCGCCCCGGCCAGGGCGACACGCTCGTCGCCGGTCACCTGTCCGCCGAACGCGGACAGGACGATCCGGGTGACCCGGTCCGCCTCGGCGCCGGTCGGGTACCGGCCGGCCTCCCGGACGGACTCGACGAATCTGTCCCAGCCGTCGTGATCGGCCTTCGCGGACCGCGGGCCGTCCGTCCCGGTGTGCCGCTCCGGTGTCGTGGTGGTCATGGTGGGGATTCCTCCTCGCCCGGCGCTCGTTCGCCAAGCGGTTCAGTCACCAGATGATCGGCCGCCAAACACACGAGCGCCGACGAGCGGCCGACAATCGGACGTTCGGCCGTGGAACGGCTCGTTCTGTGGACGATGTGTCCCGTGGGGCGGACGAGCCGGTTTCTTCGGGGGCGGACCCGGGCCGGACCCGGGCCGGACCCGGGCCGAGGGCGGGACACCGCCCGGGCGTAGGTTGGGCGCGGGTGCGTCCGCCGGTGCGGCGGCCCCCTTTCTCGGCTTTCCCGACTTCGGCACGGAGGCAGTCATGGACCGGATCCCCAGCGCGGTCGTCGCCGCGAGCGGACTCGTCGGCGGGTACGCCGTGGCCCGCTGGACCAGACAGCGGCCGCTCGGCGGCGTGGTCCTCGCCGCCGCGGGAGCCACCGCGGCCCGGCAGTGGCACCGAAGCGCGGGCGGCCCGGCCGCGGGCGCACTGGGCGCCGCGTACGTCGCCGCCTTCGCGGGGTCGCATCCGCTGGCGAAGAAGGTGGGCGCGTGGCCGGCGGTGTTCGGCGTGGCCGGGGCGATGGCACTGGCGTCCTGGGCGGTGGCGGACCGCCGGGGCTGAGCCGCGCGCCGCCCTCCTACCCAGCCGACCTCGCCCGGGGGAAGGCACCCCGAGGTGCCGCCCCCGCGGGCTGGGTCCCTCCCCATGCGACGAACTGCGACCAGGCCAGTGACCCCACCGACAGAAGGGGGCCACCAGTACGCTTGGAATCGCGGACAAGCACCGTTGTGGGGGTGAGGGCGGCCTCCACGCACTCGGTTCCACTGCCACCGCTGTAGGAGGACTTGAACCACTGGTGCGTCGAGGACGCCGTCATCACAGCTCCTTGCTTATGCGGTCGACCGTTTCGGCCGAGGTCTCCAGGTCGAGTGCCTGCGCGCTGAGGTACTCGAACGCCAACCTATAGCGCTCCAGTTCTTGGGTCTTCTCCATGAACAGACCTCCGCCGAGCAGGTCCACATAGACCACGTCCAGTTCCCTCGCGGGACCGCGGAGCATGGCGAAGCTACCGACGGCCGCTGCGTGCGCACCTGTTGAGAAAGGCAGTACTTGCACGGTGATGTGCGGGCGTCGGGCCATGGTGAGGAGGTGGCTCAGCTGATCTCGCATGACCTGTCGGCCGCCCACGCGTCGTCGTAGCGCTGCCTCATCGATCACGCACCACAGGTGGGGCGGATCAGCTCGCTCCAGCAACTCTTGACGCTTCATGCGGATGTCGACCATGTGCTGCACTTCGCGTTCCGGGCACTGAGCCTCGGAAGCGCGATGGACAGCCTCAGCGTACGCCCGCGTCTGGAGGAGCCCCGGGATGTACATGCATGCGTAGTGATCCTCGCGAACGACCTCGTCTTCGAGCGTCAGCATCAGATTCATGGAGTCCGGAATGGGATCGGCGAGCGAGCGCCACCACCCTTGAATCTTGGCTCCTTTGGCAAGCTCCACCAGAGCGAGACGCTCCTCGTCGGACGCGCCGTATTCACGACACAGGGCGTCCACGGCAGGCCACTTGACCGTGCCTTCCTTGGTCTCGTACCGGCTGAGTGTGGCTTTGGAGATGCCTACACGGCCACCCGCCTCCTCAAGGGTCAGGCCCTTGGCTTCGCGAAGTCTACGGAGATCGGCACCCAGTTGGCGCCTGCGTGTGGTGGGTCCAACTGGCATGGCCTCAGCCCTTCGGTCGATCAGTCCGATCGTGGCGGTTGCGTCAGCGCGTCGGCAAGCCGCGCGGGGTGCGCCGGGGGCGCGTACTGATTCGATGCGCTCCTCTTGAGTCGCTATGAGAGTTCCATTTTGAGAGTCTCAATGCAACTCTCTGTGAGAGAAAGGATGCGGAGCGCAATCCATTCCTTTGAAGGAGGAGTGAGCGTGGACTACATCGCGTGTATGCCCCGGAAGTCCTGGGACCTGCACTTTCGCGCCGAGCCCCAGGAGGTGGCTGCGGTGCGACGCGTCTTACGACTGCACCTGATTACCTGGGGGCTGGACGCGATCGCGGACGAGGCGCAGCTCTGTGTGAGCGAACTGGTCACCAACGTCATCACGCACGTCGGCCCGGGCACACCGGCCGTGCTCGTCGTCTCGATGCGCGGCGTTCGTCTGCGCATCGAGGTCCACGACCCCGACACACGCGCCCTCCCTGTCCTGACCGACCCCGCGCCCGACGCGGAGCACGGGCGCGGCATGGCCCTCGTCGCGGCCCTCGCCGATCGTTGGGGAGTCCAACTCCGGGGCGACCTCAAGGTCACCTGGTGCGAGCTGGCCACGGGACTCACGGCCCCCGACGGCCACCTGCCCGACCCGCGCGTCACCCGCGCCGAGTCCGTCCTCAGCCTCTACACGCACGCCTGGCCCCACTGCTCCTCCGCCCCGGGCCGACTCGGCGCGACCCTCGCCAAGGAGGCGGTGATCGACGCCGTGACGGACTTCCTCCACTGGCTCCGTGCCCACGGGTGGGACGGGGACGAGGTGCTGGATCTGGCGCAGACGCGGTTCGAAGGCGCTGTTGGGGGGCGAGGCGGAGGGGTCGGGCGAACCGAATGATGGGCCCGGTTCGATCAGCCGGTCGCAATGGCCGAGTACGACCACACCTCCGCCGGGATTTCGTGCTTCAGCCGCCACGTGACCGACATCGGCTTGCTGCCGGTGTGCCCTTCGTACTCGGCGGGGCCAAGCAGCATCCATGGCTGTGCCCCGCCGATGTCCGTGTTCTTGTAACGCCGCACGAAGAGGAGCACATGACTGCTTTGCTCCATATGATGCTGATAGCGCAGCCCAGTGCGTGATGTCTCAGAGGTTTGATTCTGAGACTCCCAGTGGAACCGGACCTCGCTCAGCGCATAGTCGTGGTAGCGGGTTTGGGGAGAGAAGTCCTTCTCGTCCTTCTCCAAGGTGATCAACAGGGCGTCGGTCTTGATGGCATCGCACCATTTGACTCCCTCACGGAAGTCTCCCGGCATGAAGCCGCCGATAGCCGACTGGCCGAGGGCGGGCAAAATTTCCTCGCGGGTGTACGAGGCGTGCACGGTCAGCGGGAGGTTGGTTGTGCTTCCCAAACCTGAGAGTGGGATCGGTACGTGCTCGGTGTGCGCAAGATTGTGTGCCAGCACCTGCCGCAGTTCACTGCGTACCGCACTGTGCGCGTGAAGCAGTTGGAACCCGGCGTCGTAACTGGCGAACCCCTTGCGGACTATTCCACCGAGAGGCCACAGCTGGAAGAAGAGCATGCGGGCATACGCCTGCTCCAGCTCATCGAGATCGGCGTAGGTAGGTGCATCGTCTGCGAGCATGCGCGTGTAAGCGGCCACTCGCTGCGGGTCGTCGACATGGAGGAACGAGGGCACGCGTTTGAGGAGGGCTGCTTCGCCGTCGGGTGCCTCGCCTTTGAGTAGTCCGGAGCGGCGGAGCAACCCGGTCCAGGAGTTGCCATTGCCTCTGTAGAGCTCCTTCAGCTCGCGACCACTCTCGTCCAAGTACCGGCTGAGCTGTGGTTCGGCGTATGAGGCGACCTCGCGCGCGAGGGCCGTGACGTTGATGCCGATCTGCTCCTTGATGTTTGCGATGATCGCGCTCTTCGCTTTCGCCTCAAGGATGATCTGGCAGCCGGAGGGAAGCTGAGGGAAGTCGCGCTCGATGTTGTCCAGTAGCCGTTTACGGGTCAGGTTCGTCAGGGCTCGGAACTGGTTCTCAAAGCGGAACTCTTTGCGGTGTTGTCCGATGAAGTCGAGCACGGTAAGGACGGCTTTGTCCTCGGTGCGGCGCAGCCCGCGGCCGAGCTGCTGGAGGAAGACGGTGGCGCTAGACGTGGGACGGAGGAGGAGCAGCGTGTCTACATCGGGGATGTCGAGCCCTTCGTTGAAGAGGTCGACAGAGAAGATCACCTGGATCGCTCCGGACCGCAGGTCGGCCAGTGCCTGCTTGCGCTCTTCGGTAGAAGTCTCACCAGACAGGGCAACCGCGCTGAGGCCGACCGTGCGGAAGGCGTCGGCCATGAAGTGAGCATGTGCAACCGACACGCAGAATCCGAGGGCCCTCATCTTCCCGGGCTCGGCGACCTTCTCCTGGACGGACTTCACGACCTGGCGGGCTCGCCCCTCATGGGCTGCTAGGGCGTTGCTCAGGGCACCTGGGTCGTAGGCCCCTCGCTTCCATGCGACCGTACTCAGGTCCGTGTTGTCGCTGATCCCAAAGTAGCGGAACGGGCTGAGGAGATCATTTTCGAGGGCTTCCCAAAGACGCATCTCTGCTGCGATTCGGCCGTCGAAGAACTCGTCCTGGATGTTCTTGCCGTCCATGCGTTCAGGCGTGGCAGTGAGGCCCAGAAGTTCCACGGGGGCGAAGTGGTCAACGATTTTACGGTAGGTGGGCGATGTGCCGTGATGGAACTCATCGATCACGATCACGTCGAAGTGATCTGCGGACAGGCGATCGAGTGCCTTGGAGTTCAGCGACTGCACGCTCGCGAACACATGGGTCCAACGCTCCGGGATGTCGCCACTGTGGAAAGATTCGCCGAAGTTCGGGTCAATCAGCACGTCCTGGTACGTCCGCATTGACTGCTGCAAGATCTCCTTGCGGTGAGCCACGAACAGTAGTCGCAGATCGCGGCCGTACTGCTTTCGTAGACGCTTGTAGTCCAGGGCTGCCATGACCGTCTTGCCCGTGCCCGTGGCCGCTACGAGCAGGTTTCGGTGGCGGCCGTGTACCCCTCTCTCGACCTCCAGTCTCTCCAGCATGTCGCGCTGGTGTGGATACGGCCGCACCTCTAGATCAGAGAGAGTGATGCCTCGTGTAGCGGCGCTGGTGAGCGCCTCCTGAAGGCGGTTGCTGTCGGTTGCGGGGTTGTAGGTCTCGAAGGAAGGGTCGCTAGTAGGCATCGAAGGTCGCCTCGAACTTGCGCAGCACATCGGGAGTGGTTACGGAGGACAGCCGAACGTTCCACTCCAGGCCATCGAGAAGGGCCGCCTTGGAGAGGTTGGAACTTCCAACGCATGCAGTGTCGTAGCCGCTGTTACGGCGAAAGAGCCATTCTTTTGCATGGAGCCGTGTCGACCGCGTCTCGTAGTTGACTTTGACCTCGGCATTGAATTCCTCGACCAATCGGTCGAGAGCGCGCCGCTCGGTGGCGCCGATGTAGGTCGTAGTGATCACCCATATCGGCACGTTTCGCTTGTGGGCTGCCTTCCAGGGTGCTGATGGACTCCAGGGTGTGGTTCGCGGCATAGATGCGTTCCTCGCTAGGAAGGGCTTGAAGGGCGCGACGGACCGTGCCTGCCGCATGCCGAGCGAGGGTGTGAGGTACCGACTCCTGTCCTACGGCTTCGCTCGGAGGGCGCCAATCGTCCTTGGCTAGGTCCTTCAGCTGCTGCTGAAAACGCAACGTGATCAACTGCTCGTAGAGACCTGCGAACGGTTGTGGCTCTCCCTGTTCGGTCATGCCGGCTTCCCCCTGCTCACTCGGACGCTGCCCCCTGTGTAACAGAGGTCGCCAACCCGGAGGCGTCCTGGGTGTCATGGAAGGATTCTTGTCGATAACCGGCCATAGTTAAATACAAGTTGACATCGGTGATCTAGTTCGATCGAGTATGCCCTCATGGGAATCGAACGAACTGTCGGTCGTATTCAGGGTGTCGCCGTGGGGGACTGCTTCGACAGTCGCATGGACGTGAAGCGTGCCATGCTCCACCAGACCAACCAGAAGGGCATCTCGTGGCTCAAGGACGAGAAGGATGGCCTTCCGGTCGCCGATGCGATCGTCCTCAACGGTGGCTATGTCGATGATGACGACCACTGGACCTGGATGCAGTACACGGGAGCGTCGATAGGTAAGGAGCGCGACCCCAACACCGGCCGACTTCTGTGCAGTCAGTCATGGTCGTATGTCGACAACGATGCCCTAAAGCGTAGTTATGAACGCAGTTACCCGATTCGCGTGATTCGTGGATACGAGGGCGACGAGCGTTATTCACCGCCCAAGGGCTACCGTTACGACGGCCTCTACCGGATCACGGCTATCCGTACGGCGATCTCCCAGTCCCCGGCTCCCGACGGCAGCGACATCGAGATCTGCCAGTTCGACCTTGAACGCATGCCAGAGTCTCAGCAGGGACACACGCCCGTAGAAGCTCACGTCGCTAAGGCCCTTGAGGAGCTAGAAGACCTGTCCGCACAGGAACTGGGCGAGGAGAGGTACCCGGAGGTGCGGACTACGGCCGTTCAGCGCCTCATACGCAGCGTCGCTACGGCACGGCGAGTCAAGACGCTCTATGGCGGGGAATGCCAGCTCTGCGGTCGACGGCTGCTGGGCCCGGATGGTGAGCCTCACAGCCAAGGGGCGCACATCAAGCCCCTGGGCAAGCCTCATAACGGACCGGACGTAGAGCAGAACATTCTCTGCGTCTGCCCCAACTGTCATGTGCGGCTGGACATCGGGGCAGTCGTCATCGACACGGACTGGTCCGTCATCGTGCGTGCAGATCTGTTCGGAGAAGCGCTCTTGCCGAAGCTCAGGACCAAGGGCTGGCATCGAGTTCACCCGGACTACGTGCACTACCACCGGGAGTGGTGGCTGGGGCAGGGCTGAGTCGCAGCCTCAGCCCCCCACGACCCCATGGCACTCCCCATAGACACGGCCCGACCCGCACCAGCACTCCGTCCCCCGGCTCGGGGGCCATGCCTCTGCCCGGCCGCGGGCCGCGAGGGTGGTGGCGTACTGGGGGAGCAGGGCCGGGTCGGTGGGGGACGTGCCCTCCGAGGCGGCGAACGCCTCGTAGGAGGGGACCGTGCCGGTGACGATGCCGAGGTTGGGCGTGCCGGAGGCGGCCAGCTCGCGCAGGGCCTCCTCTATCGTCGAGAGGTGTCCCTCGTGGGACGGGTACTCCGCGACGAGGGGCGGGTACGTCTCCAGGAGCTCGTGCAGCTCCGCCGCCGGCCAGTGCAGGACCGCCACGGGGAAGGGGCGGGACAACGCCTCGCGGTAGGTGCCCAGTTCGGCGCGGAGGCGGGTGATCTCGGCAGCCAGCTCCGCCGGGTTGTCCGAGCCCAGGGACCAGACCCGCTTCGGGTCGTGCAGCTCGTCCAGGGAGACCGGGGACACGTGCAGGGTGTCCGCGAGGGCGTCCCAGGCGTCGTGCGAGAGGCCCAGCATCCTGCGGACGCGGTGGCGGCCGAAGAGCAGGGGGTGCGTCGCCCGGTCCGGCTCCTGCGTGTCCGCGACGAGCAGACGCGCGCCCGCCGTGAACGTCTCCTCCGCCGACTCCAGTTCGTCGTGCGACTCCAGGGCCTCCGCGACGATCACCCAGGGCGCCGGGTCGCGCGGCGCGGCCGCGCGGACGCCCTCGATGATCGCCCGGGCCTCCGCCTCATGGCCGTACTCCCACAGGTTCGACGCCTTCAGGGCTCTGACCAGGGCCGGGTCGTCCAGCGAGTCCGCGGGGGCGGAGGCGAGCAGGCGGTCGTAGAGCGCGGTCGCCGCGGGGCGGTCGCCGGACAGTTCCAGATGGGCCGCGGCGCGCAGCAGCAGGGCCTCGGCGTCCTCGGGATACAGGTCGGCGGTTCGCTCCAGGCGTGCCGCTTCGGCGGAGTGGTCGACGTTCTCGGCAGGCGTGTCGGGGCGCATGGTCCACACCGTACTGCCGGGCGCCGACAAAGGTGAGCCATCGCCCGCGCACGGTTCAGGCCGCCTTCGCCCGCCGCCCTCGCCGTGCGGGCGGCCCCGCCCGGGAGGCGTCCCCGCGGGTGCCCGTCGTTGCGGCACCGCGCCCGGCGTACCGCCTCGTCGTGCGGCGAGGACCGGCCTCGGTCCCCGTACACCGACGCGGGCCGGTGACGTACGATCAAAGATCGTAGGACCGGAAGGCCGAAGGGCCGTGGAGGCCCGTGGAGGCCCGTGGGGCCGGGAGAGGGGGCAGCCGGTGATCCGTCGTCACGCCGACGTGCTGCTGCTCCTGCTGTTCGCCCTCGGTGCCGTCCTCCTCGACTCGGGCGGTCTCTACGCCACCGTCGCGCTCGCCGCCACCGCGGCCGCAGGGGCCGCGCTCGCCGTGTCCGCGGTGATCGTGGCGCGGTGCGCCCCGTCCGTGCCGCCCACCCGCGTGCGTACGGCGATCCGTGACCGTGACCGCCGTACGGCGTTCCTGCCGCAGCGCGACCCCGACGCCCGGGGCCGCCGCCGCCCGAGGGCGCCCGGACACGCCCTCCCGGCGGCCCTCGCACAGCACTCCTGAGACACCTGACCCGCGTGGGTCGTCATGCCGCCATGTCTCCACCTCTTCAACCGGCGCACGACGAGACCCCCGGAGGGCTCACCCATGTCCGTTTTCGCCAGCCTGGTCGAGCAGCTCGCCGACCTGCTCCAGCCCGTGTTCCACGCCTCCGCGGCGGCGGCCGCGATCGTCCTGTTCACCGCTCTCGTACGACTCCTCGTCCACCCCCTGTCCCGGGCCTCGGCACGCGGCGCGCGGGCGCGGGCCGCGCTCCAGCCGAGGATCGCCGAGCTGCGCAGGAAGCACGCGAAGAACCCCGAGAAGCTCCAGCGGGCGGTGCTGGACCTGCACGCGAAGGAGAAGGTGTCGCCGCTGTCGGGCTGTCTGCCGAGCCTGCTCCAGGCGCCCGCGTTCTTCCTGCTCTACCACCTGTTCTCCAGCTCGGACATCGGCGGCGAGCCCAACGCGCTGCTCTCGCACCGGCTGCTGTCCGCGCCCCTCGGCGACCGCTGGTTCGACGCGCTGGGCGCCGGCGGGGTGCTCGGCGGGGCGGGCCTGGTGTACATGGCGCTGTTCGCGCTGGTCACGGGCATCGCCGTCTTCAACTACCGCAGGTCCAAGGTCTCCCTCGCCGACAGCGCGCCGCTGGACGCGCCGGGGGCCGGGGCCGTCGCCCGGGTCATGCCGTTCCTGTCCTTCTTCACGCTGGTCACCGTCGCCGTCGTTCCTCTCGCGGCGGCGCTGTACATCGTGACCAGCACGGCCTGGAGCGCGGTGGAACGGGCCCTGCTGTATCCGTAGGGCCTCCGCCGGCAGCCGGTCCAGTACGTGAACGGGGTCTTGCGGAGTGGACGTACAGCTTGGAGGATCGACCGGTCCTCGGATGGCCGCACCCATCGGCTGGGCGTACGTGATCGAGGGAGACGGTGACCATGAAGCTGCTGCGTGTCGGTACGGCCGGAGCGGAGCGACCCGCCCTGCTCGACGCCGGGGGCACCCTGCGGGACCTGTCCGGCCTCGTCCCGGACATCGACGGGACGCTGCTCGCCGACGAGGCCGCGCTGGACCGGGTCCGTGCCGCCGCCGCTGCCGGTGAGCTGCCCGTGCTGGACGCGACGGGGCTGCGGATCGGGCCGCCGCTGGGGCGGATCGGCAAGATCGTGTGCATCGGGCTGAACTACCACGACCACGCCCGTGAGACGGGGGCCGAGCCGCCCACCGAGCCGGTCGTCTTCCTCAAGGCGCCGGACACGGTCGTCGGCCCGAACGACACCGTGCTCGTGCCGCGGAGGTCGGTCAGCACCGACTGGGAGGTCGAGCTCGCGGTCGTCGTCGGCCGTACGGCCCGCTACCTGGACTCCGCCGAGGAGGGGCTCGCGCATGTCGCGGGGTACGCCGTCGCGCACGACGTCTCCGAGCGGGAGTTCCAGATCGAGCGGGGCGGCACCTGGGACAAGGGGAAGAACTGCGAGACGTTCAACCCCCTGGGCCCGTGGCTGGTGACCGCCGACGAGGTGGCCGACCCGCAGGATCTGCGGCTGCGGCTGTGGGTGAACGGTGAGCTGAAGCAGGACGGCACGACCGCGGAGCAGATCTTCCCCGTCGGGGAGGTCGTGCGGTACGTCAGCCAGTTCATGACGCTGTACCCCGGGGACGTCATCAACACGGGGACGCCCGCGGGGGTGGCGATGGGGCGGCCCGAGCCCAGGCCGTATCTGCGGGTCGGGGACGTGGTCGAGCTGGAGATCCCGGGGCTCGGACGGCAGCGGCAGGAGCTGAAGGACGCCTGAGCGGGGAAGGTGCCCGAGGAGCAGGGGACTGCGGCCGGCCGTCGGCGTGCCGTACGTCGTGACTGGTCGCGCAGTTCCCCGCGCCCCCGAGGACGTCTCCCGGGGGCGTTCCTTCAGGCCAGCAGATCCGCGAGCCTCTTCCAGGTGCCCCTCGGCAGGGCGTCCCTCGGTCGGCCGTCCACCACCTGGAGCGCCACGTGGTCGGCGCCCGCCCGGTGGAACGACTCGATCCGGTCGCGGATCGCGTCGTCCGTGCCCCACGCGAACACCGCGTCGACCAGGCGGTCGCTGCCCCCGCCGCGCAGGTCGTCCTCGGTGAAGCCGTGCCGCAGGAAGTTGGACGTGTAGTTGGGGAGGGTGAGGTACGGGGCGAGGAAGGCGCGGGCCAGGGCACGGGCGCGGCCGGCGTCCGCCTCCGGGACGACCTTCAGCTCGGGCGCGAGCAGCGGTGCGTCGCCGAGGATCTCGCGGGCGGCGGCCGTGTGGTCGGGAGTGACGAGGTAGGGGACCGTGCCGGCGGCGCGTTCGCGGACCAGCCGCAGCGAGCGGGGGCCGATGGCCGCGACGACCCGGCGGCCGGCGGGCACGCCCGCGGCGTCCAGGGCGTCGAGGTAGGCGGCCAGGGCGGAGACCGGGCCGCGGAACTGCTGCGGCGTCCTGCCGTGGCCGACGCCGAGGCCCAGCACGAACCGGCCCGGGTGGACCGCGTCGACCCGGGCGAACGCGTCGGCGGAGACGGCGGCCTCGTACTGCCAGATGTTCTGGATGCTGGTGCCGACCGCGATCCGGGTCGTCGCCTCCAGCAGGGGTGCGGCGTGGCGGGCGGTGCTGTTGCTGCCCAGCCACAGGGCGCCGTAGCCGAGCTGCTCCAGCTCGGCGGCCGCCTCGGTCAGTTCGGAGCGGCGGCCGGGATCGTCGGAGCGCAGGCCGATGCTCCAGATGCCGTACCGTCCAACGTTCTGCTTCATCGGGTGCGGTCCCTCCGGGGTGGGGTGCGTGCGGGTGGGTGCGTGCCGCGGCCGCGCGTACGTCCGGTGCGCGTACGGCAACCAGTGCAGCAGGTTCCAACTGCTCCCCGGCCCCGGAGGGTTCCGCCCCGCGGCGGACTTCCGGAGGTCTCAGACCTTCAGGAACTCCTCCAGTGCCTCCACCACGAACCGGTGGTCCTGGAGCTGCGGCAGCCCGGACACCGTCACCGCGCCGATGACGCCGACGCCCTCGACGCTGATCGGGAACGAGCCGCCGTGGGCCGCGTACAGGTCGGCGTCCAGGCGGGAGGAGTCCTCGAAGGAGGTGCCCTTGGCGCGGAAGCGGGCGCCGACCAGGTAGGAGGAGGCGTGGTAGCGCTCGACGACCCGGCGCTTGCGGGCGATCCAGGCGTCGTTGTCGGGCGTGGCGCCCGGCAGCGCGGCGTGGAAGAGCTGCTGGCCGGCGCGGTGGATGTCGATCGCGACCGGGGCCTGGCGCTCGCGGGCCAGCTCCACCAGGAGCGAGCCGAGCCGCCAGGCGTCGTCGGCGGTGAACTCCCGGAAGACCAGGCGCCTTTCCTGCGCCTCCAGTTCCTCCACGCCCGGCGTCAGCTCGGGCGCGATCTTCGGCGTCATCGCCGTCTTGTGCGTGCTGCTCACAGGGACACCACCACTGCGTCCCGGGCCGAACGGCGGGCCGCTTCCAGGACGTCGAGCGCGGCGGCCGCCTCCAGCGCGGTCACCGGGTTCGGGGCGCCGTCGCGCACGGCGGCGGCGACGGCGGCGTAGTACGCGGGGTAGTCGCCGGGGAGCGTCCGCACGGGGCGGCCGCCGCCGGTCGCCGGGGACTCGCCGGAGCCCAGGGTGCCCCACAGCGGCTCGGGCTCGGTGCCCCAGTCGGAGCCGTCGCCGGGCCGGGCGCCGTCGCGCAGGGCCGCCTCCTGCGGGTCCAGGCCGTACTTGACGTAGCCGGCCCGCGAGCCGAGCACGCGGTAGCGCGGGCCGAGCTGGGCGGTGGTCGCGGAGACGTACAGGTGGGAGCGGACGCCGTTCACGTGGGTGATCGCGATGAAGGTGTCGTCGTCCGTCTGCGCGCCGTCGCGCCGGGTGTCCGTCTCGGCGTACACCGAGGCGGCCGGGCCGAAGAGGACCAGCGCCTGGTCGACGAGGTGACTGCCGAGGTCGTAGAGCAGGCCGCCGATCTCCGCCGGGTCGCCGGACTCGCGCCAGCCGCCCTTGAGCTGCGGGCGCCAGCGCTCGAAGCGGGACTCGAAGCGCCAGACGTCGCCCAGCTCGCCCTCGTCCATGAGGCGGCGCAGGGTGAGGAAGTCGTTGTCCCAGCGGCGGTTCTGGAAGACCGAGAGGAGCAGGCCGCTCTTCTCGGCGAGGGCGGCCAGTTCGCGCGCCTCGGCGGCGGTGCCGGCGATCGGCTTGTCCACGACGACCGGGAGGCCCGCGGCGAGGGCGGCCTTCGCCAGCGGGACGTGCGTCTTGTTGGGGGAGGCGATGACGACGAGGTCGAGTTCGCCGGCCCGGCCGAGGAGGTCGTCCGCGCTCGCGACGATCCGTACGTCCGGGTACGCGGCCCGGGCCTGCTCCTGCCGCTCGGGGTGGGAGGTGACGACCGTGTCGAGGACGAGTCCGTCGGTCGTGGCGATCAGGGGGGCGTGGAAGACGGACCCGGCCAGGCCGTATCCGACGAGGCCCACCCGCAGGGGGCGGCCGGCGGGGGTGCCGGGGGGAGGAGTGCTGGCAGTCATGCTCCCCACTTTCGCAACACTGTTGCCAAAGTGCAAGCGTGAGGGAGAATGGGGGCGTGGACAGGGTGGAGACGCACGGGGTGGACGGTTCCGGGACGGCGGCCGGTCGGAGTGGTGCCGACCGGAGCGGTGCCGACAGGGGCGGCGTCGGACGGGGCGGCGTCGGACGGGGTGGTGTCGTCGACCCCGGGAGCGCCGGGGTCAATCTCCCCGCCCTGCGGAGTCACAACAGTGCCGTCGTCCTCGGGCTGCTGCGGGCCGCCGGGGCGGACGGGATCAGCCGGCTGGAGCTGGCCGAGCGGACGGGGCTGACCCCGCAGGCCGTCAGCAAGATCACGGCCCGGCTGCGCGGGGACGGGCTGGCCGAGGAGGCGGGGCGCCGGGCCTCCACCGGAGGCAAGCCCCGCACCGTCCTGCGCCTGGTCCCCGCCGCCGGTCACGCCGTCGGCGTCCACCTCGACCGCGACGAACTGCGCGCGGTCCTGGTCGACCTCGCGGGCACGGTGGTCGCCGAGCGGCGCACCCCGGTGGACCTGGGCGCCGGGGCGGAAGCGGTGCTGGGCGCCGTCGCGCGGGCGGCGACGGAGCTGGGCGCGCAGACGCGGGGCCCGAGGACACGGGGCGCGGCGGAGCCGGACGCCGGGGCCCGCGGGGCGGCCGCGCGGGGCGCCGTGACAGGCCCGGGGACACGGGGCGCGACGGCGCCGGACACCACGGGGCGGGAGGCGGCCGAGCCGCCGGGTGAGGCCGCACCGGATCCGGCGGTGCCGGACGCCGGGACGCCGTCCGGGGCCGGGGCGTCCTCCGGGACGCCGGTGCCGTCCGGGACGGGACGGTCCACCCTCCTCGGGCTCGGGATCGCCCTGCCCGGGCCCCTCGACCACACCCGCGGGGTGCTGCACCGTGTCACCGGGTTCCCGGAGTGGGACGGGTTCCCGCTGAGGGACGCGCTCGCGGAGCGGCTCGGCGTGCCGGTGGTCGTCGACAAGGACACCAACGCCGCCGCGCTCGGGCTCGCCGCGGCCGGCGAGGGCGGGTCCTTCGTGTATCTGCACCTCGGTACGGGACTCGGCGCCGGACTGGTGATCGGCGGGGCCGTGCACCGGGGCGCACGCACCGGCGCGGGGGAGTTCGGGCACCAGGTCATCGCCCTCGACGGCCCGCCCTGCCCCTGCGGCAACCGCGGCTGCGTCGAGGTGCTGTGCCTCGCGGCCGTCGTCCGCGGCGAGACCGCCGAGGCGGCCCGGGTGCTGGGCGCCGGTGCCGCCAACCTGGTCGGCCTGCTGGACATCGACCTCGTGCTCCTCGGCGGCCGCACGGTCGCCGCCGCGCCGGAGACCTTCGTACGAGGTGTCGGCGACGTCCTCGACGCCCACGCCCGCCGCGCCGGAGGCCAGGGCCCGCCCGTCCCGGTCCGCATAGCCCCCGGCGGCGCCCGCGCGGTCGCGGAGGGCGCGGCCCAGCTCCTCCTCGCCCCCCTGTTCGGCCGCCCGGGCGTCTGAACGCCGCCCCTCCGCTCCGCCGGCTCGGCCCTGGGAGCCGCTCCCCTGCGCGCCGGCGCGCTCCGGTCCGGTCGTGCGGGCGTACCGGGTACGGCGTCCCTGCGCGTCGGCGCCCGCTGCTCGGCCGTCCGCGCTTCCGGGCGCCGCCCCCTGCGTGCCGCTGCCGGGCGTCCGGGTGTCGTGTTCCTGCCGGTCGGCGCCCCGGCGCCCCCCGCGTCCCGGGCGTCCGAAGTGCCGCCCCCTGCGCGTCGGCGCCCGCTGCTCGGCCGTCCGCGCTTCCGGGCGCCGCCCCTTGCGTGCCGCTGCCGGGTGTCCGGGTGTCGTGTTCCTGCCGGTCGGCGCCCCCGCGCCCCCGCGTCCCGGGCGTCCGAGGTGTCGCCCCCTGCGCGTCGGCGCCCGCTGCTCGGCCGTCCGCGCTTCCGGGCGCCGTCCCTTGCGTGCCGCTGCCGGGTGTCCGGGTGTCGTGTTCCTGCCGGTCGGCGCCCCGGCGCCCCCCCCGCGTCCCGGGCGTCCGAAGTGCCGCCCCCTGCGCGTCGGCGCCCGCTGCTCGGCCGTCCGCGCTTCCGGGCGCCGCCCCCTGCGTGCCGCTGCCGGGCGTCCGGGTGTCGTGTTCCTGCCGGTCGACGTCCCGGCGCCCCCCCGCGCCCCCCGCGTCCCGGCTGCCCGGCTGTCCGGGCGTCCGAGGTGTCGGCCCCTGCACGTCGGCGCCCCCCGCGTCCAGGCTGTCCGGGCCCTGGGCGCCCCCTGCGTGCCGCTGCCGGGGTGTCCGGGTGCGGTGTTCCTGCCGGTCGGCGCCCCCCCCGCGTCCCGGCTGTCCGGGCGTCCGAAGTGCCGACCCCTGCGCGTCGGCGCTTCCTTCGCTCCGCCGTCCGGGTGTCCGGGTGCCGCTTTCCTTGCGCCGACCGGGCGCACTTGTGCGGTTCCGCGGTGCGGCGTCCCCGGACCGCGCCCCGGCCGTGATGCTCATGTGTTCATGCGACTGTCAACGCCCGCCGCCCTGTGCCTCACCGCGGCCACCGGCCTGCTCGGCCACCCGGCAGCCGCCCACGCCGAGCCGGCCGGCCCCGCCTGTGCGGCGCCCGGCGGGCAGGGGTTCCCGCTGGCCACCCGGATCCACGGCGGCCCCGGGACCTATGTGGCGGGCGGCGGCCCGGGCGTCTGGTACCTCGATCTGACCAACAGGACCGACCGCACCTGCACCGGCATCCACCCCGTCGTCGTGCTGGCCGACGCCGGGCGTGTCCTGCGCCCCGGCCAGCCGCGGCTGGAGTTCTACGCCGACGGCCGGCCGCACCCGGTCCGCTTCGAGGTCACGGACGAGGACGAGCTGGTCGGTGCCTTCGCCGACGATGCCGCGCGCTTTCCCGGGTTCAGCGTGGGTCCGGGCAAGACGCTCTCGGTGAAGGTGCGTCTGACGCTGGCCCCGGACGCCGCGGAGAACGAGGTCACCGCCACCGCGGCCGTCGTGCAGCGCCGGGGCGACGACGGGGACTGGGTCGGCCGCTCGAACGACTACCGCTTCACCGTCGGAGCCGATCCGGCCGGTCCGGTCGATCCGGTCGATCCGGTCGATCCGGTCGATCCGGCGGACCCCGAGGGGACCGGGGACCCGGCGGACCCGGTCCGCACGGCGGCCCCGTCCGGCACCGCCGCCCCCGGCGAGACGCCCGGCCCCGGCGACGCCTCCGCGAGCCCCCGCCCGGACCGCTTCCCCTCCGTCGGCGAACTCGCCCGCACCGGACTCGCCGTCCCGCCCGCCGCCCTCGCCGCCGCGGCCGTCCTGCTGCCGGCCGCCGGCGCCGCCGTGCTGGGCCGGAGAAAGCGTCGCGGCTGAGGGAGCCCCCGGATCCGGAGGGCCTCCTCCCGCACCCTCCGCCGGGCGACGCCGGCGCGCCCCGCACCTGCCCGCCCCTGCGCACGAGCCGGGCGCCCCGGAGGCTCCCGCACCCCGCCGCCGGCGAGCACCGCACAGGCGGCGGGACCTGTTTCCTGGTGATCGGCGGGGTACGGATCACCGGCTCCTGACTACGCTGGGGGGCGTCGGTACGCCGTGGTTCCGGCGCCCCCAGCAATGCCCGCACGCAACGCCAGGAGACCGAAACACATGGCAGACCGCAAGCCCGTCGAGTCGTGGCTCACCGACATGGACGGCGTCCTGATCCACGAGGGTGTCCCGATCCCCGGCGCCGACGGCTTCCTGAAGAAACTGCGCGAGTCCGGGAAGCCCTTCCTGGTGCTGACCAACAACTCCATCTACACCCCGCGCGACCTGCACGCCCGCCTCAGCCGCATGGGCCTGGACGTGCCGGTGGAGAACATCTGGACCTCAGCCCTCGCCACGGCCAAGTTCCTCGACGACCAGCGCCCCGGCGGCACCGCCTACGTCATCGGCGAGGCGGGACTGACCACCGCCCTGCACGACATCGGGTACGTCCTCACCGACCACGACCCCGACTACGTCGTCCTCGGCGAGACCCGCACCTATTCCTTCGAGGCCATGACCAAGGCGGTCCGGCTGATCAACGCCGGCGCCCGCTTCATCTGCACCAACCCCGACGAGACCGGCCCCTCCACCGAGGGCCCGCTCCCGGCGACCGGTGCCGTGGCCGCGCTGATCACCAAGGCGACCGGCAAGCAGCCGTACTTCGCGGGCAAGCCGAACCCCCTGATGATGCGGACCGGTCTGAACGCCATCGGTGCCCACTCCGAGACCAGCGCCATGATCGGCGACCGCATGGACACCGACGTGCTCGCCGGCATGGAGGCCGGGATGCAGACCTTCCTCGTGCTCACCGGACTGACCCGGCCCGACCAGGTCGAGAACTTCCCCTATCGCCCGTCCCGGATCGTCGACTCGATCGCGGATCTCGTCGACCGGATCTGAAACGCCCCACCGGCGAAAAGTGACCCGTTCGGAGCAACCGGACCCCGCCAGAGGATGCGGGGTCCGGTCCCGCGGGGGAATCTCCAGATGACTGGAGGTTCACGATGGGTTCCCTGAAAGTCACTCTCTGCACAGCGGTCCTCGCCGTCACCGCCCTCACCGTCCCCGCCGCCCACGCGGCCGATCCGGGCGTCTCGATCCGGCCCCAGAAACCCGCACCCGGTGCCGAGGTGGCCCTGAAGGTCACCGGCTGCTCCGGCCGCACCGCCACCGCCGCCTCTCCCGCGTTCGTCTCGGACGCCCGCCTCACCGGCTCGGAGGGCAGCCTCGCCGGCGAGACCCGGATCCGCTCGGACGCCGAACCCGGCTCCTACGACATGACGATCACCTGCGGGGACCGGCGCGGCAAGGGCTCGATCACCGTCTCCGCGCACTCCTCCGCCCCGGCCACGCCGATCGCGCCCGTACGCGCGGGCGGCGGCGGCGCGGCCGACCGGCTCGCCTCCGCCGACAGCCGGAGCACCGGCCCGGGCACCGCGCAGACGGTCACCGGCCTGCTCCTGGCCGGCGCCGCCGGCGCGGCCGTCCTCCTGCTCCCCCGGGCCCTCGGCTTCGCACGGTCCGCCAGGACTTCCCGGGTCCGGCGGAGCCGCGCGGGGAAGTGACCGCCATGTCCGGTCACGAACACACCTCCGGCGGCGGCCGACTGCTCGTCGGCATGGCCTGGGCGGTCCTGCTGGTCGGCCTGTGGCTGTGGGGCCAGGGGGTCACCGGCGGGACCGCGGCTCCCGCCACCGGCGACATGGCCGCGGTCGGCCGGCCCCCCGGGGACCGGCTGCCGCCCGCCGTGAAGCCCCTCGCCGACGCCCTTCCGCAGCGCATCGACATCCCCCACCTCGGCATCCAGGCCCCGGTCGTCCCGCGCGGCCTCGACGGGGAGGGCGCCGTCGAGCCGCCGCCGCTCGACCAGCCAGGTGTCGTCGGCTGGTACGCCGCCGGCGCCGCACCCGGGGCACCCGGCACCGCGGTGCTCGTCGGCCATGTCGACACCGAGACCAGGCCGGCCGTGTTCTACAAGGTCAGCGCGCTGGTGCCGGGCGAGACGGTCCGGGTGACGCGGGACGACGGCACGGTCGCCGAGTTCACCGTCGACGACATCGACGTCGTCGCCCGCGACCGGTTCGACGCCCGCCAGGCATACGGCCCCCGCCAGGCCGGCCGTGCCGAACTGCGGCTGATCACCTGCGGCGGCACGTTCGACCGCGCCAGCCGCAGCTACACCGCCAACGTGATCGTCTCCGCCTATCTCACCGACAGCGGGGTATAGGGGACGTCCGGCGCCCCGGTTCCCCGGGGCGCCGGGCAGGCTGTAACAGCTCACCGACACAGGAGCCGCCGACCTCGTGGCTCTCGCGGCTCCTATGTCAGGATTGAGCCTTGCAACAGGCACTCCGAGGGGGAGTTCGATGTACGGCAAGAGGGGGGCGGGGCTCCGTTGTGCCCCCGGAGCGCGGGCGTCCGCGGCGGTGCTGGGGGCGGCGCTGCTGATCGCGGGCTGTTCCGGCGACGGCGACGGCGGGGACACCGAGGGCAAGCCCGCAGCGGCGAAAATCGGCCAGCAGCCCAAGGCGACCGATCCGTTCTGGGTCAACCCGGACAGCAAGGCCGCCGGTCAGGTCGCGTCCTACGAGAAGGACGGCAAGAAGGCGCAGGCCCGGCAGATCCGCAGGATCGCCGAGCAGCCCACCGGCGAGTGGATCAGCCCGGAGAACCCCGAGGAGCAGGCGCGCGGCTTCACCGAGGCCGCGGCGAAGGCCGACCGCACGGCCCTGCTGGTCCTCTACAACATCCCGCACCGTGACTGCGGCCAGTACTCGGGCGGCGGCGCCGCCGACGGCGACACCTACCGGGCGTGGATCGACGGCATAGCCAAGGGCGTGGAGGACCGTGACACCACGGTCGTCCTGGAGCCCGACGCGGTGCTGCACCTGGTCGACGGCTGCACCCCGGACGAGTTCCACGAGGAGCGCTACGACCTCCTGGAGTACGCCATAGGCAAGCTGGGTTCCCTGCCGAGGACGAAGGTGTACCTCGACGCGGGCAACGCGGGCTGGGGCCACCCCGACCAGATCCACGAGCCCCTGAAGTGGGCCGGCATCGACAAGGCCGACGGCTTCGCCGTGAACGTGTCGAACTTCTACACCACCGAGAACTCCCTGGCCTACGGCAAGCAGCTCTCCGCCAAGGTCGGGAACAAGCCCTTCGTCATCGACACCAGCCGCAACGGCAACGGCCCCTACACCGAGGGCGAAGAGGCCGAGCGCTGGTGCAACCCGCCGGGCCGCGCCCTGGGCGAGACCCCGACCACCAAGACGGTGGACCCGCTGGTCGACGCCTATCTGTGGGTCAAGCGGCCGGGGGAGTCCGACGGCGAGTGCAAGGGCGGCCCGAAGGCGGGCGAATGGTGGCCCGACTACGCGATGAAGCTGGCTGCCGGGAAGTCGGCTTCCTAGCGAGACGGGGAGGTGCGCGGTCGCCCGCGCACCTCCCCGTATCAGCAGTCGTCGCCGGTCAGGGAATCCGGACCCATCGCGCCTCCGACGGCACGCCCTGGTCGTCCGCGGCGAACACCATGTACCAGCCGGACTGCACCAGATTCCGGTTCTTCGGCACGGTGACGGTCACCTTGTCACCGCTCACCTCGAAGTCCAGCGCGACGGACCGCTGGTCGACATCGGTCACGTGGGTGGACGCCGAGGGCCGGATCAGCCGCATCTTCTTGATCGCGGAGGCGTGCTGCGAGGTGAACGTCCCCGACCCGCCCCGCTCGATGCTCTCCGGCCCCCCGGACAGCGACGGCCGGGGACCCTGGTACAGGTACGGCGGCGTGTAGATCTCCACCCGCTGCTCGAACTCGCCCGGCTTGGTGTTCGCCTTGTCGGCGTACAGCGAGTCGGACCCGAAGAACATCACCCGTCCGTCGGGCAGCAGGATCGACCCGGAGTGGTAGTTGCGCCCCACCAGCGGGTCGGCGACCTGGACGAAGGAGTTGCTGTCCGGGTGGTAGATCCGGGCCTGGAGGACGTTGGAGTCCCCGCGTCCGCGGTAGTCCTCCGAACCGCCCGACACCAGCACGGTGTCGTTGGGCAGGATCGACGACTGCGGATAGCGCGTGCCCTTCTCCAGCGTCGGCCCGTCCTCGAACTTCGGGCTGCCGGACCTGAGATCGACGATCCGCGTCCTGTTGCTGGACTTCTTGGACTCGCCGACCCCGCCGCCGCCGATCACCATGTACTTCTCGTCCTGCGCCGGAGGCAGCAGCACCGTGCCGGACGTCTCCATCTGGTCGGCGTCGCTCAGCCCGGGGATCTTGGTGAACTTGTTGGTGTCGACGTCCCAGACACCCGGCTCACGGCCGACGTTGTCGGGGCCGTAGCCGGCGTTCGAACCGGAGTAGAAGACCTTTCCGTTCTGCATCAGGAACAGCGCCGGATACGTCGGGAACTGACGCGTCTTCTCCAGGTAGGTCCACTTCTTGGTCTTCGGGTCGAACACCTCGTTCTTGCCCGGCACCAGCTGCCCGATGTCGTCGAGCCCGGACACGCTGAGGATCTTCCCGTCGCTCAGGGTGGTGAGCGTCGGGTACCAGCGGGCCTCGTTCATCGGGTCGACCTTGATGTACTTCTCGGCGACCGGATCGAACTCGTAGGCGTCCCGGATGCCCTGGAAGTCCTTCTTGTCCAGGGCGAGTTTCTGCGCGATGCCGTACGTGTTGCGCGCGGCGGCCCCGCTGAGCCCCTGCACGCGGTAGTTGTCCTGCGTACCCGTCTCGTACTCGGCGCCGCTCTTCTGCGCCTCGACGTAGATACGGCCGAGGCCGGGGTCGTTGCGCAGGAACTTGCCCGTGGCCGGGTCGAAGACCTTCTTCGCACGCGGCACCAGCACCGGGTCCTTGGAGACGAACGTCCTGCCGTTCTCCTTGCCGGTGAACTTGGTGCCCGCGGGCAGCGTGATGGGCTGGTCCGGGTCCTCGTTGTGGACGATCATCAGGCCGCCGGCCTTGGTGACGTCGCCCTTGAGCTTCTCGTACCGCTTGGTACCGCCCGCGATCAGCAGATTGCCGTTGGCGAGCTGGGTGTGGCCGGTGCAGAACAGGTCGCTCGGCGTCGGCACCTTCTTGACGGTCCCCTTGACGGGGTCCCAGATCCGGGTGTCGAACTTCTTCGCGTCGAAGTTGTCCTGGTTGTTCCCGGACCCGGCGACCAGCAGGATCTTGCCGGTGCGCAGCAGTGCGGCGTGGATGGTGTTCTGCCGGTACTCCTCGGGGAAATCGACGATCTCCCACTTGCCGTTGGCGGCTTTGTACTCGGGCTTGTTGATCTGGTACTGGTGGTATTTCTCGGTGCCGAAGCGGTAGAGCCACGGCCCGTTCATCCCGGCCAGCGCGAGTACCACCGCCGTGCCTATCGCAAGTCGACGAGCCCGACGGCGGCCTGCACGGTCGTTCATTCCTTACGTCCCCCAAGGGCGATCTGCATGGTCTGGTCGTTGCCGCCGTTCGAGGCGGCCCACGACTCCTGGTGCGGCGTCCCGTGCGCGGGCGTGGCCGCGGGTGCGGCGTCCTGCGGTGCCGGGGTCCCGGCGGCGGGCTTCTTCTTGTCCTGGCGCAGTTCGTAGCGCCAGACGAAGATCGGCGTGGCGGTGATCAGCAGGGCGAAGGACGCCCAGATGATCATCGCGGGGTGGGCGTGGCCGAAGACGAAGCCGGCGGCGATCGAGCCCCCGAAGATCAGGATGAAGTACCAGTGGTACCGGAAGGTGCCGAACCAGCGGTCAGGGCTGGCCGAGTCGCCCTTGGGCGTCACCACGAACTTGCTCTTGCGGCGCAGCGCGGAGTCGATCAGGGCCTTCGCGTACAGCGGCGCCGACAGCGCGGACATCACCATGCCGGCCACACCGCCGGAGCCCTCCGGCTCGTGCGGCGAGACGTTGTGGCGGCGGTTCCAGATGTACAGGCCGATCTGGAGCGCGGAGGCGTTGCCGTAGAGCATCAGCCACACGGTCGGGTCGATGTTCACACCCGAGGCGCCCAGGCCCAGGAACAGCGCGCAGCTCAGCGCGGCCAGGATCCAGTTCAGGGACGAGATCGGGTAGAAGATGATCATCATCGTGTAGTTGAAGAGCTTGCCGGGGGGCATCGTGCCCCAGCCTCTCCAGTACTGCTTGAGGATCGTCTCGTACGTCCCTCGCGACCAGCGCATCTGCTGGGTGAAGAAGTCCGTCCAGGCGCTCGGTCCCTCACCGACGGCCAGCACGTCGGGCGTGTAGACCGAGCGCCACTTGTTGCCCGTCGCCGGGTTCTTGTGGCGGTGGATCTCGAAGCCGGTCGCCATGTCCTCGGTGATCGAGTCGTACAGGCCGCCGATCTGCTTCAGCGCCTTGATCCGCACCGCGTTGGAGGTGCCGACGAACATCGGGGCGCCGTACCGGTTGCCCGCGCGCTGGATCAGCGCGTGGAAGAGGAACTGCTGCGACTCGGCGGCCTTGGTGACGAAGGTGTCGTAGTTGCCGTAGACCTGCGGGCCGATCACGAAGCCGATGTCCGGGTCGCGGAAGAAGCCGAGCATCCGCTCCAGGTAGTTGGGCAGCGGGATGTGGTCGGTGTCGACCGAGGCGAAGAAGTCGTAGTCGTCGCCGTGCGCTTCCAGCCAGGCGTTGTAGTTGCCGTGCTTGGTCTTGGCGCGGTGCGGGCCCTTGGGCTGGTTCCACTTGGCGACGCCCTTGCGGGAGAAGTGGTGCACGCCGAGCCGGGCGCACACCTCCTTGACCTCGGGGTCGTCGCCCTCGTCGAGCAGCCAGACGTGCATCAGGCCCCGGTGGCGCAGCTTGACGGCCGCCTCCAGGGTCTTCGTCACCATCTCCAGCGGCTCCTTGCCGGGCACGAAGGAGGTGAGGAAGGCGACCCGGGTGCCGGTCTCGGGAACCACCGGGATCGGGTCACGGGCGACCAGGGTGGCGTGCGCGTTGGACACCACGTTCATGCAGCGGAAGGTTTCGATCAGGCCGATCGAGACAAGCATGACGATGTCGAGGGCCGGCAGGAAGTCGTAGGCCGGGTAGTCGCGTTCGGTCCAGTGCTCGGGCTGGAGCAGCCAGAACAGCAGCACCAGCGAGAGCACCGGCGCCGCCGTCAGCATGAGTGCCACACGGATGCGGTGCGGCTCCTGGGATATCAGGGAGCGGTACTGCACCCGGT
Source organism: Streptomyces sp. NPDC093094 (assembly GCF_044754345.1). Taxonomy (NCBI): domain Bacteria; kingdom Bacillati; phylum Actinomycetota; class Actinomycetes; order Kitasatosporales; family Streptomycetaceae; genus Streptomyces; species Streptomyces sp. NPDC093094. The sequence goes on along the minus strand of NZ_JBIVOX010000002.1, from coordinate 538,343 downwards.
AGGGCTTGTTCGGGTCCGGCTGGGTGAGGGGCCCGGACAGCCGGCTGTAGTGCTCGTAGTCGTATCTCGGCAGGGTCCGTTTGATCCGGCGGAAGGCGCCGGTGTTGCCCGTCCGATGTGATGGCACCCTGAGCTGGGTGGTCTGTGACGGGTCGGAGTTCCGCCCGGCGCCCGTCGGCGTCGACGTCATGAGTCATCCCCCCACACGCAGGTCACCGCGTGTATGTCGGTTCCTTTCACCTGTCTACGGTCCCCCTCGACCTGCACAGGCGTGTCCGTGGTGGGCCAGATCACCACGTCGTGCACACAGCCTATAGACATGGAACCCCGACCCTCCGGTTGCATGATGCCCCCTCGGTATCGGTTCGAGAACGGGGCCCCCTCCCCGTCGAACCGCGACCGTTCTCCGCGTGTCCCCCCGGCCTGCGCGGTCATGCAGCCGCTCGCCTGCCAGGGTTCTACGGCGTTCGGCATGATCGCAAGATGCCAAGCGCAAGTAGGCCCCCCGCTGCTGCGAGGGGCCTACTCCGTGTCTGTGCGCCGCCAGGGACTCGAACCCCGGACCCGCTGATTAAGAGTCAGCTGCTCTAACCAACTGAGCTAGCGGCGCCTGCTGACATCGAGAACTCTACATGACCTCCCGGGGTGCTCCCGACCATGCCGGGCGGCCCCGGGATCCGGCGGGGGCCGGAAAAGGGCGCGTACACCATTCGGACCGTCAGCATGCGCACCCATAAGTCAGTTGAGAAACTCGTCATTGTGCACAGGACTGGACATTTCCACCTGGAGTGTGAGGGGAATCGCATGGAGGCTCCGGAGGCTCCGGTTTTCGAGGAATTCGATCCCGCGAGCGATTGCGACTGCCCTGGCTGCACCCGCGTCCGGCGCCTGCTCCCCCCGGGTCCCGGGGCGGTCGGTCACCCGGCCTCCCGCCGGGTGCTCGCGGTCGCCGTGGCCGCCGCGGCTCTCGGCGCCGGGCAGGCCCTCCCGGCCGCGGCCGCTTCCCACGCCCCCCGGATCCCCGGCGTTCCCGCAGGTGACGAGCCCGATACCCCGCAGGGCAAGGTAGCCCCGCTGCACGGCCCCGCGGGGGTCCCGGCCAAGGAGACGGCCGGGACGAGGACGCCCGCGATCACCCGTGCGGAGATCATCAACCGGGCGAAGAAATGGGTCGCGGCGAAAGTGCCGTACAGCATGACCGCCTACTGGTCCGACGGTTACCGGCAGGACTGCTCGGGGTTCGTGTCGATGGCGTGGAACCTGCCGGGCAACGAATGGACGGGCAGCCTCGGCACGTACGGGGAGCGGATTTCCAAGGAGGATCTCCAGCCCGGCGACATTCTGCTGTTCCACAATCCCGCGAACCCCCAGTCGGGCTCGCACGTCGTCCTTTTCGGCGGCTGGACGGACTACACCCACAGCTACTACATCGCCTACGAGTCGACCCGTCCCCACGCCCGCAGACAGGCGACCCCGTACGCCTACTGGAGTCACTCCGACCGGTATGTCGCCCACCGCTACAAAGGGCTTGTCGCCTCGACCGGAGGCTCCGAGCCGGAGCCCGTCCCGGAGCCCGAGACACGCAAGCCGTACCCGGGAGCGGCGTACTTCGGGCCGGGCGCGAACAACAAGCACGTCACGGAGCTGGGCCGCATGCTGGTCGAGCGCGGCGGCAAGCGCTTCTACACGGCCGGTCCCGGCCCGCGCTGGACGGACGCCGACCGCAGGGCGACCCAGGCGTTCCAGCAGGCCCAGGGCTGGACCGGCGCGGAGGCGGACGGCCTGCCGGGGTCGCACACCTGGGCCCTGCTGGCCGGCGGTCAGGGGCGGGACATCGTCGGCGGGGCCGCGGGGCCGCCCGCGCCCTCCTCGCCCGGGGTCCCCGCGTTCCCCGGCCGGGCGCTGTTCCGGCCCGGGGCGGTCGACCAGCGCATCACGCTGCTCGGCCGGCACCTGGTGAAGAAAGGGTTCGGCAGGTACTACACGACCGGCCCGGGCCCCCGCTGGGGCGAGGCCGACCGCCGCGCGGTGGAGGCGTTCCAGCGCGTCCAGGGCTGGCGGGGCGCGGCGGCGGACGGCTACCCGGGCCCGGAGACCTGGAGGCGCCTGTTCCTCTAGAGGGCGCACGGACCGGTCCGGGCCGGTCGTGCGGGCAACCGCACGGCCGGCCGCGCACGGCCCGCACCCGCGGATCGCGGAACCACCCACTGTCATGACGTATCTGGCGCGGAGGCTGGAGGCACGCATGAGTACGACCACTTCCCCGACACCGGAGCCGGAGGGCCCCCCGAGGCCAGTCCGCCTCATCCAGAACGAGTCGACCACCGAGATCCCCGTCCATCTGCTGTTCCGTGACGAGCCGGACCCCGCCCCGGTGCCCCTCGCCCCCGCGGTGGTGGCCCGCCGCCAGGGGACCGGCGAGCAGCCCCGGGTGCGCCGGCCCGGCCCGGCGAAGGCGCGCACGCTGCCCCAGGTCGACCCCGAGCTGGTGGAACGGCGGGCCCGGGTGCTGCCCGGGGCGGCGGGCGTGCTCGCCGGGGCCTGCGGTGCGGCGGGCGCCCTGGCCACCTCCTGGTGGGCGGGCTCGCTGCCGGCGTCCGCGCCGGCCGCGCTCGGGCTGCCGGCGTCCGCGGCGGTGGGCCTCGGCCCCGTCCAGTGGGCCGCCTACGCCGGGGCCGGCGCCCTCGGTCTGTTCGGCTTCGGCGGGCTGGCCCGCGGCCGGACCGGGCGGGCCTCGGTGCTGGGCCTGTTCGGCCGTTACCGGGGGACCGTCCGGCGCACCGGCCTGATGTGGGTGAACCCGCTGCTGCTGCGCCGCCGGGTGGACGTGCGGCTGCGGCACTGGCGCAGTGAGGCGATGCCCGCGGCCGACGCGAGCGGGGTGGCGCTGCGGGTGGCCGTGCTGGTGGTGTGGCGGGTGCGGGACACCGCGCGGGCCGTGCTGGGGGTGGAGGACCACGAGGGCTATCTGCGCGAGTGCGTGGAGGCCGCGCTCGTCCGGGTGCCGCTGGAGATGCCGGGGGAGGGACCGGTGGCGGCGGCGGGGGAGAGGCTGACCCGGCTGGTGGCGGCGGAGGCTGCGCCGGTGGGTCTTGAGGTGTTCTCGGTGCAGCCGGTGCGGGTGGAGTACGCCCCGGAGGTGGCCGCGGCGATGCACCGCCGCAGGATCGCCGCCCTGGACGCCCGGCACCGGGCGACCGTGCTCACCTCGGTGGTCGACTCCGTCGAGGACACGGTGACCCGGCTGACCATGCGCGGCCTGGTCGAGCTGGACGACTACGAGCGCAAGGCGCTGGTGAAGGATCTGACGGTCGCCTTCTGCGCGGGGCGCGGGGAAACAGGCTCGTGATTGGTATGGACATGTTCAACTAACGGCAATAACCTCAGACTTGGTCTAGACCTGCACGGCTCACTGAACCTCCCCCACGTTCTCCAGGAGCGGCAGAATGCGAAAAAGGACCAAGTTGTACGCCGCGGCGGTGGGGCTCGCCACCACCGGAGCGATCGTGCTCTCCTCCGGCGGCGCCAGCGGTCACGGCTACACCGACCTCCCCGTCAGCCGGCAGAAGCTCTGTCAGAACGGCACCGTGACCGGCTGCGGCTCGATCCAGTGGGAGCCGCAGAGCGTCGAGGGCCCGAAGGGCTTCCCGGCCTCGGGCCCCGCCGACGGAGCCCTCTGCAACGCGGGCCTGGGCCAGTTCGCCCCGCTCAGCTCGCCGCGCACCCCGTCGGGCGCCGCCTGGCCGGCCACCCGCGTCACCGGCGGCCAGAACTACACCTTCCGCTGGCAGTTCACCGCCATGCACGCCACGACCGACTTCAAGTACTACATCACCAGGCAGGGCTGGAACCAGAACCACAATCTGGCCCGGTCCGACCTCAACCTCACCCCGTTCTTCACCGTCCCCTACGGCGGTCAGCGGCCTCCGGCCACGCTCTCGCACAGCGGAAGGGTGCCGTCCGGGCTCAGCGGTCGGCACGTGATCCTCGCGGTGTGGACGATCGCCGACACGGGCAACGCGTTCTATGCCTGCTCGGACGTCACTTTCTGAGCATTGCTTGAGCGAATCCGTCTCCCCCCGCGGGTACGTTCCTCCTGCGCCGCCCCGACCAGGGCGGCGCAGGGGGAACACCGACACGACTTCAGGGGGAAGCGTGATGGACGTCTTTTTCTTTCTGGTGCCGGGCGTCATGATCGCCGGCGCGCTCTTCATGGCCTCCCGCGTGGTGCGCCGCTGGCTCCAGCTCGGCGCGGCCTGGAACAGCGGACTGACCGCGGAGGCCCGCTGTCTGCGCACGTACACGACCACGTACGGCGGCGGAGGCGACACCTCCGTGCGCACGGCGCTGCACCACGTCTACGAGTTCACCGCCCGCGACGGCCGCACCGTCCGCTTCGAGGAGGAGGGCGGCCCGGGGACCACCGTCGAGGGCGACTACGTCACGGTGCGCTACGCGGAGGGCCCGGAGGTGGTGGCCACGGCCCTGGCCCCCCGCCACGGCAGGGCCGCGGCGGGCGCCGTGGGCACCCTGGTCTTCCTCGGGGTGATCGTCGCGTTCTGCGTCGGCTTCATGGTGACCTACGCCACCGTCTTCCAGGACTTCCCCGGCTGAGCGGGTCGCGCCGGACATGCCGGAAGGGCCCCTCGCTCTCGCGAGAGGCCCTTCCTCCGTGCGCCGCCAGGGACTCGAACCCCGGACCCGCTGATTAAGAGTCAGCTGCTCTAACCAACTGAGCTAGCGGCGCATGACCCTCGCCTTCCGCTTTCCGCGGTCGGCGACGAGGAAAATACTACCTGGTCCCGGCCGGTGCTTCCGACCACCTGCACCGGGACCGGGTCCAGGACGTCCGGAGCCCGCCGGAAGGGTCCTAGATCGCCAGCGACAGCAGGACCGGCGCCGCGTTCCGGTTCAGGGTGTCGGCGGCCTGGCGCAGGCGGTGGGCGTGCTCGACGGGCAGGGACAGCGCCAGACATCCGACCGAGGAGCCCGCGGTGATCGGGACGGCCGCGCAGACCGTGCCCACCGCGTACTCCTGGAGGTCGAGGACCGGCACGGTCGGGGGCTGGGCCTCCAGCCGGGACAGCAGCAGCGCGTCGCTGGTGATCGTGCGCGAGGTGAGACGGGCCATCTTGTGCCGGGAGAGATGGTCACGCCGGCCGTTGTGGTCGAGCTGGCCCAGCAGGCTCTTGCCGACCGCGGTGGCGTGCGCCGAGTAGCGGAAGTCCACCCACTCGTTCACCGCGGGCGTGGCCGGGCCCGCGGCGTACTGGGTGACCTTCACCTCGCCGTCGACGTAGCGGCTGATGTAGACGGCGGCGCCGACCGAGTCGCGCAGCCGGTCGAGCGTCTGCTGGAGCTTGTCCCGCAGTGCCTCCTCGTGATGATGGGCCGAGCCCAGACGGCCGAGCGCCTCGCCGGTGACGTACACCCCGTCGGAGGTCTGCTCGACATAGCCCTCGCGGCGCAGCATCGGCAGGAGGCTGGTCAGGCGCTCCGTGCCGAGGCCGGTCTCGCGGGCGAGCTCGGCGTCGGTGACGCCGGCGGTGTGCCGTGCCACGGTCTCCAGGACGCGCAGGGCGTCCTGTGCCGAGTGGTACGGCGTGGTCGGCTCGTGCTTCAGCGCCACGGTTTCCCCCTGCGGTCGCTTCCTAGGGCCGTGGTCCGAGGGTCGGACCCACTCAACGATAACCGTCAAACGGCTGATGTGGAGCGGTTGTTGGCGAGAAAGCGGCCCTCCCGTCTGGGACGCCGGCACTCTGGCACATGCCCGTGTCATGAGCTGGTGTCGAGACCTGGGGTGTTCGAGCGTTCACACCCTGTCGTCAGAGCACCGCCCCGAGAAATTCCCGGGTCCGCTCCTGAGCCGGGTCGCTGAAGATCTTCTCCGGCGGCCCCGACTCCACGATCCGCCCCGAGTCGAACATCAGCACCTGGTCGGAGAAGTCCCGGGCGAAGCTCATCTCATGGGTCACGCACAGCATCGTGATGTCGGTGCTGCGCGCGATGTCCCGCAGCACGTCCAGCACGCCCGCGACCAGCTCAGGGTCCAGCGCCGAGGTCACCTCGTCCAGCAGCAGCACCTTCGGCCGCATCGCCAGCGCCCGCGCGATCGCCACCCGCTGCTGCTGCCCGCCGGACAGCCGACCCGGCTTCTCGCCGGCCTTGTCGGCGAGCCCGACCAGTTCCAGCAGCTCCCGGGCCCGCCGCTCGGCCTCGTCCCGGGACAGCCCGAGCACCGTGACCGGCGCCTCGGTGACATTGCGCAGCACGCTCATGTGCGGGAACAGGTTGAACTGCTGGAACACCATCCCGATGTTCCTGCGGACCTCGCGGCACTCCTTGTCGGACGCGGGGTACAGCCGCTGCCCGTCGACCGTGATCGTGCCCTCGTCGGGCTTGGTCAGGGTCATCAGCATCCGCAGGATCGTGGTCTTGCCGGACCCGGACGGCCCGATCAGGGTGACGTGACTGCCGGCCTTCACGGTCAGGTCCAGCCGGTCGAGGACCGTCTGATCGCCGAACCTCTTGGTGACATTGCTGATCTCAACGGACAAGGCGACGCTCCAGGGTGCGCAGAAGGACGGAGGCGAGGTAGGAGATGAGGACGAAGGCCACGCCGATCACGGTCAGCGGCTCGGTGAACCGGAAGTTCGACTGCGAGAACAGCCGCGCCCGGCCCAGCATGTCCAGCACGGTGATCGTCATCAGCAGCGGAGTGTCCTTGAGCATCGCGATGACGTAGTTGCCGAGCGCGGGCACCACCCGGCGGACCGCCTGCGGCAGGATCACCGCCGTCCAGGTCCGCCGTCGCGGCAGACTCAGCGCCTTCGCCGCCTCCCACTGCCCGGCGGGCACGGCGTCGATACCGGCTCCGTAGACCTGCATCGTGTACGTCGAGTAGTGCAGCCCGATGCCGAGGATGCCGGTGGTCAGCGCCGAGAACGCCAGCCCCCACTCGGGCAGCACGTAGAAGAGGAAGAACAGCTGCACCAGCAGCGGGGTGTTGCGGACGAACTCCGTCACCGCACCCACCGGCCAGCGCACCCACCGGGTCGGCGTGCGCATCAGCAGCGCCCACACCAGCCCCAGCGCGAACGACACCAGCGAGCCGAGCGCGAGCGCCCGCAGCGTGACCAGCAGCCCGTCCCAGAAGTACGGCATGAAGTCCCGTACGGCGTTCCAGTCCCAGTTCACCGGGCCACCCCCGCCTTCAGCCGGCGCTCCAGGCCCTTCATCAGCCGGGTGAGCACGAAAGCGATCACGAAGTAGATCAGCAGGACATAGCCGTAGATCTCCGCGCTCTCCTGGAGCGCGAGACGGACCAGGTTGCCGCTGAAGGCCAGGTCGCCCATGCCCATCACCGACACCAGCGCGGTGCCCTTGAGCAGCTCGACCAGCAGGTTGCAGAACGACGGCACCGTCTCCGGCACCGCCTGCGGCAGCAGGATCAGCCGCATCCGCTGCCAGGGCGTGAAGCTCAGCGCGATCCCGCCCTCCGCCTGCGCCGGATCGACCGCGTTCAGCGCACCGCGCACGATCTCCGCGCCGTACGCCCCGTACGTCAGCCCCAGCGCGAGCGTGCCCGCCCACAGCGGGACCAGCTGCCAGCCGAAGGCGAGGGGCAGCACGAAGAACACCCAGAAGATCATCAGCAGGGCGGAGATGCCGCGGAACACCTCGGTGTAGAAGCCCGCGAGGAAGCGGACCGCCCACCGGCGGTGGACGCGGGCGACCCCCACCACGAAGGAGACGGCACCGGCCAGCAGCGCGCTGCACACCAGCAGCTGGACCGTCGTCCAGGTGCCCCTGAGCACGAGTTCCCACAGTCCCGGCGTCACGGTCCGCACAGCTCCTTCGCGGTCAGGTCGGTCATCTCGGCCTCGGTGAAGCCGAACGGCCGCAGGATGCGCAGGAGTTCGCCGCTCTTCTTCAGCGCGCGCAGTTCACGGTTGAAGGCGTCGCGCAGCCGGGTCTCGGAGGCCCGGAAGGCGAACGCGCCCCCGTCGACATGGGGCTTTCCGTCCACCAGCGGCGCGAACGGCTTCGTGGCCTCGGCCTTGCGGGACTTCTTCACCACCTCCCGCACGGTGACGGCCGTCCCCGCGAACACGTCCACCCGCCCCGCCTCCACGGCGTTCAGGCCGGCGACCTGGTCCGGTACGACGAGGATGTCGCCCTCGTCGTACCCCGCCCCGACGGCGTAGTCGATCTCGGCGTACCCGGTGCCGGTGGCGAACCGGGCCTTCCTGGCGACGACGTCCCGGTAGTCGCGCAGGCCCAGCGGATTGCCCTTGCGCACGATGAACGAGTCGAGCATCTGGTAGTCGGGATCGGCGAAGACGACCTGCTCGCACCGCTCGGGATTGACGTACATCCCGGCCGCGACGACGTCGAACTGCTGCGAGTTCAGCCCGGGTATCAGCGATCCGAACTCGGTCGGCACGGGCTGCACCCGGTCCACCCCGAGCCGCTTGAACACGGCCTTCGCCAGCTCCGGCGCCTCACCGGTCAGCCGGCCGTCGGTGTCGATGTATCCGAAGGGGATCTCCCCGGCTATGCCCAGCCGGACGACCCCCTGGGCTCTGAGCCGCTCCAGCAGATCACCCCCCGGGGTGTCCGAGGCCGAGGCCACACGCGAGCAGCCCGCGGCCCCCAGGGCGCCGAGCGCCGCCACCCCCGCGAGCAGCGACCGGCGTGAGGTGGTCGAGACAAGTGAACGAGCCATGGCCGCGCGGCTACCCGGGGTCTCATGAGTTATGCCCCGGCAGTTCAAGGGCGTTCGCGTACAACCCGGCGCCCGGCACACGAGTCGATCAGGTCATGGCCTCTGCACAAGTCCTCGTCAAGGGGTACGCCAGCGCGCGTCTCGACCCCGACCGGATCACCGTCGAACGGGACCGGACGTACACGAAGATCCCGCTCGCGGCGGTCCGCGAGGCACGGCCGGACGGGGCCACGGCGATCGAGGTCGTCCTGACCGACGGCGTCGTGCACCGGCTGGAGGGGCCCAACCCCACCGCCACCGCCGCGTTCCTCGGTGCGCTCGACGCCGCCCTGCCCGAGGAGCGGGACCCGGCCGGCAGCGCCTCGGTCGTCACCGAGCCCGCGGGCGTGCCGCTGAAGATGCGCTACGTCACCGGTGCGCTCGCGGCCCTCGTGCTCCCGTGGACCGGCTGGACCGTGTGGGCCGGCTCGCGCGAACCGGGCAGCTGGTTCTTCGTGTTCGTCTCCGGCCTGCCGCTCCTGCTCGGCCTGCTCGGCACCTTCGCGCTGCTGACCTCCCTGTACGACCGGCTGGTGCTGGCCCGGCGCGGCATCACCGTCCGGGCCGTCCGGGCCTACGGGGCGGACGGGCGCGCCCTCGGCCACCACGCCTACACCGACGCGGCCGGCGCCCCGCACCACCACTACTCCGGCCGCAAGGGGGAGACCCTCCTCGTCGTCTACGACCCGCAGCGCCCCGGCCGCAAGGTCGCGCGGCAGTGGTGGGTCCTGGTGGCGCTGCAGTTCCTGGCCGGCGCGGTCTGTGCGCTCGGCTGTCTCGCGCTGGGCCTGGCCGGGGCCCTGTTCCCGTTCCTGTGACCCGACCGGGTGATGCCGGGCGCGGCACTCCGCCTGCTGGGTACCCGGGGGAAGGGTCCGTGTCCGACGCTGCTCGACAAGAGGGCGCGCGGGCCCCGACGCCCGACGGACACCAGGAAAGGCAGGACATGACCGCACTCGGAATCCTCCACCCGGGCCAGGCGGCCGAGGACGACTATCCGCGGATCGAGCAGCTTCTGGGCAGCGACATCCGGGTCGACGTGGTGCACACGGACATCGCCGACTCCGGGCGCCTCAGGGCCGACGTCGAGCAACTGCGGCTGACGGGAGCCGAGGCGCTGGTGTGGGCCGGCCCGGCGGACGGCACCACACCCCGCCGGGAGGAGGCCCAGGCCGAGATCCGCGTCCTGGCGCAGGCTGCGGGCATGCCCGCCTCCTCCACCCCCTTCGGCTTCGTGCACGCCGCGGCCGAGATCGAGGCCCGCCGGGTCGCCGTCGCCGCGCCCGGTCCGCGCGAGGCCGCCGAGCAGTTCGCCGCGTTCCTGCGCGCGGGCGGCCTGGAGGTGACGGCCGTGCACAGCGCGGGCGCCGCGGCCGGCGAGGAGGCCGGGGACGAGGCCCGTCTCCTCGCCCTGACCCGCGCCGCCGACGCCCCCGGCACCGACGCGATCCTCCTCCCGGACACCGGCCTCAGCACGGTCGCCCACCTCCCCGCGCTGGAGCGCTCCCTGGACAAACCCCTGCTGACCGCCCACCAGGTCACCGTGTGGGAGGGCCTGCGTCTGACCGACCGCAGGGTGAACGCGCCGAGGCTGGGCGCCCTGTTCACCAGGGAGCCGGTCGTCCAGGTCTGAGCTCCCCGCGCACCGGACGGACCCGGGGGAATAAACGGAGACAGTCTCCTGTTAAGGACCGGCGGCGAGGCCCGGTGGTGCGGCCGAGCAGGACACGGCGACGAGCAGGAGGCTCCCGATGACGGCGGACGAGATCCGAGGAACGACCCGGGGCAGTGCCCCCGTCCCCCTCTCCGTGCTGGACCTCGTCACCGTCGGCTCCGGCCGCACCGCCACCGACGCCCTGCGCACCAGCGTGCGGCTCGCCACACTGACGGAGTCCCGCGGCTTCCACCGCTACTGGGTCGCCGAGCACCACTCCATGCCCGGGGTGGCCTCCTCCTCCCCGGCCGTGATCCTCGCCCATCTCGCCGCGCACACCGGCCGCATCCGGCTCGGCTCCGGCGGCGTCATGCTGCCCAACCACGCCCCCCTGGTCATCGCCGAGCAGTTCGGCACCCTGGAGGCGATGGCCCCCGGCCGGATCGACCTCGGTCTCGGCCGCGCCCCCGGCACCGACGGCGCCACCGCGGCGGCCCTGCGCCGCTCCGACTCGCTGAACGAAGGCGCCGACGACTTCCCGCAGCAGCTCGCCGAACTGGTCCGGTTCCTCGACGACGACTTCCCCGACGGCCATCCCTACCGCCGCATCCACGCGGTCCCCGGCCCGGTGCAGGCGACCGCGCCCGGCGGGGTGCAGTCCCCGCACCGGCCGCCGGTCTGGCTGCTGGGCTCCTCCGGGTTCAGCGCCCGGCTGGCCGGAGCGCTCGGGCTGCCCTTCGCCTTCGCCCACCACTTCTCGGCGCAGAACACCGTCCCCGCGCTCGACCTGTACCGGGAGTCGTTCCGGCCGTCCGCGGTGCTCGACGAGCCGTACGCGCTGATCGGTGTCTCGGCGCTCGCCGCCGACGAGGAGCGGGAGGCCCGCCGCCAGGTCAGGGCCGCCGCGCTGAACATGATCCGGCTGCGCACCGGACGTCCGGGCCTGGTGCCGACACCGGAGGAGGCGGAGGCGTACGCGTTCAGCCCCCTGGAGCGGGAGTTCATGGACTCCTGGAACGCCAATGTCGTCCACGGCACCGCCGACGAGGTCCGCGCGGGCCTGGACGAACTGCACAAGCGCACCGGCGCCGACGAGCTGATGCTCACCGCCAACGCCCACAGCGGCGAGGTCAGGCTGCGCTCCTACGAGCTGATCGCCGACGCCTACGGCCTGCCCGCGGCGTAGCGGGGCCGCTCCGGGGCCGCGGGCGGCGGACCGGTCAGCCCGCGCAGGACGTCCCCACCCGCAGCCCGGAGATACGGTCCGGCGGCACCGGCCGCGAGTACAGCCACCCCTGGCCGGTGTCGCACCCGATCCGCCGCAGCCGCTCGGCCTGCGACGACGTCTCCACGCACTCCGCCGTGACGGTCAGCCCGAGCCGGTGGGCGAGCTGGATCATCGCCTCGACGACCACCTCGTCGGCGGGGTTCGGCGGTGCGCCCTCGCCCTCGTACTGGAAACCGCGCACGAAGGAGCCGTCCAGCTTCAGCACGTCCACCGGGAGCCGGGAGAGATAGGCGAGGTTGGAGTAGCCGGTGCCGAAGTCGTCGATCGCGAGGCGTACGCCCATGGCGCTCAGGGCCTGGAGGACCTGGAGAGGACGTCCGGCGGAGCCCATCACGGCCGACTCGGTCAGTTCGATCTGGAGCAGTCCCGGGGCGAGCCCGGTCTCGGCGAGGATCCGGCGCACGTCCGTGACCAGGTCGGAGTCCCACACCTGGCGGACGGCGACGTTGACGCTGACGAACAGGGGTTCCTCGCCGGGGTGTTCGAGCTGCCAGCGGCGGGCCTGCCGGCAGGCGGTGGCCAGCACCCACCGGCCGAGCGGCACGATCGCGCCGTCCTCCTCCGCCAGTCCGATGAACCGATTCGGCGTCAGGGTGCCGAACTGCGGGTGGTCCCAGCGCACCAGCGCCTCCACCCCGCGCAGCCGGCCGTCCGCCATGCCGACCAGCGGCTGGTACTCCAGCCGGAACTCGCCGCGCTCGATGCCGGGGCGCAGGGTGGAGGCGAGGGCCTGGCGGGTCATGCGGTGGGCGTTGCGCTCGGGGTCGAACAGCGTCCAGCGGTCCTTGCCGTCGGCCTTGGCCCAGTACAGCGTCGTGTCGGCGGCCTGCATCAGCCCCGTCGCCGTGGCGTCGGCGGCGAGCCGCTCCACGACGCCGACGGAGGCGCTGACCGACAGCCGGCGGCCCGAGAGGTCGAACGGCTCACGCACGGCGCCGAGCACGGACTCGGCGAGGTCGGCGAGCTGGTCGGTGCCGGTGGAGTCCTCGACCAGCAGGGCGAACTCGTCGCCGCCGAGCCGGGCGACCAGGGGAGCGCCCGCGCGGGCGTACCCGGCCTCGTCGGCGCAGCGGGTGAGGCGTTCGGCGACGGCGGCCAGCAGCCGGTCGCCGACCCGGTGGCCGAGGGTGTCGTTGATCGCCTTGAAGCCGTCCAGGTCCAGGTAGCACAGGCCGACCCGGCCGGTGCCGCCGCGCTCCTCCGGCACGGCTTCCAGAGCCGCGGTCAGGCGCTCGAAGAACAGGGTGCGGTTGGGCAGCCGGGTGACCGGGTCGTGCATCTGCAAGTGCCGCAGCCGCGCCTGGAGTTCACGGCGGGCGCTGATGTCGCTGACGGACAGCAGTACGCCCTCGTCGCCCTCCTCCAGCGGCGACACCGTGACCTGGACCCACACCGCGTGCCCGTCGGGGTGCTTGACCCGGCGGGTGCAGCGCAGCCGGGCGCGGCGGCCGCGCAGCACCTCGCGGTAGGCGTGCCAGGTCCGGCCGTCGGAGGTCAGGTCGACCAGGTCGGCGGCGACCTGTCCGGCCGGCGGGCGCGCGGGCGTCCCGAAAAGGGCGGCGAAACCGTCGTTGGCGTTCACGACCAGTCCGTCCCGGTCGACGACGGCCATCGCCAGCGGGGCCGAGGCGAACGCGGACCGGAAGGAGTCGCTCGCGCCGACGGCCTCGGCGCCGGTACGACGAGATGCTTCGTGATCACTCTCTGTGACGGCCGGCCGGATGAGGTCTGCCGCGGGTGTCGACCCTTCGGACGTTCCGCTCACCGCTCGCTCCCGCAGTGCACTCGATCTGCTGGGTCTCTGCTCGATCTCTGTCCGGGCAGGAAGTGTCAGGAAAGTGTGCCGATCATAGAGGCTGCCTTCTGGCCCTTCCAGCCGTTCTCCAGTGTCCCCCGTGCACCGCGATATCACCCGCCTTTCTGACGGATCGTTTCTGCCCTGGCTGGACGGGTTTCTTCTGCGACCGACCGATTGTGACGGACCGTGAGCGGTTCGGGGGTGTCGCCGATGCGGCCAGGGGCTGCTCACTCGTCCGATGCAGGCAAATAGGACATATAGCATTAAAGTCGTACAAGCTGGATGTGGAGTCCGCTTCCCGGCGCCGCGCGGCGCGGGGGTGCCCGAACCGCATCCGGAGGTCCCTGTGCCGCGTCAGTTCCCGCGCCTTCGACTGCGCAGCACCGCGGCCGTCCTCACCACGATGTCGGCGCTCGCCGCCACCTCCCTCATCGGCGCCCCCTCCGTCGCCGAGCCCTTCTCGGCCTCCCCGTGCGCCCTGGAGCGCACCGACGTCCATCACTCCGAAGGGGTCGACACCTGGAACGCCGTCTATCCGAGGCCGGCCCGTGAGCTCAAGGCCGTGCTGATCTTCCTGTCCTTCCCGGACTCCGCCCCGCTCACCACCCCCGACCAGCTGACGGCCGATCATTTCCCCGCCACCAGCGACTTCTTCGCGCGCGCCTCCTACGGCAGGTTCACCCTGCGCCCGAAGCCGCTGCGCACGTGGCTCACCATGCCCCGCCCCTCCACCGCGTACGCCATACGGCGCGACTGGAACGCCGTCCACCGGGCCGCCTACCTGCGCGACGCCCTCGCCGTCGCCGACGAACGGGTCGACTTCTCCGCGTACGACATCGTGTACTTCGTCGCCGACCCGGACGCGCCCGGCGTGGACTCCGACGCCACCAAGGTGGTCAACCTGAACGTGCCGCTGCGGGCCGACGGCACGGACATCCGCCGCTTCGTCACCGTGTTCGAGAGGCATCCGCCGGACCGGCTCGTCCTCGCCCATGAGACCGGGCATGTCTTCGACCTGCCCGACCTCTACCACCGCCCCGTCGACGGCGAGGGTGACTGGGACACCCATGTGGGTGACTGGGACCTGATGGGCAGCCAGTTCGGACTCGCCCCGGATCTCTTCGGCTGGCACAAGTGGAAGCTGGGCTGGCTGGATCCGCGCCAGGTGGTCTGCGTGCCCGGCCCCGATCCGGCCCGGCTCACGCTGGAGCCGCTCGGGGCGGGCCCCGGGGTGACGGTGACCGGAGCCGCCGGGGCGCCGTCCTTCGGGCTCGGCCGCGGCACCAAGCTCGCGGTGGTGCGCACCGGGCGGGACAGCGTGCTGGCCTTCGAGGCGCGCGGCCGGCTCGGCAACGACGAGGACGCCTGCCGGTCGGGAGTGCTGGTGTACCGGGTGAGCAGCTCGGCCGCGTCCGGCAGCGGCCCGGTCGAGGTGGTCGACGCGCACCCGCGCACCGAGGCGTGCTGGGAGAACTCCGTCTATCCGCCCCTCGCGGACGCGCCCGTCGGCGTCGGCGAGAGCTTCACCGTGCCCGGTGAGGGGGTCCGGGTGGAGGTCGAGGGCCGCACCCCGGCGGGGGCCTGGACGGTGAAGATCGTCCCGGCCTGAGAACGGAGCCGGGCAGACGAATGAGCACCCTCGGAGAACCGAGGGTGCTCATTGCAGGTCAGCGACCTGTTAGCTGTGCGCCGCCAGGGACTCGAACCCCGGACCCGCTGATTAAGAGTCAGCTGCTCTAACCAACTGAGCTAGCGGCGCCTGCTGACGTCGTAGACCTTAGCATCCTGATCGGCGGGAGGAAAAATCGATATCCGCACGGCCGCGCGGGCCGCCCGCACGGCCGCCCAGAGCAGCACCTCCGGGCCCGGCAGCCAGGGGTGCCGGGTGTCGGGGGCGACGAGCCAGCGGGAGTCGAGCGGGCCCTGGGCACCGGGGCCGCCGACGGGCGCGGGGACCGTCACGGCGTCGCCGGTGCCGTGGCAGAGCAGGGGCGGGACCGCCGCCGTACGGCCGTCCGGGCCGCGGGAGCCGAACTCCTCCCACGTCAGCAGCGACGGCAGACGCTGGGCCGTGCCGGGCGCGGCGAACAGCAGGATGCGTCCGCGGTACGCCGCCACCGGACCGGAGCCGGGCCCGTCGTCCCACAGCCGGTCCAGCATCCTGCGGCCGAACATCGCCGGGGCGCTCACCACGTCGAACGCGGTGCCGCAGGGCAGGACCGCGGGTGTGTCCGGGCGCTCCTCCCAGAGCGCGAGCGTGCTGCGCGGATACGTTCCTGCCGAGGCGAGCCAGGCGGCCCCGTCCGGGGTGAGGCCGGTGCTGCCGTGGCCCTCGGGGAGGAGACCGGAGTGCGGTTCGTTCCGAAAGCTGCTCATGCCACCCACAAGTACCGGGTGTGAACACCCGGTTTCCCTGGGTTGCCGGAATCCGGGACAGACGGGGGTGGAGAGGAGTATCTTGCCCGCCCGCCTGGCATATGCCAGGCGGGCGCGGGGCTCAGATCTGCTCGGCGCGGCCCAGGCCGTTCTCGCCGCGCTGCAGGTCCCGGCCGAACTCGACCATCTTCTTGGCATAGTCCTCGGTCCACTCGGCCCGCTCCGCGATCTCCGCGTCCGTCAGCCGGTCGAAGCGCCGCGGGTCGGCCAGCTGGGCCGCCGCGATCGCCTGGAACTCCATCGCCCGGTCGGCCGCCGCACGGAATGCCTGTGTCAGCTCCGTCGCCCGCGCGAGCAGCGCCCGCGGGTCGTCGATCGACTCCAGGTCGAAGAAGTGCTCCGGGTCCCCGGCGGCCTCCGCGGGCTCGAAGAGCAGGGGCGCGGGGCGTAGCCGCGGCTCGTGGGGGCGCGGCGTGGGCTCCGCCATGTCAGGTCCTCCTCGTACGTGTCCGATGGCGCGCCTGGGGGCGGACCACCCTCCATTGTCCCGCGGGGGCGCAAGAGGGCCCTCGGGGGACGGATTCACCCACCGCAGCGGCGGGGCCGTGCGCTTTCAGGGGCGCCAGGGGATGCGGTGTTCCGCGAGGCGGGCCGGTACGGCGTGGTTGGCCTCCCAGCCGTCCGGGCTGTGT